>JANRKQ010000155.1:0-46713 GCA_033763395.1 Myxococcaceae bacterium
CCCTTGTGCCAGGTGTCGTCCTCGTTGAGCTGCCCGATGGCCACGGTGCCCTCGACGGGCGGCCGCATCAGGCGGCCATCTTCGAAGAGCCCGGTCGTGTCCTTGCGGTACGCCTTGCCCTTCTCCTGGGTGTCCATGTTCGGGTTGGGGTGAACCGGAGGCTTCTCCGATTCCCAGCCGCGGCAGCCGACCAGGCCCACCAGGCACACCACTCCGCTCCACAAAACGTTGCGCATGTCGTCAGTCCTCCAGCTCTTCCACGAGGGAAGCGCCGGCCTCCTTGAGGAGCGTCTTGGTCTTCTCGAGGTCGAAGCGCGGGTCTTCGGCCTCGATCATGATGAAGAACTTGTCGTCAGTGACGCGCTCGAACGCCTTCGAGCCGAACGCCGGGTGGCTGGGCTGCGGCAGGCCGTTCATGATCCAGTTGGCCAGAAACGCCGTCACGCAGCTCGACAGAACCGTCACCTCGTACCAGATGGGCACGAAGGCCGGCATCGAGAACAGCGGCTTGCCGCCGACGATGAACGGGTACGCGTTGCCCATCGCCCACGACTGGAAGAACAGCATGAACGTCGAGCCGGTGATGCCGACCACCAGCACCGCCCAGGGAAGCTTCGACGGCGGCACGCCCATCGCCTTGTCGAGCCCGTGCACCGGGAACGGCGTGCACGCGTCCCACTTCTGGTAGCCCGCCTCACGCACGCGCTCCGCGGCCGTGTAGATCTGCGCGGGGTTCTCGTACTGCGCGAGCACACCCCACAGCTTCTTCGTCGCGGCGCTCATGAGTGACCTCCGCCCGTGCTGGCGACGGCCGGCGCGGGAACGACGCCTCCCACCGGAGCCGGCGCCTCACCGTGCCCGTGCGACTTCTCGCCCTCGCCGCCACCCGAGTGGCCCGGCGCCAGGTGCCCGTAGCCTTCCCAGTGCGGGTTCGCCTGCGGCATCACCGACTTCACCTCGCTCATCGCGATGACGGGGAAGAACCGCACGAAGAGCAGGAAGAGGAAGAAGAAGAGCCCGAACGTGCCCACGAAGAAGAACACCTCGGTCACCGGCACGAAGTAGTCCCAGCTCGACGGCAGCGCGTCGCGGTGCAGCGACGTCACCGTGATGACGAACCGCTCGAACCACATGCCGATGTTGACGAAGATGCTGAGAATGAACGTGATGGTGACGTTCGTGCGGATCTTCTTGAACCAGAAGAGCTGCGGGGTGATCACGTTGCAGCTCATCATGATCCAGTAGGACCACCAGTACGGGCCGCCCATGCGGTTGAGGAACGTGAAGCCCTCGTACTGGTTGCCCGAGTACGCGGCCATGAAGAACTCCATGCCGTAGGCGTACCCGACCAGGGTGCCCGTCAGCAGGATGATCTTGTTCATGTTCTCGATGTGCCGAATCGTGATCATGTCCTTCAGGCCGAGCCACTCACGCGCCGGAATCGCGAGCGTCAGCACCATGGCGAAGCCCGAGAAGATCGCGCCGGCCACGAAGTACGGCGGGACGATCGTCGTGTGCCAGCCAGGCAGCTGCGAGACGGCGAAGTCGAACGACACGATGGTGTGCACCGAGAGCACCAGCGGCGCCGAGAAGGCCGCCAGAATCTGGTACGCCTTCTCGTACGTCACCCAGTGGCGCATCGAGCCGCGCCAGCCGAGCGAGAGGAAGCCGTAGAAGTACCGGCGCCACTTCACCGTCGTGCGGTCGCGCAGCGTGGCGAAGTCGGGCACCAGGCCGGTGAACCAGAACAGCGTCGACACGAGGAAGTACGTGTTCACTGCGAACACGTCCCACTCCAGGGGGCTGCGGAAGTTCGGCCACAGGCCCATCTGGTTGGGCACCGGGAAGAGGTAGTAGTCCATCCAGATACGGCCGGTGTGGAGCGCCACGCAGCTGCCGGCCGCGATGACCGCGAAGATCGTCATCGCTTCGGCGAAGCGGTTGATGCTCGTGCGCCACTTCTGGCGGAACAGATACAGAATCGCCGAGATGAGCGTTCCGGCGTGGCCGATGCCGACCCAGAACACGAAGTTGACGATGTCCCACGCCCAGCCGACCGGGTTGTTGTTGCCCCAGATGCCCGGGCCTTCCCAGAACAGGTAGCCGATGTAGCCGCCAAACATGGCGGCACCGGCCGCCGCGAGGGCGATGCCGAACTTGAGGCCGTTGGGCGTCTTGAGAATCGGCGCCTCGTTGACCTTGCACACGGTCTCGGTGATCGAGTGGAAGTCATGGGTGCCGCGAACGAGCTGCTCGCGACCCTCGATCTGCTCGGGAAGAACGATGTCGCCGCGAATCTTCGGATCGTCCGGCAACGTCACGGTGGCGGTTGGCGTTCCCATCAGGCCAGCTCCTCGTTCTCGTTGCGAACCCGGGCGAGGTAGCTCGTCCGGGGCCGCACGTTGAGTTCCTGCAGCAGCTCGTAGTTGCGCTCGCTCACCTTCAGCGCGTGCACCTTCGACTTCTCATCGTTGATGTTGCCGAACGTGATGGCGTTGGTCGGGCACGCCTGCTGGCACGCCGTCACCACCGCGCCGTCCGCCAGCGCCTTGCGGTCGCCGCCCTTGCGCTTGGTCGAGATCTTCGCCTCTTCGATGCGCTGCGTGCAGTACGTGCACTTCTCCATCACGCCGCGGTACCGCACCGACACGTCGGGGTTCCGCTGGAGCTTGAGCGTCTTCATGCGCTCCTTCCAGTACGGCTCCACCGAGATGTTCCCCGTGTGCGTGTAGTCGAAGTAGTTGAAGCGCCGCACCTTGTACGGGCAGTTGTTGGCGCAGTACCGCGTGCCGATGCAGCGGTTGTACGCCATCGTGTTGGTGCCCTCTTCGTCGTGCACCGTCGCCGACACCGGGCACACCGGCTCGCACGGCGCGTTCTCGCAGTGCTGACAGGCCACCGGCTGGTGGATCGCCGTGGGCGAGTCGACGTCACCAGTGAAGTACCGGTCGATGCGGATCCAGTGCATCTCGCGGCCGAGCAGCACCTGCTCGCGGCCCACCGAGGGAATGTTGTTCTCGGCCTGGCAGGCGATCGTGCAGAAGTTGCAGCCGATGCACGCCGACAGGTCGATCACCATGCCCCACTGCTGGCCCTCGTAGGTGACCTCGTTGTGCGGCTGGAGCGGCTTCGACGGCTTCTGCTTCTCGGGCGTCTTCAACGGCACCAGCAGGTTGGCGGGAATGTCACCCTTGCGCGCGAAGTTCCCGTCCTGCTCGTACTGCTTCGCAGTCGCGGAGCGGAAGATGGGCCGGTCCTTCAGACCGAGCTCGCGGTGCGGCGAGTCCTTCGGCTCGTCGAGCATGCCGACGAAGGTGAGCTCTTTGAGCGGAGACGCCGGCACCGAGAAGTGGTCCTGCGTCGAGCAGAGCGTCTGCGTCGTGCCCGTCTTCGCGATCTTCACGCCCGTGACGACGTTGAGGCCGTTGTCGAGCAGCGGGCCCACGTCCGAGCCGATGCCCTTCGAGACCTCACCCTGCTGCCGGCCGTAGCCGATGGTCATCACCGCGGTCGTCGCCGACAGACCCGGCAGCACGAACGCGGGCGCCTTGATGCTCCGCCCGCCAGCGGTGAGCTCGACCACGTCAGCCGCGTAGCCATTGCGGCTTACCTGGCTCTGCACGCCGAGCTCCTTGGCGAGCGCGGGGCTCATGCAGACCGCGTTGTCCCACGCGAGCTTCGACATGGTGTCGGGGAGCTCCATGATCCACGACACGTTGGTGAGGCGGCCGTCCTTCGCGTGGCCGTACACCGCGACGAGCTCGTAGCTGTCCTTCGCCGGCGTCACGCTCTTCACCGCGCCCGCCGCCGTGGCGATGTCGGCGGTCTTCACCGTCGGCGCCACCGCGCTGCGCGCCGTCCCGGGAATCACGCCGTCGTGGAGCGCCTTGCGCCAGGCCTTCTCGGCCTCGAGCGCCTTGCCCGCCACGCGCCAGGTCGCCTCGACCTGCTTCTTGTCGTTCGTCTCGCTCTCGCCGGCGAGCGCCGCGAGCACGCTCACCAGCGGGCGGCCCGAGAACAGCGGGAGGATGAGCGGCTGCACCAGGCTCGCCGTGCCGTCCCAGCCCTCGGCGTCACCCCACGACTCGAGGAAGTGCGCGAGCGGCGCGTGCCAGGTCGCCTTCGCGCCCGTCTCTTCGGCGAAGAGCCCGACGTGAATCGACGTCTTGGCCTTCGCGAGCGCGTCGCCGAACTTGAGCGCGCCAGGCGCCGTGTAGACGGGGTTCACGTCGACGAGCACCAGCGTGTCGACCGCGCCGTCGTTGAGCGCCTTCGTCAGCGCCGTCAGCTGGTCGAACATGCTCGGGTGGTCGACCGCCTCACCCATCGAGACCGTCATGCTCGAGCCACCGAGCGCCACGTTGATGGCGTAGGCCATCGCGTGCACTGCCGCCGGCTGCCGCTCACCGACGAAGATCGTCGCCGCGCCCTTGTTGGCCGCGAGGTCCTTCGCCAGCGCCGCGATGAACTTCGTCGACGCCTCGGGGAGCGCGCCCGGCTCCATCGCGCCCAGGCCCGCGTCGACGCCGTTGGCCGCCAGCGCCTTCGCCAGCGCCTTCATCACGTCGACACCCTGGCTCGAGGCCACGCGCAGGCGGTGGTCGGCGTTGGTGCCGGTGATGCTGAACACCGACTCGGCGACGTACAGCCGCTTCATCTTCGCGATGTCTTCGCGCGTGTGCACCGCGCGGCTGGTGCCGAACTGGCGCGCCAGCTTGAGGTGATCGGGCCCGTTCGCGAGGAAGTCCGAGTCGAGGCCGAAGATGACCTTCGTGTCCTTCAGGTCGTAGTGCACGCGGGCGCCAGCGCCGAACGCGAGGTGCGCGCCCATGTGCTGGTTGTCGGGCGCGAGCGGATCCCACCGCACGATCTTCGCCTGCGGGAGCTTCGCGGCGATGGCCTTGAGCAGGCGCTCCGCCGTGGGGCCGAGCTCGTCCTCCACCACCAGCGCCAGGCCCGCGCCCTGGGTGCCGGCGAACTTCGTCGCCACGTCCTTCAGCACCGCGTCGAACTCGTCCCACTTCGCGTCGGCCGAGCCCTTCTTCGGGTTCCGCGCGCGCTCCGGGTCGTACAGGCGGAGCACCTCGGCCTGCGCCCAGGTGTCCGAGGCGCCGAGCGACGAGGGGTGGTTCGGGTTGCCCTCGATCTTCGTCGGGCGGCCCGCGTTCTGCTCGACGATGAGGCCGAGCGCGCCCTCGGAGCGCTGCACCGCCGTCGAGTAGTACATGCGCACGCCGGGAACGACCTGCTCCGGCTGCTTCACGAACGGGTGAATCTCGTCGACCGGCCGGCGAATGATGTCGCAGCCCGCGAGCCCGCCGAGCGACATCGCCGCGGCGCCGATCTTGAGCGCGTCACGCCGGTTGAAGCCGTCGGGCGTCGTCAGGCCCGTGGGGAACTCGCTCTCGGCAGCCGCCTTGAGCGTCTCGTCGCCTTCCTTGTGCGCGATGGAGCGCCAGTACTGCGGCGGCTCGTTCATCTGGTCGCGAATCGGGGCGTAGGGGTCTTTCTTCATGGTCGTTGGTCTCGAAAGAACGAGGCGCTTGAACTTAGCGGTGGCAGCCGGAGCACCCGGCCGTGGCGTAGGTCTTCATGTGGCCGTCGGCATCGACCTTCGCGGCGGCCGACAGGCTCCCGGGCGGGTTGAGCGTGGCGGCGATCTTCGTCGCCTTCTCGGCCCAGGTGAGGTCCTGCTTGTAGCCCATGGCCGTCAGCGCCTCGACGGGCCGCAGGTTCGGCGCCGGGTTCGAGTGGCACTCGAGGCACCACGACATCGACAGCGGCTGGTTCTGCGCGACGACCACCATCTGGTCGATGCGGCCGTGGCAGGTCTCGCAGCCGATGGCAGCGCGGTTCTCACCGACGCCAACGCCGACGTGCGCCGAGTGGTTGAAGTAGGCGAAGTCGGGCGTCTTGTGAATGCGCACCCAGGGCACCGACTTGCCCGACGCCCACGAGTCGCGCACCGCCTGCAGCTTGGGCGAGTCCTTCTTCACCTGGCTGTGGCAGTTCATGCACGTCTGCGTCGGAGGCACGGCGCCGTGCGGGCCGCGCTCGACGTAGGCGTGGCAATACCGGCAGTCCATGTTCATCTCGCCGGCGTGCAGCTTGTGGCTGTACTCGACGGGCTGTTTGGGCGCGTAGCCGACGTCGGTGTGCATCGGAGACGCCCACCAGTAGACGCCGAACGTCGCGGCGCCACCGCCGACGAGCGTGCCGACGAGAGCGAATGCGGGAGTCTGGTTCCACCACTTCGGGAAGATCTGAGCCATGGTTTCGTGTGCCTCGCGAGCGGGCCGCGTGTATCGGTAACGCCACCCTCTCTCAAGAACGATTCATCGTGCGTGCGGTGCCTCTGCCTCGGGCTTGTGCGATCGATTGCTTCTGCTTGAGGGTGAGCAAGCCCACGCGTCGTGAGGTGGGACTGGTGTCGTCTGCGAGTAGGAGAACTGCGACGGAAAGAAGCGGCGCTGCTGTAAAGGCCCCGTGGCCAGTCGGCAAGGAAACGTCACGCGGCCACTGTCGCCGGGTGTTCCCCACGTGGAGGAAGAAACGCGGTCAGGGGGTAGGACCCTGCCTGGCGAGCAGGCGCGCGGCGTTGATGGCGTTGCCTCGGCCGGCGGCGTCGTCGCGCCAGAAGCCGCGCACGTCTGCGTTCTGATCGACGAGCACCACGGCGGGGAGCGAGAGCCGCTCGTCGATGCTGACGCCGGCGTCGGTGCCCGCGAAGCGCGCCCACGCCGCGTGGAACGAGGCGAGCACCGGCCGCAGCTCGTCGTCGGTGCCGGCGAGCACGTGCCACCGGCCGATCGCCTTCGTCTTGAGGCCCTGGTTGTCGGCGCGCGTGATGGTGACGTGGCGAATGCGGTCGCTGAGGTCATCCGTATGATCGACGCCGCGCGCGAACGGCATCTGCCGATCGACACAGGCGGCGTCACAGGGCGTCGGCGCGAAGAAAAAGAGCACGACCTGGCCTGCGAGCTCCGTGGAGCCCATGGGCCGGCCGTCGTCGAGCGTCTTGAGGGTCCAGGGCGCGAGCGCGGCGATGGGCGGCGGCGCTTTGAGGAACCGCTTCTGGAGGAAGGGCAGCGCCGTGAGCGCAAGCGCGCCGATGGCGAACGCGATCGTCCAGAC
This sequence comes from Myxococcaceae bacterium, assembly GCA_033763395.1. GTDB lineage: Bacteria > Myxococcota > Myxococcia > Myxococcales > Myxococcaceae > Xiheimicrobium. The sequence continues at coordinate 7,135 of JANRKQ010000155.1, forward strand.
GTTGATGATGCGCTTCATGACAGGCGCCCGTCTGTCACTGGTGAGCGCGCAAGTCGACGGCGGTTTGGCTCAGGCCAACACGTCGGCCGGCCGACGGGCCGTGACGAGGCGTTGCGTCCAGCTCCTGAGCGTCTCGACGTCTGCGCGCGCGAGGCGGGCCGTGATGGTGCGCCCGGGCGGCTTTCCGAACCGAACCGCCCACTGCGCCACGATGCCGAGCCGAAGCCCCTCAGCGAGCCCCTTCTGAACGCCCTCGGCGAGCCCCTTCCGCAGCCCCTTCCGCAGCCCCTCCCGCAGACCGCGCTGGAGCCCATGCTCGAGGCCACGCTTCCGCCCTTCGGCGCGGCCCTCGGCCAGACCTCGGCGCTGCCCGCGGCGTTGCGCCTTCTGCAGCTCCTCTTCGCGGATGATGTCTTGCAGGAAGGGTACCCGCTTGCGGTACTCCTCCATCGTCATCACCTCGAAGACCTCGTCCATCGTTCGTCGTTGGGTCGTCGTCATGGGCAGGGACCGAAGATACACCAGCGCTTGCCGGTGATGCTCGGGGGCCGTCTCGCGGACCGCCTAGACCGTTGGGTACATGAGGTTGGCTTCGCGCTTCACGCGGGACAGGTCCGTCGACAGGCTCAGCAGCCACCAGGCGAGGTGCGCCAGGGGCGGGCCGGGACGCGCCAGCACACCCCGCGCGTCCAGCGTGGAGAGGTCGTCGATGGCGAGCTCGAGCCGGGGCAGGTAGGGCCGCACCGCGTCGAGCAGGTCCGGGGAGCCTTCGATGATGCCCTCGAGCGTTCGAGGCCCGGTCCAGCCGCCGGGAACGTTCGCCACCACGAGCGGGACGACTGGTGGGAGCGCGGCGAGCGTCGGGGTCGCCGCGAGGTGCGCGGCCCAGAAGCGCGTGACGTACCGGAGCACGCGCCAGGCCATGAGCCGCGCGCCGTCGCGCTGGTGCTCGAGCAACACGAACACCTCCGCGTCCTTCGACACCGTCGACACGCGAAAGACCGCGTCGGACTCGGGCGTCGCGAGCCGCTCGTCGACGTAGCGCGCTCCGACGACGTCGACCCGGTCGAGGTCGAGCTGACGGTACAAGCGCGGCGGCACCATCGCCCGCACCTCGGCAGCCACCACCCGCGTGTCCGCGAACGCGGAGCGGAAATACCCATCATGTCGTCCACGCCCTGCCCGCCCCGTCATCGCCCTCGCCCCGCTCCGGTCGCCGACCGCACAGGTGGCATCGATGAGCCGGCGTCACGCCGCTCCGCGAGTGTCCAGGCCTGATCGAGCCACTGCGACGACCGCTGGCGGCTCGACGAGCCCGTTCGGAGCAGGCGCGGTGCCAACGGCGTGGGGCGTCAACCGCGCGTCAGGCTTCGAGTACCCCGTCGCGCCCGCGAGACTGGAGCGTCGACGCCCGTCCCGGTTCTCACGTCATGAGAGGCCTCGGGCGCGTTGCCCTTGCCCTTCCAGCCCCATCCACGACGTCTGGAGAGAGCGCATGGCGGCCACAGGTTTCCACCCCGGTGGGCGCGGGGGCAAGCCGTGCTAACAGCGCTCCTCGTCCATGCGTTGCGGAGTCCTCCTCACCTTCGGCCTCGTGCTCGGCGGGTGCTTCCCCTGCCCGGCGCAGGCGCCCCTGACGACCCCTGACGGCGGCGGCATCGTCTGCACGCGCAGCACCGACTGCCTCGTCGAGGCGGGCACGCTCGTCTGCACGATGGACCAGGACCGCCTCTACGGCTGCCTCGAGTGTCGCGCCGGCCAGTGCGTGCGGTGGACGCCGGAGACCTGCCGATGAACCGCGCGGTGCTCCTCGCGCTGGTGACGGCCGTGGGGTGCCAGAAGAACGACGCGCCGTCGAAGCTCGAGGCCGCGCGGGCGGCGCTGTACGCGAACAAGCCCGACGTCGCGCTCTCGGAGTACAAGCTGGCGCTCGACACGCTGGAGCGGAACACGTCTCCAGAGGCGGCGCTGTACCGGGCGCGCGCCCTGCGTGGAGCCGCCGACATCTACGCCTTCCAGCTCCAGGACCCCAGGCGCGCCGTCGAGGTCTACCGCGAGCTCATCAAGACGTGCCCCGAGGCGCCCGAGACGATGGAGGGCCGCCTGCACCTCGCGGCGCTCCTCCGTCACCAGTTCCGCGACATTCGCGCAGCCATCGCCGAGCTCACCGCCGCGCTCGCGCGCAACCCGCCGCAGTCGGCCGAGCTCGCCTACGAGGTGGCCACGCTCTACTTTGAGCTGCGCGACTACCAGCAGGTCACCATCGAGGCCGACACCGTCATCCGCAAGTACGAGACGAGCGTGTGGGTCGACGACGCGCTGTACCTCAAGGGGCAGGCGCTCTCGATGATGGACGAGCGCAAGAGCGAGGCGCTGCGCGCGTACGGCGAGCTCGTCGAGCGCTTCCCCGACTCGGCGCTGGTGCCGCACGCCCTCGTCGAGCTCGGCCGCCTGAAGGCCGACCAGGGCGAGGGCGAGAAGGCCATCGAGTACTGGGTGCAGGCCCTGCCCCGGCACCCGGACCCGAAGGGCGTGCAGGCCTCCATCGCGCGCGTGCGGGCGCACCTGCGGGCTACTACGCCGAAGTCCGTCGGAGACCCGATGCGCGCCTTCGACTGGGACGTCCCCGGCGCCGCGGTGAGCGAGGGTGGCAAGCCGCTGGTGCTGCCGAAGACGTCGGCCGAGGCGGTCGGCGCGACGAAGGAAGAAGCGGCGCGCGAGGCCCGAACGACCGAGGGCGGAGCGCCCGCTGGCCCCGCCGCCAAGGGAGAAGGCAGCCTGTGACGAGTCTTGGCGCCTGGCAGTTCGACACCGTCGGCCCCTTCCGTGACGTCTTGCGCCTGCGCGAGCTGCCCACGCCGACCCCGGGAGAAGAGAGCCTGTGACGAGTCATCGCGCCTGGCAGTTCGACACCTTCGGCCCCTTCCGTGACGTCTTGCGCCTGCGCGAGCTGCCCACGCCGAGCCCGGGAGACGGCGAGTGCCTGGTGCGGCTCACCGCGCTGGCCCTCAACTTCCCCGACCTGCTCGTCATCTCGGGCGCGTACCAGGTGAAGCCCGAGCTCCCCGCGGTGCCCGGCATGGAGGCCATGGGCGTCGTCGAGGCCGCGGGCCCGAGCGCCCGCTTCCGGCCCGGCCAGCGCGTCTGCGTCAACGGGGTGAACGGCGCCTTCGCCGAGAAGGGCGTGTTCCCGGACGCGCTGCTGCTCGAGGTGCCCGAGGGCATGAGCGACGAGCAGGCGGCCGCGTTCCACGTCACGTACCAGACGTCGCTCTTCGCGCTCGACCACCGCGCCGGGCTGAAGGCTGGCGAGACGCTCCTGGTGCACGGCGCCGCGGGCGGCGTGGGCACCGCGGCGGTGCAGCTCGGCAAGGCGCTGGGCGCGCGCGTCATCGCCACCGCGGGAGGCCCCGCGAAGACGGCCGTGGCGAAGGCCTGCGGTGCCGACGAGGTGATCGACACGCGGACGGAAGACTTCGTGGCGCGGGTGAAGGCCCTCACCGACGGCCGCGGCGCCGACGTCATCTACGATCCCATCGGCGGCACCACCTTCGACCAGTCGACGAAGGTGCTCGCCTTCGAGGGGCGGCTGCTCGTCATCGGCTTCGCCAGCGGCGTCATCCCCACCGTCGCGGTGAACCGGCTGCTGCTCAAGACGGCGTCGGTCGTCGGCCTGCAGTGGGGCATGTACAAGTTCGTCGCGCCCGAGAAGGTGCAGGCGGCGCACGAGCGGCTCTCGGCGATGTTCCGCGAGGGGCGCCTCGCGCCCGTCATCGACCCGCGGCGCTTCTCGTTCGAGCAGCTCCCCGACGCGCTGGCGCACCTCGAGTCGCGCGCGGCCGTGGGGAAGGTCGTCGTGGGCGGCTGAGGCCAGTCAGCCCCGGGAGCGGCGGCTCCGTCAGGCCGCGCACCATGAAACGAAAGCTCGCCTCCATCGTCACCGTTCGCGCGGTCGAGCCCATCACCGGAGCCGACCGCATCGAGCTGGCCCACGTCGCCGGCTGGCAGGGCGTGGTGAAGAAGGGCGAGGTGCGGCCGGGAGCGCTCGCCGCGTAGTTCGAGATCGACTCGGTTCCGCCCGACACGAGCGCCTTCGCGTGGCTCTGGCAGCCGAAGGACACCGCCGCGCCGGCGCCGCGCCCGCCGAAGTTCCGCATTCGCACGCTGCGGCTGCGGGGCACGCTCTCGCAGGGCCTGCTGGTGCCGCTCACGCAGCTCGGGCTCGAGGGCGGCGCCGACGGAGACGACCTCACCGACGCCCTCGGCGTGACGAAGTACGAGCCGCCGCCGCCGTCGGGCATGGGCGAGTACCGGCCGAAGCAGGAGCGCCGCTCGACGGTGCTGGGTGGGCGGCTGTCGTTCAAGGCCATCTCGAACCGGTACCTGCTCGACGCGCGACTGAGGGGCCTCGAAGGTCATGACGAGGGCGCGGGGGGGCCCTATGGTCCCGCCCGCACCCGTTCGAGGGAGGGACACCATGGCTGCGAAGAAGACGAAGACCGTGAAGAAGCCCGCTGCGAAGAAGGCCCCGGCGACGAAGACCGCCAGCATTCCCCGCGTGGCGATGAAGCTGCTCGAGACGCTGCCGCCGCTCGACACCCGGCACCGGCGTGCGTACCTCGGCGCGTTCACCGACGAGCAGTGCGAGGAATGGGGCACCCGGACGAAGGCCGGGGCGGTGCTCGCCGAGGCCGAGCGGTTCGTCGGCGCAGTCGCGACCGCCCTCAAGAAGCCCGTCACCGGCTACTCACCATCCCGGCTCGCCTGGCTGTGCACGCTGGTGACCGAGCTGCATGACGCGGTCGAGAGCGACAAGGCGTCGTCGGGCACCGAGGCGCGCACCGAGCGCGCGGGGCTCTTCGCGCTGGCGAACAAGGCGCGCAAGAAGCTCGCCACCGGGCTCGTGTCGGCGGGCACCGGCAACGAGGCCTTCTTGAAGGAAGTGACCGATCGCAACGAGTCGAGCACCAGCGCGCACGCGCTCGAGTCGACCATCACCGGGCTGTTGCAGCTGGCGATGCGGCTGCGGCGCACCGAGACCGGCGAGCTGCTCGCGAACGACGCGGGCCTGACCGAGGAGTTCCTGGCGTCGGTGTCGGCCCTCGCCGACTCGCTGCGCGAGGCCAACGAGCGGACCTTCACCGTGATGCGCGGTCAGGACTCGGCCGACACCAACCGCGTCGAGGGTCGCGTGCTGCGTGAGATGGCGTTCGCGCTGCGCCTGCTCCGGCGCGCGAAGGAGGACGGCGAGTCGGTGACCTTGCCGCTGCCCGGGCCCCAACTCTCGAGCATCGTCTCGCGCCCTGCGACGACGCCTCCGCCCGCGCCACCCGATGCGGGCTGAGCCCCTCGCTCGACCACTGAAGACGGCGGGCCACACGCAAAACCAGGACAGGACGGGGCGGCTCTCCCGGGAGCTGTCCACCTGTTGACGTTTTGGGTGAACACGTTGACGTCAACCGGTTGACGGTCTCCGTCAACACGTGGACACGCCCCGGGGAAGCAAGGTGACCGGGAGCAGCCTCGACTCGCTCGGGAACCGGACACAGCGGGCTGTGGGGTTCCAGCCGGTCCCGCCCCGATGCGTTCGCCGCCGACCGCCTCGACGCACCGCCGCGTCGGTTGGTGGCCCCGCTCACCGGGGAGGCGAACGGGCGGTGGCTGCGTCACGTCAGCGATACTCGTCGTCGGAGAGGCGCTTCCCGACGCAGAAGTTCGCGTTGAGCTTCGCGTCGCCGTCCGGTGTCGACACGATGACGTCGTCCTTCATCGGGCCCTTCCCCTTCGCGATCACCGTCAGTCGCTCCTTCACGTGTTGGACGGTGATGTCGTAGTGCTTGTCTGGACTGGACCCTGCGACGATGCCCATTCCCTCGTCGGCCAGAATGCGTGCCTGGGACTTCACCTCGTCCGCAGCACGCGATTGCACCCAGCGACAGCGCGCCTCGGCGAGCCGCTTCGCCGTGGGCGTGACGACCCGTTCGAGGTCACCACCCGCCTTCTTCGCCAGCGTGAACAGCGTGGCGAGGCGGGCATCGTCGAGGCCTGACAGGTCGATCCGCGACCACCCCCCGGCCAGCCCCAGCGTCAGGTGCGCGACGTGCTCTGCGAGGGACGGCGGCGCACGAAAGGCCCAGCTCAGCCGCGCGAGCGCCACGCCGAGTTCTTCGTCAGTCCGGCCCGGGAGTCGGTCAGCCTGCGCGGCAGGCGCGGAACACACGCTCGCGGTCTGCCTCGGCTTTCCTTCTCGGCTGGCGACCCACCGTTCACCCTCGAGGCCGCCGGTGCCGGTGGCCACCAGCAAGAAGTCGCTCGCGGTGACTTCGGTGAGTGAGATCGCGAACGGCCCACGCCCCTTCACGTCGGTCAGCACCTCGATGGATTCGGCGAACTTTCCGTACGTCCTCGAGTGCACGAGCTGTTCGCGCTGGAGGGTCTCGAGCCTGGTGACCAGCTGCGGCAGGAACTGACACGCAACGAACCTGCGGACCGCGACGGCGTCCGGCTCCTCCAGAATCGGTCCTCCGGTGTCCTGGAGCAGCGCCACCAGGGACCGCGCGGTGGACGAGGCGCTCGGTTCGAAGGCGAGCCGCTCGTTCCAGTGGCTGAGCAACGTCCGAAGCGCGGCAGAGACCTCCTCGCGCGTGGGCCGTGGAGCCGCTGCGTGCGCCGGCACCGAGGTGAGCAGGGCGATGACGAGTGCTGCGCCGCCCCACCTCATGGCCAGCCCTCGATGACGAGCACCTGGCCGGTCTCGAGGAGCTCCCGGGCGCCCTCCTTCATGGCCTTCCAGAGCGACCGTTGTGCGGCGAGCGAGCGCGTGCGCTCATCGACCGGAACGTCCAGCTCGAGCTCGTCCCGCAGCGTCTCGAGGCGTACGAGGAGGGAGCGGGCCGAACCGATGCGGACGCCTTCGAACTCGAAGACCTCGACCGGTGGGCACGGCAGGTAGAGGGACGCCGCATCGGCCGCGAGGCGCTCCAGGAACTCCTCGAGGGCCACTTCGTTGATGCCCTCGAGGAGAATGTCTCGCTCGACCTCGTCTCGCACGTCGCGCAGGAGCGAGCTCGCGTCGAGCGCTTCGAGTTGTTCGTCGCTGAGCCATCCTCTCAGGGGCCGGAGCTCGAGCGTTGGCATCGTCAGGGACATGGTGGCTGGAGGACCCTGGACACCGGGCTCCGGGTGCAACCTCACCGCCGCTCCAGCAGAATCCGAGGCTGATCGGAACTCCTGGACTGATTTCCGCGTGGCCCTCGGGGTTGAGCGCGCGGGAAACCCGAGTCGCGGGCACGCTCGCGGCATGGTCCCACCGTGACGACCGGCCCCCCCGGGGCGCTCGAGGACCTCGAGCAGGCCCCTCACGAGAGCAGTTTGGGCTCGGGGCGCGCGAATGCGGCGGGTGAGTGTCGAGCGCAAGCGCTCAGAAGGTGTGCCGTCGCCGAAGCGCCCGGGCCCAAAGGGTGACGAACCACGCCGCGCCTCGTGGCGCGGTCGGCCCTCGACCGAGAGCCGGCCCTTGAAGCCACTCAGCGCGCTCTGGAACCAGACTCAGCGCGCTCCGGAACCAGACTCAGCGTGCTCCGGAACCGGGCTCAGCGTGCTCTGGAACCGGGCTGAGCGCGCTCTGGAGCCGGGCCCACCGCGCGCTGGAAGACGCCCACCGCGCGCTGGAAGACGGCCACCGCGCGCTGGAAGACGCCCACCGTGCGCTGGAAGACGCCCACCGTGCGCTGGAGGACGGCCACCGTGCGCTGGAAGACGCCCCCCGTGCGCTGGAAGACGCCTCGATGAAGCCGGGAAGACGACTCCGCGAGAGGAGGCGCACGACTCCGTGCCCACAGGAAGATGCCACGCGAGCTCGGCGACGCGCCTGAGTCCGTTCCACGGGCGAACCTCGAGCCAGCGCCGGGGCCGACTCCACGCTGGCTCACCCCGCGACCGCCTCAGCCCGCGTGCGCCTGCACCTCGACCGGCGCGGTGACCTCGGGGGCCTCGTGCACGTGCGCGCCATCGACACGCGCTCCAGCGACGAGCTGCTCCACCAGGTCCTCGAACGGCACCCCCGCCGCCTTCGCGATGCGCGCGAACAGGCTCGTGCGGGTGAAGCCCGGCAAGGTGTTCACCTCGAGCACCACCTCGTTGCCCACCTCGGGCACGATGAAGTCGACCCGCACCGCGCCCCGGCACCCGAGCGCGCGCGCGGCCGTGAGCGCCATCTGCTCCAGGTTCGCCAGGCGCGTCTGGGGCAGGCGGGGCGGAACGTGCGCGCGCGCCGTCCCCTCGGACTTGCTCGACGCGTCGTACACCGAGCCGTCATGCGACACCTCGCACGCGCCCAGCACGCGGCCGTCGAGGATGGCGACGGTGACTTCCTTGCCCTTCACGAAGCGCTCGACGAGCGCCTCGCCGCCGTACCGGCACGCCAGCTGGAGCGCCGGCTCGAGCTGCTCGCGCGTGTGCACCAGCGTCAGCCCCACCGACGAGCCACCGTTCGCCGGCTTCACCACGCAGGGGAAGCCGAGGTCCGCGTGCAGCGCCGGCGCGTCACCGAGGCGCGCGGCCGACACCACGTAGCCCGTCGGCGTGGCGAGGTTGTGCTGGCGGAAGAGCTTCTTCGCGAAGCCCTTGTTCATCGCGAGCGCCGACGCGAGCACGCCCGAGCCGGTGTACGGAATGCCCATCACCTCGAGCAGGCCCTGCACGCGGCCGTCTTCACCCATGCGCCCGTGGAGCGCGAGCACCGCGACGTCGACGGCGGCCTCACGGAGTGACGTGTCGAGCGCGTTGCCCGCGAAGAGCCGCACCACCGGGTGCCCCTTCGCCTCGAGCGCCTGCGCGAGGGCCTCGCCGGTGCGCATCGACGCCTCGCGCTCCTCGCCCCAACCGCCCATGAGAACGCCGATTCGTTTCGCCCGCTCCATCATCTGTGTGGCCTCCGTGCCGCGTCGGTGGACGCGTTCCCTCTTCAGAGAGCAGCCGGAGTGCCAACCGGTGGCTCCTTCGAAGGGCGCGCGGCCATAGACGCTACAGGCCTGTCCCGCCATGTCGAATTTCCAGCCCACCGTGGCTGGCCGGCCTCACTCCGAGAAGGTGGCGATGACGGGCGCGTGGTCGGACGGCTGCTTGCCCTTGCGGGCCTCGCGGTCGATCTCCACCGAGGTGCAGCGCGCCAGCAGGTCCTTCGACACCAGGAAGTGGTCGATGCGAAGGCCCTTGTTCTTGGGGAAGCCGAGCTCGCGGTAGTCCCACCACGAGAAGGCCTGCATGGCGGGGTGCTTCTCGCGGAAGAGGTCGACCAGGCCGTGCGTGTCTTTGAGCGCCTCGAAGGCGGCGCGCTCCTTCGGCGAGAAGAGCGTCTGCCCGGTGAAGAGCGGCACGTCGTAGACGTCGAGCTCGGCCGGCGCGACGTTGAAGTCACCGCACAGCAGCGTCGGCGTGCCCTTCGCGAAGGTGAGCCAGCGGGTGAGCGCGGCGTACCAGTCGAGCTTGTACTGGAACGCCTCTGAGCCCAGCGCCTGCCCGTTGGGCGCGTAGAGGCCCACGACGGTGACGCCCGAGATGGTGCCGGCGATGACGCGCGACTGCTCGTCGTCGTTGCCCAGGTTGCGGCGCAGGTCGCTCACCGGCCGCTTCGAGAGAATCGCGACGCCGTTGTACGACTTCTGGCCGAAGAGGTGCGCCGTGTACCCGGCGGCCTGCACCTCGAGCGAAGGGAACTGGTCGTCGGTGCACTTCGTCTCCTGCAGGCACACGACGTCGGGCGCGCGCGTCTTCAGCCACTCGAGGAGCCGGTCGACGCGGGCGCGAACGCTGTTGATGTTCCAGGTGGCGATCTTCACGGGGCGGCATCTATCGCCAAAGCGGGCGCGCGCGCGACGGTTCAGCTCGAGCCCCACCGAGCGCAGGGCAGGTGCTCGAGCAGCACTTCGTCGACGGTGAGCAGCGGCACGCCGGACGCCAACGCGTGCGCGCCGATGAGTCGGTCGAACGGGTCACGGGTGAAGCTCAAGTCGACTGCTCGGTCACAGGCCTCCGCGAGAAAGGAGTCCGCCACGGTCACGCCGTAGTCCTCGAACAGGTGCTGCGACACCCAACGGCCCGTCTCCCGAATGCGCCCAATCTCAAAGAGCGCTTGAAGCTCCAGGATCGCGAAGGGCGAGATGGCCAGGTCTTCGACGTCGAGCGTGCGCCGGATTGGCTTGAGCCGCGCGCGATCTCCGGCGCGGAGCCACAACGCGACGTGCGTGTCGATGTGATTCACAACGTTGGCTTCCAGCTGCCCGACCAGTCGAAGTGGATGAAGTCGTCAGGGTCGCCGACCATGACGTCCGGATTCGACGCGGGCTTCTTGCGGCGTTTCCGGCGGGAAAGTGCGGCACGCTGAATCACGAGGGTCCCCTTCGGTCGTGAGACCTCCACCGGTCGACCCGTCTCCAACACCTCGTCCAGCATTCGATACAGCTCGGCCCGGAGCCTCGTCGCGCTGATCTTCATGATTTCGAGATTATCTCGACACGTACGTACGTGTCGATGCGGCGACCATATGTCGTGTTGGTGTCATCAGGACGGCTCGCATCGAGCCCTCACGACCGATGCCGGAGCCTCCGACGGTCCAGACGGCGGGGGAGGTGCGTGGAGCCTCGAGGCGCATTCGGCTGCTGGCTCGAGGTAGCAGTCCCACCGCGCAATACCGTGCAAGCCCCTGATTCTTTGAGGGCCGGGAGCATGGCCCTGTGGGTGCAGACGGAGGCGCCATGCATCGACGCGCCCTCCTCGCCTCGCTGTTCCTGGCCGGCTGCAGCGGAGACCTCATCGGGGGCCTGACGCTGGCCTCGGCCACCGACGCGCCCCCGGCCGCCGACCCAGCGGCGCCACGCCCCACGCCGTCGGAGCCCACACCGGACCGACCGGCGGGCCCGGTCGACGCGCCGCACTTCGCGTGCGAGTCGCCCGGAGCGCACGGCGCGCTGCCAGCGATGCGTCGGCTGTCGCGGGCGGAGCTCGAGAACACCCTCGAAGACCTCTTCGGCGCCGACGTCGTCGACACGCTGACCACCCTGGGCGACTACGCCGTCGAGCCCTTCGACGTGCACCGCATGCCCTCGGGCGCTCACCCGTCGCGCTCGTCGGTGAGCGGCCTCGTCGAGACGATGGCCGACGTGGCGGAGCGCGTCTCCACCAACCCCACCTGGCTGCGGCGGGTCGCGCCCGCGTGTCTGGTGGCGGGCGGGGTCGTCTCGACGAGCGACCGGGCCTGCGCGACGGCCTTCGTCACGGAGGTGGGGTTGCGGGTGCTGCGCCGGCCGCTGACGGCCCCTGAGACGGCTGCGTGGGTGGCGACGCTGCAGACGAGCACCCCGGTGGCGCCATCGCCGGCCGAGCGGGTCGCGCTGGTGCTCGGGCAGCTGCTCACGCGCCCCGAGTTCCTCTTCCTGCTGACGCACCAGCGCACCGTCGAGCCCGGCGGGACGCGCGTCGACGCGTGGACGGTGGCGTCGCGGCTGTCGTACGCGGCCATCGGCTCGATGCCCGACGCGGAGCTCTTCGAGGCCGCGCGCCTCGGCCAGCTCGACACGCAGGCGCAGCGGCTCTTGCACGCGCGGCGGCTCCTCACCCGGCCCGCGACGGCGACGACGGTGCACGCGGGGCGCCGCTTCGTGCGCAGCTTCTTCGCCAACTGGCTCTACGCCTTCAAGGCCCGGCAGGCCGACGCGTTCTACTCGCAGCGCTTCGGGGTCAACGGCGGCACCATCAACGCGGCGTTCCTCGAAGAGGCGATGCGCTTCGGCGAGCACGTCACCTTCGACAGCGGCGCCTCGTCGTTCGCCGAGCTCATGACGAGCGCCGCGGCCTTTCCGCCCGATGCCGACACGGCGAAGGTGATGGGCACCGCGGTGTCACGCGGGAGCGGCGACCCGCGCATCGTCTCGGACTGGCGCCGCGGGCTGTTCCTGCGGCCGCTGCTGCTGGTGTCGAGCGAGCCGCGCACCTCGCTCATTCACCGGGGCGCCGTCTTCGTCACGCAGCTGTCGTGCGTCGACCTCGGCCCGATTCCCACCGACGCCGACGCGGTGGCCGCCGCCGAGAAGGAGAAGCTCGACCTGCTCGAGCTGTCGGGGCGGCAGCTGGCGACCGCCGTCACCTCGCAGGCGCGCTGCGCGGGCTGCCACGCCGCCATCAACCCGGCGGGCTTCGTCTTCGAGCGCTTCGGCGCGCTCGGGGAGCAGCGGCCGGCGGAGGAGATCTTCGACCAGAGCCGAGCGCTGGTGCGCACGCTCCCCATCGAAGACAGCGCCGAGCTCGTGCTCGACGGGGCGGCGCAGCGGGTCGAGGACCCCAGGGCCTTCGCCGAGGTCGTCTCGCGCTCCAGCCAGGTGAAGGCGTGCATGACGCGGCAGCTCTTCCGCCAGGCGCGCCGCGCGCTCGACACGCCGGCCGACCGCTGCCACCTGGCCTCGGTGGAGGCGGCGCTGCGGGCCGGCCGCCCCCTGCTCGACGTCTTCGCCACCAACGCCGCCTCGGAGGATCTCTCGTGGGAACCGTGAACGTCGTCGTCAACCCGCTGAGCCGGCGCATGCTGCTGCGGGGGAGCGCCGCGACGCTCGCGCTGCCCTTCCTCTCGTCGCTGCTGCCAAACCGTGCGCTCGCCGCCACCGACGCGGACTTCCGCAAGGCGGCCTTCCTCGTGTTCGGCCATGGCGTGTACTGGGACAACTGGAGCCCGGTGGGCCCGGTGACGCTGACGCAGGTGGCGCCCGGCGTGCGCGCGGCGCCGCTGTCGAACCTCACGCTGGGCTCGTACTTCGGCCCCGACTTCGCGCCGCTGCGCAGCAAGGTGTCGCTCCTCGAGGGGCTCGACCTGCTGGCGGCCGTCGGGCACGCGCACAACACCTCGCTCGCCGGCGGCGGCCACACGGGCGGGAACGACTCGTTCGACGCGCGCTCGGCGAACTCCATCGACACCGTGCTGGCGCGCTCGACGAAGGTGTACCCCACGACGGCCAACCGCATTCCGGTGCTGCGCGCCACGCCGTACGGGCACACCTACTCGCACTGCTACGAAGACGGGAACCCCGTCATCCTCAACGAGTCCGACAGCCGCGCGTACTTCAACAAGGTCGTCATGCGCGTGGCCTCGCCCGGCACGCCGACCCCCATGCCAACCCCGGGGCTCACCGACGCCGAGCGCCGCGCTGGGCGCAAGAAGCTGATGGTGGACCAGGCCCTCGACGCCATCACCGCCCTGCGCTCCAGCGGGCGCCTGTCGATGGCCGACCGGCAGGTGGCTGACGCCTTCTTCGACTTCATGCGAGACGTGCAGACGCGGGTGAACGCCGAGGCGCAGGCGCGGCCTCCGATGATGACGATGCCCGTGTCGTCGAACGCGACCTGTCCTGCGCCCTTCACGCCCGACGCAGCCGGAGCGCTGGCACGCGCGCGGAACATGGCCGACATCACCGTGATGGGGCTGGCCTGCGGCGTCAGCCGGCTGGCGTACCTCAAGCTGCTCGACGAGCACGACCTGGTGCACACGCTCGACAACGCGAACAACCGGGTGGCCCACGCGACGTTCCTGCGCACCGAGAGCCTGCCGGTCGCGAGCCACTTCATGTCGAGGATGGAGTCGTTCATCGAGTCGAACGGCAAGACGCTGCTCGACAACTCGGCGGTGCTGCTGACGAGCGACCTCGGGGCGAGCAAGTACGACAACCACTGCGGGTTGAACGTGCCGGTGATGGTGGGCGGGAGCCTCAACGGGCTCCTGCGCACCGGCCAGTACGTCAGCTTCGCGCACCCGACGGCTTCGGTGACGCCGGGCGGGTACCCGGGGCGAACGCTGCGCCCCGGCCGGCCCTACAACGACCTGCTCGTGTCGCTGCTGCGCGCCTTCGGCCTCACCTCGGCCGAGTACCGCGGCAGCTCGCCGGGCTTCGGCGTGTACGACTGTCAGAACGGCGCGTGCAGCGGCAGCAGCTCGACCCACTCGGCGATGCTCGCGTACTACGCGTCGACGTACTTCCCGGCGAACCCGGGCCGCGACCAGGCGCTGCCGTGGTGGTTCCAGGGCTGAGGCGAGGCGCTCTCCCCGTCACCCGGTGCGCCGCCGGCCCTTGTCCGAGAACGAGTGGCCCACGTGGGTCTGCTCGTCCTTGAGCTGCGTGTCGAGCGAGCGCAGCACGAAGGCGTCGACGCCGAGCGCAGCGCAGCTCTGGTTCACCTCGTTGCGAATCGTCTCGAAGCGCCAGGGGCTGCGGCGGAACTGAATGAGCGCGCTCACCAGCCGCACCACGTGCACGTCGACGTACTCGCCGTCGGCCGGCAGGTTCAGGTCGTGGTGCCGCATCGCCACCAGGGTGGGGAAGCGCGGGAGGCTCCACGCCTGGTGCACCTCGCCGCCCACCTCGACGTGCACCTGCTCGATGACGCGGTCGACCCGGTGCGCGTCGATGGACTCGCCACCCATCGCGAGCGCCGCGATGGAGCGCAGCGCGACCGGCCGGCCGAGGTCGTGCAGCATGCCCGCGACGAAGACGTGGTCGCTGCGCCCCTTGCGCAGCCGCATCGACAGCCAGGCCGAGCCGCGCGCCGCCGTCACCGAGTCGGTGAAGAGCTCGCTCCACTTGGCGCCGAAGGTGGCGAACTCGCTGCGCACCTGCGGCTGGAAGAGTGAGCGCGCCGCCACCATGCCCGCCACCCGGCCAACCTCGGTGAGGCCGAGCCGCGTCACTGCATCGCGCAGCGTCTGGATCTCCTGCGCGCCCATGTACGCCGGGCTGTTGGCCACCTTCAGCACGCCCGCGGCCAGCGCCGGGTCCTGCGCGACGAGGCGCGAGAGCTCGGACAGCGACAGGTCCGGCTCGGCGATGGCGTTGAGCACCTGGAGCGAGACGGCAGGCAACGACGACGGCGCCGGCCGGTTCTTGCGGAAGTGCTCCAGGGCGCGCGCCGCGAGCGCCTCGTCGGCGTCGAGGTCGGCCTGGGTCAAGACGAGCCGGTCGGGTAGAGACAGACCCAGCCAGGCGACGAGCTGGTCGAAGGGGCTCTCCTTGTCGAGCCCGCCCGGCAGGACGGTGAGCGGCGGCCGGGACGGGTACTTGCCGCTGCGCTCGGAAGGCGGCGCGGTCGCGGGGGGCGCGCTCGGCTTCGGCGTTGGAGCGCTGACGCGGGGCGGCGGTGGCGGCGCGGCGCCAAAGAACTGACGAAACCGGTCCCACCACGACCCCATGGGCTGACGCTGTGCAGTGTCTTTGCCAGTGGATCAGTTGCGCCCGCGCCGGGCTCCGGTGAGATGAAGGCGCGTGTCGGTCTTCGTGCTCCTCGTGCTGTCGCAGCTGACGCCCTGCCCTGGCGGCTGGGAGGCGCTCGACGGTGACGCGTGCCTCAAGCGCGGCAAGACGCCGGGCGTCGTCGTCTACTTCCACGGCATGCTGGCGCCGGACCCGAAGGCCTTCGCGCGCGAGCTGGGCTTCGTGGCGCCCGCGGCCTCGAAGAACGCCGTGTCGGTGGTGGCGCTGCGCGGGGTGCCGGGGCTGTGCGACTGGGCCGCCGAGTACACGACGTGGTGGTGCTGGCCGACGGTGAGGCACCGCGTGGAGGAGCGCCGCGCCATCGAAGGACGGGTGCAGCTCGCGCTCGAGGCGGCGGCGACGCGCCTTGGGCAGACGCTCGCGCGGCCGGTGCTCGCGGGCTACTCGAACGGCGGCTTCTTCACCTCGCTGCTCATGGAGGCCGACCTCGAGGCGTCGGGCTACGTGGTGCTGCACGCGGGTCAGGTGAGCGGCGTCGCCGTGCCGGAGCGACCGCTGCCGACGTTGCTGGTCGCGGCCGAGGGCGACCGCATTCAGCGGCCGACGATGGAGGCCTTTCGCAGCGCCCTCACCGAGCGCGCGTGGAGCCCGGCGTTCGTGCTGCGCCCGAAGGAGCACCCGCTCGAGCTCGAAGACTTCGAGCACCTCGCGCGCTTCGTCACCCGCATTCGGTGGAGGCCCTGACGTCAGGCCGCGCGGCTGCGTGAGAAGAGCTCGCTCATCACCTCTTCGAGCGGCGGGTTCTCGACGTTCAGGTCCACCACCGGGAGCGTCGCCAGCGCCTTGCCCACCACCGCGTTGACGGCGTCGTGGTTCACCTGCAGCACCGCCTGCGCGCCCTCGCACGAGACGACGGTGCCCAGCGGCGCGACCTGCTCCCGCGCGACGGGCTGTGAGAAGCGCAACGTCACCCGCTTCTCGGGCCGCACCTTCTTCACCAGCTCGTCCAGCGTGCCGTCGAACGACAGCGTGCCCTTGTCGATGACGACGACGCGGGGGCAGAGGGCGGCCACGTCGTCCATGTAGTGGCTGGTGAGGATGAGGGTGGCCCCGGTGCGCTCGTTGTAGCGGCGGATGAAGTCGCGCATCACCACCTGCATCGACACGTCGAGGCCGATGGTGGGCTCGTCGAGGAAGAGCACCTTCGGGCCGTGCACCAGCGCCGCCGCGAGCTCGCACTTCATGCGCTCGCCCAGAGAGAGCTGGCGGGTGGGCTTGTTGACGAGGTCTCCCAGCTCGAGCAGCTCGCCGAGCTCCTTCATGCGCGCGGTGAAGACGTCGCGGGGCACGTCGTAGACGGCGCGGTTGAGCTCGAAGGTCTCGGCTGGCGGCAGGTCCCACAGCAGCTGCTGCTTCTGGCCCATGACGAGCATGATCTTCTTGAGGAACTCGCGCTCGCGGCGCTGCGGCACGTGGCCGTCGACGCGCACCTCACCGGTCGTCGGGTAGAGCAGCCCCGCCAGCATCTTGAGGGTCGTCGTCTTGCCGGCGCCGTTCGGGCCGAGGAAGCCCACCCGCTCGCCCGGCTTGATGGAGAAGGTGATGCCGTCGACGGCCTTCACCGTCGTGTACTCGCGCCGGAAGAGCGACTTGAAGGCCGCGGCGAGCCCGGGCTGCCGCTTGTGCACGCGGTAGTGCTTGGTGAGCTGCCGCACTTCAATCATGGCGCTCGCGTGTAGCCGACGCGCTGCGCAGCCGCCGGACTTTCGGCTCGCCGAATGGAGAACAGCTCGACCAGCTCGTCGTCGCGCGTGAGGAGCGCGGCGCTGCGCGGGGTCGGCGCGGTGAAGTGGTAGGTGAGGCGGACGCTCCGCGCACCTCGGGGCATGACGACCCGCACGGGGACCTCGGGGACCAGCCGCGTGTCCCTCGTCACCTGCACGCCAGAGTGCCCATCGGCGTCGACGCCCGGTCCCAGCTCGACGCCGAAGCGCGCGAGCGGCACGTCGTCGGCCCAGAGGACGAGGTGGCGAAAGACGTCTCCCGTGGGGACCCGGTGGCCGACGTCGTGCGCGGTGACGGTGGCGACGTCGCCACGCCAGTCGAGCGTCAAGGCGCCGCGGACGAACTCGACGTCGTGCCCACCCCGCACGCGGTGCGAGCCGTTCGGCATGTGGCAGGCCTGGCAGGTCCGTGCGCCGCCCCACTGCGTCCACTCGGTGAACGTCGTCTGCGTCGGCAGGGCGTTGAGCACCGTGACGCCATCGACGAGCGCGTGGCCGGTGAACTCGTGACAGGTGGCGCAGAACGCGCTGGTGCGCAGGGCCGGCTCGTGACGCAGCGGGTGTCCATACGGCCGGGCCGTGGGGCTCGGCGCGAGCACCGTGCCGTCGCGCACGTGACAGGCCGCGCAGGTGATGCCGTCGTGGACGGGTGAGTCCGCCGGGAGCGCTGCGCCCGAGGCCAGCAGGGCCTTCTGCCGCCACGCTGCTCTCGTCTGCGCCTCGAGGGGGCCGTGACAGACGACGCAGCGCAGATGTGGCTCGACCGCGAACCCGTCGCGGAAGACCGGCGAGGTGAGGCTCTGCGCGTGGAACGAGGCGCGCCAGTCGTTCGCCTCACGTGCATGACACGACGCACACGCGCGGGCGTCAGGCGCGTCGAGGGCCAGCGGGCGGGTGAACCCACGCGTCTCGAAGGGCACCTGGTGCAGCAGCGCCGCGACGAGCCAGACGGTCACTTCGTCACCGGCACGTACCGCACCACTTCGAGTGACGTGCCATCGTCGTCGCCGGCCTCGGCGAAGTCGGAGTTCGCGCCGTTCCACGAGCGCAGCTCGCGCACCTCAATGGGCCCGTCGCGGGTGACGTGCCACACCTGAACGATGATGGTGGGCGGAGGGCCGCTCCCGTCGGCGTCGAGCACCTGCATCAAGGTCGCGACGCGATCGAGGTGGCCGGCCTCAGTCCATCGGAGGAGCACCCAGGTCGACTCCTGGTACTCGACGCGGTCGGACACCTGCTTGACGTGCTTGAAGACGGCGAACCGCGGCGCGGCCGACGTCCCTTCGAGGAGCAGCAGGTCGGAGCGCTTCTCCGCCGTCAGGCCCTCTTCGACCCGCAGGCGCGGAATCGTCGCGCTGGTGGCCTTCGACTCGAAGAGCGTGACGTCGGCCGCGTCGAGGAACGGCAGGGCGAAGCCCGGAAAGGCCTGCGCGAGACCGTCTGGCGGCTGCGTGACCCGCTTCGTCGAGGCTGCGAACCACTTCCCCGACGTCGCCTTCGAGGCCGACTCGACCGCCGAGAGGAGCGCAGCGTCGCCTTCGTCCATCGGCGATGGGAGCGACTTCGTGCCGATGAGCGCCGACACGTCGCGAAAGGCCGGGTCAGGCTCGCCGGTGACCGACCCATCGGCGGCGGTGACGAGCCGCTTCCAGCGCTTCTGCACGCGCCGCGACTCCACGACGGTCTGCGCCCGGTAGCGCGCCGAGGCGAAGGGGTAGCTCTTCGGGAGCGACGCGAAGTACTTCGCCGCGGCGAGGCGCTCGGCTTTCCACCTCGCCATCGCCTGGCGCCGGGCCTCTTCGACGCGGCTGTCATACGGCGTGTCACTGTCGACGAAGACCTGCACGTCGGAGAGGCAGGTGTCGCGGTACGTCGCGCCGGCGCGCACGGCCTTCACCGTGAGCGTCACCGACGCGAGCCCGCCCTTCACCGGCACCTCGAAGGTCTGCTGGCCCCATGCGGGCTTGAGCGTCAGCTCCGCGGCGCCGGTCTGCGTGCCAGAGAGGTCTCTCACGGCGACGCTCAGCGCGGTGGGCGTGCCGTTCGCAGCGAAGAGCGGCTTCGACTTCTGGTAGCCCGGCGTGATGACGAGCTTCACGGTGCGCGCGGCCTTCAGCGCCGACAGCGGAATCGTCAGCGCCTCGCCCACCCCGTCACCTTCGGCGCCCTCGACCCATGCCGTCTTCGGGTCGTCGTCCAGCACGTAGGTGGGGTGGTAGTTCTCCTGGTACTTGTTCCAGTTCGACTCGAGGAAGCTGCTGGCCGTCGCGCGCTCGGCGTGCAGGCGCTTGAAGTCGGCAAGGGCGGGCGCTGCGGCCAGGGCACAGACGAAGAGGAGCCGTGTCATGAGGGCGGAACGCTACACCCGCCAGGGCGCTCGCGAACACGACGACGGGGCCCCGCTCGGTCTATGTGCCCGGCATGTCGTCCGATGCCGCTCGCGACCTCGACGCGTGGATTCCGAGGCTCATCCAGGTCTGGCGAGAACGCCGCGCCGCGCGCTCTGGTGGTAACCGCGCTGGTGGGCGGAGCCGCCCGTTCGTCGATGAGGGCCCCGCCGACCGGCTGACGCCGCCCGAGGTGAAGGAGGTCGGCGCCGGCATCAAGCGGCTGTCCCACGGGCTGACGCGGCAGCGCGAGCTCGCCGGCGCGAAGTACATGGACGACCCGCAGCTGCTCGGTGCGTACCTGCTCTTCTACTGGCCGGTGTCGTACGCGCAGTCCCGCTCGCTCTTCTCGGAGCTGCCCGCGCGGCCCCGCTCGCTCCTCGACCTCGGGAGCGGCCCCGGCCCCCTCGCCTTCGCCGGCATCGACGCAGGTGCGCGCGAGACCATCGCCGCCGACCGCAGCAAGCCCGCGCTCGAGCTCGCCCGGCAGCTCGCCATCGCAGCCTCGGAGTCGTTGGGGACGCGCGAGTGGAGCCCCGAGCGGCCGCTGCCAGAGGGCACCTTCGACGTCATCACCATGGGCCACGTGGTGAACGAGCTGTACGACGGCGACGTGGCCCGACGGGCGGCGCTGCTCGAGCAGGTGCTGACGCGGGTGAAGCCAGGCGGCTCGTTGGTGGTGATGGAGCCGGCGCTGCGAGACACCTCGCGCGCGCTGCTGGCCGTGCGCGACGTGCTGGTGGCGAAGGGCTACGCGGTGCGCGCGCCGTGCCTGTTCCGCGGCAGCTGCCCCGCGTTGGTGAAACCGTCAGACTGGTGTCACGCCGAGCGGCCCTGGCGCATGCCGACGTTGACCGAGGCGCTCGCGCGCGCCGCGGGGCTCCACAAAGAGTCGCTCAAGATGAGCTACCTCGTGCTGGCGCCGAAGGGCGAGGCGTGGGCCGAACCGCCGCAGGGGCGGGTGTTTCGCATCGTGTCGGAGGCGCTCGAGGGGAAGGGCCGCCAGCGGTACATGGGCTGTGGGCCCGAAGGGCGCGTGGGACTCGCGTTGCAGGACAAGCACCGCACCGAGGGCAATGCGCGCTTCTTTCAGCTGCAGCGCGGCGAGGTGGTACGGCTGGGCGGTACGACCGAAGAGAAGGGCGACGGCGTGGGCCTCACCGACGCCACGACGGTCGAGTTGGTCGCGCGCGCCGGGCAGGCCGTGCCGAAGCCCTGACGTCTGATTCGTGCCACCTTCTCGCAGCGGACGAGCCGCACCGCGCCGGCAGCCCTCGCCGACTGACGGCCTGGACTGGAGTGGCGCGCTCCCACTGTTGATTGCGGGTCCCCACTCTTCGCCCGAAACGGCTGGATTCTGGAGCGCCTCGCTGGGCACTGGCCTTGCTGTCGACGACGTCACCCCCGAACGTCTCGGGCTTCATCGGAGCGCACCATGTCCGTCGAGTTCCCGCCCAGCCTTGGCCCCACGGCCCCCCTTTCGCCCGCTTCGCCCCCCATCGAGGCTCCGGCACCGGCGCCTGACGTCGCGCCGGCGTCGCCCGGTGGGCTCGACGTACCCGACGAGTTCGAGACCGGCACCACCGAGGCCGCGGCTGCGCCGAGCAACACCGCTCCGAGAGAGGCAGCCCCGACGAGCCTCCCCTCGGCGCTCCAGAGCATCCGCGGAGAAGATGGCTTCGAGGTTGGCCCTGCCGCGCGCGCAGGCGCACGGGCCCTGCAGACCCCGCAGGGCCGGGAGCTCGCCGAGCGCGTGCGCGAAGACACCGCCGCTCGCACCCAGACCCTGGGTGAGGCCTTCGGGAACCGAACCATCACCGAGCACGCAGGCGAGTTCGCGCGCGGCTTCCGGGATGGGGTGCGCGACACCGCCGGTGGCGTCGTTCAGTCGGCCATCGCCGTGGGCCGCTTCGCGACCGACTCGGAGTTCCGCAACAACGTCATCGCGGGAGCTGGCGAGCTCCGCGAGCTCATTCGCACCGAGGAGGGCCGCCGCGCGCTCGGCGAGTTGCTGGGCGCAGGGGGTGACCGGCTCGTCGCGGAGATCAGCCAGAACCCGGCCCGCGCCGCCGGCTACGTCGCGGGCTCGCTGGCCACCGGAGGCGCCCTCACGCGCGCCGTCTCGATGGTCGGTCGGCTGGGCGCCGTTCAGCGGGTGGCGGAGCAGGGCCGTGCGTTCGTGAGCGCCAACAGGACGCCGCTCATCGCTGGAGGCGTCGTGACCGCCGGCGTCGCGACCGCCGCGGGCGGTGGCCAGCTCGCGGCCGACGTCGCACGGACCGCAGCCGAGGCCCCCTTTGCGTCGACGGTGGTGGGTGGCACCCTGGCCTCGGGGGGAGGCCGGCTGCTGCAGAGCGCGCTGCGCGAGAACGCGCGCGAGCAGGTGCGCCAGCGGACACCGCAGCGAGAGCCGGCGCCCGTCGAAGGCAGCACCTGGATCTTCGCGCCCTGACGTCCCGGTCGAGCGCTCGGACACGGGACAACCGACGTCGGTCCTTGTCCGCGCAGCCAGTGTGCGCGAACCGCCGCACCCTGACGTCGGGGTCGAGCGCCCGGACACGGGACAACCGAGTTCGGTCCTTGTCCGCGCAACCAGTGCGGGCGAACCGCCGCGCCCTCACGTCCGGGTCGAGCGCTCGGTGACGGGACGACCGACGTCGATCTTCGTCCGCGCAGCACGAACCGCGGCGCCCTGGCGCACGCTCGCTGCGCTCGAACGAACAGCAGCCGTCACCCCTGAGACGACGACGATGCCTCGGGGCAGAGGCTCACTGGCCGAGCGCCGTGCGGGCCTCCTCGGCGAAGCGACCCTTCGGGAACGCCTCGAGGTACTTCACGTACTCGCCCATCGCCTGCCTCGGCCGGAGCTGGGCATCGAAGCAGCGGGCCCTGAGCACCCGCGCGAGCTGCGCCTGGTCGGACCCTTCGAGCGCGATGTCTTCGAGCCCGGCGAGGAAGCGCTCACAGGTGCCCTTGTCGAGGCTCGACTCGGCCTTCTCGAGGAAGAGCTGCTCCAGCGACTTCGCCTGCGGCTTCGCCACGACGACCTGGTTGGGCTTCGGCGGGGGCGCAGGCTCGGCTTTCGCGGGCGCGAGGGTGACGGCCAGTGACGGCTCGGCCTTCGGCATCGCGGCCCACTCGGCCTCCTCGGAGGCGGGACCTTCCGGCGCGGGCAGCGGCTTCGCAGGAACCTGCGCCGCTGGCGCTTCGTCGCGAGAGGTCGGCACCCCGCGGGTCGCACCGCCGGCGAGCGAGGGGAACAACGTGCCCGGGCCGTCCCACCGTTCGACCTCGACCTGGGCCTCGGGTTCGACGGTGATGGTCTTCGTCTCCGGCGCTGGAGGTGGAGCCTCCGCCGCGGGGGGCGCGGCCACGTCGGGCCCCACCGGCGTCACCTGCCGGGCCTTTGCCTCTTCCGACGACAACCTCGGCAGCGCGCTGCTCCGGCGTGGCGCCGAACCACCGGCCGCCGCCACGACGGCCTGCTGCTCGGCGCTCGTCACCGCTTCTGCCACGCCCTGCACCTCGCCGAGCTCGCGCTCGAGCGCCGGCGTCAGCTTGCCGAGGCGGGTCTTCCCCGAGCGGGCGTCGACGACGAGGCGTTGGCCAGCGCGCACCTCGAGCACCTTCTCGTCACCCGAGGCCACCCGCACCGTGCCTTCTGACACGGCCACCTCGACGCCCTCGGCCTCGTTCGAGACCGAGAAGATGGTGCCGACGACCTGCACGGTGACGTCTCCGGCGTGCACGACGAAGCCCTGTCGTGGCTCGTGCGAGGCGCGCACGGCGATGCGGCCGCGGCTCACCGTCAGGGCGATGTCGCTCGCCTCGGCGCGTGTGAGGGCCAGCTGGGTCGCCGCGGCCACGCGCACGTGGCTTGAGTCGGGCAGGTGAACGAACGCCTTGCCGGCGATGCCCGTCTTCAGCACGTCACCGCTCTGCAGCGTCTCCCCCGCCGCCACCGGCTCGATGGAAGCCGCGACTCGCGTCAGCCCGCGCGCCATCTCGACCCGCACCGGCATCGGCGCGACGACCTCGACGAGGGGCGGCTGAGGCAACGGCTCGACCGGCGCCGACGCTGGCCACAGAAGGACCCCGGCGAGCATGGCCGTGGCGAGCAGCCCGCCGCCCAGGGCGAACGGAATCCACCGGGGGCGCGCCGAGGCCCGCAGCCGCTTCTCGACGAGGGCGCCCACCTTCTCGTCGGTCGCCTCCCAGGCGAGCACCGGCGCCGAGCTGCGCGCCGTCTCGAGCGCCCGCCGCGCGAGCCGCACGGCCTCGAGGCCGTCGCGGCACTCGGGGCAGTCCGACAGGTGCAGCTCGACGTACCGCTTGTCTTCCAGCTCCAGCTCGTTGGCGGCGAGCGCCCACAGCCGCTCCGTCTCGTGGCGCATCATGGCTGCACCTCTGCCTGGACGAGGGCCTTCATGGCCTTCGTGAAGTCGAGCCGCGCGCTGTGCAGGCGGGAGCGCACGGTGTTGTACGAGGTGCCCACGGCCTGGGCGATCTCCTCGGGGCCCATGCCGCAGAGCTCGTGGTACACGAAGACGACGCGCTTCTTCGCCGAGAGGCCGTTGAGCGCCCGGTGCACCAGCCGCGTCGCCTGGGCCTGCTGGGCGGCGCGCTCCGGGTCGACGCCTCCGAAGACCTGCTCGGGTACCTCGTCGGTGAGCTCCTCGCGCCGCCGCCGCCACCAGCGCAGGTGCATCAGCGCGACGTTCCCGCACACCCGGTAGAGAAAGGTGCGGAACTGCGACTCGCCCCGGAACGCCGGGATGGCGCGCAGCAGCCGCACGTAGGTCTCTTGCACCAGGTCGTCGAGGTCGCTCTGCCGGCCGGTGAGGTGGAAGAGCGTGCGGGCCACGTCATCGCGCGTCAGCCGGTAGAGCTCTTCGAAGGCCAGCGCGTCGTCGCCCTTGATGCGGTCGACGAGACGCAGGAGCCGCGCCTCCACCTGCCCGGTCGGCGGAGGCGTGGGCACCAGCCTCGGCATCGGGAGCGCTTCTGCAGTCATCGACCACCTCCTGGCGTTCACCCGGGGTTGGTTGCCGGAGGGGCGATTGGCGATCGACGCGACAGGCACCTCGACGCACCTGGAGCCCGCTGCATTCACAAAACAAGATGAGTGCGGGTCGGCCCGGGACGCCTCGGGCAGCGCGAGCGATCGCTTTCGTGCGAGGCGGCAACCAAGTCGATGCGTGCGCGAAGGAAAGCGCGCCACTGACCGGGACCGACCAATGACTGCACTGAAGCTCCGAAGCCTGCTGCTCCTCGCGATGCCGGTGCTGGCCACCAGCGCCTGCACCATCATCGACTACGACGACCACTACGCCGACTGTACCTTCGGCTGTCCGGGCGATTCATGTTCGGCCAGCGACGAGTGCGACGAGCGCTGTAGCTGCTCCAAGGGCAAGTGCACGCCCAAGCCCCGCTGCACCACGACGGCTGACTGCAGCAACGGCACCACGTGTCAGGCCGGGCGCTGCGTGGCGGCCTGCACGCAGAACAGCGACTGCAGCCGCGGCAACTTCTGCCTCGCCGGCTCGTGCCGCGCGGTTCCGCCGGGCGCGAAGACCTGCAACTCCGCCGCGCAGTGTGGCCTCGACCCCTGCATCAACGGCTACTGCGTGCGTCCGTGCGCGACCGCGATGGACTGCGGCGGCGGCCAGGTGTGCTCGAGCGGCTTCTGCGCCAACCCGCCCGTCGTCGACGGTGGGACGGCCGGCGGCGCGGCGGGGGGCGGTTCAGCCGGTGGCTCGAGCCAGCTTGACGGTGGCTCCGCGGGTGGCGCGGCTGGCGGTGGGGCTGCCGGCGGTGGCGCGGCTGGCGGTGGCGCGGCTGGCGGTGGGGTTGCCGGTGGCGGCGCGGCTGGCGGTGGCTCGGCGGGTGGCGGTCGTGCGGACGGCGGCGTGCCCTCGACGTGCACCTTCAACGCCGACTGTGGCGTGGGCGCCTGGTGCGTGAACGCGACGTGCTTCTTCGGCTGCTCGGCCGACACCGACTGCAGCGCGACGCAGACCTGCCAGGGGGGCCTCTGCAAGGCGCGCCCGGCCGGCACCTGCTCGAACTCGTCGCACTGCGCCTCAGGCCAGGACTGCGTCAACGCGACGTGCGCCACCCGCTGCTCCAGCGAAGCGCAGTGCAGCCAGGGCAAGGTGTGCCGCATCGGCTACTGCCTCGAGCCCACCACCTCGGTGTGCACCACCAACTGCGACTGCCCGACGAGCCAGCGGTGCGTGATGGGCAGCTGCCAGCCGTGACGTGAAGGACGTCGCCGGGCCCGTCCCTCCCCCTGGCCCGCGCGAAGTCCTCGAGCCGCCCGTCTGGCCTCCGTGCCGGGCGGGCGGTTCGGTTTTGCGTCGAGGTGTCAGCGTCGCGCCGTCAGCGCAGCGGCGAGCTCGTCGTAGAGGTGAATCGCGCTCTTCACGGACTTGTCGAAGTCGCCCAGGTGCAGGCTCTCGTTCTCGCCGTGCGCGTTCGTGTACGGATCCTCGACGCCGATGAGGAGCGCCGGCACGCCGCCGAGCTCGATGGAGAAGGGCTCGACGAACGGAATCGACCCGCCGCAGCCGATGGCCACCGAGGTCGTGCCATAGCCCTTCTCGAGGGCCCGGAACGCGGCCTCGAACGCTGGACCTGACGGGTCGGTGTACCACCACTTCGCACCGGGCTCGGCCTTGATGGACACGTCGACGCCCCAGGGGGCGGCGGCCTTGAGCGCGGCGATGAGCTTCTGCTGCACGTCGTTCGGCTCGAGGTCCGGCACCAGCCGCACGCCAACGCGGGCCCAGGCGGCGTCACAGACGATGTTCCGCGCGTCCTTCTTCGAGCTGGCCTGGAGCGCGTTGACGACGAGCGACGGCTGGCACCAGTTCGTTTCCCACGGGTGGCGCCCGTTTCCCATCACCTGCACGCCCGGCAAGAGCCCGGCCTGCCGCCGGAAGGTTTCGAGGTCGCCCGGGAGGTTGGTGATGGAGCGCTGCTCGGCGGGCGTGAGCGGCTTCACCCGCTCGAGGATGCCGGGGATGGCGATGGTGCCGTCGGGGTTGGTGAGCGACGCCAACATCTTGCACAGCGCCATCGTCACGTCGGGCACCGGCCCGCCCCACATGCCCGAGTGGAGTGACTGCTTGAGCGCGCGCACCTCGACGTCGACCGTCACCAGCCCACGCAGGGCGGTGGTGATGCTGGGCAGCCCCGTCTCGAAGTTGGCCGTGTCGGTGAGCACGATGGCGTCGGCCTGGAGCAGCGCGCGGTGCGCTCGCAGGAACGTCGCGAGGTGGTTCGAGCCGATCTCTTCTTCGCCCTCAATGAGCACCTTCACGTTGAGGGGCAGCTCTCCAGCGGCAGCGAGCCACGAGGCCACCGCGCTGGTGTGCACGACGATGCCGGCCTTGTCGTCGGCGGCGCCGCGCCCCCAGAGCCGGCCTTCGCGCTCGACGGGCTCGAAGGGCGCCGACTTCCACAGGGACTCATCGCCGGCCGGCTGCACGTCGTGGTGCGCGTAGAGGAGCAGCGTCGGCTTGCCGGGCGCGCGCAGGCGCTCACCGTAGACGTAGGGGTGCGCGCCCTCGACCTCGAGCAGCTTCACGTTCTCGAGGCCCCGCGCCTTCAAGAGCGTCGCCGTGGCCTCGGCGCTCGTGCGCACGTGCTTCGGGTCGAACCCGTCGAAGCTCACCGACGGAATGCGGACGAGCGCCTTCAAGTCGTCGAGGAAGCGCGTGCGGTGCTGGTCGTAGTGGCCGAGAGCCTTGGTGACGGACATGGACGCGCCTGTACCCGACGCGCGGCGCGGTTTCCACGCGGCCCGGGGCCCTCAGCCGGTGGCGGCCACCACGTCGAGCCGTGCCCGCATCCACGTCAGCGCGTCGTCGACCGTCTCGTGCACCTCGACCTCGATGGGGTGCTTGCGCGCGAACTGGGCCAGCTTGAAGCCGCGCGCCGCCACCCGCACGCCGATGGAGCGGGTGACGATGCTCATCGCCGACAGCTGCAGCCGACTGGTGACGTCGAGCCAGAACGAGGGCACCGAGAGGTCGACCGACGTGATGGCGTCGCCGACGTCGAAGATGATGCCAACCCGGCCCCGCTCGACAGCCAGCCGCAGGGCCGAGACCAGTGGCGTCTGAGCCTCGGGGAGCAGCTCGGCGGCGGTACGGTAGGTAACGACGAACAAGCCTGACGCAGAAGACGTGAACGACACCACCGTGAGTTCACGACGTCTTCGCTGGTCAACGCAAGGCAACAGTCGCTGACGTCATTCAGAGACGACCTGTGACGACGAGGCATGAAAGCCCGCCGTTCTTCACCCGGTAGGACCGAGCCACCTCGAGGCCCAGGGCGTCCGCGCCGTCCTGCACCAGGAAGGCGAAGCGCCACCCGGCCAGAGAGGCCCGCAGCGCGCGGCCCACCTGCGAATAGAGCGTCGCCAGCTCGAAACGCGCGCCGACCCGCTTGCCGTAGGGGAGGTTGGCGAGCACCAGGCCGGGCCCAACCTCGGGACGGCGCAGGGCCGTCGCGTCGAGGCGTTCGAGCTGGAGCGCGTCGAGCACCCCCGCGCGTCGGGCGTTGCGTCGGGCGACGCCGAGGGCGCCGGCGTTGAGGTCGGAGCCGCGCAGCCAGGTCGCGACCGCAGGCCCCGGCGCCCTGGCCTGCGAGACGACGTCAGCCGAGACCGACTCGAAGCGCTCGAAAGCGAAGTGGCGGTTGCGGCCAGGCTGGAGCCCGAGCGCCTGCTCCGCGGCTTCGAGGAGGAACGTGCCGCTGCCACACATCACGTCCCACAGGGGCTCGCCCGGCGCCCAGCCGCACAGCTTCAAGACGCCGGAGGCGAGCGTCTCACGCAGCGGCGCCCTCCCGGTCTCCTGCCGCGCGCCGCGTACGTGGAGCAGCTCACCCGAGGTGTCGATGCTGACGAGGGCACCCTGCGCGTCGAGCCGGAGCGACACCTCGAGCGGCGCGGCGGCCATGGCGGGCGCCTCGTCCTCGCTGCCCGCGAGGCCCGGTGGTCCCCGGGTCTGCGCAGTCGACGCCTCGCGCGGCGTGTCGTGGAGCCCAGCGGGGCGCGGGGCGAACCCGACGCCGCGACGGCCCTCGTCTGGCTCTCTCTGCGGTCGCTCGGCGCCCCCGTCGTGCACGCGGCCACGAGTGTGGGAGCGGGCGCTCTCGGCCGACGATGGCTGCGCCCGCGGCCCGTCCGGTGCCGCGCTCGGGCCCGTGGCGTTGAGCCGCCAACAGCGCTCCGCCTCGCGACGCCACAGCTCGGCTGGTGGCGTCACCCGGCCCGCCGTCGTCACGCTCAACGTCGCCGCTTCGTTCCCGACGAAGGCCCGCACGGGAACCGATGCCAGAGCCGCGGGCGTGCGCGCATGGCCCAGTCGCAGGAGCACGCGCGACGCCAGCCGGCTCCGGACGTTGAGGCGCACGAAGGACTGGGCCTGCCCGGTCACCTCGCAGCCACCGGTCGTCACCGTCGCCCGCACGCCGAGCGCCTGAAGCTCGACGCCGAGCGCCTCCTCGAGGCCGGGCGTGCAGCCGACGAAGCACGTCTCCCCCATCGGCGTCAGGCCTTCTCCTCGCCCAGCAGCACCCGCACGGCCCTGGGCCGAACTCCGGTCGCCGCGAGGAGCTGGTCGAGCCGGGCGCGCGCCTCACGGTTCTCCTTGTGCACCCGCCGGCCAAGGATGAGCTCGTTCTTGAGCGAGTGCTCCCAGCCGGCGAGCTCGGTCACCGTCACCTGGTAGCCCTGGCTCTCGAGCAGCAGCGCCCGCACGACGTTGGTGAGGTGCGAGCCGAACTCGCGGCGGTGCCAGGGGTGCGCGAAGAGCGAGCGCATCTCGGGGCGGACCGCCGCGCGCGCGTCTTTGAGCTGCTGCGCCACCTCGGCCTGACAGCACGGCACGAGCGCCACGTGGTCGGCCTTGTGCCGCACGGCCTGCACGATGGCGTCGTCGGTGGCGGTGTCGCACGCGTGCAGGGCCGTCAGCACGTGCACCCGCTCGGGCAGCGCCGCGGCGTCGATGGCCGCCTGCTCGAAGCGCATGCGCCGGTAGCCGAGCGCCTGGGCCCGCTCGGTCGACCGCGCGACGAGCTCGGGGCGCGACTCGACGGACCAGACCTCGCCGGCCTCACGCCGCGCGAAGAACAGCTCGTACACCACGAAGCCGAGGTAGGAATTGCCAGAGCCGACGTCGGCGACGACGGGTGATGGAAAGCGCTCGAAGACGTCGTCGAGGGCCGGCTGCAAAAGGCCCACGAGGTGGTTCACCTGCTTGAGCTTGCGGCGCGCGTCGGCGTTGAGGTGCCCCTCGCGCGTGAGGAGGTGGAGCGTCTTGAGCAGCTCGGGCGACTGCTCCGGGAGCAGCTCGGCGCGCAGGTGCCTGGCGTCGACCTTCTCGCGGGCCTTCCCGGTGGTGGGGGCGCGCGCGTCGGTCACACCGCGACCACTTCGACGATCTCGGGGCAGGCCTCGCGCAGGCGCGTCTCGATGCCCATGCGCAGGGTGGCCGTCGACGAGGGGCACCCGGAGCAGCTGCCCTGCATGTGCAGGTACACGGTGCCGTTCTCGATGCGGTCGAGGGTGATGTCGCCGCCGTCCTGCGCCACCGCCGGGCGAATCTCGGCGTCGAGGATCTCGCGAATGCGCTGCTCCATCTCGGTGCCGCCGGTGACGGCCTTCGCCGCCATCTGCTCGAGCACCTCGGGCTTCACCACGGTCTCGTTGGCCGACAGGTGCTGGTCGAGCGCGTTCATCACGCCGTCGTTCAGCTCGTCCCACTCGCCCTCGTCGCCCTTGGTGACGGTGACGAAGTTGGTGCCCAGCATGACGCCGGTGACGCCCTTGATGTCGAAGAGCCGGGTGGCCAGGGGCGACCGCTCGGCGGCCACGTCACGGGTGGTGAAGTTCATCGCACCGCGCGGCAGCAGCTGGGTGTCGACGACGTACTTCAGGGTGCTGGGGTTGGGGGTCCACTCGAGCTGGATGTTGACGGACATGGGCGGGGCTCCTTCGCGGAAGCGAAAACGTGAGGGTCTGTTAAGGACGATGGAAGCCGAAATCAATCCCCGGCCTGCCCGAGCAGCGCGCCCTCGGACTCGAACTCGCCCAGGTCCAGCTCGAGCTCCAGCGGCAGGGCCTGCTCGATCTCGAGCTCGGGCTGCTCGACGAGCTCCAGATCGCTCGGGTCCGGGCTCGCGGGGAGCATCTGCTCGACGGGCCGGGCATTGCGCGCCGGGCCCGCGGCCTTGCCGGGGAGCGGTAGCATCTGGTTCGCCTCGCGCACGTGCGAGACGAGCTGCCGGGCGACCAGGTCGACCATCTGGAAGGCTAAGCGGTGGCCCGAGGCGAAGAGCGTGTCGAAGTGCCGCTCGCTCATGCGGAACAGCCGCGCGGGGCCGGTGGTGAGGCAGCTCGCCGAGCGCGGCCCGTTGTCGATGCAGGCCACCACGCCGAACATGGTGCCGGGCGGCAGGTTCGCGAGCGTCTTGCCGTTGCGGCCCACCGACACCTCGCCCTCGACGAGGAAGTACGCCCCGTCGCTCGGCTCCCCCTCGGCGAAGAGGGGGGTGAGCTCGGTGAACTCGTGCACGTCGAGCTTCTGCGCGAGCGCCAGCTTCACCACCGCCGGCAGCGCGGCGAAGGCGGGGAAGGCGTCGAGCTCGGCGACCTCGGGGCGCCGGCCCGGCGAGAGCGGCGGCGTCTCGACCTTCTGGTGGCCCGACGGCACGATGCGCTCGTTGGTGGCGCGCAGGCGCCGGCAGAGGTCGAGGCAGATCTTCCGCAGAATCTTGAAGGCCGCGGGCACGAAGGTGGCCCGCATCGCGTGGAACTCCTGGGCGTCGATCTGGTGCGCCGCGCCGTCCTGCGTCACGACCGCGGTGGCCGAGCGCGCCCCGTCATCGACCAGCGCCATCTCACCCACCACGTCGCCCTTGCGCGCGTAGGCCACCGCCACCGGGCGCTTCTGGCCCTGGGTCGTGCTGATGGAGACCTCGCACCCCTCGCCCAGCACCCACAGCGCCTTGCCGGGCTCACCTTCCCGAAACAGCACGTCGCCGGCCGAGAGCTGAACGGGCCGCAGCAGGCGCAGCACCTCGCTCATGTCTTCCGGGCCGACGAGCGCGAACAGGGGAATGCCACGAATGAACTGCTCGAGGGCCGTGTTGGCGCTGGTCACAAATGCTGTCTTAGCACGGGAGGACGACTACACTCGTGTGCCTGCATGCGAGCTCTTCTCTGCGTGGCACTCCTCGCGGCGGCTCCGGCCCTCGCCCAGCGCATCGGCGTCGTCACCTTCACCGGCCCGAACGCCGCCACCGTGCGCAACCAGCTCGTCACCGCCGTCTGTGACACCGCCGACTGCGTCAACTCGGCGAAGGTGACCACCGGCAACAAGCCCGACTGGAAGAAGGCCAAGAAAGAGGCCGTGCAGTTCTTCGTCACCGGCGCGGTGGTGAAGAAGGGCAAGGCACTGTCGCTCACGCTCGAGGTGCTGAACAAGCCCGGCGCGCCGAAGCTGCGCAAGTCGTTCCCGCTGGGGGCCGACGGGCTGGCCGCGAAGACGCTCCAGCAGGCCATCGATGCCCTCAAAGGCGCCTTCGGGGGCGCCGCGAGCACCGTCGAGCCCGAAGACACCACCCCGCCGGTGAAGGCCGAGCCGGCGCCAGCCGAGCCGAGGCCTGCGCCCAGCACGAGTCCGACGACGCCGCCTCCCCCGCCAGAGCCCGTCGCCAACGCCGAGCCCGTGCCGTCCTCGGGGGCCGCGCGGCGCATTCCGTTCATCGCCGCCGAGCTGGGCGTCGACCTGCTCAACCGCAGCTTCAGCTACGTGCAGCCGGTCACGAACCTGCGTCGGTACGGGCTGCAGCTGTTCCCCATGGCCTCGGCGAAGCTCGAGTTCTACCCGCTGGCGCTGTCGCGCCAGGACCTGTTGGGCGGCCTCGGGCTGGAGCTGAGCGTGGGCTTCGCGCCGTGGCTGCGCTCACGCCGTGAGAGCACGATGGACGACGTGTACCCCACCTCGACGCTGCGCTTCGACGGCGCTCTGGCCTGGCGCATCATGCCGTCGCAGAGCCTCAACCTGTCGCTCATTCCGCTCGTCGGCGTGCGGTACCACACCTTCACCGTGGGCCCGAACTCGAGCGGGGCGCGGCTCGATCTGCTGCCGAACCTCGCCTACGTGGGCCTCAAGGCTGGCCTGGGCTTCGAGCTCGGCCTGGTGAACGACGTGCTGACGCTCTTCGGCCGCTTCGCGGTGGTGCCGGTCTTCTCGTCGGGCGAGATCATTTCGTCCGCCTTCTTCGCGCGCGGCTCGAACCTGGGCCTCGACGGGCAGTTCGGCGTGGGCGTGCGGCTCTTCGGGCCGCTGTCGTTGCGCGCGGCCTTCGACTTCACCCGGTACGGGCTGACGTTCCAGACCGAGGCCACCGACGCCTTCGTCGCGCAGGGCGCGGTCGACCAGTACCTCGGCGGCACGGTGGCGCTGCGCTTCGCGTACTGAGGCTCGAGCGTCAGCCGACGACGCGGTTCCGGCCGCCCTTCTTGGCCTTGTAGAGGTTCTGGTCGGCGAGCTTGATGAACTGGAGCGGCTCGGTCATGTCGCCGGTGAGGTCGGCCACGCCGAGCGAGATGGTGACCGAGATGTCCTTGTTCTCGAACGAGAAGCGGTGGTCCTCGACGAGCTTGCGGATCTTCTCGGCGAACTTGCGGGCGTTCTCGGCGCCGGCCTCGGGCATGACGATGGAGAACTCCTCGCCGCCGTACCGGGCGAAGCACTCTTCCCGGCGGATGCGCGGCTTGAGCGTCTGGGCGAGCTCACGCAGCACGTAGTCACCGGCGAGGTGGCCGTTGGTGTCGTTGATGGACTTGAAGTGGTCGATGTCGAACATGATGAGCGACAGCGACCGGTTGTAGCGGTGGCAGCGGCCCATCTCGCGCTCGAGGTACTCGAGGAAGTAGCGCTTGTTGTTCACCTGGGTGAGGCCGTCGGAGATCGTGAGCTGGTAGATCTCCTCGTGGTACAGCGTCTCGATGTTGCCGCCCTGGAGGAACTTGAAGATGGCACCGCCCACCTTCACGAGGTCTCCGGAGCGCAGCGGCTGCTCCTCGTGAATCTCGTCGTCGTTGAGATACGTACCGTTGGTCGAGCCGAGGTCCTCGACGAAGAACTTGCCCTCGCGCGTCGTCACCTTCGCGTGCCGCCGCGACACGTTGTCCATGTCGATGACGATGGAGTTCTTCTCGTCACGGCCCAGTGAGAGCTCGTCGCCCTCGATGACGAACTTCTTGCCGAGCTCGGGCCCGTGGATCTGCACCAGGCAGCTCTCGCCGCTGAGCTTGATCTGGTCCTTCAGCTTCCGGATCGTCGTGACGCGTGTCTCGTGCCCCGGCATGGGCTCGAAGTCGTAGCACAAGGCCCTCGCCCCACGGAGCGTCGGACGATGTGGCCAAGACGGCGACACGCGGCGATGCGTCATGAGGCCCCACCGCTTTTCCCGCGCGGGCCGGGGGCGAGGCCCGGTAGCGTGCAGCGCTCCCATGGGCCGTGTCTGCCTCGTCGCCGTGCTGGTGGTGTCGTCGGGTTGCGTGAAGCGCATCGTCCAGGCGCCTCCCGAGGCCTTCGTGACGCTCGGAGGCCAGCGCGCCACGTACCGGGACTACTCGTCCATCCCCGACCTGTGCTTCCTCGACCCGAAGGTGGTGCACGGCGACTTCGACTCGATGGGAGCGCTGCTCGTGAACTTCCTCGGGCAGACGAGCGCGGGGCCCGACGGCATGTGGGCGGAGGAGCACGTGGCGCTGCTGGAGCAGGCGCAGCAGGTGCTGCCGGTGGCGCTCGACCTCGAGCAGCGGGGCCTCGCCCAGGCGGCCAAAGCGAGCTGCACCTTCCAGGGGCTCACCCGCGCGAAGGAGCTCAACGAGATGGCGCGGCGGAGGTTGGCCGAGGCGCCCGGGCTGCTCGAGGTGGTGAAGGCGAAGAAGGCGCTCGCCGCGTGGAAAGAGGCGCTCCCCGCCTCGCAGCAGGCCGAGAAGGACAAGCGCTGCGCGGCGCCGCCGAAGGGCGTGAAGCCGGCGGTGAGCCCCGTCGTGTACGCGGCCTTCGAGGACGAGAAGAACCGCGCCGAGTGGCTGTTCTGTGATGGCGCGAAGGTGGCGGCGTCTCCGGGCAACCCGCCCGCGTTCGAGCCGCCGCCGGCCGACCCGACCGCGAAGAAGCCGAAGAAGACGCCCGACGCGAAGGCCTACCTCGAGGCGCAGGCGAAGTTTCCACCGGCCGAGGTGAGCCGCGCGCCGAAGCTGCCAGTGAAGCGCACGGCCCGACGGGACGACGCGCCCGAGCCGGAGTGACGAGCGGTCGCCCGGGGGTCGACGAGGGGCACTCCGGTGCCGCGAACGTCCGCGGCGCTTCGGGTCGCGACGCCCCCCAACGAGTTGCTGCCAACGGCTACACGGCCTGCCCGATGTGCCCCGCGGCCCAGCGGGCGATGCCGAAGATGGTCTCTTGCGGGTTGACGCCCAGCGAGGTCGGCAGCACCGAGCCATCGACGACGAAGAGGTTGTCGAGCCCGTGGTACTTCAGGTGCGGGTCGACCACCGACGTCGACGGGTCCTTGCCCATGCGGCAGCCGCCCATCTGGTGCGCCGTGGCCACCTTCACCTGCACGGGCGCGAACGGCGCGGCGTCGAGCTTGTCGACCTCTCCGACCGACGTCATCGTCACCGGGTCGAGATGGAGCGAGCGCACCATCTTCGCGCCAGCGGCGAACTGGAGCTTCGCCATCTCCTTGCACGAGTGCCTGAACGCTTCCCAGTGGGCGTCGGTGAAGTCGTAGGTGATGGAGTGCCGGGAATACCCGCCGCTGCGCAGGCGCACGGTGCCACCGGTCTCTTCGGGCAACAGCCCGTCGACGTGAATCGCCAGCATCACGTTGAGGTGCTTGAACTTCGTCATCAGCTCGATGGTGTCGGGCCCGGAGCCGGTCGCGACGATCGACGCGAGCATCGGCTGCACCGGCGGCACCTCGAGGAAGTAACCCATCTTCCCCGGGCCGCGGTCGATGAAGTGGTGCGAGTACACGCTCTGGGGCGCGCCGCGGAACGCGTTCACCTCGTGCTCGAACTCGGCCATCATCAGCAGCACCGGGTGGAACCACGTGCGCTGGCCCACGCGCCCCTCTGACAGCAGCTCGGAGCGCATCAGCAGCGCCGGGGAGTTGATGGCCCCGCCGCTCACCACCGTCACCTTCGGCTTCACCGTCACCTTCACGCCGGTGGGCTTGCGGGTGACGCCATCGAGCACGTCGGCCCGCACCGCGCGCACCGTGCGGCCGTCCCAGTCGAGCACCCGCGCCGAACAGTCGCTGTAGAGCGTCAGGCCCTTCTCGACGGCGTCGGGCAGCACCGTCACCAGCATCGACTGCTTCGCGTCCACCGGGCACCCGAGGCCGCAGTACCCGAGGTTGAGGCAGTTGTTGACGTTGCGGCGAATGAGACCGCGCTCGTAGCCGAGCTTGCCCAGCCCGTCCCACAGCACCCTGTTGTTCTCGTTGATGAGCTCGAGCGGCCAGGGCGCGACGTGCAGGCGCTGCTCGATGTGCTCCCAGTGCGGCGTCAGCACGGCGGTCGAGAGCGTGTCGACGCCGTGGCGCTCCTTCCAGAGCGCGAGGATTCGGTCGGGCGTACGGAAGGTGCTGCACCAGTTGACGGTGGTGCCGCCGCCCACGCTGCGCCCCTGGAGGATGGTGAGCGCGAGGTCGTCGGTCGCCCGGTTGCCGAGCTCCTGGTACAGGTTCTGGAAGGCGCGCGGCTCGGTCATGTCGAACTCGCGGCGCGTATGGTACCCGCCCTCTTCGAGCATCACGACCGACTTGCCCTGCTTCACCAGCTCGAGCGCGGTCCACGCGCCGCCGGAGCCCGAGCCGATGACGCACACGTCGCACTCGACGGTGACGTCGGCCTTGAGCTCGTCGCCGGTGACGATGCGGCCCTGGCTCATGGCGTGCCTCCATCGACGGCCGCGGGCGGTGGGGCGAGCAGCTCTTCGCGGAAGGTGCCGTTGCCGACGGGGCGCTCGGCGCCGCCGCCCTTCCACACCGGCGCGTTCGGGTCGTGAATGCCGGGGAGCGGCCCCGGGTAGCCGATGGCCGGCCAGGTGGTGTCCGACGCGAAGTACGCGGCCATCACCAGCCCCCGCAGCGCGGTGTACCCCGTGCGCCGGAGCGTGATGCGGCTGGTCTGCCACTCGCGCAGCACCGCGTCTTGCGCGTCGGTCGACAGCTTCGTGAACGTCGACAGGCGCCCGCCGAGGAGGAAGTTCGGCAGCGCGTTCTCGAGCAGCAGCAGCAGTTGCTTCGTCTCGTCGACGGCGGTGGCGTCGACCATGGTGAGAATGCGGTCGCACCCGCGGGCGACCTGCACCGCGTCGACGCTGGGAAAGCCGTCACGCTTCGGCACCAGGCGCCAGGCGAGCGCCGAGACGATGGCGAACTCGCGCGGGGTGAGCACCAGCAGCCCGTCGGCCGGCAGGTCGACCTCGACGGACTTCCGGGTGAACAGGAACGCGCCGCCGCCGAGGGCCAGCAGCGCGCCTCCGAGGAGACCCTTCTTCAGCACGCCACGGCGGGTGGGCTTCGCCCCCGGGGGGGGCAGGTACATCTTCATGAGGCCGCGAACCATACACGGGGGAGCGCCGGGTGCGCCTCCCCGGACGGGAGCGAGCGCCAGCCCGTCAGGTTCCTGACGGCTCCGGGGAGTGAAGGCCGGCGGCGATCCGTGCCGAAGGCTCCATCGTCATGGCAGTGGAACCCATTCTGGGCATCGACCTCGGCACGACGTTCAGCACCGCCGCCGTCGTGCTGGACGGGCGCTTCCACTACGCGCTCGATGGCCGGGGCGACGCCTGCATTCCATCGGTGGTGCACTTCCCCAGGTCGGGCCCCGTGCTGGTGGGGCACGACGCCGAGAAGCTGCGGGCCACCGACCCGGTCAACACCATCGTCGGCATCAAGCGCGTCATCGCGAAGGACGTGGCGAGCCCCGCGGCCCGGATTCTCGACGCGTCGTCGGCCTTCAAGCTCAAGGGCGCGGGGGCGCACGAGGTGAGCGTGGTGACGCGCTCGGGCGAGTACACCGCGAGCCAGGTGGCGAGCTTCATCGTGCGGCACCTGAAAGAGCGCGCCGAGGCCCGCTTCGGGCGCCCCTTCACGAAGTGCTTCATGACGGTGCCGGTGGTGGCGGGCCCCGAGGTGCGCGACGCGATGCTCCGCATCGGGCGGATGGCCGGGCTCGAGGTGGTGCGGGTGCTGTCGGAGCCGGTGGCGGGCGCGCTGGCGCGGGGCCTGGCGGGCGCGAGTGGCTCTGATGCGCCCACCCTCGTCTACGACTTCGGCGGCGGCACGCTCGACACGACGGTGGTGCAGCGGCAGGGCGACCGCATCAGCGTGCGCTCCGCGGGTGGTGACGACTGCCTCGGCGGCAACGACTTCGACCTCGCCTTCGCGCGCTGGGTGGGCGACGCCATCTGGGGCATGGCCAGCATCGACGTGACGAAGGACGCGCTGCTGTTCGACCGCATTCAGCGGCAGTGCGAGCTGGTGAAGCGCGCGCTGTCGGGCACGAAAGAGGCGCGCTTCTTCGTTCCCGACGCGCTCGGTACCCCTGGCCAGCGGCGCAGCCTCGACGTGCAGGTGAAGCGGGAGCACCTCGTCGGACCCTGGAAGGAGCTCGTCGACCGTTCGCTCAAGGTCGCGGCCGAGACGGTGGTGGCCGCGGGCCTGGGGCCCCGAGAGCTCGCCTCGGTGATGCTCATCGGCGGCACCACGTGGGTGCCCCAGGTGCGCGACGCGGTGGCGAAGACGATTCCGGTGCCGCTCGACGTCGAGAGCGACCCACAGACGGCCGTCGCCCGTGGGGCGGCGCTGCTGGCGGTGATGCCGAGGCTGCTGCTCGATTGAGTCGGTCCCGCGGCGGTGGAATGGTTCGGGCCCATGACCCCGAACGCCGAAGCGCCTGCGCAGCCACCTGGCTGGTTCTCCCGGAACTGGAAGTGGGCCGTGCCGGTCGGCTGTCTCACGCCAATGTTATGCTGTGGCGTCTTCGGCGCGGTGACGTTCCTGGGCGTGTCGAAGGCGATTCAGAGCTCGGGCGTCTATGCCGAGGCCGTGGCGAAGGCCGCCACCAGCCCAGAGGTGAAGGAGGCGCTGGGGGCCCCCATCACCCCCGGCTTCATGATGCAGGGCTCCATCAACGAGACGAACGGCCGTGGTGAGGCCGACTTCCAGATTCCGCTCTCCGGGCCGAAGGGCCAGGGCACGCTCTACGTGAAGGCGACGAAGCCTTCAGGAGGCCGGTGGAGTTTCCAACGCCTCGAGGTCGAAGCCGGCGGGGCTCGCATCGACCTCACGGGCGGCGTGGCGCCCGGCCCATCGATGAATGACCTCGCCGACGACCCACCCATCGACGACGCCCTGCAGGACACCGACACGGCCCCCGAGCCGGCGCCGGAGTAGTCCCGTCTCTCCAGGCGCCGAAGAAGTCGTCAGCCACCAGCCTCGAGGCCAGTGAGCGCGACGACTGCCGGCCCGACGAGGCCACCCTCGGAGCGCTGCGTAACGCCGGTTCGACGAGGTGGTCGACGTGCCGAGCAGGGTGGGACGTCGCCTGCCACAGCGCTGCACCCGTGCCGCGCCCCGTCGGTTCTTTCACGCATGACGCCGAAACAAGCCGGTCGGCATCTCCGCGAACCGCGATGAGGTGCTCGTCGGGGCCGTCGGCGTCAGTTCGTTCACGAGACGGCGACGCCGCCAACCGGGGCGGCGTGCCGGGACTCATCCCCCAGCCTGATGGACCCACAGGTTCGCCAGTGTCTCGCGCGGGCCCGTGCGACGTGGAGGGCTGCGCTCAACGGCGGCGGCGCGCCGCGACGAGCAGCAGGGCGAGCGCGGCGACGAGGCTCTGGGCCGGCACCGCCGCGCACGTCGACGCGGTCGACGCACCGTCCGGCGTGGCCGTCATCTTGAGGCCCGACACCGAGTCCCGCTTCTCGGGGTACGCGCGGTCCGGGAAGGCGAGGTTGGCCTGCAGCTGGATGTCGTACTCACCGTCGACGTCCGAGGTGAAGGTGGGCACGGCGCCGTCCTGGTACGCGTAGGCGTAGTTGCGCG
>JANRKQ010000156.1:0-60450 GCA_033763395.1 Myxococcaceae bacterium
TAGACGTCGGCCCGGGCGTCGACGGAGCGCGCATCGAAGAACTGCTCCGGCGCCATGTACGAGGGCGTGCCCATGGCCATGCCCGTCATGGTGAGGCCCGTCTTCGGGTTGCCGTCGGCGTGCATCTTCGAGATGCCGAAGTCGAGCAGCTTGACGAAGTCGCGCTCGGTGCCGCGCTCGTCCACCTTGCGCACGACGAAGGCGTTCGCCGGCTTCATGTCGCGGTGGACGATGCCCTTCTGGTGCGCCGCCTCGAGGCCTTCGAGCACCTGCAGGCACAAGAGCACCACGCGCATCGGCGCCAGGGGGGCTTCTCGCTGCGCCAGCCCCTGGAGATCGACGCCGTCGAGCAGCTCGAGCACGAGGAAGGGCGTGCCGTGCGCGTCGTGGCCGGCGTCCAGCACCCGCACGATGTGATCGCTCCCGACCGAGGCCGCCGCCTTCGCCTCTCGCAGGAAGCGCTCCACCATCTGCGGGTCGGCGCCCAGCGCGCGCTTGAGCACCTTGAGGGCCACCTGCGCTTCCGTGTGCACGTGCCGGGCGCGGTAGACGGCGCCGAAGCCGCCCGAGCCCAGCAGCCCCTCGAGCTGGTAGCGGTCGAGCCGCGTGCCGATGGGGCCGGCCATCGACATCGAGTCGCCGGTGCGCGGGCAGTTCGGCGTCCCCGGCGGGTGCTGGCCTCCACAGTGCTGACAGGCGCTCATCGGCGTTCGGTCCCCGCGAAGAAGTCGACTGGCAGGGTACCGTGTCGAGGCGAGGTGCGCAGGCGTTTTCCCGGCTCGTTCGCCGTGGGGTGGGTGCTACACGCCTCGCCCGCGATGACGGACGCCGCTCCCGCTCCAGACCAGGCGCCGCGCCCGCCGTGGCGGCTCCTCGCCGTCATCGCGGCGCTGCCCGTGCTCGACGCCGTCTTCCGCATCGGCCGCCTGCACCCCGACGAGGTCTTCCAGGTCCTCGACCCGGCCATGAACCGGGCCTTCGGGTACGGCGTGCTCGCGTGGGAATGGCAGGTCGGCCTGCGCAACTGGGCCGTGCCGGGGCTCTTCTCGCTCCTCCTTCAGGCGTCTTCGGCCGTCGGCGCTCAAGACGTGCAGGTGCGCCGCTTCGTCCTCGCGCTGCCACAATACGCGCTGCACCTGGCGATGCTGCTGGCCGTGTGGCGACTCGCCCTGCGGCGGGCTGGCGAGGTGGCGGCGCCGTTCGCCGTCGGCCTGGTGGGGCTCTCGCCCCTCGTCGTCGTCTTCGCCGGCCGCACCATGAGTGAGTCGTTCTCGGCGGCGTTCCTGGTGTGGGGCCTCGAGCGCCTCGACGCGAAGGAAGCAGACGACGACGCGAAGGTGGCCGCGCTGGGCGGCGCGCTGCTCGGCTTCGCGCAGGTGACGCGCTACGGCTCGGCCGCCGTCATCGTGCCTGCCCTCGTGTGGCTCGCCGTGACGAAGCGCTTCCGGGCGCTCGCCTTCGCCGTGGTGGGAGGCGCCGTCGTCGCCTTCGGCCTGGGGCTGCTCGACAAGCTCACCTGGGGCGCGGTGCTGCCCAACGCGCGCTGGGGCGGCTGGTGGCACTCGCTGCAGGAGTACGTCGACTACAACCTCGTCTCGGGCAAGGCCGAGAGCTTCGGGGTGAGCCCGTGGCACTTCTACCTGCCACGGCTGCTCGCCCCGGTGGGCTTCGTCGGCCTGGTGCTGTGGCGCTGGGCGCCCGCTGCGCGCGCGTGGCTCTTCGTGGTGCCGGCGTTCAGCTACCTCGCCGTCATCTCCAACACGCCCCACAAGGAGGAGCGCTTCGTCTACCCGATGCTGGTGCTCCTCACCGTCGCCGGCGCCCCGGTCGTGGCCCAGGTGCTCGCGAAGGCGCTCGGCGGCGTGGTGTCGCTGCCCGCCGCGTGGCTCGACGGCGCCGCCGGCAAGGCGCTGCTGGGCGCGGTGATGCTGGCGTCGCTGCCGCCGGCGCTCCCGGCCTCGGTGCTCCCGGAGCTGTTGCCAGGCTTCCGGCCGCAGCGGGGCGAACAGTTCCGCCTCGTCGCGCGCGCGAGCCGCGAAGGCACGGGCCTGGTGCTGTTGCCAGAAGGGCTGTGGGGCTCTCCCGGCTCGTTCTGGATGAATGGCAGCAACCTCATGTTCCGCGGCAGCGAGCGCGCGCCGACGAGCACCCGCGTGTGGTGCACCTGCGACTTCCCGGAAGATCCGTGCTTCCAGTTCGCCGCCGGCAACGGCGTCATCAACCGCGGCATCTTGATGCTGCCGCTGGACCCGGAGCGGCTCGCCCGCAGCAAGGCGGCCTTCGAGCGCGCCGGCTTCGCGCTGGCCGACCAGGACGGCGACGGGCTGTACTTCGTGCGGAAGTAGCCCTCGAAAAAGACGAAAGCCGCTCCCGGTCAGGGAGCGGCTCTCGATGACGGCCAGGACACACGCGAAGTAACGCTACCGTTGCTTCCTTCCGGACCTGGCGGGGTTCACGGCCCCGCGTTGCCCTGACCAGAACATGTTTCGACTCTACCAGCGGAGAGGGTGGGATTCGAACCCACGAAACCCTTTCAGATTTACACGCTTTCCAGGCGTGCGCCTTCGACCGCTCGGCCACCTCTCCAGGGTGGGGAAACGGACAGAGTAGGATTCGAACCTACGATACCGTTACCGGTATGCCTGATTTCGAGTCAGGTGCCTTCGACCACTCGGCCATCTGTCCAGTCTTGGAACTGCGTATTCACTTGTCCTGCCGGCGCTGACGGAGCCCCTTGAAGAAGGTCGTCAGCACGGCACCACAGTCGTCGGCCAGCACGCCGCTCGTCACCTCGAGGCGGTGGTTGTGCCGGGGCTCTCGCGCCAGGTCGTACAGCGAGCCGACGGCACCAGCCTTTGGGTCTGACGCACCGAACACCAGGCGTGTCACCCTCGACTGCACCAGCGCGCCCGCGCACATCGCGCACGGTTCGAGCGTCACGTAGACCGTCACGCCGGTGAGCCGCCAGACGCCCAGCGTCTCAGCCGCCCGTCGCATCGCCACCAGCTCGGCATGGGAGAACGGATCGTGGTCGATCTCACGCCGGTTGAGCCCGGTGCCGACGATGGAGCCGTCTTTCACCGCGACCGCCCCAACGGGCACCTCGCCGAGCACCGCGGCCTCTCGAGCCAGCTCAAGCGCCTGACGCATGAACGCCTCGTCGAGGTCGGTGTTGCGCTCCCTGGAGGATTCGAACCTCCGGCCTTTGGATTCGTAGTCCAACGCTCTATCCAGCTGAGCTAAGGGAGCTTTCTCTTCAACGACACCGTCTTACAGCAACCCGTGTACTTGCGACTGGTGCGGAGAGAGAGGGATTCGAACCCTCGATACCCTTACGAGTATACAGGTTTAGCAAACCTGCGCCTTCAGCCTCTCGGCCATCTCTCCACAACGAAAGCTGTCAAAGAACCGCGCTACCTCGGAGCAGGAAGGATTCGAACCTTCGGAAGCCTTTCGACTTCTGCGGTTTTCAAGACCGCTGCCTTCAGCCACTCGGCCACTGCTCCCTGACCGACAGCCCCGCCGACATCGTGCAGACTGCGGCGACCCCTCGCCCCTGACGCCATGTGGGCCGTCATCGGGGCGCCCCTGCTATCGCAAGGCCTGTAGGGACGCAACGGGGTTTTCGTGGGCGAGCTGGATCAGCTCAGCGGCTTCAACTCGGTGAGCCCGCCCATGTACGGCACGAGCACCTCGGGCAGCTTCACCGTGCCGTCTTCGCGCTGGAAGTTCTCGAGAATCGCCACCACCGTGCGGCCGACCGCCAGGCCCGAGCCGTTGAGCGTGTGGAGCAGCTGCGGCTTCTCGCCCGGTGCCGGCCGGAAGCGGATCTTCGCGCGCCGCGCCTGGAAGTCCGAGAAGCACGAGCAGCTCGAGATCTCTCGGTACGCGCCCTGGCCCGGCAGCCACACCTCGAGGTCGTACGTCTTCGTCGACGCGAACCCCATGTCGGCCGTGCAGAGCAGCACCACCCGGTGGTGCAGGCCCAGCTTCTCGAGGATCGAGGCCGCGTCGGCGGTGAGCTGCTCGAGGGCCTCCATCGACTGATCGGGCCGAGCGAACATCACCAGCTCGACCTTGTGGAACTGGTGCATGCGAATGAGGCCCCGCGTGTCCTTGCCGGCCGAGCCCGCCTCGGCGCGGAAGCACGGTGAGAAGGCGCAGTACTTCCTCGGCAGCGCCCCCTCGAGGATCTCGTCGGCGTGGAAGTTGGTGACCGGCACTTCCGCGGTGGGGATGAGGAAGAGCTCGTTGTCGCCAGCCGTCTTGAAGGCGTCGTCTTCGAACTTGGGCAGCTGCCCGGTGCCGGTCATCGACTGGCGCGACACCAGGTACGGCGGCAGCACCTCGAGGTAGCCCTTCTTCGAGTGCTCGTCGATCATGAAGGCCGTCAGCGCCCGCTCGAGCCGCGCCAGCCCGCCCAGGGAGAACGCGAAGCGGCTGCCCGACACCTTCGCGGCGCGCTCGAAGTCGAGCATGCCCAGCTTCTCGCCCACCTCGAAGTGCTGGCGCGGCGTGAAGGTGAACGTGGGCTTCTGGCCGAAGGTGCGCGCGACCTGGTTGTCGGCCTCCGACTTGCCGACGGGCACCGACTCGTGCGGCACGTTGGGCGTGTTCATCATGAGGCCGCCCAGCTCGTCTTCGAGGGCCTTGAGCTGGGCCTCCAGGTCCTTGATGACCTGGCCGAGCTGCTTCATCTCGGGGCCCAGCTCGGCGCGCTTCGACGCGTCGGTCTTCATCACCTCTTGCGCCCTGTTCTTCTTCGCCTGCGTCGCCTCGAGCTCGACGTAGAGCTTCTTGCGGTCGGCGAAGAGGGCCTTGAAGCGCGACAGATCGAGCTTTCCGCCGCGGGCCTCGAGGCGCGGCACCACGGTGTCGTAGTTCTTGGCGACGAAAGACAGGTCCAGCACGGCGTCACTTCCCCTCGGTGATGAGATCGTTCATGTCGTCTTCGACGACCTTCTTGGCCTTCTCGTCGTCCGTCGACACGGCGAGGTACTGCTTCCAGGCCTCGATGGCTTCTTTGTTCCGCTTGAGGTCCTTGAGCAGGTAGCCCAGGTCCTTGAAGGCGTCGCCGTTCGACGGGTCGATCTTCGTGGCCTTGACGTACC
This sequence comes from Myxococcaceae bacterium, assembly GCA_033763395.1. Taxonomy (GTDB): domain Bacteria; phylum Myxococcota; class Myxococcia; order Myxococcales; family Myxococcaceae; genus Xiheimicrobium. Next base: position 5,112 of record JANRKQ010000156.1, read on the forward strand.
ACTCGACGGCCTTCTGGTACTGCTTGGGGCCCTTCTCGCGGTAGGCGTTGGCGAGGCGGGCGTAGGCGTACTTGAGGTTCGGGTTGTCGGGGTCGTTCTCGATGGCCTCGCCGTACGCCTTGATGGCGCCGTTCCAGTCGTCGAGCTTGGTCGACGCGTCACCCAGGGCGGCGCGCGCGGTGTTGCGGGCCGGGTCGACGGCGAGCACCTTGTTGAACGAGTCGGTGGCCTCCTTGAGCTGGCCGCGGTCGACGTAGATGCGGCCCATCGACTCGAGCGCGTCGGCGTACTTCGGGTCGAGCTCGATGGCCGTCTTGAACTCGGCGATGGCCTCGTCGGTCTTCTTCGCGTCCGCGAGGATGCGGCCGAACCAGTACCGGTAGACCGGGTTCTTCCCGTCGCTCTCAAGCGCCCGCTTGATGGCGTCGATGGCCTGCGAGTGGTCGCGCGTCGCGTTCTTGACCCGCGCCATGTAGAAGTTCCCGTCGGGGTGGCTGGGCTCGGCCTGCAGCGCGCTCAAGAGGTGGTTGAGCGCGTTCGACAGCTGGCCCTGCTCGAACTCGACGGCCCCCAGGGTCACCACCACCTGGGTGTTGCGGGGCTCTTCTTCGCGGGCCTGCTCGAGCTCCTTGACGGCCTCGGGCAGCCGCTGGAGCTTCCACAGCGCCATGCCCTTCTGCAGCCGGCCGCCCTTGAGGCGGGGGTTCAGCTCGAGGGCCTTCTCGATGTGCGAGAGCGCGAGGTCGGGCTTGTCCTGGTCGAGGGCCACCTTCGACAGGCCCCGGAAGGCCTCGCTCGAGACGGGGTTCAGCTCGGCGGCCTCCTTGAACTCCTTGCCGGCGCGGTCGAACTCGCGCTCGTAGTAGGCCAGCTCGCCCATGCCGACGTGGAGCGCTGCGTTCTTCGCGTCCTTCTCGAGGCCCTGCTCGAGAATGGGCCGCGCGTCGTTGTAGCGCCGGAAGCGCACGTAGAGGCGGGACAGGTAGAGGTAGGCGTCGGCGATCGTCGGGTCGGCCGCGATGGCCCGCTTGTACCCGTCTTCGGCGGCCTTCGAGTCGTCGAGCGCGTCGCTCACGCGGCCCGCGAGGTACGAGATCATCGCGTTGCCGGGAAAGCGCGCGTTCGCGCTGGCGACCACCTTGGTGGCCTCGTCCATCTTGCCCAGGAGGATGAGCGTCGACAGGTAGCCCTCGGCGTACTCGAGGTTGTCGGGCGCGGCCGTCGAGGCGTCGCGGAACAGCGGGTAGGCCTTCTCGGGCTGGTTGAGCGTCGCCAGCACGCGCGCCAGCCGGCCCTTGGCGAAGGCGTTCTTCGCGTCGGCCTTGAGCGCCTCTTCGAACAGCGGAAGGGCCTCTTGCGGCTTGGTGTCGAGCACCAGCACCTCGGCCTGGAGCGCCAGCGCCTTGCCGAGCTCGGCGGGCCCCATCTCGGCCTTCTTCTCCTTGGTGAGCAGCGGGGTGAGGGCCGCCTCACCCTTCTCTCTGTCCTTGCGCACCACCAGCAGGAGGTCGGCCAGCTCGATGCCCGAGGCCACGTGGTCGCCGTCGGCCTCGAGCGCGGCCTCGTAGCGTGACACCGCGTCGTCGAGCTCGTTCTGCTGCCGGTGCAGCGTGGCGAGGGCGTGGAGCGCGCGGGCGCTGCGCGGGCTCTTCTTGAGGATCTGCTCGTACTCGCTGCGGGCCTGCCCGATGGCCTTCTTGGCGAGGTAGGCCTCGGCGCGCAGGAAGAAGAGCTCGAGGTCGTCCTGGTTCTCTTCGCGGGCCAGCGCCTCGCTCACCAGCGCCAGCGCGCCGTCGGCGTCCTTCGCGACGAGCGCGCTGCTCGCGCGGGCCTTGAGCACCTCGGGGTGCTTGTCGCCGAGCAGCTCGATGTTGAAGAGCTCTCCGTCGGCCTGCTGCACCTCGCCGGGCGCGTCGGCGCCGTACTTGCGCTTGAGCGCGTAGACGGTCTGGTTCCAGATGGCGCGGGCCTCGGGGTACTCCTTCACCGCGAGGGCCTGGTTGGCCAGCTCCCGCGCGCCCTGGAGCGACTTGTAGGTGTCCTTCTGCAGGCCCGCGCGCGCCTGGGCGAGGTAGCCGAACTCGCGCGTGTCGGGCTTCACCTTCGCCGGGAAGATCTTCTTGAGGAAGAAGAAGCCGTAGGGCGTGGCGACGCCCGCGAAGACGCCCGCGCCGAGCACGCCGGCCACCAGCACGCCCGCGAAGATGTACGGCACCCGCTTGATGAACGGGACGGGCGCCTTGCTCTCGACGACGGCCACCGCCGCCATGCGCCCCTCATAGAGCTGCTTCAGCTTCTCCATCGAAGGGCCCTTGGGCTTGTCCTCGACGGCGGGCATACCCATCTGCGTCGACGAGCGCCCCGGGGCCTCCATCAGCTTCGCGATGACGGCCTGGAACGCCGGCTCGCTGCCGATGGGCTGCCAGGTCTCGGCGTCCAGCGAGACCTCTTCGTTGCCGAGGAGCTGCGCTTCCTCGAGCATCTTCGCGATGACGGTCTCTTCGAAGGGGCCGAACACCTTGCCGCTGCGGCGCTTGATGTGGAACCGGCGCACCTGGGTGGGCGCCTGCGAAGCCCCGGCGTCCTTCGCGGTGTCCTCGATGAAGGACAACATCTCGAGGCCGTCGGCGGGCCCGGTGGGGCGGTTCTGTGACGGAGGCAGCGGCGCCGAGAGGTCGGCTTCGAGGTCGTCGGAGCGCCTGGGCGCGGCCGTCGGGTCGAACTCGAGGTCGCCACCTCCGGCTGCCGGCGCGGGAGGCCCGCCACCGAAGTCCACCTCGCCGAACGACGGCATGGCGGCCGGCGCAGCGGCGGGTGGGGGCGGGGCGTTGAAGTCGAAGGCGAGGTCGTCGGCCGGCGCGGGGGCTGGCGCGGCCGGAGCGTCGAACGAGAACCCACCCGCGGCGGCGGGCGCGGGCGGCGCGTCGAACGAGAAGCCTCCAGATGCGGGCGCGGGGGCCGGCGGCGCGTCGAACGAGAAGCCACCGGACACGGGCGCCGGGGCGGGTGGGGCGTCGAACGAGAAGCCACCCGACACCGGCGCGGGCGCGGGCGGCGCGTCGAACGAGAACCCGCCCGACACCGGGGCGGGCGGCTCGCCGGGGTCGCCTGGCAGATCGGGAAAGTCGAAGCCTGCTGCCGCGGCCGGTGCCGGCGCTGGGGCCTCGCCGAAGTCGTCCGAGTAGGGCACCTCGTCGGGCTGGAACGCCGGCACGGCCTGGGTCGCTGCGCCGCCCGGCAACGGAATGCCCGCCGAGGTGGGCGCCGCGCCGAAGTCCGCCTCGAGGGGATCTGCTCCACCCGGCAGCGGAATGCCCCCGGAGCTCGGCCCGCTGATGTCGACCTGGAACGAGTCCTGCGAGCCAAACGCTCCCGCGCCAGGGAGCGGCACCGCGGCCGTCACCGCGCTTCGGGACGAGACGGGAGCGGCGGCTCCACGCCCGGGCCCCGCGCCACCCGGGAGCGGAATCGAGCCGGCGCCCGCGCGTGACGGCGACGAGCCGCCCGGCAGCGGAACCGAGCTGGCCCCCACGCGGGACGGCGACGAGCCACCCGGCAGCGGAATCGAGCCAGCGCCGACGCGAGCCGGAGACGAGCCCCCCGGCAGCGGAATCGACGCGGTGGCCCCGCCGTCAGAGGCCCCGAGCGCCGGCACCGTCGAGGTCGAGCTGCTCGAGAAGTCCACGTCGAAGCCCGAGTCCGTGCTGCCCGGCACCGCGTCACCGACCCGCGTCGCCTCGTCGTCGTCCCACGCGGTCGGCGCTGGCTTCGCGGCGCTGATGCCCGGCAGTGGAACGGCCGCGGTGCCCGACTTCGTCACGGGCTTCGCCGCCGGCACGTTCGAGGGCGGCGCCGCCACCCGGGTGGCACCGGGAATGCCAGCGCCGGCGCTCCCAGGCAGGGGAATGGTGTTCATCGCCTGCGTCGGCGCCGCGCCGCCCGGCAGGGGCACCGACTTCATCGCCTGCGTCGGGGCGTCGGGGAACGCGGCGCCCGGGAGCGGAATGGAGTTCTGCGGCACGGCCCGCGTGGGCTCGTCTTCCCAGTTCGTCGCGGCCGGCTTCGGCGCCGAGATGCCCGGCAGCGGCACGGCGCCACTGGGAGACGAGGCCGGCTTCGCGCCGCCCGGCAGGGGCACGGCGCCGCTCGGCGACGAGGCGCCCGGCTTCACCGGGAACACGTTCTGGCACGTCGGGCACTTGATGCGCGCGCCGCCGGCGGGAATCTTCTTGTCGTCGATGGTGAGGCTGGCGTTACACGACGGACAGGCGACCTTCATGAGGCTCCTCGGGAGGCCCAGCAGGGGCAGGGCTCAACAGTCGCGCGACGTTACCCCGCAGGTCCCAGCAGGTGAATTGCTGATGCATGCCAGTTCAGTGGGGCTGTGTGGCTGGCCGTCGAGACGATGGACGAGGGCGCGCCGCATGCTATGCGCCGCGGCCGCCGATGGCCTCCGCCGACCCCCACCTGAGCGTCGTCATCCCCGTCTACAACGAAGAGTCGATCGTCGAATCGGCTGGCCTCGAGCTGGCCAGAGGGCTCGACGAGCGCGGCTGGGACTATGAGATCATCTTCGCCGAGAACGGCTCGCGCGACCGCACACCCGAGATCCTCGAGCGTCTGACGAAGGAGCACCCGCGCCTGCGCTGGTTCCACAGCGAGACGCCCAACTACGGCTCGGCGCTGAAGGCTGGCATCTTGAAGGCCCGCGGGAACATCGTCGTGTGCGACGAGATCGATCTCTGCGACCTCGTCTTCTACGACCAGGCGGTCCCCCGGCTCGAGCGGCGCGAGGCCGACCTCATCGTGGGCTCGAAGGCGGCGCGGGGCTCGAGCGACCGACGCCCGCTGGTGCGCCGGGTGGCGACGCGGGTGCACAACGGGCTGCTGCGCGCGACGCTGGGCTTCAAGGGCACCGACACCCACGGGCTGAAGGCCTTCCGGCGCGAGAGGCTGCTGCCCGTCATCGCCCGCTGCGTCGTCGACATGGACGTGTTCGCCTCGGAGTTCGTGGTGCGCGCCTGGCGCGAGGGGCTCGAGGTGCGCGAGATCCCCATTCAGCTGCACGAGAAGCGGCAGCCCTCAATCCACCTCTTCAGGCGCGTGCCGAACGTGCTCAAGAACGTGGCGCGCCTCGTGTACGTCATTCGGGTTCGCGGCGAGTGAGCCCGTGATCCCCGCCGTCTGGTGACGTTTGGCAGGCGACATCGGCGCGGCGCCCGCTAACCTGCCCGGCCGCTCATGTCGTCCCGGCTCGCCAGCATCTCGGTCGACCTCGACTCCCTGGGGCACTACTGCCGCATCCAGGGGCTGCCCGAGTCGGTGCTCGACGAGCGCGCCCGCCAGCTCGTCGCGACAGCCGCGATCCCCCGCTTCCTCGAGCTCTTCGCCTCGGTCGGTGCGCCGGCGACGTTCTTCGTCATCGCCAGCGATCTCACCGGCGAAGCGCTCCCGGGGGCCCTCACCGCTGCCGCGAAGGCCGGGGTCGAGCTGGCGAGCCACTCGTTCTCGCACGACTACGCGCTGTCGCGCCGCTCGCGGGGCGACATCGAGGCCGACCTGCGGCGGGCGCACGACGCCATCATCGGGGCCACGGGGCAGACGCCCGTCGGGTTCCGCGCGCCGGGCTACACGCTCTCCCCCGCGATGCTGCAGGCGGTGGCGGCGCTCGGCTACCGCTACGACTCCTCGACCTTCCCCGCCGCCCCGTACTGGACGGCCAAGGCCGCGGTGATGACGGCGCTCGCGACGCTCGGTCGGCCGTCGCGTGCCATTCTCGACTCACCCCGCGTGCTGCTCGCGCCCCGCGTGGCGTACCGGCCCTCGCTCGAAGACCCCTATCGGCGGGGCACGGCGCCGCTCGTCGAGCTCCCCATGGCCGTGAGCCCGCTGGTGCGCATGCCCTTCATCGGCACCTTCGCGACGTCGATGCCGTGGCCGCTCGTCGAGGGCACCTTCCGCCGGCTGCGGCGCGACCGGCACCTCAACTTCGAGCTGCACGCCATCGACGTGCTCGACGAGTCCGACGGCATTCCCGCGGCGCTCGCCCGCCAGCAGCGGGACGTGGCGGTGCCGGTGCGCGAGAAGCTCAAGCGGCTCAAGACGCTGTTCGCCTGGCTCGGAGACGATCGCGAGCGCGTCACCCTCGCGACCGCCGCCGCGCGTTTGTCCGGAGCGCTCGATGGCTGAGGAGAAGCTCGGCCGCTACCGGCTGCTCTCGCTCATCGCCACGGGCGGCATGGGCGAGGTGTTCCTCGCGCGGCAGGAGGGCCCGGGCGGCTTCGCGAAGACGGTCGTCGTCAAGCGCATCTTGCGGCACCTCGCGCGCGACCAGGGCTTCATCGATCTCTTCCTGAACGAGGCGCAGCTGGCGGCGCAGCTCCAGCACCCGTCGATCGTGCAGGTGTTCGGCCTCGAGCGCGAAGGCGACACCTGGTTCATCGCGATGGAGTACGTGCCGGGGAAGAGCCTGCGGGCGCTCCTCGACGCCTGTCGCCACCACCGCATGCCGGTGCCCGCGCCGGTGGCCGTGCGCCTCATCTCGCAGGTGCTGCAGGGCCTGCAGTTCGCGCACGAGCTCAAGGACGAGCGGGGCCGGGCGCTGGGCATCCTCCACCGGGACGTCAGCCCCGAGAACGTGCTCGTCGCCTCGACCGGCATGGCGAAGCTCGTCGACTTCGGCATCGCCCGGGCCATGCGCGGGGCCGAGACGCGGGTCGGGCGCCCCAAGGGCAAGCTCGCCTACATGGCGCCCGAGCTGATGGTGTCGGGCGCGGCCATCGACCGACGCGCCGACGTCTTCGGTGCGGGCGTGCTCTTGCACGAGCTGCTCACCCTCGAGCGCCCACCGCAGGGCGCGGTCCAGCCCGACGGGACGCTCGAGCACCTGCCCTACGTGCCCCGCCCAGAGCTCCCCGCGGCGCTGAACGAGGCGCTGTCGAAGGCGCTGGCGCTGGAGGCGAAGGACCGGTGGGACAGCGCCGGCGCGATGAGCGAGGCGCTCGAGAGCTGGCTGACGGCGGCCGGGCACACGGTGCTCCCCTCGGACGTGACGGGCTTCCTCGCACAGGTGTACGGGAGCGCCGGGGCCGAGCCAGCGCCGGTGCTGCTGGGCGACGACGTCGGAGACACCGGCGTGCAGCGCGCCTTCCCCGGCACCGCGCCCCTGCCCTCGTCGACCGCCCAGGGCACCGCCCCCCTGGCCTCGGCGAAGCCCCCGGGGCCTGCGTCGCTCGGCACGGCGCCCGTGGGGCCGGCGCGCTCGCAGACGCAGCCGCTGCTGGCCGCCGTGACGGTCGCTCCGCCCGCTGTCGAGCCGCCGGCGCCGCGCCGCACCGGTTTGTGGATCGGCCTCGCCGGCGCCGCCACCGCCCTCGTGTTCCTCACCATCACGCTGGTGGCCATCGCCGGCTCTCAGGGGCCGCGGAGAGTCGAGCCCCCGCCCGAGGTGCCCGTCGCGACACCAAAGCCGACCGACCAGGTGATGCCGGAGCTGTCGCTCGAGGCCGCCGCGCCCGTCGACGCTGGCGCCCCTGTCGGTGAGCGGGTCGCCGAGGCGCCAGAGCCCAGGCCGGTGGTGAAGAAGCCGCCGCCCACCCGCAAGCCGAAGACGGGCAAGGTGACGGTGCGGGTCAACCCCTGGGCCGAGGTGTACTTCGCGAACCGCAAGCTGGGCGTCACGCCGTTCGACCCGGTCGAGGTGCCGGCGGGCCCGGCGACGTTCACGCTCAAGAACTCGCAGCTCAAGGTGACGCGCAAGGTGACGGTGAAGGTGCCCGCGGGGGGCAACGTGGTGCTCCGCGCCGACCTCTTCAAGTGAGGGCCGTCACGGCGTGAGGGTGAAGTGACCGGCGTCGACGCGCGTGCCGTTGGCCTGCACCTCGACGCGATGGAGGCCCGGGTGCAGGCGGCGAATGCTCACGTGCACCAGCCGCAGGCGCTTGGTGAGCGTCACCGACGCGCCGGGCTCGAGGTCGACCCGCCCGAGGCGAAACGTCTTCGCGGCGCTGCCGGTGGGCCGCGCGTAGTGCACGACGGCCTCGGCCACGACGTGTGACGCCACACGGCCGCGGTTCTCGACGGTGGCCTTAAGCGTCACGCGGTCTCCCAGGCGCACCCGCTTCGGCGTCACCTGGCCTCGCACGTCGAGTCGCACCCCGGTGGCGCCGAGCAGGGCCAGCGCGCGCGGGTCGCCGGCCTTCACCAGCGTTCGCAGCCCGTGCTCGACGAGCCGCCTGCGCGCGGGCGCCTTCGACTGCTCCAGCCACCGCGCGGCGACGTCGAGGATCCGCTCGGGGACGTCCTTCGAGAGGTCGTTGAGGTGGTTGGCCACCGAGCGCCGCACGTACTCCTCCGGGTCGTCCTTCAGCGCCTCGAGGAGGGGCAGGGTGCAGAGCGGGTCCTTCGCGAGCGCGCGCACGCGGGGCGCCCAGGGGAGCCGTGGCCGGGTGCCCTCCGAGACGAGGCGGCGCACGTGCGGGTTCTCGTCCTTCGTCCAGCGCGCGAGCGCCGAGAGGGTGCGCGCCGGGGCGTGCTCCAGCAGGGCACGAATCGAGAACTCGGCCGAGAAGCGCATGGTGAGCTGCCGGTTGGCCTCGAGCGCCGTCTCGAGGTCGCGGGGGCCGACGTCGAAGAGGAACGTCGAGTACGGCAGGTAGCGGAAGACGGTGCTGCCGTATCCCTCCGTGACCTCGAGCGGCGGCCCCAGCGCCCGCACCAGCACCTCCATCGCCCGGGTGGCGTCGTCGGGCAGGGCCGCGCTCAGGGCGTTCGAGATGTGCTGCGCGCGGGCCTTGAGCTCGAGTGCGTCGAGGCCGCGGGTGGCGTCGGTGATGAAGCGCCGCCGGGGGAAGGCTGGCCACGCGCGCTCGAGCTCGGCCGCGAGGGCGCGCACCACCTTCACGTCGAGCAGGTTCTTGAAGGGCTCGGCCATGCCTGCTGCCTACACGGATGTTCAGCGGGCGTCTTCATCTTCGCGGCCGTCGCGCCGCTTACGGCCCCCGTCGGGGTTGGCGAGGTGGCGCACGGGGGGCGTGGGCGGAGGCGTCGACAGGTCGAGCGCCGCGGTGGCGAGGTGCAGGGCGAGGAGCAGCATGCGGAGCAAGACGAGGATGGCATGGGGTGATTCACTTGCGCCACCTCGTCACCGGTTCGCTCCGTCGTCATGTCTCGCTGGGCCCTCCTCGTCGTCACTCCGCAGCGCGTCGCCCCCGTCGACCTCCCGGTGGGGCGCCCGCTCTTCGTCGGCCGTGGCCGTGGCGCCTCGCTCGAGCTGAAGGATCCCCAGCTCGAGGAGCGGCACCTCTCGTTCCGCATCGTCGACGACCGCCCGGTGGTGGACCCGCTGGGCCCGTCGTCTGGCGTGCGGGTGAATGACGTGCCGTGCAGCGCGCCGATGCCGCTGGTGGCCGGCGACGAGGTCGCGGTGGGCGAGAACCGGCTCGTGGTGCTGGCGCTCTCGTCGCCGCGGGCCGGTGCGCCCCGCCTGGCGTCCGAAGACGAGCTGGTGGTGCGGCTCGACGAAGAGGCCCGGCGCGCGTCTCGGACGCGGCCGCTGGGGCTCGTGTTCGTCAGCACGAGCGGGCTCAACGTGGCGGCGCGGCAGGCGCTCACCCGGCGCGTCGTCGACGCCGTCGCGCAGACGGGGGCGGTCGCGTGCTGGGGAGAGCTCGCCGCCGACCTGCTGACGGGCCTCATCCCCGAGTTGCCCGCGGCCGACCTCGAGCGCGTCGTCTCGCTCATCGGGCCGGTCGCCGGGCCCCGGGCGCAGACGGCCTCGGCGGTGGCTCCGCGCGATGGGGTGCTGGCTGACCAGCTCTTCGAGGCCGCGTGGTGCCGGCTGCTCGCGGTGCCGCCGGCGGTGGACGAGCCGACGCTGGCCGAGGCCTCGACGGTGCGCCTGTTCGCCATGGCCGATGAGCTCGCGTCGCGCCCCGGGCCGGTGGTCGTCACGGGCCCCTCGGGGAGCGGCCGCACGACGTTCGCCCGGGCGCTGTTCCGGAGCCGGGGGCTTGAGCCGGTGGTGCTCGAGGGCGGGGCCCTTCACGAAGGGCTGGCGTCTGCCGCGCGAGCGCCGGGGGTGCTGGTGCGCGACGTCGACCAGTCGTCGCAGGAGCAGCTCCTCCAGTTGCTCGACCCATCGTGGGCGAAGCGTCGCCTCGTCGTGCTGACGGCGGCCTCCCGCCTGGAGGCTGCGCCGGTGGTGGTCGAGGTGCCTGGTTTGTCGCAGCGGCCCGCCGACGTGGTGGCGCTGGCCGAGGCGTTTCTGCGCGAGGCGCGCGCGGCGGTGGGGCGGCCCCGGCTGTCACTGTCGGACGACGCGCGGCGCGTGCTGTCGGGGTGGGCCTGGCCCGGCGAGGTCCGGGAGCTGCGGTGGGTGATGCTCCGGGCGGCCCGCGCGGCCGTGCGTGACGAGGTAGGGCCCGACGCGTTGCCCGCCCGGCTGTCTGCGGCCGGCTCGAGCGCGACGCTGCGCAGCGCGCTCAAGGACGCCGAGCGGGAGCTGCTGCTCGAGGCGCTCGCCCGCACGCGCTGGAACGTCACCGCCGCGGCCACGAGGCTGGGCCTGCCGCGGCGCACCGTCGTCTACCGCATGGCGCGGCTGGGGCTGCGGCGCCCATCTCGCTGAGGCCCCTCAGCAACCTCGCTTGCATCGGCGGGCCCTCGCGTTCACAAGAGGCGCCGCATGGCGACCTCGATGCTCGACCTCTTCCGCGTGTTGTCTTCGTTCTCGCCCACCCGGGTCGACCTCAAGGCCGCGCCGTGGGACGCGTACGTCGAGTGGGCCATCGCGCAGGGGCTCGCGCCGCTGGCGGCCTACAACCTCGAGTACCGGCTCGGTCTCTGCGGCGCGCCCCAGTGGGCGAAGGACCGGCTGTTGTCGCTGTACCAGGGCACGGCGAACGACAACGTGATGAAGCTCGTCAACTTCAAGCGGGCCGTCGACGACCTCGAGGGGCGGCGCATCGTGCTGCTGGGGGCGGCCTCGTTCGCCGAGAGCCTGTACCCGCACGTGGCGTTCCGGCCCGTTATCGACGTGCGCCTCTTCGTACCGCCGGGTGACGTCGACCCCTTCGTCTCGTGGCTGCGCCGGGCCGAGTTCAAGGCCGACACGACCGAGGCGCCGGCGCCGTCGGGCGAGCGGGCGCTGAGCGACGGCCGCACCATGCTGTACGTGCACGGCGCGCTGGCGAAGGAGCGCGCGCTCGACGACGCGATGCTCTCGCGCTGCCTGCCGATTCGGTTCTACGGGCCGTCGATGTACCGGCTCGACCTCGAAGACGCGCTCCTGGTGCACGTGATGTTGATGGCGAGGGCGGGCTTCGACGTACCGATGCTCGAGTTCATCGACCTGCGCGAGCTGGTGCAGGGCGCGCCGTCGATGGGAGGAGACTATTCGCGCGCGCCCAGGCCCGAGCTGGTGCTCGCGAGGGCCGAGCAGCTCGGCGTGGAGCGGGCGTTGTGGGCGGCCCTGGGCGTCGTCGAGAAGCTCTTCCCCGAGACGGGCGAGGCGGTGGCGAAGCTGAGGCCGTCGCTGCTGCTCCCGACGCGCGAGGTGCTCGAGCGGCTGGTGGTGGCGCCCCTGGCCCAGGTGGGGCGAATGGAGGCGTTTCGGGGCGAGGACACGCTCCGGCAGTTGCTCGCCGGCGGGTGAGTCTCCCCGTCAGGGCGCAGCCGGGCAGATGCCCTCGCCCGTGATGCGCGTCAGCCCGTTTGGAAGGGGAATGGTGGTGGGGTCTCCGGGACCGGCCCACGCCGGTAGCTGGGCGGGGAGCGCCGCGAAGGTGTTGCCGACGGACCAATCGTGGTCGCCGCTGTACCCGCCGCTGGCTGCGCTCAGCTGCGCCTGTGAGTTCACCGCCGTGCCTCCGCCGAAGAAGCGGTTATTGCGCAGGCGCGAATAGCCAACGTCGGGAGCGGTGATCTCGGCCCCGAAGTTACAGCTCGACGCCGAGTAGCTGTAGATGTCGTTGTCTTCGAGGATCGCGCCTGCTCCGCGGAACGCGCCATTGCCCAGGTTGTTCCACAGCCAGGCCGTTCGGCCCTCGGCCATGGCGACGAACGTAGTCCGCGTGACGTAGAGGAGTTCTCCCGGGCTGCCGACCGACTGCGCCCGCAGGTTGTGGTACCGCGTGCCCTGGATCCGGCTGTCGACGATGGTGAGGGGCCCACCGGTGTTGCGAACACCCCAGCCTTCGACGTACCCGGCGGCCATGCGTGTCGCGCCGCCGTGATAGAAATTGCTGTTGGCGATGACGACGTGGCGGCCGCCCCCGAGCCAGATGAAGCCGCCTGCGATAGCGCGCACGTTGAGGACCGCGAGGCGATTCACGTTGGCAACGCGGAAGGCCTGATTGTCTTCGGCGGGGTTGCCGAAGTTCGAGGCGCCGTTCAGGTCGACTCCATCGACGATGACGTCCGTGACACCGTCGCGGAGTCGGAGTTGACCGAGCCGACCGCCGCTCCGCTGCCCGCTCACTGGCCCGCGGACACGCACGCGCGAGACGACCGGGTTCGAGAAGGTGCCGATCTCGACGCTCCCGATGGCTGCTTGTGGCTCGAGGACGACGTCGACGTCATTTGCCGAGACCGCGACGCCGGTGCTCCAGGTCCCGCTGACACGCACCAGCGACCCGCTCATCCCTGCTGCGGTGTTGAATTCCGTGGGTGAGGTGACGGTCACCATTCGCGTCGTCGTCGGAGCCATCGGGGCTTGCAGTGGCACCGCAGGCCCCCATGCACCTGCCGCGGCGTGCCAGGGAATACGGGAGAGATCGAGTGCCGGGTAGTGAGGATAGGGCAGCGCCGCCGAGCCACCTGCTGCCGAGCCACCTGCCGCCGAGCCACCTGCTGCCGAGCCACCTGCTGCCGAGCCACCTGCTGCCGAGCCACCTGCCGCCGAGCCACCTGCTGCCGAGCCACCTGCTGCCGAGCCACCTGCCGCCGAGCCACCTGCCGCCGAGCCACCTGCTGCCAGGCCACCGTCAGAAGGAGAGGCCGACCCATCACAGGAGAGGAAGCTCACCATCACGAGGACCCCAAGGGCGATTCGCATGTGGAGAGCATAGGCATTCACGGTGGTCCGGCACTTACGGCGTGATGGTCGTCGCCGCGCCGCGTCCGAATCGTTCGAGGCTCGCCGGGTCATGGGCGGGGAGGAGGAACGTCGGCGCGTGCGCGAGCTGTGCGGCGATGAGGTCGAGGCTGCGCCGTGCGTCCGCAGGGACCTCCGAGATCCCAGCGATGGTGCGCGAGGCGACCTGCTCGACGCTGAACGTCGAATCGCCCGCGAAGAGCGCGAACCGACCATCTCCAAGGTCGGCCATCACGCCGAGGTGCCCTGGCGAGTGGCCGTTGAGCGGCACCACCCGAATGCGGCCGTCGGGCGACAGCGGCGTCGAGTGCGGCAGCGCTCCGAAGGCGGGCCCGACGTTCTCGACCAGCACCGGCTTTCGCGCTGACGGCCACCGGCACGGGAGCGCTCCGTTGTGGGCCGGCCAGTCTCCTGCGCCGACGTAGGGGGTGGCGCCATCAGGCAGCATGGGGAACGCGTCGGTGTGGTCTGCGTGACGGTGGGTGAAGACGACGCCGCGGACGTCCGCGAGGCGCACGCCGAGCGCTTCGAGCTGTCGATCGACCCGCTGTGCCGGCTCGAAGCGGAAGCGCAGCAGGTTCTGGTACACGAACCGATTCCCCGGGTCGCAGGCCGAGTCGGTGAAGTCGAGCGTCGCCTCCGACAGGCCGGTGTCGACGAGCCAGACGCCCTCGGGGTGCACCAGCGCGAAGACGTAGACGGGCATCCACTCGGTCCAGCGCTGGTCGAGGAGAATGGCGGGAATGCGCAGCGCGTCGGCGGTGCCGAGCGTGCGGTGCGCCTCCTTCACGCTCACCCACCCGGTGTGCAGTGCATGCACGGTGAGGCCCTGGAACGTGCGCGACACGGGCTCAGGCGTGGCCGTCGACGGCAGCGCGGCGGTCTCGACCTTCAGGCCGCGGGCGCAGGCCGCCAGTCCCACCAGGAGCATCAGCACAGCGACCCCGGAGATCGACAGGAACGTCTTCATCGCGCCGCCTCCTCACCCTCGGCGAGCGCTTGAATGCGCGCGAGCACACCGGGGAGGGCCTCGCGGTACCTGCCACCGAGAAAGAGCGACAGCACCGCGCCGCCGAACCCTTCGAAGCGCACGTCGTGACGAAAGCGGGTGCCACGCTCGAGCGGAGTCAGCGTTCGGTCGATGACGAGCCGGCCTCCGAGCGGCAGCTGGGTGACGAAGCGGTAGCTGCTGCCCACGTTGACCGCCTCGATGACGAAGCCCGACTCCGGGTTCCCGCGGCCCTTGAGGACGCCCGTCGCCCCCGCCTCGAAGGCGCTGTTCAGCCTGGCCGACTCCAGCTCGGTGTCCCAGGCCGGCCAGCGGGCCACGTCCGTCCAGACCCGCCAGATGGCGTCTGGTGAGGCTCGCGTCTCGGCCTCGGCGTGGAAGGCCGAGCGGGTGCCTTCGGCCTGCGGCTCGGTCATCGATGGACCTCGAATCGTCGGTTCGTTCATGGCGCAACCTGTTGAGAAGAGAATGGAAAGGGTGAGTTTGAGGACGTTTGGGAGATTGTGAGTGAGCATTGCTCACTAGAGCTAAAGAGAGATTCGTGCGAATGCAAGGCGGCGTGGAGTCCTTCTCCCGACGAGACCCAGCGGCGCGGCGAGCGAAGGTGCTCGAGGCCGCGACACGCCTCTTCGCGGAGCGGGGCTACGAGGCGACGAGCGTGAACGACGTCGCGGCCGAGGCCGGGGTGTCGATCGGAGCGCTCTACAAGTACTTCCCCGACAAGCCGGCGCTGCTCGAGGGCGTGCTCGCGAGCTTCGAGGGGCAGTTCGCCGAGGCGATGGGCCACGTGCACCAGGTGCCGGGTTCCCACTTCGACAAGCTGCACGTCATGGTCGAGGGCCTCTTCGAGATGGGGGCGAACCGCCCCTACTTCTTCTGGGCCCTCACCTCGGGCACGCACGCGCTGCGCGGCGAGCGCGAGCACTCGTCGGGCGACGCGGTGCGTGAGCAGATTCGACGGTTCCTCGAGGCGGGCATCGCTGCGGGCGAGTTCCGACCCGTCGACGTGCCGCGCATGGCCGCGATTGGCTTCGGCGTGGTGGAGACCGCGATGCAGCAGTGCTTCGGGCCCAGGGAGAAGGGGCAGCACCGAGAGGCCTGGGCGCGCATGGTCGAAGAGACGCTGGCGCGCGCGGTGCGGCCCTCGGGCTAACGCCACGGTACACTTCGGGTCCGAGGAGCGCCGACGTGACGACGAAGTCTCCCAGGCTCGTGGTGGGTGTCGTGCTCGGCCTCTCGGGAGCGCTCGCGGTGTGCTGCCTCGGCGCCGCGGCGCTGGGGCTCGTCGTCGATGAGGGTGAGTCGAGCGACAGGCCCACTCCCCGGGTGACGGGCGCAGGCTTTCGACTCGAGCCGCCCGCTTCGTTCGTGGAGCAGGGCAGGGGACACTGGCAGGCGCAGCTGCAAGACGGCCGCAACCGCCTCTGGGTCGACGTCCAGCAGCTGCAGGCGCTGCCCGCGGGTGACGTCGATCAGACGCTCGCTCAGCTGTGGAGTCGGGTCCTCAGCGGCGGGTATGAGGACCCACGGCCTCCGCTGGTGCAGCGCCGCTTCGTCGCGAACGGCGCCAGAGCCCACTTCGCGCGCGCGACCGTGCGGCGGCTCAACAACCCGGACCCGGTCGTGGTGAGCCTGTACCTCGTGGAAGCCGACGAGCTGGTGGTGCCGCTCGTCGTCGTGCAGGGCTGTGACACCAACGAGCCCGGCGCGCTGATGATCATCCAGTACTCGTTTCCGAAGTCGCACGCGCTCGTCGAGCAGCTCCTGGCGGCGGTCTCGGGGAGCCCGTCGGGGATTCCGCTGGTGGACGATCGCGAGGTCGTCGGCGAATGGTCGTTCGCCGACACGAACACCCTCCAGTGGGCGCACGCAGCGACGGGGGCGACGGCGGTCACGGCGGTGATGCGCTCCACCGAGCTCACGCTCAAGGCCGACCACACGTTCACCTCGGCCGTGACGGGTGGGGCGGGGCGCGCGGGGCAGATGAAGTTCGCCTCGGCGCGTGACGAAGGGACGTGGCGGGTCGATCACGATGCGCTGGTGCTCACGACCGAGGCGTCGGCCCGGAAGTACCTCATCGCTGGCGCGACCCGTGGCCCCGATGGGCACCCGATGCTCGTCCTGCAGCCGGAGCCCTGGTCACTGGGGCCGAACGCCGAGTTCGAGCTCTACGTGGCGAGGTGACGCGCGCACCTTCACGGTGCCAGCGCGGGAACTCGAGCTCCGTCGCGACGTGACGCACGCACCTTCACGGTGCCAGCGCCGACCGTACCGCTCGGTCGCGACGTGACGCGCGCGCTTCACGTGCCAACACCGGGCGCGAGGCCCGGTCGAAGACGAGTGCGCGCCGCTTCGCTCACGAAGCGCCGCGCGCCACGTCACGGGCCCAGCGTGAAGTCCCGCACCACCGCCATGTGCTGCATGTTCACCGCGGCGCTATCGTCCGGCAGCGCAGGTGGCGGGAGCGGCGTGAACACCCGCGTGTCGAACACCAGGCCCGACGGGAACAGCTGCGAGCCGAGGAGCACCGGTACCTCGCGGGCGTGCAGCGACGGCGAGACGAGCACCCAGTCGTACGGCCGCGAGCGGTTCGTGCTCGTGTTGCCGTTTCCACCATCGCTCAGCGTTCCGTCCGTCGGCCACGGCGCCGCCACGACGACTGACGCATCGAGTGCACCGAGCGCAGGTTCGACACGGGTGTCGGTGTTGAGGTCGCCAAGCAAGGCGACGTGGGTCCCCGGCCCGACGTTCGCCGCGAGGAGCTGCGTGAGCTGGGCTGCCTGGTTCGCGCGGTTCTGCGCGGTGTTCGACAACAGGTGCAGCGAGACGACCCACACGTGCGCGGGCCCGGGCACGTCGACGACGGCCCAGGTGAACTCGCGATCGGTGGTGCGGGTGTCGTCCCATTCGCCCGCGTCGACGATGGGGTAGCGGCTGATGACGCCGTTGGGAATGCGGCCGCTCCCGCGGTGCCAGAAGAAGCCCGCGTCGAACGTCTGCAGCACGAACGTGTCGACCGATGCGTCGGAGTTGTCGCCGACGTTGAACTCCTGAATGCCGATGATGTCGCCCTGCAGCGCCTGGAGGATTCGGCGGCCCTCGCCGAGGTCGTACGTCTGGTTGTTCCCACTCGTCAGGTTCGCGGCGATGAGGCGCACGCGCACCCCGCCGTCGGGCGACACGATGCTGGCGTCTGGCGCACCAGCGTCGGGACCACCCGCGTCGGCCATGCTCGCGTCGGGCGCGCTGGCGTCTGGCGTGCCAGCGTCCGCTGCTCCGGCGTCGAGCCCGGCATCGCCTCCGTCATCACCGCCTGCGTCGTGCGACGCCACCGAGCCGTCCATCGCGCCTGCGTCTAACGATGAGACGGACGAGCCATCAGGCCCGGCGTCGACGGAGGACGGAGGCGCTCCGCAGGACACCAGGACGACCACCGCCACCCACCACAGCCGCATGACGCGGCAGCGTACTCAGAAGTACGCGGCGGTCTGCACGACGATCTCATTGCGCCGCCCGGTGTCGACCGGCCTGCCGCCGTCCTGCGGCGTGCTGAAGATGGGCCGGTTCTTCCAGTTGATGGTCACCTTCCCGTGGTGGCCGAACACGTAGAGGTTCAGGCCCACGTCGGTGACGATCGACGGCGAGCCGAGCGCCTGGAAGAACGACGTCTGCACGCCCGCATAGGGCTGCAGCCGCAGGCCCGCTGGCTGCCACGGGAGCAGGTAGCCCGCCTCGGCGACGATCGACTCGCCGGTGCCGATGATCGGCGCCGCGTTGCCGCCGCCGCTGAACGAGAACCCGCCCGCGCCGACGTTCATGATCCCGATGTTGCGCAGGTAGTTGGGCCCGAACTCCTTGTGGAGCCACGCCGCGTAGGCCGTGAGGGCCCCCGCACCTTCGAAGGGCAGATCGAGGAACACGTCGAGCCCGGTGACGAGCAGGTTGTACGGAGTCTTCTCCATGCCGTCAGCCGAGACGCTCAACATGCCCTGCGGCTGGAACATGGCGCCGGCGCCGAAGTTCAGCACGCGCTTGCTGCCGAGGTAGGTGCCCACGGCGTAGGGCAGCACGTTCGACTCGCGGTCGAGCAACTCCATCGCGACGTAGAACTGCCCCTCGAGGGTGTTTGCGCGCGGGTTGTACCCGGTGGTGCCGGGCGCGGGTTCGGTCGCCATGGTGAAGGGCCGGTTGAGCGCGATGCGGTAGTCGAGCCGGCTCAGCTTGCCCTTCGCGTAGACGCCGAGGTTGCGCGCGAACTGATCGTTCCCGTCGATGGTGGGCCAGTTGACGATGGGAGCGTCCATCATCAGGAAGTTGAGCGTGCTGGCGCTCGTCATGCGCGAGATGCCGTTCTGGTAGTGCAGCCCCGCGCCGATGGAGAGAGCGTCTTTCACGGCCTCGAACTGCACCACGGCCTCGTGCACGAAGAAGCTGGGCCTCCGCGCGTTGTTGAACGTCTGGTTGTTGATGCCGAGGTGCGTGAGGATCAGCACCCGCGGGTGCACCTGGCCGTACAGCAACAGGCGCACGCGGCGCAGGCCCACGTCGGTCGTCCACGGAGCCGCGACGCCGTCGACGGTGGTGCCCGGGTTGTTCTCGATGGCGCGCGTCCACACCTGGGCCCAGGTGATGGCGCGGATGTAGCGGTCTCCTTCGGGGTTCAGGTTCCAGCGCAGGCCAGACCCGTACTCCGAGGTGCCCTGCGCCTGGGCGGCGCCGGCCAGAAGACACACGACGAGACACAGCGTTCGCATGAGGGCTCTCGAGGCGGTGTTGGGAAAAAAGAGCCGGGTGGCGCCCTCCCTGCCTGCATCGGGGGAAGGTGAGCCGGTGGGCGTGAGCGCCACCCGGCGGAACAGGTGACGACGTCAGGCGCGGTTGCCGAGCTCCATGCGGCGCTGCACCTCGGCGTACTTCGCCCGCGCCTCGGGCTCGCTGGTGAGGAGCGACACCACCACGCCCATCAGCACCGACAAGGGGAGCGCGACGATGCCCGGGTTCTTCAAGGGCACGAGCGGGGCCGCGTTCTTGAAGATGTCGACCCAGACGGTGGGCGACAGCACGATGAGCACCACCGAGACGACCGCGCCGGTGACGACCGAGGCCACCGCGCCTTTCGTGGTGAAGCCCTTCCACAGCATCGAGAGGATGAGCACGGGGAAGTTCGAGCTCGCGGCGATGGCGAAGGCGAGGCCCACCATGAAGGCGACGTTCTGTCCCTTGAAGACGAGGCCCAGCAGAATCGCGACGACGCCGAGCGCCGCCGAGGCGATGCGCGCCACCTTGAGCTGCTCGTGCTCGCCCACCTCGCCCTTGCGCACGACGTGCGTCCACAGGTCGTGCGAGAGCGCCGCGGCGCCCGAGAGCGTGAGGCCGGCCACCACCGCGAGGATCGTCGCGAAGGCGACCGCCGAGATGAACCCGAGGAAGGGCGTGCCGCCGACGACCTCCGCGAGCAGCGGCGCCGCCATGTTCCCGCCTGCGTCGACCGCCTTGATGGCGTCACGGCCCACCAGCACCGAGGCGCCGAACCCGAGGATGAAGGTCACCAGGTAGAAGAAGCCGATGAGGCCGGTGGCGTACACGACGCTCTTCCGCGCCGTCTGCGCGTTGGGCACCGTGTAGAAGCGCATCAAGATGTGCGGCAGCCCGGCGGTGCCGAACATGAGCGCGAGCCCGAGGGACACCGCCTCGATCGGGCTCGAGACGAGCTTGCCCGGCGCCAGCACCTCGGCGCCGTAGCGCTCGGCCGCCGCCGAGAAGAGCGCCAGCGGGTTGAAGCCGAACTTCGACAGCGCCATCAGCGCCAGCAGCGTTGCGCCCGAGAGCAGGAGCACCGCCTTGACGATCTGCACCCAGGTGGTGGCGATCATGCCGCCGAACAGCACGTAGAGCAGCATCACCACGCCCACCGCGGCGACCGCCGCTTCGTAGGGAATGCCGAACATCATGCGCACGAGGTTGCCGGCGCCGACCATCTGGGCGATCAGATAGAAGCTGATGACGGTGAGCGTGCTGCCGGCCGCGGCGATGCGCACCGGCTTCTGCTTGAGCCGCGCGGTGAGCACGTCGGCGAAGGTGAACTTGCCCAGGTTGCGCAACGGCTCGGCGATGAGGAACGTCACCACCGGCCAGCCGACGAGCCAGCCCACCGAGTAGATGAGGCCGTCGAAGCCGCTGGTGGCCACGAGCCCCGCGATGCCGAGGAAGCTCGCGGCGCTCATGTAGTCGCCGGCCAGCGCGAACCCGTTCTGCACCGCCGTGACGTTGCCGCCCGCGGTGAGGAACTCGCTCGCCGTCTTCGTCTTGCGCGCGGCCCAGTACGTGATGGCGAGGGTGCCGCCGACGAAGGTGAAGAAGAACAGAATCGAGGTGAGGTTCGGCTGGCCCAGCGAGGTGGCGAGGGGCGTCATGACTGGCCTCCCTTCACGACGCGCTCGAGCGCCGGGTCGTACACCCGGTTCGCCCACCACGCGTAGAAGGCGGTCAGCCCGAACGCGGTGAGAATGACGCCGGCGCCGAGCACGATTCCCAACGACAACCCCTCGGTGATGAGCGTGCCCAGCGCCTGCTTGTCGAACGCGATGCCGAGGACGAACGCGAAGTAGGTCACCAGCATCAGCAACGAGAGGACGATGGCCATGCGCCACCGCATGAGGGCCACCTGGTGCACCGGGCTCGCCGCCGAGGCCTGCTGCGCCGTCGCCTGGGTCACCGCGTCTTTCAGCGCCGCGGGCGTCATCGGGCACCTCCCCGCGCGCCGTTCGCCGCAGCCGTCTTCGTCGCCAGGGCCCGCGCCGCGATGGCCGCCTGCCGCTTCTGCGCGTCGTCCGCCACCGCGATGAGCTGCTCGACCACCTGCGGCTCCGAGAGCGTCGAGGTGTCACCGAAGTCGTCACGCTGCCCCTCGGCGATCTTCCGCAGGAGGCGGCGCATGATCTTGCCCGAGCGCGTCTTCGGCAGCGCCGGCACGATGTGAATGACGTCGGGCGTGGCGATGGGGCCGATGACGTGGCGCACCTGCTCCTTGAGCGCGCCCGACAGCTGGAGCGGGTCCCACTCCTCCTGGCCCTGCCGCAAGACGACCCACGCGCAGATGCCCTGGCCCTTGAGGTCGTGCGGAATGCCGATGACCGCCGACTCGGCGACGGCGTCGTGCGCCACCAGCGCGCTCTCGACCTCGGCGGTGCCGATGCGGTGGCCCGACACGTTCAGCACGTCGTCCACCCGGCCGGTGATCCAGTAGTAGCCGTCTTCGTCGCGCGTGCAGCCATCACCCGTGAAGTAGAGGCCGGGGAAGCGCGAGAAGTAGGTCTCCCGGAAGCGGCGGTGGTCTCCGTAGAGGGTGCGGGCCTGGCCCGGCCAGGGGCGCGCGAGGCAGAGGTTGCCCTTCACGCCGTTGCCCTCGAGCAGCCGGCCCTCGTCGTCGACCAGCACCGGCTCGACGCCGAAGAAGGGCAGCGTGGCGGAGCCTGGCTTGGGGGGCGTGCAGTGCGGCAGGGGCGCGATGAGGACGCCGCCCGTCTCGGTCTGCCACCAGGTGTCCACCACCGGGCAGCGGCCGTCACCGACCACCTCGTGGAACCACTTCCACACCTCGGGGTTGATGGGCTCTCCGACCGAGCCGAGGAGGCGCAGGCTCTTTCGCGACGACTTCTTCACCGGCCCGTCGCCCTCGCGCATGAGCGAGCGCAGCGCCGTGGGCGAGGTGTAGAGCGTGGTGCAGGCGAGGTCGTCGACGATGTTCCAGAAGCGCGAGAAGTCGGGGTAGTTCGGCACGCCCTCGAAGAGCACCGACGTCGCGCCCACCGCGAGCGGGCCGTAGACGATGTACGAGTGGCCCGTCACCCAGCCGAGGTCGGCGGTGCAGAAGTGCACGTCGTCGTCGTGAATGTCGAAGACGTGCTCGAAGGTCATCGACGCGTACAAGAGGTAGCCGGCCGACGTGTGCAGCACGCCCTTGGGCTTTCCGGTGCTGCCCGAGGTGTAGAGGATGAAGAGCGGGTCCTCCGACGCCATCCACTCCACGGGGCAGGTGCTGCGCTGACGGGCGGCCTCTTCTTCGAGCCAGAGATCGCGGCCGGGCTGCATCTCGGTCTCGGCGTCGGTGCGGCGCACCACCAGCACCCGGTGAATCTGCGACAGACCGTTGATGGCCTCGTCGACGACGGACTTGAGCGGCACGCGCTTGGAGCCCCGCAGCCCCTCGTTCGCGGTGACGACGACCTTCGCTTCCGCGTCGAGCACGCGGTCTCGCAGCGCGTCGGCCGAGAAGCCGGCGAACACCACCGAGTGCACCGCGCCGATGCGGGCGCAGGCGAGCATCGTGTACGCGAGCTCGGGCACCATCGGCAGGTAGAGAATGACGCGGTCGCCCTTCTGCACACCCTGCGCCTTGAGGACGTTCGCGATGCGGCCCACGTGGTGCTTGAGCTGCCGGTAGCTGATGCGCTCGTACTGGCCGGGCTCGTTCTTCGCCCAGATGAGCGCCACCTTGTTCGGCGTCTTCGCGGCGTGGCGGTCGACGCAGTTGAAGGCCACGTTGAGGCGGCCTCCGCCGAACCACGAGAAGTCGACCTCTTCGAGATCGACGTCGAGGGTCGACTCGGGCGGGTGGAACCAGGTGAGCCGCGCCATCGCCTCGGCGCGCCAGAACGCCTCTGGATCTGTCAGGCTCTCGGCGTACTTCGCGCGATAGGCGTCGAGACTGCGGACGTGCTGAGTCGTCGTCATGAAATCCCCGATGCGTGGAACCGGCGTGAACGGAGCGGGCCCTTCGCAACACGCGCGCCACGGACGTGACGCGAGGCCGTGACGGCGCGACGCTGCGCGGCATGGGGGCGCAGGTGGTTGGAATGGTTCGGTTGACGCACGCCGACGTCAGGGTGCGTCGTGAAGACGGGCACTTCGGCGGCCGCCTGCGATGCGTTTCGTCACGGCGTGGGTGTTACGGGAGGGAACGCGCCGACTGTTACGAGGCGTAACGTTCAGCCGCGGCCCGGGCGGGGCAGGGCGAGCTTGAGGCGGCGCTCCCACAACGTCTTGCGGCTGATGCCGAGGCGGCGCGCGAGCTCGGTCTCGCTCAGCGTGCCCTGGTGCTCCTCGACGAAGCGGCGGAAGTACGCCGTGAGCGAGGCGTCCTCGGTTGGCGGCGCCGTCTCTGGTGTCGGGGGCCGGACATCGTCGAGGCCGAGCAGCTCGGGGGTCAGCGCGGTGCCGTCGGAGAGGATGAGGGCACGCTCGAGCGCGTTCTCGAGCTCGCGCACGTTCCCGGGCCAGTGGTGGGCGCGCAGGGCGTCGAGCGCCTCGGGTGAGAACGTCGGGCCGGGGCGACCGAGCCTTCCGGCGTGGCGTGCCGCGAGGGTGCGCGCGAGCTCGAGCACGTCGTCGCCACGCTCGCGCAGCGGTGGGAGTCGGACCTCCATCACCTTGAGGCGGTAGTAGAGGTCGGTGCGAAAGGTGCCGGCCTCGGCCATCTTCGGCAGGTCTCGGTGGGTCGCAGCGACGAGGCGCACGTCGGCGCGGCGGCTCTGGGTGGCGCCGACCCGCCGCACCTCTCCGTCCTGCAGCGTTCGCAAGAGCCGTGACTGCGCCTGGAGCGGCAGCTCGCCGATCTCGTCGAGGAAGAGCGTGCCGCCGTGCGCTGCTTCGACGAGCCCGGCGTGGTCGTGCGTCGCCCCGGTGAAGGCCCCGCGCGTGTAGCCGAACAGCTCGGACTCGATGAGCGTCTCGGGAATGGCGGCGCAGTTCACCGCGACGAAGGGGCCGTTCTTGCGAGTCGATTGCTGGTGCACCGCGCGGGCGATGAGCTCCTTGCCGGTGCCGGACTCGCCGAGGATGAGCACCGTGGCGTCGGTGGGCGCGGCCTTGCGAACGCGGTCGAACGCGGCCTGCATTGCGTCGCAGCGGCCCACCATGCCTTCGACGGCCCACGTCGCCTCGGCCTCGCGAGAGAGCGCCGCCACCTGCCGCTTCGTGCGCGCCTCCGAGAGGAGCCGGTCGACCACGAGGAGGAGCTCGTCCGGATCGAAAGGCTTCGACAGGTAGTCCGCGGCGCCTTGCTTCATCGCGTCGACAGCGCTGCGCACCGAGGCATAGCTGGTGATGATGAGCACCGGCACGCCCTCGGCTGCGGCGATGAGCTCGGTGCCCTGGCCGCCCGGCAGCCGCAGGTCGCTGATGACGAGGTCGAAGCCCGGCGGGTTGGCCTCCTTCGCCTCGCGCACCGAGGCCGCCTCGACGACGTCATGGCCCGCGCGCGTGAGGAGGCGCTTCGTCTCGGCGCGCACGGCGGCTTCGTCTTCGACCAGGAGCAGACGCATGACGTCGCGTCGACCGTAGATGATGGCCGTCAGGCGGGAAGCGCGGCGCGTCGCGCAACGCGTCAAGGCCAGGCGAGCAGCCGGACGACTGGCACGGTGCCGGTTGGTCTGGTTGGTGTGGGTTGACTCAGCCCGGTGGCTGCGCGCGCGGCAACCGCATCGTCATGGTGGTGCCGCGACCCGGCGTGCTGTCGACGGTGAGCGTCCCGCCATGGCCCTGCACGATGGTCCACGCGACCGACAGCCCAAGGCCAGTCCCCGCGCCGACGTCCTTGGTGGTGAAGAACGGGTCGAAGACGTGGGCGGCGACGTCAGCGGCCATGCCGGCGCCCTCGTCGATCACCTGGAGGAGCACCGCGCGCTCCTCGGCCCGGGTGACGACGGCGACCCGCCGACCCTCAGGCGTGGCGTCGAGCGCGTTCGAGAGCAGGTTCACCACCACCTGCACCAGCTCGGCCGCGTTCCCTTCGACGATCGCCTCCGCCGCGTCGGGCTCGAGGGCGATCTCCCGCCGACGCGAAAGGCGCACAAGGTTCACCGCCTGGTGCGCCACCGCGTCGAGCGAGACCGCCTGCGCTGGCGCGTCCGACCGTGTGGAGCCCGAGCGCGCGAACGACACGAGGCTGCGGACGATGGCGTCGATGCGGCGAGCGGCGTCGAGCAGGCCTGACAGGCGCTCTGGCGTCACCTCGCCGTCGCGCTCCATGCCCGAGGCCACCATCATCACCGCGGCCAACGGGTTCCCGACTTCGTGCGCGACGCCGGCGGCGAAGCGCCCGATGGTGGCCAGTCGATCTTGATGGCGAACCTGGGCTTCGAGCTGCCGGGTCGACGAGAGATCCTCGACGACGACGATGCGCGCGCCGTCGAGCCCGTCGGTGTTCGTGGTGCGTGAGATGCGCACCGGCACCTCGCGGCCGGCCACCGAGAGCCGGTGTTCTCCATCGCTCGACAGGGCGCGTCGCAGGTCGTCCGGCAGGGCAGCGAGCGGCCGGCCCCGAACGGTCTCGGCGGCCTGTCCCGTCAGGGCCGTGAGGCGCTCGTTCCACCACACCACGTCGTCGTCCGGCCCGAGCACGCAGACGCCGACTGGCAGCGCCCGAAACACCGACTCGAGCCACGCGCGGAGCGTCTCTGCGGCTGACTCGACCTGCCCTTCGCGGGCCCGCGCGACTGCCTCTTCGAGCGCGCGGATCCGCTCCGCCAGGGGCAGGCCGCCGGTGAACTCCTCACGTGGCGAGACGTTCAGCGCTGCGAAGCTCACCATCGGACCCACGAGCGCCGAGAGGTCGGCCTCGAGCCGTTGCTTGAGGCGCCGCAGTGACGAGGGCCTGGTGTCACTCGCCTCGAGCGACAGCGCCGCACGTGCCTTCGCCACCTCGAGGGCGGCGCTCGCTGGGCCCAGCACCGGCGTCAGCCGCTCCACGAAGCCGGCCTGGTCGACCGGCAGGGCGCCATCGTCGTCTGTCACCTCGCGGCGGCAGGCTTCGGCGGCGCGGGTCTCTTCGCGTGAAGCCGGCCAGAGCACCGAGCCCACCCCCGCGAGCGCTGCGTTCACGCCGAGGCTCAGCCACGTCGCCACGCCAAGCCCGTCATCGACGCGGAGCGAGACCGCCTGGAGCCCGATGAGCGGCAGTCCCAACACGAACAGCCACACGAGCAGCCCTCCGCCGAGACCCAGCACCACGCCGCGCCTCGACAGCCGGCTGAAGCCGAAGACGCCGAGGAACCCCGGGAGGAGCTGTGCCACGCCGGCGAACGACACCAGTCCCACCTGGGCGAGCGCGCCGCCGCGAGACGTCGTCACCGGCGCCGTCTGCTCGAGCGCGACGAACGCGAAGAACGCGAGGGCCAGCAGCGTCGCCACTACGACGCGCCGCTCGAAGACGAGGCGTCCGTAGAGATCGTCGCGAGGCGCGGCTCGCAGCGGCGTCAGCCAATGCGTCACCACCATGTTGCTCATCGCAAGCGTCGCGACGATGACCATCGCGCTCGACGCCGACATGCCGCCGAGCCATGCGAGCGTCGAGAGCCCCGGGACCTGGCCCGCGACCGTCAGCACATAGCGGTCGGCGTTCCCGCCCGGGTCGAGCGCGGTGCCCGACGCCAGGATGAAGGGGATTGGCAGGTTGAGCAGCAACAGCACGAGCGGGAAGGCCCACGTCGAGCTGCGCATGGCCGCGCGGCCCGCCTCGCCCGCTGGGGCTTCGGTGAACGCCATGTGGAACTGGCGCGGAAGGAGGAACGCCGCGACGAGCGAGAGCAGCGTCACCGACACGAAG
Organism: Myxococcaceae bacterium; assembly: GCA_033763395.1. GTDB lineage: Bacteria > Myxococcota > Myxococcia > Myxococcales > Myxococcaceae > Xiheimicrobium. Next base: position 31,818 of record JANRKQ010000156.1, read on the forward strand.
CCGGGCGTCTCGGGGAGCGGAGGCAGCGGGGCGGGCACCGTCGTCACCGCGACCACGCCCACCGCGCCGAGCGCCAGCACCTTGAAGAGCGTCTCGGCCGCGATGGCGAGCACCAGGCCCGGGTGACGCTCCCGCGTGGTGGCGTGCGACGCGCCGAAGAGGGCAGTGAAGCCCACCATCGCGAGGCAGAAGACGGCGCCCGACACGAGCGGCGACAGGCCTGGCACCAGCACCGCGGCCGTGGTGGCGACACCCCGCACCTGCACCGCGAGGTACCCGATGAGCGACACCAGCAGCACGAGCGTCGTCATCGCGCCGACGGCCTGGCTTCGGAAGCGGAAGGCGAAGAGATCGGCGAGCGTCGCCAGCCGGTTGCGCCGCAGCACCTCGAGGAGTGGCAGCGACACCACCGGCACCAGCAGCGCGGCGAGCGCGGGGCCCAGCGACACCGCCAGGAATGACAGCCCCGAGGTGCGCGCGAAGCCGACGGCGCCGAAGTACGTCCAGCTCGTCGCGTACACGCCCAGCGAGAGCGCGTAGACCACCGGACGCTCGGACAGCGCGCGAAACGAAGCCCGCGTGTCGCCGAGCCGCGCGAGCCCGAAGAGCGCCAGCAGCCACGCCGCGGTGCCCACGAGCAGCGCCAGCATCAGCGCTCCCGATCACGCGCCGACCAGGCGCCCAGCGCGACCAGCGCGGAGAAGACGACGAAGGCGAGCGGCGCCGAGGCGGGTGACGTCCACAGGGCACGCGCCGGCGACAGCACCAGGACAGCGGCCAGCACGAAGACCACCACCGCGCGGGTCATGGCGAAGCGCTCCTCATCCCCTCGCCGACGCTACTCTCTTCTCGACGCCGGCTCGCCACGGCCGAAAACTGGATCACCGCTGCAGGCCTGTCACCGTCTGTTGCATGAACAAGCGCCTCTTGCCCCGGCTCCGTCGTCGCCTCCAGGTGTGGCTCGGAGACAGGCCCGCCTTCACCAGCGACGTCTCGACGGGCGGGTTCGCGCTCGAGCTGATGGCGACGCTGCTGCCGGGCACGATGGTGCATGGCCAGCTGCGCCTGGGTGAGCGCGAGGTGCCCTTCACCGGCACCGTCACCTGGTCGAAGAAGGCCGAGCCCCGGCTGCAGGTGCGTGGCCGCGCCGGCGTGCGCTTCACCGGCGTCGACCCGTCGTTCTACGAGTTGTTCCAGCGGTAGCGCTCAACGCGGCGGGCTGCCTGCGTCCACGGTGGCCGGCGCTCCCTCGCGGCACGATGGGTCGAGCAGCTCGGGCCGGTACTCGAAGTGCATCGTGTCGTAGTGCACCCACCGGCCACCCCAGATGAAGCCCTCGGCCTCGAAGGCGTCGACGATGGCTTGCGGAATCTTGTTCTGCCAGCGCAGCGGCTCTCCGCGCCGCGTCCACCGCCAGTAGTGCGAGCGGTCGACGTTCAGGTCGATGGCGATGCCGAAGGCATGCGTCGAGAGGTTCTTCGAGCGGGCGATCTTCCGCCAGATGAAGGTGCCTCCGATGTTGGTGAGGAAGGGCTTGAGCGAGGGCGCCTCGCTCACCTGCGGCTCGAGCCGCGCCACCACCCGCCGCAAGGGCTCGGCGGCCAGCTCGTGGAACGGGTAGCGGAGCCCGAAGAAGCGCACCTTCGCGAGCCGGTCGAAGACCTCGCTGCGGCTTCCGCCGTAGGTCGAGAGGAAGAGCTGCTCGACGCGCACCCGGCCCGGGTCTTCGATGGCGCCAGCGTCGCTCGTGTCGATGGGCACGATGGGGCCGGCGACGTACGGCACCCGGTAGATGGACTCGAGGTCGACCCCCGCGAGGCCGTCCTCCTCGTCATCGCCGGGCCCCGCGTCGACCCGAGGCGGTGGCGTGGTGGCGCGCCACGGAATGAAGGTGCCGCCGTCGAGCAGATAGCCCCAGCCGCCATCGGGCCGGTGCGCGACTTCACCCGTGTAGAAGCGCGTGAGGCAGCGCAGTCCCGCCGGGGGCTGGCCGGCGTCGGGCGCGGCGGCGAGCAGGAGCAACAGAGCGGCGGACGACACGAAGGGCATCGTGACGGCAAAACCCGCGCGTCGTCGAGTTTCGGGAGCCTCAGTCCTGAATGGCGAAGCGCACGGTGTAGTCGATCGACACGCGCGCAGGCCGGCCGCCCCGGCGCCCAGGGTTGAAGGTAAACCGCTTGATGCGGCGCACGGCCTCTTCGTCGAGCCCGAAGCCGAGGCCCCGCGTCACGACGGCGTCGGTCACCCGGCCCGTCTCGTCCACCGTGATGCGGAGCTGCACCGGCCCTTCCACCCCCGCGTTGAGCGCGTCGTCGGGGTAGCTGCCGGCGGTCGACCGTTCACGCACCGTCGGGTCGACGTCGGCTTCGGGCGCCGAGACGATGGTGGCGAGCCTCAGCACCGCGGCAGGGAACCGGGCTCCGAGCCGCTTGGCGGCCTGCTCGCCGACGAAGAGCCGAACGCCGTCGACGGCCAACAGCACGTCCGTCGAGGCGTGTGCCTGCCCGACGCCAACGACGGGCACCAGCGCGTCTCTGGCCTGCGCCACCACGGCCTGGGCCTGCGAGGTGTCGAGCTCCCCGAGGAGGATGAGCGCCTTCTTCGCGGCCGCGTCGCTGACGAGCCCGGGCTTCAAGACGCCGGCTTCACAGCGCGTCACGTGGGTCGCCACGCGCGTGTCGGCTGGCCACATCGAGCAGGGCACGCCGAGGGCGATGACGAGCAGCGGCTCCTCGGTGAGGCGCTTCGAGAGGCCCTCGTCGTAGGCGAGCGTTCGCGCCACGGCGCTGACCGACGCTTCACTCGTCGCCGCGCTGGCGACGGAGGCCACCAGCCAGGCCGTGAGCGCGAGAGGTCCTCGACGACGCCTCATGTGCGACACCACACCACGTCTGTGGCGTTTGTCACTCCTGTGGTGCCTCCCACGCAACGCAGGTCGCCGTCAGCGTGGGTCGAAACACTCGCTCGCCCGCAGCTCGAGGTCGGGAAGCAGCGGGGAGGTGGGGATGCCGTCGTGGCCGCGGGCCAACGTCAGCCATGCCTCGGTGCTTGTCCGTGCGCCCCTCTGTCACGCTACCGTGGCGCCGCTCATGTACACGCCTCGTCTCGTCCTCGCCGGTGTCGTGATGGCCAGCTGCAGCCCCGTTCCGCCGCCGCCACCGTCGGGAGGGCCGCTCCGTGCGGGCGTGGCCACGGCCATCGTCGACGTGCCGGTGGGGGCGCCGACCGGCGGGTACTCACGCACGAAGCCGCCCGAAGACCCGGGCTCGCCCTGGGCGAGCACCTTCCCGTCGACGCGCGGCGTTCACACCGACGCCACCGCGCGTGCGCTCGCGCTCACGAACGGGCTGACGCGCGTGGCCTTCGTCAGGCTCGACGTCTGTCTCATCACGCCCTCGCTGCGCACCCGCATCCGTCGGCTCCTCGATGCCGGAGGCGAGTCGGCGTCGTTCATCGTGCAGGCCACGCACACGCACGGCCACGTCGCGCGCTTCTTCGAGCCCGTGCACATCGGCTCGCCGTCGGGCCCCGACTTCGTCGCCTTCGGCATGGACACCTACGACGCCGAGCTCGAGGTGCGCCTCGCCACGGCGGCCGCCACCGCCATTACCGAGGCGTTCGCGCGCCTCGTGCCGGTCAGCGTCGGCTCGGCCACCGTCGACGCCTCGGCGCTGAACTCGGACCGGCGCTGCGAGAACAACCCCGTCTACGGCGCCGACTTTCGCGACCCGACGCTGACGGTCATCCGGTTCGACGAGGTCGACTCGAGCGGCGCGCCGGCCCGGCCCCTCACCGCCCTGACGCACTTCTCGGTGCACGGCACGGTGATGTCGGGCTCCAACCCCTTGCTCACCACCGACGTCACCGGCGCCATGGAGCTCGCTGCTTCGGACGCGCTCGGCGTGCCCGTCGTGTTCGCGCAAGGCAGCGCAGGTGACGTGAGTCCCCGTGGCTCTCCGCTCGGCTTCGATGGCACCCAGCGGCTCGAGTGGTCGGGCCTCGAGTTCGCGCGGCTCGCGAAGCAGGCGTTCACCGATGCCGCGCCCGGCCCCGCACGTCCGTCTTCGGCGCTGCGCCAGGTGGACCGCGGCGTGCTCCTGACGCGAGAAGCGTTGGGCTACCCACGGGGCCAGTTCCCCGAGCACGGTGGCATCGGGTGCATGGTGGGTGGCCGCTCGTGCAACGAGCCGGTGCTGACGCCGGTCGAGCAAGGCGCGCTGCTCTGTGGGCCGGTCGAGCCGCGGCCGCGCCTGCGGACCCCCATCTCGCTGCTCGAGATCGACGAGCTCGCCTTCATCACGCTCCCGGGCGAGGTGACGACGGGCGTGGGCAAGAAGGCGGCCGAGGCGCTCGCTCCACTCGGTGCCCGCCGCGCTCTCGTGCTCGGCTACGCGCAGGATCACTACGGCTACCTGCTCGAGCAGGACGACTTCCTTCGTGGTGGCTACGAGCCGACGGTGTCGCCCTGGGGCTGGCGCATGGGGCAGTACCTGATCGATCAGATCGGCGCGCTCGTGGCCACCCGGGCCGAGCCTCAGGAGAAGCCGACGGACTCGGACCCGCCGGCGCCCACGCTTCGAGTGCCGACGGAGAGCGACGGCGCTCCCGCCATCACGATGGACACGGGGGCGCTGGCGCGGCTCGAGGCAGCGACGCTGGCCTTCACGGGGGGAGACCCCGGCCTCGGAACGCCCTCCGTCAAGCTCGAGCGCGAAGAGGGCGGCGCCTTCACCGCGGCGAAGGCCTCACCCACCCGTGAGATCGTCAATGGGCCCGAGATCATTCGCCGCTACGAAGCGACGCCCACGGTGGCCTCGGAGCCGACGGCGACGACCCGTCGGCACCAGTGGACGGCGAGCTGGGAGACGCTCCCTGACACGCCCATCGGACGGTACCGCTTCGTGGTGACCGGCCGGGCGAAGCGGGGCGGGGCCATCGAGACGTACCGGCTCGAGTCCACGCCGTTCGAGGTGACGGCGTCGAAGGCCATCTCGGCCTTGCGGCCGCGCCTGGTCGAGGGGCAGGTGGTGCTCGAGCTGCGGTACGAGCCCAACCCGATGCGCTTCGATCGGGGCGACCCTTCGCGCAACCTGCGCGTGCGTGACGTCGAGTCACGGCCCGAAGACGGGGCGCTGGCGCGAGGCGGCTCGGTCGAGGTGTCGGTTCGCGCCCCCGGCGGAGCCCCCAGCACGCTCACGGCGACCTGGGACGAGGCGCGGCGCGGCCACGTGCTGAGCCTGCCGGCGAGCCCCGCGGGCACATGGGAGCTCTCGGTGGCGGCGAACTCGTACATCGATCGGCTGGGCAACCAGAACGGGAGCGCGCTCCGTTCGACGTTCCTGCGCTGACGCAATCGGCACCAGCGCCGGCCGTTTGAGGGGGCATGAACGACACCGCCCTCAAGACCTGCTCGGCCTGCCGCAGCGCCATCGACGCCGCGGCGACCCGCTGTCCCGCCTGCACCCAGCGCCAGCCTGACGCCACGGGCCTCTACCGGGGCGTCCCCGGGAAGACGCTCGGCGGCGTCTGCGCCTCGCTCGCCCAGCGCTACGACGTCGACGTCACGCTCGTGCGGGTGCTCTTCATCGCCAGCTTCGCGTTCTCGGGGCCCGTCGGCCTGTGGGTGTACGCCGCGCTGTGGGCCATGACGCCGCTCACCGCCAACGGGCGCTCGCCGCTCCTGCGCTTCATGGACGGGGTGGCCCGCATGCTGTCGCCGCCGCCTGCGACGGTCGCGCGGGTCGACGCGGGCTCGGGCCCCGACGCGCCCCTCTGACGCGAGCCGGTTCGTTTTTCAGGTTCCCATGGGGCGTCTTGGCCGTGCAGGCTGCGGCGCCTCATGGCGCTTTCCATCGACGAGTCCACGAAGGCCGGGCTGGGTCCGTACGGTTTCGACGAGGCGTTGCTGGCCTCGTTCGTGGCCCGGCTGGCGCTCAACCCCTCGAACGCGGTGAAGGGTGCGCTGACGCCGCCCGCGGCAGGTGACGTGACGGCGCTGGCGCCGCTGGGCAGCGCGGAGCGCGAGCGGCTGTCGGCCGTCGGGCTCGCGGCGATTCGTGCAGGGCAGGTCGGCGCGGTGGTGCTCGCCGGTGGCATGGCGACGCGGTTTGGCGGCGTGGTGAAGGCCGTGGTGCCGGTGCTGGGCGAGCGCACCTTTCTCGAGCTCAAGCACGACGACCTGGCGAACGTGTCGCGGCGCGCGGGCGGCGTGGTGCCCACCTTCGTGATGAGCAGCTTCACCACCCACGATCGCATTCGGGCGCACGTCGTCGAGAAGGGCCTGTCGACGAACGGCCGGCCGCCCATCGACGTCTTTCCCCAGTACGTCTCGCTCCGGCTCACCCCCGATGGAGCCCTCTTCCGCGACGCCGACGGGCAGCTCTCGCCCTACGCGCCCGGCCATGGGGACTTGACGTTCGCCCTGCGCCGCAGCGGGCTGCTCAAGCGCTTCCTCGACCAGGGCGGCCGCGTGCTGGTGATGTCGAACGTCGACAACCTGGGCGCGACGCTCGACCCGGCGCTGGTGGGGCTGCACCTCGAAGGGGGCGCGGCGCTGACGGCCGAGGTCGTGCGCAAGGAGAAGGGCGACAAGGGCGGGGCTCCGGCGCGGCTCGACGGCGTGCCGCAGATCATCGAGGGCTTCCGCTTCCCGAAGGACTTCGATCAGGACTCGATTCCGGTGTTCAACACGAACACCTTCTTGCTGGACGCGAAGGCGATCGATCGCGACTTCGAGCTGCCCTTCTACAAGGTCGAGAAGCAGGTCGACGGGCGCACGGCCGTGCAGTTCGAGCGGCTGGTGGGAGAGCTGACGGCCTTCGTGCCCACGCGCTTCGTCGAGGTCGATCGTGAAGGCCCCGACGGGCGCTTCCTGCCCGCGAAGGACCCCGAAGAGCTCGCGCGGCGGCTCCCCACCATCGAGGCCCTGGTCGCCGCGAGGCGGTGAGCGCTACTCGGGCGACGTCGTCATCACGTTCGCGAACAGCTCCGTGAAGCGGCCGAGCTCGAGCTTGAACACGCCGTCATCGGGCCCGTTGTTGCGCGGCTCGGAGTCACCCCACGGGTTGCGCATCAGCAGGAAGCGCCGGTTGCCCTCGGTCTGGTAGCCGATGATCGAGTACGCGTGATCGCCGAAGACGCCGGTGTTCGTGTAGTGCACCGGGCCCTTCTCTTCGTGCGTGCCGGCCGCGACCGGGCGCTTGTCGTCGATGGCCTGGGTGATGCGTTTCCACAGCGTGTCCGGGTTCGTCCGCGCATGCAGATCGTAGTAGTCGCCCGCTTCGCCGGTGAGCTCTTCGAAGACGTCGCTCGCGACGCCGCCGTTGCCGACGACGTCGTAGCTGCCCTTCCACTGCGCGTAGGCCTTCTCGAGGAGCGGGTACCAGAGCTCCATCGAACCGGGCGTGTGGTCGGTACCGCCGCGCCCGTACGCCGCCGTGCCCTTGTCGGGCTTGGTCCACAAGTCCGAGTCGACTGTCACGGGCACCTGCTTCGTGCGGCCGGTGGCCCAGTCGCGCTGGGTGAAGGTGACGGTGAAGGTGCCGTCGCCGTTGTCGCGAATGAGCTTCTGAATGAGCTCGGGCCGCAGGTGCGCGAGCGCCGCCACGGCCGCGGGGAAGTAGCAGTTGGCGAGGCTGCCCTGCTGCACGTCGTGCATCGACACGCCGTCGCGGAACAGCGGGCCCGTGTAGGTGACGGCCTTCATCTTCGGCGTGCCGTCGGCGTTCAGCTCGTCCTTGTGCAGGCCCGGCGTCGGCACCAGGCCACCCGCGCGCGCGCCCCCGGCCACCGTGACGAAGCCCGCCACCTCGCGGAAGGTGCGGTTGTGGTCGCCGTCGGTGACGGCGATGGAGAACCGATCTCCGGCCTTGCCGGCGAGCGCGAAGTCCTTCGGCAGTCGCCCCTGTGCGTCGAGCGTCACCGCCTCGGTCGCTCGGGTGCGCACGTTCGTGAACTGGAGCTTCGCGCCGGGCTCGCTCAGGTGCGCCTCGTCGTCGCGCGACGTCACCGCCACCCGGCCGCTCGAGGTGGTGGACAGCTCGAGGCGATTGACCAGCAGGCCCGCGGGCCGCTCGTCGCGTCCATCGGCGCGCACCGTCACCCAGTCACTGGTGGTGCCATCGTCGAACCGCGCGCGCAGCTTCACGAAGTCGCCGGGCTTGGGGCGCTGCGGGCCCGACAGCCTGGCCGAGAAGCGCCCCGCGTCGTCGGCCGCGCCCACCGAAAAGACGTCGTGCCCCGAGCCCGCCGCCGCGCTCACGTTGACGGCCTCGATGGTCGCGCCGGGCCGCGTCGTGCCGCGCACGCCGGTCGCCGTCGTCATCACGTCGAGGCTCGCGTTCTTCGCGACCGGCGCTCCGCCCAGCACGGCCTCGAGGAACTGCCGGGCCGCCGGCGCCAGCGGCACCTCACCTCGGGACAGAATGGCCTTCAGGTCGGCGCGCTCTTCGGGCGTGAGGCCCTTGCGGGCGAGGTCGACCTGCTGGCCCTCTGACAGCCCCGGCGTGCGCAGCTCGGCCAACATCGCCGCCGCGGGCTTTCCCGGGCGGTCGGCGACCTCGGCGAGCAGCTCGAGCGCCTGATCGCGGCCCACCACGGCCGATGGGTCGCGCCCATGACGACGCTCGAGCGAGGCGTACAGCGAAGCGAGGCGGCGGTCGTTCAACGAGACAGGCATCGGGCCGTTCTCCCTAGCACCGGTTCGTCACGGCGCGCAGTAGGCGGGGCACGAACCCGACGCCGAGACGAACTGGCCTCCCATGCAGGCCGCGGTGGTGTTGGGCACCCAGAGGCCTTGCGGGTTGCAGGTCCACCCCGAGGTGTTGGGTGGCGCTGGAGAGGCATATGGGCCCGTGCACGCGCACCGGCCCGACGGAGGGTCGCCGCAGGTGAGCGCGCCCTTCGTCGGCACGCAGCCGAAGAAGTTGAGGAAGCCGCCGCACGCGAAACCGCAGCCGCCACAGTCGCTGGTGGAGTTGCTGATGTCGGTGACGAAGGCCACACCGCCGCCGAAGGGGCTCACGCAACAGCGGTCGGTCGGCCTGGGCCCGATGGGAGTGTTGGGGGGCCGGTTCGTGCCGCGGCAGACGCCCATCTGGCAGACGTCGTTCGTGGTGCAGGGGTTGTTGTCGTCGCACGAGCCACCGTTCAGCGCCGCGCCGTTGCACGCGCCGCTCGCGCACACGTCGTTCGCCGTGCAGGGGTTGTTGTCGTTGCACGCGCCGGTTCGCGGTGTCCCCGTACAGCTCCCGGACGAGCAGGTGTCGTTGATGGTGCAGGGGTTGCCGTCGTCGCAGGTGGTGGTGGGTGTGCCGACGCAGGTGCCCATCGCGTTGCAGGTGTCGTTCGTGGTGCAGGCGTTGAAGTCGTTGCACGCGACCGGCGGAGACGAGCCCATGCAGCTCCCGTTCTGGCACGTGCCGGTGATGGGGCAGCCGAAGCCGCCGAAGCCTTCCTGCATGCAGGGGGTGCCGTTGGGCAGGTTGGTGCCCGTGCCGCACACCCCAGAGGCCGGATCGCACACGCCGGTGGTGCAGGGGTTCGAGATGAAGGCGCAGCGGGGAAAGCCCAGGCAGACGCCGGCGTCGACGCAGCGGTCCGAGTGGGTGCAGAGGTTGCCGTCGTCACAGGGCGCTCCGGCGTCGGCCGCGGTGAAGACGCACTGCCCGTTGGCCGGGTTGCAGGTGCCCGGGCCCGCGAAGCACGCACCCGGAGCCGGGCAGCTCCGAGGGGTGCCCTGGCAGGTGCCGTTGGCGCACCGGTCGTTCTGCGTGCAGGCGTTGCCGTCGTCACAGCCGGCGTCCGCGAGGAAGGGGAAGGCGCAGCCGCCATCGCCGAGGCAGGCGCCCGGGCCGTAGCAGCTCGGTGCCCCGGGAGGCGCGCCACACGACGTCATCGTCCCCGTGCAGATGCGGTTCGCGCAGCGGTCCGTCGTGGTGCAGGCGTTGCCGTCGTTGCAGACGCGGGCGTCGCAGTCCGGGTCGGCGCAGTCGGTGAGGCCGTCGCAGTCGTCGTCGAGGGTGTCGAAGCAGCTGAACTCGGCGGGGTTGCAGGCCACGCAGGCGCCGCTGGTGCAGCGCTGGCCTGACGGGCACGGGCAGCCTCCGTCTGGACTGCTCGCGCCGCCGCCCGCTGTGCCGGCGCCACCGGCCGCTCCGCCGCCGCCGCTCGAGCCGCCTCCGAGGCCTCCACCAGCGCCCGAGCCGCCCGCGCTCCCACCGCCCGCGCTCCCTCCGCCCGGGCTCCCTCCGCCCGCCGCAGAGCCGCCCGCGTCACCCCCAGCGCTGCCGCCGCCTTCGATGTTCCCACCGGCCGCGCCTCCGCCCGTCGAGCCTCCCCCCGTCGTCGAACCTCCGCCCGTCGCGGCACCTCCGCTGCTCCCGCCATCTCTCGCCGGGCACACGGCGCGACACGTGTTGTCACGGCAGCAGACCGCGCCGCCCGTGCAGACCCCGCCATCGAGGCACGTGGGGAACGTCACGTCAGGTGTCGGGGCGCTGCAGTGCGCGAAGCACCACAGCGCGCTGAACACGGCCAGGCGCCTCCACGGCATCGTCACTCCACGTCTCCCGTCGAGAAGCACCAACCCAGCATAGCGCGGACCGACGGTGGCACCTCGCCCGTGGGTGCTGGCAATCGTCTCGCGTGCAGTCTGAGATGCCACGCCTGTGTCGGACTCGCTGACGACGACCGTGCGCACGGCCTCGCCGGGACTGGTGGGAGAGCCCGTCACGCTCCGCTACGAGCTGCGCCGCGAGCTGGCACGCGGCGGGCAGTCGATCGTCTGGGTGGCCTTCGACCGCGAGCTCGGCCGCGAGGTCGCCTTCAAGATGCCGCTGCCCGGCCCTGACGGCAGCGTCGACGCGCAGACAGAAGCCCGGTTCTTGCGGGAAGCGCGGCTGACAGCCCGGCTCGACCACCCCAACGTCATCACCGTGCACGAGTTCGGCCGCACCACCGATGGCCGACTCTTCTGCGCGCAGCGCCTCGTACAGGGAGACGAGCTGGGCCGGGTGGGCACGCTGGCCGAGGCCATTCACGAGGCGACGACGCTCGACCAGCGCCTGGCGCTGCTGCCCCGGGTGCTCGCCGTGTGCAACGCCGTCGCGTACGCCCACCAGCTCGGTGTCGTCCACCGCGACCTCAAGCCCGACAACGTGGTGCTGGGCCGCCTTGGTGAGACGGTGGTGCTCGACTGGGGCCTGGGCCGCGTGCTCGGAGAAGTCGACGACGCGACGCCCCTCGCAGCCGGTCCCTCGACGCTGGACGGGCAGGTGTTCGGCACCCCGCTCTACATGAGCCCCGAGCAGGCGCGCGGCGAGCGAGACCGGGTCGGCCCTCGCAGCGACGTCTGGAGCCTCGGCGTCATGCTCTACGAGGTCCTCACCGGCCGCACCCCCTTCGCCGCGCCGGGCCGCTCCATTCCCGAGGTCATCGAGGCGGTGCGTGACGAGGCCGTGCCGCCGCTCCTCGCCCAGGCGCCCCGGGTGCCGCGGGCGCTGGCGGCCGTGGTGACGCGCGCCCTCGAGCGCGACGAGGCCCGGCGCTACCCCGACGCGGGCGCGCTCGCGAAGGACCTCGAGGCCTTTCTCGATGGCCGCGCGGTGGGCGTGTACGACTACTCCGCCGCCGAGCTGCTCCGGCTCGTGGTGCGCCGCAACCGCACCGCGTCGCTCGTCGGAGCCGTCAGCCTCGCCGTCCTCGTGGTCGCCTTCGCGGCCCTGGTGCGCAGTGTCCAGGAGAACCGGCGGTCGCTCGCTGGTGCGTACGTCGAGAAGGGGCGCCTGGCCGAGGGGCTGCTGCGGTGGGAAGAGGCGGCCGTTTGGTACGCCGCCGCCAAGGGCCTCGCCTCGCGGGAAGACGCGGCCGCCGGCCTGCGGGTCGTCTGGCCCCGCGCCACCCAACCGTCCCGTCAGTGGGCCGCGCACGAGGGCGGCGTGAAGGCCCTCGTCGCGAGCCCCGATGGGGCGACCCTCTACTCCGCGGGCGTCGACCGCGCGGTGCGCGCGTGGAACGTCTCGAGCGGCGCCAGCGTGAAGGTGCTCGAAGGGCACTCGCAGACGGTCAATGCGCTCGCCCTCTCGCCCGATGGCGCCACGCTCTTCTCCGGCTCGGAAGACAACACGGTGCGCCGGTGGGACCCCGCGAGCGGCGCCGGCGCGGTGCTCGTCACGCTGCCCGACGCGGTCAACGCGGTGGTGGTGCGCCCGGGCGGTGGGGCGCTCGCCATCGGCTGCGAGGACGGAACGGTGAGCCTCTTCGAGGGCGGCGCGCTGCGCGTCCTCACCCGCCACCGCCACCCCGTCTACACGGTCGCCTTTTCACCGAACGGCGCGTGGCTCGCGTCGGGCTCGTGGGACGGTGACGCACGGGTGACCGACGTCGGCACTGGCGCACCCGTCGCGTCGCTCCAGGGGCACGATCACGCCGTGCTGGCGATGGCATTCTCTCCCGACGGCACGCTGCTGGCGTCGGCCGGCCGCGACACGACGGTGCGGCTGTGGAGCACCTCGACGTGGAACGAACCGAAGGTGCTGCTCGGCAACACGCAGAAGGTCTACGCGCTCGCGTGGGAGCAGGGCGGCGAGCTGCTCGCATCAGCGGGCGCCGACGGGACGTCGCGTGTGTGGGCCAGGCCCCACCACCTCCCCCTCGCGAGTGGTTCGCTCGGCCGCGACGACGAACTCAGCGCGACGACCTTTCTCCCGGGCACGAAGGTGCTCGTCACCGCCGGCCGCCGCGGCGTCATCACCGTCCGCTCGCTCGAGGGCGTGACGCCGCAGCTCTCGAACTGGCACGACATCTGGACGCTGACCGAGCTCGACGATGGGCGGGTCGCGATTCCCCATCAGGGGGGCGTCGCGTTCGTCGCGGCTCCCCGAGGCGAGGTGACCCGCCCGCCGCTGACCGCGATGAGCTCACGGCTCGTCGTGGTGACGCGAGACGGAAGTCTCGCTGCAAGCGCGGGCGTCTCGTCGTCGGTGACGCTCTTTGACGTTGGCACTGGCGCCGTGCTCGCCGAGTTCGTGGGTCATGAGGGACAGCTCGAGGAGCTGACGTTCAGCCGCGACGAGCGCTGGCTGGCCAGCGTCGACCGCACCGGCCTGGCCTTCGTGTGGGACGTCGCCCGGCGCACGCGCCTGGTGGCCCTGCCCCGCGTAAAAGACGGCCTCTTCGGGGCGGCCTTCGCTCCCGACGGGCGCCGGCTCGCGCTGGCCAGCTACGGGCGCACCGTGCACGTCTACGACACCTCGACCTGGCAGTCGGTGCTCGAGCTGCGGGGGCACGCCCATGGGGTCCGCGCGGTCGCGTTCTCACCGGACGCGACGGTGCTGGCCAGCGCAGGGTGGGATCGCTCGGTGCGCCTCTGGCGCGTCGCCGATGGCGCGCCGCTGGCCACCCTGTACGGCCATCAGGACGTCGTGAACGATCTCTCCTTCAGCCCCGATGGAACGCGGTTGGCGAGCGGGTCGCACGACGCCACCATTCGCCTCTGGGACGTCGACCAGCACCTCGAGGTGATGCGCTTCATCCCGGACGAGGGGCGGGTGAACCGGGTGCGCTTCTCGCGCGACGGGCGGCGGCTGTTCTACACGCGACAAGCGCTGCATTCGATCGATCTGGTGGATGAGAAGGTGCCGGCCTCGCTCGATGAAGTGCTGTCGCGAACGGGCCTGTCGATCGACGGGCTGCGCGTCGTGTGGACGGCCGGGGGCCCGTGACGCGTCACCACCGGGGCGTTGGGCAGTGGCACCCCCCGGTGCGACGGTGTAGGTCCACCCCCGGTCGTGGCCGCGAACCGTCTCGTCCTCTCCGGTCGCTTCAAGCTCATCCGCCACCTCGGAGGTGGAGGCATGGCCGAGGTCTTCCTCGCCGAGCAGGTGTCACTCGGCCGCCTCGTGGCGCTGAAGGTGCTCAAGCGCGACCTCTCGAGCCAGCCCGCGATGGCCGACCGGTTCCAGCGTGAGGCCCGGCTGCTGTCCACCGTCGACCACCCCTCGGTGGTGCGCGTCATCGACTTCGAGTCCGGCAAGGACGGCACCGTGCTGGTGCTCGAGCTGGCGGACGGCGAGACGCTCGAGCAGGCGCTCAAGGCCGGGCCCTTCGAGCCGCGCCGCGCCACCCGGGTGATGCTGCAGCTCGCCGAGGGCCTCGCCGCCATTCACGAGCGCGGCATCATTCACCGCGACATCAAGCCGCAGAACGTCGTCATCGGCCCGGGCCTGCGCGGAGAACAAGCCCGGCTGCTCGACTTCGGCATCGCGCGGCTGATGGAGATCCCCGACGAAGACGTGAAGCAGGGGCCACCGCCGCTGCCACCGCCCGGCTCGAACCCCTTCGTCTCGCACCCCGGCCAGGCCGTCGGCACGCCCGCGTACGTCGCCCCCGAGCAGGCCACCGCCTCGCCCGTCGACTCGCGCACCGACGTGTACAGCTTCGGCGTGCTGGCCTTCCGCATGCTGGCTGGCCGGCTGCCCTTCGAGGGGCCTGACACCCGCGACTACCTCGAGCAGCACGTCCGCGAGAAGCCGCCGTCGCTCCTCGACGTGGCACCGCAGCTGCGCGAGCACCCGGCGCTGGTGAAGCTCGTGATGCAGTGCCTCGAGAAGAAGCCCGGAAACCGCCCGAAGGACGGCGCCGCGCTCGTCGAGGCGCTGCGGGGCCTGGCGCCTGCGAACGCCGACCTCTCGACGCAGACGTTCAAGGCGCTCCAGGCCGTCACCACCCAGACGTGGGCCAACCTGACGCTGACGGCGGGCCGGGTGCAGTCGAGCGCGGGCGCGGGCGCTCGCACGGTGGCGCGCCTCACCCAGCAGCTCGACCGGCAGTGGAAGACGAGCCTCATCGTCACCGCGCTCGTCATTGCGCTGGTGCCCACCGCGTGGGCCTTCTGGCCACCGCCGGTCACCGAGCGGGTCGCCGCGCTCATCGTGAAAGATCAGACGACCGAGGCCCTCGAAGCCATCGACGCGGCGCTCCCCGAGGCGCGCGGAGAGACCCCCATGCTGCTGGCGCTCAAGGCGGCGGCGCTCCACAAGGCCGGTCGGAAGGACGCCGAGCGCAGCCTGCTGTCGGCGCAGCCCTACCAGGCGCTCCACGCCGCGCACCCGCTGCTCCTCGAGGCGCTGGCCGAAGACGTCTCAGAGGCGGAAGGCGACCCCGCCCTCGAGGAGCTCATTCGCGTCGTTCCCTTGAAGCGCCTCACGCCCGCCTTCGTGGCCTTCGCGAAGGAGCCGCTGTCGGCCCGCCAGTGGGGCGCCTTGCGGTGGCTCGATGCGAGCCAGACGGCCCAGGGGCTCGACCTCGTCGGGCGGTACGCGGCGTCGCTCCAGTCGAAGTCCTGCCGGGTTCGCCAGCTGTCGGCGGCGCGCCTCGCGGCCCTGGGTGACGTCGACGCGGTGGCGGCGCTGAGAGACCTCTCCGAGCTCCCCAAAGACGACGGGCCCCAGGGACCGGTCAACTGCGGCCAGGACGAGGCCGCCGACGCCATTCGGGCCCTGAAGAAGAAGAAGTGAGCCTCGTCGACCCTGCAACCATGCGCAGACGCTCGGGAAATCGTCGGACGACGCGCGGATCGCTCCGCCCGCCATCGGCAACCAACCTGTGCCATGACGGCGCTCGTCCTCACCCTCCCTCGTATGGCGACTGACTCCATCGCGGCGGCCGATCCCCTGCGGGCGCTGGCGCTGGCGGCGCGCGACGGCGAGGGCGTGGCCTTCACCCAGCTCTACGAGCGCACCCGCGAGCTCGCGTTTCGGGTGCTCTACCGCGTCGTCGGCCAGTCGCCCGACCTCGAAGACCTCGTCCAGGAGTCGTACCTGCAGCTGATGCGGGCGCTCAAAGGGTACCGGGGCGACTCGAAGGTGACGACGTTCCTCCACCGGGTGTGCGTCAACGTGGGGTTGATGCACCTGCGCTCGAAGCGCCGCAAGCCCGAGGCCGTCTCCGAGTCCGACGAGCTGCCCGAAGAATCAGCTCCCGACACCTTCGACCCGGAGCGCGCCGCCCAGGTGACGCAGGCCGCGCAGCTGGTACAGAAGGCGCTGTCGACGATGAGTGACGAGAAAGCCGCCGTCTTCGTGTACCACGACCTGCTCGGCATGAAGCCCGAGGAGATCAGCGAGCTCGTCGACTGCCCCGTCAACACCGTTCGCAGCCGCCTCAACCGCGCGCGCGTCGACTTCACCGAGGCCGTGAAGCTGCTGAAAGGGAGCGCGCCATGAGCGTTCCTTCGACCGAGACGTTGTGGGCCTACGTGAAGGGCGAGCTCTCGCCGGACGAGGCGGCGCGCGTGAAGGCCGAGCTCGCGTCGTCCGAGGCGGCCCGCGCAGCGCTGGCCGACGTCGAGGCGTCGGTGGCGGTGTTGTCGCTCTTGCCGCCCGTGCCCGCCATGCCCGACGCGATGGCCCGCCGGGTGGGAGAGCGCCTCGCCGAGGCCGCCGACGCCGAGGCCTCGCGCTCGTTCACCGGGTGGTGGCGGAGCCTGGTGTCGTTCCGTGTGCTCATGCCCGTCGCCGCGGCCGCGGCCGTGGTGGTGGGTCTCGTGCTGTGGAGTCAGCGGCCCGTCGAGGGCGCAGGCGGTGGGGCTCCCGTCGCGAACGCGGTGGACCCGTCGACGCCGCTCGCGCCGCTGGCTCCCGTGCCGATGCCGCCCCGCGCGCCCCAGCCGGTGAAGGCGGTGGTGGCGAGCGCGAAGAATGCGAAGGTGGGCGGCAGCGCGAGCCTGGCCAAAGCGCAGGTGCTCGAGACGGGCGCGCAGGTGTCGACGGCCGCGGGTGGCTCGTTGTGGCTCAAGCTGCCCGATGGCACGAAGGCCGGCCTCACCAGCGCGACCGACGTGACGCTGGCGAAGCTCGACCAGCACGAGCTCTCGCTCGAGGTGAAGCAGGGCAGCCTGGCGATGGTGGTGCCGCACCGCGAAGACCGGCTGCTCACGGTGAAGGCCGGAGACGTCGAGGTGAAGGACCTCGGCACGCGCTTCCTCGTGTCGCGCGAGGTCGCGCGGGTGGTGGTGGCCGTCGAAGAGGGCAGCGTCGAGGTGAAGACGCCCAACGCGACGCAGGTGGTGACGGCCGGCCACGCAGTGGCGTGGCACGAGGGCGAGCTCGATGACTACGCGTGGCCGACGTCGGGCCCCACGCCGCCGCCGCTCCCGGGCACGGTGACACCGGTCGCGCCCGCCACGCCCGAGGTTCCGCCCACCGTCGCCGTCACGCCGCCCGGGCCAGCCGCCGAAGAAGACGACGAGGCTGCCGATGTCGAGCCGCCCGCGGGCAACCCGGAGGACGAGTGGGCGACGCTGCCGCCCGGCACGCCGGCGGCGCCACCGAGCCTCGAGCCGCCGCCAGGCGACGTGCCCGACGTTCAGCCGCCGCCGCCGCCGCCCGTGAATGGACCGCCGTCGCAGGTGGTGACGGTGCAGCCGAAGCGCCGCCACCGGTCGCCGTCGGGGTTCAGTCTCAAGGCCATCGAGGAGCACCTGCGCGAGCTCGAGCGGCAGGCGCACGTGCCGTTCGCCCCCATCACGTCGACGACGCGCGAGTCGGCGGCGCGCACCATCGCCAGGCTCGCGGACGCGGGTGACCACGAGCAGGCCCTCGAGCTGGCCGATGCCTGGCTGCGGGGGCCCGCGAGTTCGTCGCCCCAGGAGCCCGCGTGGCGTCGCTCGGTGCTGCAGCAGAAGGTGCGCTGCCTCAACCGCCTGGGCCGCGCCGACGAGGCGCTCGAGGTGCAGCGGCTGCTGGGTCGCTGAGACGCCGCGTCACCGGGGGGGCGCAGCGAACTTCGCCTCGACCGCGGCGCGTGTGAGCGGGCCGAAGTGCCCGACGAACCAGGTCGTCACGGCTGGCTGCGAGGCGAGCAGTCCACGAATGTCGTTCGCGTTGTCGTCGAGGTCGCACATGTAGAAGTGCACGTCGGCGTCCTTCGTGAAGATGGCGCCGCGCAGCAGATCGCCGACGAAGAGGCTCCGGTCGACCTTCAGCACGAGCGAGCCCTCGGTGTGGCCGGGCACGGCCAGCACCTCCCCGGGCACGCCGGCCAGCGCCTCGAGCGAGGCAGCGTCGTCGACCAGCACGTCGGGGACCAGCGGCTGGTACGTCTCGGCCTGGTCCTTCGCCAGGCGGTCTCGCGCGTCGGCGTTGGTGGGGCAGAGCGGGTCGTTGCGGCCCTCGGCGAACAAGGTCGTGTCGCCCCGGCCCGCGATGACCTTCGCCCCGTACGCCTGCTGGAAGTGGCGGGCGCCTCCAGCGTGGTCGGCGTGCCCGTGCGTCACCACCACGGCCACCACGTCGCGCGGTGACAGGCCCTCGGCGACCAGGTCGGCCTCGAGCTTCTGCACGTTCCGTTCGAGCCCGCTGTCGACGAGCACCACCTTCCCGCCGTGCACCACCGCGTGCACGTTCGTGAACTCGTGCTGGAAGGTCAGCACCTTCAGGCCTCCCACCGTGGTGGTGACCCGTTCTGGGAAGCAGCCGCACAGCGTTACGCTCGTCAGCAGCAGGAGGATTCTCATGTTTCCAATGGTAACTTATCATGTTGCCGTTGGCAACATGGGCCCGCGCGATTAGGGTGCGACGCCTCATGGCGACGGCAGACGAACGGGTGCGACTGAAGAAGGAAGGGGGCCGGTACCACCACGGGCACTTGAAGGACGCCCTGGTGCTGGCCGCCGAGAAGGCCATCGCGAAGAGCGGCCACGTCGACCTGCCGCTGCGTGACGTGGCGCGCCTGGCAGGGGTGTCGCACGCGGCGGCGTACCGGCACTTCGACTCGAAAGCGGCGCTGCTCGCCGAGGTGGCGGTGCGCGGGTTCCAGGCGCTCACGGCGGCACTCCAGGCCGGGGCCACGAAGGGCCGCAGCCCCGAAGGCAGGCTCGTCGAGGCGGGCGTGGCGTACGTCGGGTTCGCCCTCGACCAGCCGGGCGCCTTTCGCGTCATGTTCGACAGTGCGCTCAAGCCCTTCACCCAGTTCCCCGGCCTTGCCGAGGCGGCCTTCGAGGCGCTCTCGGTGCTGCATCGCCTCGTGAAGGAGGGCATCGGCGCCGAGGCCCTGCGCAGCGACGACGTGAGCGCCTCGGTGATGTCGACCTGGGCCCTGGTGCACGGGCAGGCGACGCTGCTCGTCGACGACCAGCTGATGGGTCCCTTCGAGGTCGGCCCCGACGACGGGCTCGCGTCTGCGCGCGTGGCCATGCGCCGGCTCGTCGATGGCCTCAAGGCGCGGTGACGGCATGCGCCTGTTCGCCATCGGAGACACGCACCTCCCCTCGAGCCGGAAGAAGGACATGGACCGCTTCGGCTGGACGGGGCACCCGAAGCCGCTGGGCGACGCGTGGGACGCGCTCGTGACGCCCGACGACGTCGTCATCGTGGCCGGTGACATCTCGTGGGCCACGCGCGCCACCGAGGTGCTCGACGACCTCGCCTGGCTCGACGCGCGGCCGGGCCAGAAGGTGCTCTTGCGCGGAAACCACGACTTCTGGTGGGGCGACAGCACCGCGAAGCTCAAGAAGCTCTTCGAGCCGTACCGCTCCTTTGTCGGCTTCCTGCAGAACTCGGCGGTCGAGGTGGGGCCCTTCGTCATCGCGGGCTCGCGCCTGTGGACCGCGCCCGAGGCGCCACCGATGCCCGGAGGCGAGCTGGGCGACGAGGCGCAGAAGCCCGACTACATCGAGCGCGAGGCGAACCGGCTGTCGCTGTCGATCAAGCACGCGAAGGACAAAGAAGCGCGCCGGAGCGGCCCCACGGTCCGGGTCTGCGCGGTGCACTTTCCGCCGATGTACGTGAACGGGCTCGAGACGGCGTTCTCTCGCGTGCTCGAGGCGTGGCAGCCGACGGTGTGCGTGTACGGCCACCTGCACGGGCCCGGCATCGGCGCGGGCTTTCAAGGGCACCACGCGGGCGTGCGCTACGTGCTGGCGAGCTGTGACGCGGCGGGCTTCAAGCCGGTGCTGCTGCACGAAGGGTAGACGAGACGTGCCGGTGCGCCTGCCGAAGCCGCTCGTCTTCGCGCCCGACCAGCTCTTCCGGGTCTCGACCGACGACGGGAGCGCCATCGCCCTGGGGCGGTACCACCCGCGGGGTGAGCGCCGCTTCGTCGAGCCCGTACTGCTGGGCCACAGCCTCGCCACCAACCGGTTCAACCTCGACTTCGACGAGCGTTACTCCCTGGCCCGCTTCCTCGCGCGGCACGGCTTCGAGGCGTGGGTGCTCGAGCTGCGGGGCCACGGGCTGGGCGGCAGCGCCGAGGGCAGCACGTTCGACGTCGAGGCGACCTTCGATGTCACCGCCGCGCTCAAGGCCCTTCACTCGACGGGGCCTGGGCGCGTCTTCTTCGTCGGCCACTCGCGCGGAGGCCTCTTGCCGCTGGCGCACCTGGCCCGCAGCCCCCAGGCGCCCATCGCCGGCGTGGTGGCGCTGGGGAGCCCGCTCTCGTTCGAGCTCCAGACGGGGCTCAAGCGCTTCGTCGAGCTCGTCGAGCCGCTGCTCAAGTTCGAGTTCGCGCCGCTGGCGATGATGGCGAAGGCGGCGGTGCCCATCGGGCTGCCGCCCGAGCCGGTGGGCGCCTACCTGCTCAACCGCGACAACGTCGACGGCGATGTCATTCGGCAGGCGCTGCGCTCGCTGGTGGCCGACGTGCCGCACGGGGTGCTGAGGCAATTCGTGCGGTGGGTGACGAGCGGGAAGGTCGACGGAGAAGACGGCCTCGACTACCTGCGCGCGCTCGACCGGGTGCGGGTGCCCGTGCTGCTGGTGGCGGGCGTGAACGACCTCCTCGCGCCGCCCCCGGTGGCGCACCTCGCGGCGAAGCACCTGGGCGGGCCCGTGACGGAGCTGACGGTAGGCCGCTTCTCGGGCTTCTCGTACGACGCTGGCCACGGCGACCTCGTGTTGGCCCGCCGTGCGCCCGACGAGCTCTTCCCGAAGGTGGCGGCGTTCCTCGAGGCGCACGCGACGACGGCGCACTGACTTCTCAGGCCACGAGAAGGCCAGTGGAGTCCACCTGTCGCAGTGGGGTGAAGCGCGCGAAAGCACGGGCGCCGCGGCTGGCGCGGTCTTCGCTGAGGCGGGCCCTCGACCCCGGGAGATGGGCTCCCGGCGTCCACGAGGGAGGACAGGCATGACGACATCGGCGACGCGCTTGACGGTCTTCAGCATTCGCGAAGGCCGCAACGGCAGCATCTGGGTTCGAGCCGGGAAGGCCACGCTCAACGGCGATGGCTCACTCTCGCTCGAGCTCGACGTGCTGCCGCTCGACGGGAAACTCCACGTTCGGGAGACCCCCGAGCGGCCCGCGGACAAGCCGCTGCCTCACTGAAGAGAAGACGAGCCTCGCCGCTGCGTGCCCCTCCTCGGCGCGTGGTGGTGGGGCTCAGCAGGCCTGGCAGCCTCCGGCGCGCTCCCCCTCGCCGGAGGCTGTTTCATGTCGAGCCGTCAGAGCGCGACGCCGAGCGCTGCGAAGGCGGTGAGGCCGACGCTTGTTCCGATCGAGGGGGTGAAGGTGTCGAAGGTGCCGCCGAATTCAGTGGTCATCGAGGTGCGGCTGTTCGTCACGCTCGCGCTGGGGCCGGCGGCGAGCTGAACCGTGAGCCGGTTGTCGAAGCGGAAGGTCCACCCGGCGAGCAGCCGCCCCCCGAGCTCCAGCTGGCGGGTGGTGAAGGTGGCAGGAGCCAATCCAGACAAGCCGCCCCGGCCTCCGACCCCATTGAGGCCGCCCAGTCCGCCGAGTCCACCAAGGCCGACGGTCGACTGCCGGACCGACTCTTCCCCGCCCCCGGTCACCGAGACGCCGAGCCACGGGCCGGAGAGCGGCCGATCGAAGAAGTACCAGCGCGCCCCCAGCTCGCCTGAGCCACCGACTCGCGACCAGGTGTCCTCGCGCCTGAAGGAGCCGTCGGCGCCGACGACGATGGCCAGGTGCGGGCTCACCAGCCGCTCGAAGGACAGCCCGCCGCCTGGCGACAACGAGGAAACCCCGACCCGAACGAGCACCGCCTGCTTCGGCGCTGCCACGATCTCCGGGTCGCTCGCTTCTTGCGCGAGCGCGGCGTGGGTGAGGGTGCAGACAGCGACTGCGAGGGCGAGGGACAGGCGAGCCATGAAGCCTCCGGTGGAGAAGCGCGGCGAGGAGCCGCCGCGACGTGGGGCCGCGAGGCAACCGACGTGCCGATGTGAGGACGCTCCGTCTGGGAGGGAACCTCGGGGCTCGAGCCGCGCGAGGACTGTCACGATGTCAACGCCGCGGCGCCAGCGTTCGCGGTGGTTGTCAAAGCGCAGGCGGGAGTGAATCTATTTCGCCGTGCCTCGTCGAAGGCCGCGCTCTCGTTCGTCCGTTCACTCGGTGCGTGGGGTCGGGTCGAGGGTCCACGCGGCCGCGGCGAACCACCACCGGGTTCCATCGAAGACGACGGTGAAGAGGTTGGTGCCGCTGCGCAGCGGAGCGCGGGTGGCGCGGTTCCGGATGAGGAAGCGACTGGTGACCGCGGCGAGGTCTCCGTGGAGTTCGACGCGACGTTCCAGTTCGAGCTCCTCGTTCTCGGTGAAGACGCCGGGGAGGCCGTCGAGCCATGCGTCGATCGTCGGCTGCGAGAGGGGTTGGACCGCGCGCACCAGCGCTGCGCGAGGGAGGTAGAGGCCTCGCAGGCGGGGCGCGTCGAGCGCGTTGAGGCCGAGATAGAGGGCGTCGACGAGCGTGTCGACCGAGGCTCCGTCGTGCATGGTCCTCGGAGCCTTGCACGGAGAGGGCGGCGGTGAGCGATTCGGCTGCCGCCCGATGCCTGGGGCCGATAGCTTTGGCGGGTGAGCTTCGGCGCGCGCGTTCGGCGGGTGGTGGTGGGTGACGGCGGGCCCGGCGCGCTCGTGGGAACGCTGCTGCTACTCGGCGTCGGGCTCGGGCTCACCTTCACGGGGATTCAAGACATCCGCGTGGCGGTGGACTCGGCGCCGCGGCGGTTGTCGTGCGCCGAGTTCGTCGAGAACCCGTCGGTGGCGCGCTGGGTGATCCTCGAGGGCTGCCGGCTCGACTTGAACGCAGCCACCACGCGGCGCTGGAAGGGCTGGTTCGCCGGGAAGGACGGTGGCACGCCGGCGCGGCACCTGGAGCTCTTCGTGCCCGTCTCGGCCCTCGGCACCACGCCACCTGAGGTGCCGAAGGTGGTGCTGGCGACGATGGACCCGACGCTGCTGTCACTCGTGGAGGCGATCGATCGCACGCCACCCGACCAGGTCGAGGCCTTCATCGACGCGAAGGCGAAGGAGATTGAAGCTGTACTGGCCCCGAAGGAGCTGCGCGCCTCGGTGGCGCCGCTCGCGCCGACAGGGAGCCGCCCCGCGCTGGCGCAGATGATGGCGCCCGACGCGGTGGTGCTCGAGCAGGGCCGGGAGCCGAAGCGGGTCGAGTCGTTATGCAGCCTGCTGCTGGGCCTGGGCGTGATGCTGTTCGCGTTCTGGCCGATGGCGCGGAGGTTTCAGCTCGAGCGTGAGCTGGGAGCCGTCGAGTCCTCGGAACCCTGATTCCGGGTCACGGCATTCCCACAGCTGCGATGCGGGCCAGCCAGGCCGTGAGGTCCGCGCGGTCAGGGCAGCCAGAGTGCATCGATGGGAACTGCGACGCAGCGCTCCCTGAAGGCGCGCGCGCTGCGGCCCGTGTGGAACACGATACCGAGCTGAAAGCGGTCACCGATGCGCTGCTGCAGGTGCTTGAGGGGGGCGAAGTCGTCCGTTCGAACCGTCTCTCCGCTCTTCACCTCGCCCCCGATGACTCGACCGTCGGATGCCTCCAGGACCGCGTCCACCCCGATGCCATCACGGGTTCGATAGTGGCCGAGCGATGCCGGGGTTTCGCTCCATTCGAGCTGACGAAGCAGCTCGCCAATCACGAAGGTCTCGAGCGCTGGGCCAAGCGACGCGTCGTCGCTCTCGAGCCGCGAGGAGGTCCGGCCCAGCAGGTGGGCGCACAAGCCCGAGTCCACGAAGGCGAGCTTGCGCATCTGAACCGAACGTGGGGTCGTCGAAGAGCTCCACGCGGGGACTCGCTTGATGAGGAAGACCTCTTTGAGGAGCCCCAGGTAGCGTTCGACCGTGGAGGCCGGGAGGCGCAGGTCCGAGGCGAGGGCCTCGACCTTCAACAGCTGCCCACTTCGAGCTGCGAGGGCCCGAATCAGGGAGTGCAGGGCGTCTCGTCGATGGCTTCAGCTTGCCGCAGGCACTCGAGATGACGAGAAATGTGGTGGGTTTGCCAGAGGTCTGGTGGTGGATTTGCCAGGTGATTGATGGTGGGTTTGCCAGCTCACTCCTCCTCGTCGCCGAGCACCTCGCCCAGCTCAGCGGCGATCTCGTCTTCGAGGTCTGGCTCCTTCACCTGGGTCGGCTTGCCACCAGCAATCGGCCTGGGCTGCATCGGCCTTGGCGCGCGGCGCATCTGGAACCCGCTCGACGTGCGAACGAACCCGGCCCGCTCGAGCGCCTCGGCCAGTACCGAGTCATGCGCGGGCACGCCGTTCACCTCGCCGAGCAGCATGCCGTCCTTCCGCTCCACGGCCCGTCGCGCCACCTGTGCCAGCCGGAGCGCCACGGCATCGGCCGTGCGCGAACGATCGGGCTCGGCCTCGGGGAGCCACACCAGCGCCTGACGCCCGCCGCGCGACAGCCACGCCCCGAGGCGCCCGTCGACCAACACCACCGACGCCCCCGCCATGCGCATCGGAGACAACCGCTTGCCGCCCTCTACCGACTCGAGCGCCGGCCACGAGAGCAGCGCGCCATACGGGTTCGCTGGATCGATCGCCGACAGTACGTTCACCTCGGGCTCGGTGCCCATCGGCTTGTTCCTCGCCGCGCGAAGCAGGTCGAGCACCGGTGGCAGCGCGAACTGCATCGCGCCCACGCCCGTGACGAAGTACCCGCGGCGCACCCGGCCCGACTCTTCGAGCGTGCGGAACACCTCATGGAGCGTCGAGAATCCACCGGGGACGTCCTCGGCCAGCGCCACCTCGCGTGTCACGACGCCATACCGGGTGAGCAGCTGCTGCGCGGTCGCGTGCGCCCACTCGGTCGGTGACGAGGCGCCAGGGCTCGTGAAGCGTGACGACACGAGGCTCCATCGCCCTTCCGCCGACGGAGGCGTGGTGCGTCGGCTCCGGAACGCCGCGCGACCATCGACGAGCGCGCGCCGCATGCGCTTGTCCACCGGCCGAGTCACCTCGCGCAGCCCGAAGAAGCCGTCGTTCGTCACCAGCCCGCGCCACGCGAGGTTCCACAGCGCGTCGACAGTCTCTTGCGGAAAGCCGCCCCCCGCGGCCTGGTGCAGCGCCGCGAAGAACGAGGCTCCATTCGTTTTGAGGTGCTCGAGCACCTTGCGCTCCTTCTCGGGCAGCGCGGCTTCGTCCACCACCGGCGCGCGGTACAGCTTCGGCAGATGGTCCGTGAGGTACAACGCGATGCGGCCGTCCCGCTCGCCCATCGCCTCGACGCCGACCCACACGACCTCTCCCGCGGCGGCCAGCGCGTCGAGGTCCGAAGGCAGGTACTGCTCGAGCCGCGCCGGCAACACCTCGCGCTCGAGCATCGACGCCGGCAGCGGGAGGCCCTGCAGCTTCTCCACGCAGTCCAGCAGCGCGTCGAGGCCCCGGCGCTTCTTCGACACGCCCTGCCACGCCGTCAGCATGCGCGTCAGCACCTCGGGCTCGACGGGCTCGATCTCTTTCCGCAGGCGGGCGAGTGACTTGCGGCGCACGCTCCGCAACACCTCGGGGTCGCACCACTCGCGCTGCGTGCCTCCGGGCCGGAACGCGCCTTCGAGCAGCTTCCCCGCGCGGACGATGAAGCGGAGCTTCTCGTCCACCACGCTCGTCGCCAGGCCGTAGCGCGCGCACACCTCGCCGGTCGTGAAGGGCGCGTGCGTGCGGGCGTACCGGGACAAGAGCTCATGCAGCGCATCGCCGGTGGTCGAGAGGAACGCCTCGGGCAAGCCCGGCGGCAAGGGGACTCCGAGCGCATCACGGTACCGGCTGGCGTACTCGGCCGGCACGAAGCGAGGTTCTCCCGCGATGGACAGGCGAACGACGCGCCGGTGCTGGAGCAGCGTCTCGACCGTCGATGCCACCGTGTCGTCGGTACAGCGCTGCGCGAGCTCCGGTGCCGACAGGTCTCCGAGCCGCAGGAGGAGATCGTGCACGCCGTCCATCGATCGTGCCCGGCCGCGTTCGTCGCGGTGCTGCAGGAACGCCTCGAGCTCGCCCAGCGCGTCGGCGTCGAGCAGCTCACGGAGCTCGGCCTCGCCCATCAACTCCTTGAGCTGCAGCGTGTCGATGGTGAGCGCCTGCGCGCGACGTTCGGCCAGCGGCGCATCGCCCTCGTAGAGGAAGTTCGCCACGTACCCGAACAGCAGCGACGCCGCGAAGGGGCTGGGCGTCGGCGGGTCGACGACGTGCACCGTCAAGGAGCGGCGCTGCACCTCAGCCAGCGTGTCGTGGAGCGCCGGCATGTCGAACACGTCGCGCAGGCACTCGCGGTACGTCTCGAGGATCATCGGGAACGACGGGTACTGCGACGCGGCGCCCAGCAGGTCCTGCGCCTTCTTCCGGAGCTGCCACAAGGGCGTGCGTTGCCCGGGGCGCTTCCGTGGGAGCAAGAGCGCGCGGCTGGCGATCTCCCGAAAGCGTGCGGCGAAGAGCGGCGTCGCGGCGAGCTGTGACACCACCAGGCGCTCCACGTCCTGTGGGCTCGGGAGCAGCAACGACACATCGGGGGGCTCATCGCTCTCGGGCCAGCGCACGACGAAGCCATCGTTCGCCCACATCGTCTCGACGTCGAGGCCCAGCTCTTCCTTGATTCGCGCCTGCACCGCCATCGACCACGGCGCGAGGATCTGGCCTCCCAGCGGCGACAGCACGCAGATCCGCCAGTCGCCCAGTTCGTCACGCCCGCGCTCGATGACGATGGTGCGATCGTCGGGCACCTGCGCCTTTTCGGTCTGCTCCGACAGGAAGCTGAGCAGGTTCTTCGCGGCGAGCTCGGTGAGGCCGTGACGCGTGAGCAGCACGTCGGTGGCGGCGGCGCGGGGCAGGGTGCGCAGCTCGCGCACGAGCCCACCGATGCGCCGGCCGAACTCGAGGGGCCGCGCCGTCTGATCGCCTCGCCAGAACGGCATCTTCCCGGGCTCTCCCGGCGCGGCCGAGACGATGACCTTGTCGAAGGTGATCTCTTCGATGCGCCACGTCGATGCGCCCAGCACGAAGGTGTCGCCCTGCCGCGACTCGAACACCATCTCTTCGTCGAGCTCTCCGACGCGCGCCTGGCCCTTCGCCGCGCCCGCGAGGAAGACGCCGTACAGCCCGCGGTCGGGAATCGTGCCGCCGTTGACGATGGCGACCCGCTTGGCGCCGTCACGCGCGGTGAGGGTGTTCGTCAGCCGGTCCCAGGTGAGCCTGGGCTTGAGCTCGGCGAACTCGTCGCTCGGGTAACGGCCCGACAGCAGATCGAGCACGCCCTCGAAGAGCGGCCGCGACAGCTCGGTGAACGGCGCGGCCCGGCGAACGCAGTCGAAGAGCGCGTCGACGGTCCATGACTCCATCGACACCATCGCGACCACCTGCTGCGCGAGCAGGTCGAGCGGGTTGCGCGGGTAGCGCGTGCTCTCGACGAGGCCTTCCTGCATCGCGTGCGAGAGCGCGGCGCAGGCCACCAGGTCCTGCCGGAACTTGGGAAAGACGATGCCCTCGCTCGTCGCGCCCACCTGGTGTCCCGCGCGGCCGACCCGCTGGAGCCCCGACGCCACCGACGGCGGCGCTTCGATCTGCACGACGAGATCGATGGCGCCCATGTCGATACCGAGCTCGAGCGAGCTGGTGGCGACGAGGCCGCGGAGCTTGCCCGTCTTCAGCCGGTCCTCGATGAGGGCTCGCTGGTCCTTCGCGAGCGAGCCGTGGTGCGCGTGCACGAGGGTCTCTTGCGCGAGGTCGTTCAAGCTCGCGGCGAGGCGCTCGGCGGTGCGGCGGTTGTTGACGAAGAGCAGGGTCGACCGGTGCGCCTGCACGAGCTCGAGCAGCCGCGGGTGAATCGCCGACCACACGCTCGCGCGCGGCGGCTGACGGCCCGGCGCGGCGGGGGCGGATTCGTCCAGCACCTGCCCCAGCTTCGCCATGTCTTCGACGGGGACCTCGACGGTGAGCTCGAGGTGTTTGGGGCCCGATGCGTCGATGATGGTGACGGGCCGCGCGGCTCCATCGGGCCCAGCGCCTCCCAGAAAACGCGCGACCTCGTCCAGGGGCCGCTGTGTGGCCGAGAGCCCGACCCGCTGAATCGGCCGGCCGACGAGGTGCTCGAGCCGCTCGAGCGACAGCGCCAGGTGCGCGCCGCGCTTGGTGGGCACCAGCGCGTGGATCTCGTCGATGATGACCGTCTCGATGCCGCGGAGCGCCTCGCGCGCGTTCGACGTCAGCATCAGGTACAGCGACTCGGGCGTGGTGATGAGCAGATCGACGACGTCACGGCCGAAGCGGGCGCGCTCCTTCTGCGACGTGTCGCCGGTGCGGATGAGCAGCTCCGGCGTGTGAAAGGTCTCTCCGCGGCCCTGCGCCACGCGCGCGATGCCAGCGATGGGCGCGCGCAGGTTCCGCTCGACGTCGACCGCC
>JANRKQ010000157.1:0-70155 GCA_033763395.1 Myxococcaceae bacterium
GCGTTGATGTTCACCTGGACCGACGGGAAGAGCAGCCGCGGCGGCGACAACGTGCGATCGCGCGCCGTGCGCTTGTCGACGAAGGTGGCCTTCGGCATCACCGCGGTGAGCTGCGCGTTCGACTTCCTCGCGCTCGCCACCGTCGTCGTCGCCCGCCACGTTCGCCCCGCCGGTGGGTAGTCATGGCCCACGAAGAGCCTGGTCTCGTCGGGCAGCGTGAAGAGCTTCGTCGTCACCGAGTCGTACAGCGCCGCCGCGTCCCCCTTCGGGAAGTCGCAGCGCCCCACCCCGACGTCATCGAGGAACAGCACGTCACCGGTGAAGACCGCGTCACCCAGCTGAAAGCTCATGCACGCGGGGGTGTGGCCGGGCGTCGCGATCGCCCGCAGCGACAGGCTTCCCGCCTGCAGCACCTGCCCGTCGTCGAGCAAGACGTCGAACTGCCGGCCGTCGGTGGGCAGCTCGTCGAGGGCGAACACGTCTTTGAAGACGCCCTGCACCTCGGTGATGCGCCGGCTGATGCCCACCTTCGAGCCGTAGCGCTTCTTGAGCCACTGACTCCCGGAGAGGTGATCGGCGTGCGCGTGCGTCTCGAGCACGTGGTGCACCGTGAGGCCCTTCGCGTCGACGAAGGCGGCGACCTTCTCGAGCGACTCCGTCCACAGCTTGCCGCCCGACGGCTCGTAGTCGAGCACCGGGTCGATGATGACCGCGTCGCGCGTGGCCTCGTCGAACACCACGTACGTGAGGGTGAAGGTGCGCTCGTCGAAGAAGGGTTCGATCTGCATGGGGTGCCTCCTGGCGTCACAGTGATGGCGAGTGGAGCCGGCCACCCTCCCGAACGATTCAGCGCCTTCAGGCAGGCCCCAGCGCCTTCACCAGCATGCCCACGGCCACCACCACGGACAGCGTGGCGAAGCCCAGCCGCAGGGGGCGCTCCGGCAGCTTCCCAGCGAGCGGCGCCCCGGCGAACGCCCCCACCACCGCGCCCGCCCCCATGGGCAGCACCAACTCGAACGGCACATGCCCCGCCAGCAGGTGAACGACGGCGCCCGACAGACTCGCCAGCGAGATGACGGCCATCGACGTCCCGATGGCCCGATGCAGCGGCAGCCCGGCGAAGAGCGTCAGCGCTGGCACGATGAGGAACCCGCCGCCAACCCCCAGAAAGCCCGTCAGCGCACCGGTAACCAGGCCCACCAACACCATCGCAGCCAGCCTCGGCCTCTTTCCATCGCCTTCCAGCTTCGGCCGGAAGAGCGCCACCAGCGCGACGAGCAGCACCACCGCGAAGGCCACCATCGACACCCGCTCGGGCACCAGGGCGTGGAGCTTCGCCCCCAGCGCGGCGCCAGCGATCGACGGCAGCCCGAAGCTCGCGGCCACCTTGACGTCCACCCGCCCGCCGCGCGCATGAGAGACGGCGCCGCTCAAGGCTGCCGCCCACACCACCGCCAGGCCCGCGCCCGTGGCCGTCTGCAGCGAAGTGCCGAACAGCACGAGCAAGACCGGCACCGCGAGAATGCCGCCTCCTGCGCCCAGCACGGCGAAGACGAGGCCCAACAGGGTGCCGACGACGAAGGCCATCATGGGTGACACGCTGGAGCCGCTGCCAACCTGGCGGGGTTCCCGGTTGAATCTTCTCTCACGAAGGAAGGCTCAAGGCGCCACCCACGCCGAACGCGGCGCGGGCCTTCCCCGCTGGAGATGAACACATGATCGACACGACCCATCACCGAAAGCTGGTCGAGCAGGGCGCGCTCCTGCTCGACGTGCGCACGCCTGCCGAGTTCCGAGACGGACACGTGCCCCACGCCCTCAACGTCCCCGTGCAGGAGCTCGGGTATCGCCTCCGCGAGCTCGGGCCCACCAGCCGGCCCATCGTCGTCTCCTGCCGCAGCGGCGGCCGCAGCGCCCAGGCGTCGACGATGCTGCGACAGGCCGGGTACCAGCTGAAGGACATCGGGCCGATGACGGCGTGGTAACGCCACGGGCGCGGCCGTGGCTAGACTTGGCGTCGTGGCCCGCGCTCCCATTCTCGTCATCGACGACGATCCCAACCTCAGAGAGGTCGTCCGCGTCGCCCTCGAGCTGCAGCACTTCGAGGTGATCGAAGCCGCCGACGGCAAGGCCGGGCTCGCGGCGTTCGACGCGCGCGGGCCCCAGGCGGTGGTGCTCGACCTCATGATGCCCGAGCTCGACGGGTTCGAGGTCTGTCGGCGGCTCCGGGCCAAGAGCCGCGTGCCGGTCGTCTTCCTGTCGTCTCGCGACGATGAGCTCGATCGGGTGCTGGGGCTCGAGCTGGGCGGCGACGACTACGTCACCAAGCCGTTCTCGCCGCGAGAGCTGGTCGCGCGGGTCAAGGCCGTCATTCGTCGCGCCGAGCCGCCCGCCGCAGCGCCCGCGACGCCCACCGCCCAGGTGCTCACCCGCGGCCCCCTGACGCTCGACTTCGAGGCCTGGCGCGCGTCGTGGAGCGGCCAGGAGGTGACGCTCACGGTGATGGAGTTCCAGCTCCTCGCCACCCTGCTGCGTGCGCCGACCCGGGCCTTCTCGCGCGACGAGCTGATCGAGCGCGCCTACGAGGGCGTGGTGGTGAGCGACCGCACCGTCGACAGCCACATTCGCCGGGTGCGCCAGAAGTTCGCGGCCGTCGGAGGCTCGGTGGTCGAGACGGTGCACGGCGTGGGGTACCGCCTGGGCGTGCCGTGACGTCGCGGTGGCTCCCCCGGTTGTGGATGGTGCTGGCCGCCGTCGCGGTGGTAGCGATGGTATCGGCGATCGGCGGCCTGTCGCTCGTGCGGTTCTACGACGACCAGCTCGTCCGCCAGACCGAGGCCGAACTCCTGGCGCAAGGGGCGGTGCTGTCAGAGGTGGTCGCAGCCGAGCTGGTCCGCCGGCTCGATGATCCGTCGCGGTACGGCGTCATCGCCACGTCACCCCGCCCTCGCGCTGCCGACCCCCGCCTCACGCCGCTGGTCCCGATGCTGCGCGCCAACGATCCGGTGCTCCCGGCCCCACCGCCAGCGCCGCCAGCTTCGGGGCCCGCGGAGCCAGCCGCCCTCGCCGCCGGCCTCGCCGTCACGCCGCTCCTCGACGAGGTGAGCCGCACGACCCTGGCGGGGCTGCGCCTGGTCGACGTCAACGGCGTGGTGGTGGCGTCGACCGAGAAGGACACGCTCGGCAGGTCGCTCGAGAGCCGCGTGGAGTTCCAGCGCGCGCTCACCGGAGAGGCCGTCAGCCTCTTGCGCGAACGCCAGCCCGACGCCAACGACTGGACACTCGAGGGCCTCTCGCGATCGAACGCGATTCGGGTGGTGGTCGCCCTGCCGGTGGTTCGCGACGGCCGCGTGTGGGCGGTGCTGTTGCTCCTGCGCACGCCCATGACGCTGGCCAAGGCCGTGTATGGCGACCGGAAGAACCTGGGCGCGACCATCATCGTCCTGCTCGGGGTGGTGGCGCTGGTGGTGCTCGGGCTGTCGATCGTGATCGTGCGGCCGGTGCGCGCGTTGGTGCGACAGACGCGGGCGATCGCGCGCGGAGACGGTGACGGCGCACGTGCCATCGCGCGCCCGCGGGTGGCCGAGCTCGCCGAGCTGTCGACGAGCCTCGAGACGATGGCGGCCCTGCTGGACCAGCGGGCCCGCTACATCCAGGGGTTCACCTCGAGCGTGTCGCACGAGTTCAAGACTCCGCTCGCGTCGATGCGCGGCGCCATCGAGCTGCTCGAGCACGACTTCGAGGCGCTGAGCCCGGAGCAGCGCCGGAAGTTCCTCTTCAACCTCGGCGCCGACGTCGATCGCCTCACGCGCCTGGTGGAGCGGCTGCTGCTGCTCGCGCGCGCCGACATCGCCACCGCCTCGACCGCGACGACCGACGTCGGGGGCGCCATCTCCCGGCTGGCCTCGCCGCGCGTCAACATCGTTCCTTCGACGGACGTTCTGCTGGCGCGCCTTCCCGAAGACGCGCTCACCGCCGCGCTCGGGCACCTCGTCGAGAATGGCCTCAAGCACGCAGGTGACCAGGCGACGGTGACAGTGTCGTGCGCGCGCGTCGAGAACGACGCCGCCATCGACGTGAAGGACGATGGGCCCGGCATCTCGGAAGCCAACGCCACGCACATCTTCGAGCCGTTCTTCACCACCGCGCGCACGACGGGCGGTACCGGGCTGGGCCTGTCGATCGCTTTGGCGCTCATCCGCGCGTTCGGCGGGACGCTGACGCTCGTCTCGCGGTCGCCAGGCGCTCACTTTCGAATCACCGTCCCGCTGGCCCCTGCTCAAGCTCGCTGAAAGAATCAGGGCGCATGACGAGATGGCTCGCGCTGGGCGCAGTCGCGGTGGTGGCCGGGTGCGCCAGCCCGCCCGATGCGTTGTTCCGATGTAACGCGCAGGGCCAGTGTCCGACGGCGCTCACGTGCGTGCCGATCGACGGTGTTGGCTATTGCGTCCTCGTGGACGGCGGAGTCGGCGCGACGGGAGGGGGCGGGAGTTCGGGAGGCGTCGCCGGAGGAAGCGCTGGTGGTTCGGCGGGCGGAGCCTCTGGTGGTGACGGAGGTGGCTCCGCGGGAGGCACATCGGGTGGCTCGTCCGGCGGTGGAGCAGGTGGCTCCGCGGGCGGCGCAGCGGGTGGCTCGTCCGGGGGTGCGGCAGGTGGCGCCTCCGGCGGTGGAGCGGGCGGCGCAGCGGGTGGCTCCTCCGGCGGTGCGGCAGGTGGGACAGCGGGTGGCTCTTCCGGCGGCGCAGGAGGTGGTTCGTCTGGTGGCTCCGCAGGCGGAACAGCGGGAGGATCCTCCGGTGGCGCAGGTGGTGGTTCATCTGGTGGTGCGGCGGGTGGCTTGGCGGGTGGCTTTGCGGGCGGAACAGCGGGTGGATCCTCTGGAGGCAGCGGAGGTGGTTCGTCTGGCGGTGTGGCAGGTGGCACAGCAGGCGGCGCGGCAGGAGGGATCCCCAACATCGTGGCGTCACGGTCGTTCAGCGGAACGCCGTTCGTCTCTGTGACACGCTTCGCTTCGGCGAGTCAGGCGGGCGATCTCACCATCGCGACCATGCGCAAGAGCGCAGACGGTGGGAGCACGTGGATCGAGGGCTGGTCTCCGGAACTCACCGGCCGAGACGCAGGGTCGCCGACGTTCAGCGGCTTCACGATCCTTCCTGAAGCGCTGGCCAGCAACGCCAAGGGAACGACCGTCGTCGCGGTCGCCCGGACCGTGCTCGGCGGAGGCCCACCCACGTGGGACATCGTGCAGGTCGATCCCCAGGCGAACTTCAGCACCGGCTCGCGCCAGGGCATCACAGTGGGGAACGTGTCCGACTTCCGGTTTGCACGCCTCCGGGTGCTCGACCTTTCACCGGATGCGGGAGCGCCTGCGATCGCCTTGCTCGAGCGGCGAATCGGCGGCTTCGGCGGGCAGCTTCATCGGGTCGCGCTCGGCTCCACGGGGCAAGCGTTCACCGGGTCCATGAGCTTCGCGGCTGATGACTTCGCCGAGCTGCCGGGCACCGACAGCCTGGTCGTCGGCTTTCGGTGCCACATGACCTGCTCGGTCGGCCCCATCTTCGGCAACGTCGGAACTCCGAGCCTGTGGACGACGGTCATCCCCTTCGATCCCCGCCTCAACACGCTCGGCGCCCCCGCGAGCCTCTTCGCGACCGTGACGGGCTTCTCCGGCAACGCCCCACACCGCCTCGTCGGTGCGCCCGCGGCGATGGTCGTCGCGGGGCAAGCTCAGTCCGCACCCAGCAACGCATTCGTCGAGCGACGAAGCCTCACCGGATCGAGCCAATGGTCCGCGGCCTCGACCGGACCGCTCCGCGTCGTCGACGCCATCAGCGGCCCCGACCCCGACACCGTCTTGATCCTCGCGGCGTCGACTGGAGCGGGGACCTTCAACGGTCAGACCATTCCCCACCTCGGGACGCTCGGCCTCACCGACGTCGTCCTCATCGTGATGTCGGCGAGCACCACGGCCGTTCGGGTGCAGACCTGGGCCCTTCCGGGAAATCAGGTGCCAGTCGCGATGGCGTGGACGAGCGTCGCGGGCATCATCGAGTCGTACCGCCTCATCATCGTCGGGAACGAAGGGCCCCAGGGCACCGACGGCTTCCTGTGGGCCGTGCCGCTGTAGCCCGAGTCACGGCATGCCGACGGTGAGCTCGGTCACCACCGCCAGGACGCCCACCGTCAGCACCCCGGCGAGCGCGATGCGCACGACGTCGAGCTGAAACGACAGCCCCTCGAGCGAGGGCATGAACGCCACCAGCGCGACGATGGCGACGAACTGCACCACGGCGATGGCGATCGACAGCCACTTCGTCAGCCGCGGCCACCACACGCGGCCCACGGCCAGGAAGAACGCGAAGGCGCCCCAGAGGACGCCGACGATGATCGACGGGAGCGCCTGCACGACAACCCGAGTTGAGCGCTCCCAGCCCGGTGCGCGCAAGCCGTCAGCGGAAGTAGCTGCCGGTCAGATCGACCGAGTACCCGAGCGAGACGGTGGGCGCGCTCGAGGTGATGAGGTGTTGGGTGAACTGGAGCGACCGCCCTGGCAGCGCCCCTTCGGCATCGGCCTCGGCGCCGAGCTGCTCCATCGAGCCTCCGAGCCGCACGTACCGGAACACCTTTGGCAGCACGGTCTGCGTCGTCCACTTCGACACCGGCCACGAGACCCGCGGTGACGCGAGCTCGAGCTGGCCCGAGAGGTGGAACACGCCCAGCTCCTGCGCCCAGGCGAGCTCGACCGTGCCCTCCGCGGCGCCGAGCGAGACGGGCCCCACCTCGAGGGTCAGGCGCGCGCCGTCCACCTGCCCCGGAACCGGGACGCCGTTCACTCGCGCCCGAACGAGCCGCTGGCCCACGGGCGCCTCGACGACGAGGGCGCCGGGTCGATCGACCTGCAGCACGAGCTTCAGCTCATGCGTGGCCCGCCCTTCGAGGGTCGTCACCCAGCGGCTGGTCGCCTCTCGCACCAGCGGCTCCACTGGCGCGCGCTGGGTCGTCGCGGCGCGGGTCGCGCTCTGCTTCGACACCCAGGCCACGTCGTACCGTCCGCGCTCGGCGAAGCGCACGTAGCCGCCCCACTCCCGCACCACCTGCGCGCCCGGCAGCTCGAAGAGGCCGTCGTCGACGTCGAGCTTGAGCGGCGTCGGCGGCAGCCCCGGAGCGGCACCGAACGACGCCGTCGCACGCTTCCCGTCGCGTCCACCACGCAGCAGCAGGCGCGCCGTCACCGAGCAGACCCCGGGCTCGTGACATCGCGCCACCAGCACGCCCGCGCGCAGCTCGGCCGTCGCCTTCTCGTCGTCCGAGAGGGCCTCGGCCACGGCCAGCGGCCCCACCTCGAGCAGCGGCACCTCGACCGGCCCGCTCCCCACCACGCGAGCCGTCGCCGCCGCCTCGAGCCACAGCCCCGCTTCTCCGGGCCGGCCTACCAGCGTCGCCGACGTCACCACCGCCGTGCCCTTCGCCGAAGCCGTCGCCGGCTGGAGCAGCTCCACCAGCTCGTTGAGCGGCACCGTCGCCGTGCCCGAGGGAGACGCGGCCAGCACCAGTGACAGGAGCGCCGTCATGACGACACCTCCGCCGCTCGCGTCCCACCGTCGTCAAGCCAGGCGCGCACCGAGGCGCGCGTCGACAACACCAGCGCGCCGATGAGGCCCACCAACAGCTCGGCCGTGTAGATGACCCCGGTGTACCCCTGCGCCACCACCGCCAGCGTCGGCAGGCCCATCGTCGCGAGCCACACCCCCGCGAAGGTGCGCCAGCGCTCGTCGGGCATCAGCTTCGTCATCCACGTCGTGAAGGCCGCGCCGAGGCCGATCACCGCCACCGGCCACGCCACCTCGAACGACACCAGCGCCGCCAGGTACGCCACGACCACGAAGGTGAAGCCGAACACCGCCGCCACCAGGAGCGTCTCGTACGAGGCCAGCGGCCTGCGGTGCTTCACCCCGAGCGCGAACAGCAGCGTCAAGAGCCCCAGGAAAGGGAACCAGGCCCGCCGTGACATCGTGGCGATCACCCCGTCCCACGACTTGAGTGACGGCAGCACCACCCCGAGCGAGACGCCCGACTCGAGCGTCGAGAAGCGCCAGTCGAGCCCGAGGCCGTCACCCGAGCGGGCCACCGATGAGGCCGAGAGCACGCCGGCCGGGTAGTCGAAGTTATCGCCGCCGATGACGCCGACGTGCAGGCTGACGTCACGCGCGGGCAGCGAGGGATCGAGGCGGTACGTGAACGAGTCGAGGCCCCGCGCCCGGTAGCGGATGGTGAAGCGCCGCGTCTCTCCCGCGCCGATGCGGCCGGTCCACACCAGGCGGTTGCGCTCGGCGCCCAGCTCCATCGGGGCAGGCGCGCCGTCGACGAGAAACTGCAGATCGCTCATCAACACCTGCGCCTTGTTCACCTCGATGGGGAAGACGAAGGCGACGTCGATGTCTGCGCTCTTCGGGTTCTCGACGGCGTACTGGCCGGCGAAGGCGAAGTCGAAGCCCGAGAAGAAGCGCAGGCCACGCTTGCGGTAGTTCATCACCGCGTCGACGGTGACGTGCTGCTGGCTGAGCGCCATCGGCTCGAGCGTGGTGAAGACGGTGCCGCTCGGCACGGCGCGCACCGAGGGGGCTGGCTGATCGACCGGCGCGCCCCACCGCTCCTCGACCCCCGACGCGAGCTCCGAGGTGGCGAAGTCGTCGCGCGACTCCACCTGCCCGGCGATGACGAGCGTGGCGGTCCACACGATGACGAGGCCGCCGATGAGGGGCAGCACCCGCCACCGTCGACGTCTTGGAGGACGGGCGGCAGGCGGTGAGGGAGCGACGACGGGCGGCGCGCTGGGCTGTTCGTTCATGCCCATATCAACGCCGGTGCCGATGCGCCGGGCGTGGCGCCGCCATGAAGTCGGCGCGGAATCCCCGTGCAGATCTCGTGCAGGGGCCCGTCAGCGACCCGCGTCGAACGGCGCGCCGCCATCGGCCGCGGCCAGCAACTGCGCGCGGAGCCCCTTCGCGTCGGCGTTCGAGGGATCGACCTCGAGCACCTCGTCGACGAAGCGCACCGCCTCGGCGGCCACGCCCTGCTGGGCCCACAGCCTCGCGCGCGCCAGCGGCCCGGCCACGTACCGCTCGTGCACCGGCTTGGTCAGGTTGCCCATCGTGCCCGGCGACAGCTTGCGGTCGAACTCCAGCACCTGCCGCGCTTCCTCACGCGTGAGCGGCTCGTACTTGCCCATCAAGAACGCGTACTCGGCCAGCTGCTTCAAGAACGGGCCACAGCGCTTCGCCTCTTTCTTGAGCCCACGCTGGCACCAGTCCCGCGCCGTCGCGAGGTCGCCCGCGAGGAAGTACAGCGTCGCCGCATCGCTCGCCTTCATGTTCGGGCGCTTCTCGTCCATGCCCGGCAGGCCCTTTGGCAGGGGCGGCACCTGCGCCAGCAACACCGCGAGGACGAGGGCACCCATGTCAGTACGCGTTCTTCGAGAGAAAGCCGCCGAACGCCGTGCGCAGGAGGATCTTGAGGTCGAACAACAGCGACCAGTTCTCGATGTAGTAGAGGTCGTAGTCGATCCGCTCCTGGATCGACGTGTTGCCCCGCAGCCCGTTGATCTGCGCCCAGCCGGTGATGCCCGACTTCACCATGTGCCGCAGGTGGTAGCGGGGGATCTGCTTCTTGAAGGCTTCGATGAAGACCGGCCGCTCCGGCCGGGGACCGACGAGGCTCATGTCGCCCACGAGGACGTTGAAGAACTGCGGCAATTCATCGAGCGAGTACTTGCGCAGGAACGCGCCGATGGGAGTGCGCCGCGGGTCGTCGGCCGTCGCGAACGCCGCCCCCGCCGCCTCGGCGTCGGTGCGCATGGTGCGGAACTTGAGCATCTGGAACAGGTGCCCATCCATGCCCATGCGCTCCTGCCGGTAGAAGACCGGGCCCTTGCTCGTCAGCTTCACGAGCGCCGCGAGCAGCAGCATCACCGGGGCCGCCAGCACGATGGCGAGCACCGAGAAGAGGACGTCGAAGACGCGCTTGGCGATGAGGTTCCAGCCCTCGAGCGGAGCCCCCTGGAGGCTGATGATCGGCAAGCCGCCGAACTCTTCGAGCCCGCCGCGCAGGGTGACGTAGTTGAAGAGATCCGGCACCAGCTTCACGTCGACGGTGCGCAGGGCGAGCTGCTCCATGAGCTCCTTGAGCACCGGCTGGTCTTCGAGCGGCAGCGCGAGGATCACCTGATCGACCGGCGCCCGATCGAGCACCGCGCCGAGTTCGGTCATCAGCCCGAGCACCGGCTTGCCCTTGATGGTGGTGCCCACCTTCTCGGCCCGGCGCGTGAGCAGCCCGGTGACGGTGAAGCCCAGCTCGCGGTGCGACTCGATCGTCTCGACGACGCGCTGGCCCAGCTCGCCCGCCCCCACCACGAGGATCTTCTTCTCGTTGAAGCCGCGCCGGCGCAGCGCATTGAAGGCCGCCCGGAACGCGAGCCGCACCACGCTGACGCCGACGAACGCGTACACCGTGAAGAGCGCGATGGTGATGCGCGAGTAGCGCTCGTAGAAGAAGAACGTGATCGCGACGAGGAGCGTCGTCGCGAGGATCGTCGACTTGAAGACCTCGAAGACCTCGCCCACGTGGCTGCGCGCGCGGTTCGTCGTGTACAGGTTCGCCTGGCGGAACGTCAGCGGGAACACCACCAGGATCACCGAGAGGATCACCAGCGTGTCCGCGGTCGGCGGCACCGACTCGAACACGAGCAGGCCCGAGAAGCGTGTCAGCCACGCCAGCCCGAACGCGCCCGCGAGCGTCACCACGTCGGCGAGCAGCTTGATCGAGTTGTAGAACCGCTGGAGCCGGGTGAACACGTCGCGTCGGCCTTAGCACAGCCCCGGCAGGCCGCCTCAAGCCCCCGTCAGAACAGGGAATCCACCTCGCGGCGGACCCCTGCCTGGAACGCGGCCCGGGTGAAACGACTGGCCTGCGCGCGCGCGCGGGCGGGCTCGAAGTCGCGCTCGAAGGCGTCGAAGCGGCGCACCGCGCTCATCAACGCGTCCACCGTCTGCTCCGCGAAGAAGAGGCCGGTGTCGGGTGTCACCGTCTCGAGCGCGCCTCCGCCGCCGAACGCGATGACTGGCCGCCCGCAGGCCTGCGCCTCGAGCGGCGTGATGCCGAAGTCCTCGAGGCCGGGAAACACCAGCGCCCGGGCGTTCCGGTACAGCGCCGGCAGCTCGGCGTCGGGCACCTGCCCCAGCACCTTCACCGAGGCGGGCAGGCTGCGCAGCCAGGCCTCCGACTGGCCAGCGCCACCGATCCACAACGGCAGCCCCAGCCGACCGAACGCCTCGATGGCGAGATCGATGCGCTTGTACGGGGCCAGCGCGCCGAGGCAGAGGAAGTAGCCGCCCTGCCCGAGCCCTTCGAGGGATCCGGTCGAGAAGCGCTCCAGCTCGACCGGCGGGTGCAGCACCGTCGCGAAGCGGCGGTACCGCTGGGCGATCTGCGCGGCGACGTGGGCGCTGTTGGCGACGAACCGATCGACCGACGCCGCCGTCGCCACGTCCCACGCCTGAAATGCCGGGCGCAGCGCGCTGGCCGCCAGCCGCACCGGAGGCGAGGCGCGCCCCGGGCCGAAGTAGTCGTCGAAGCGATCCCA
The DNA here is from genome assembly GCA_033763395.1 of Myxococcaceae bacterium. Classification (GTDB taxonomy): domain Bacteria; phylum Myxococcota; class Myxococcia; order Myxococcales; family Myxococcaceae; genus Xiheimicrobium. Next base: position 11,639 of record JANRKQ010000157.1, read on the forward strand.
CATGTAGCGCAGGGGCGCGTGCACGTAGGACAGGTGGCGCGCGCCGCGGGGCACCCGCACGCCCTTCGCCACGCAGTGACTCGACGAGATGACGAGGTCGACGTCGCGCAGCTCGAGGGAGCGGATCGCCGCCGGCATGAACGGCAGGAAGTGGCGGTGCCGCGCGCGCGCCCCCGGCAGGCGATCGAGGAACGACGAGACGATCTCGTGCCGCTCGATGGAGTCGGGCATCGCCGCCGCGTCATGGAAGAGCGTGTAGATGGGCGCGTCGGGGTACAGCTCGGCGAGGGCCGCGAGCACCTTCTCGCCACCCCGCCACGTCACCAGCCAGTCGTGCACGAGCGCCACCCGCACGCGTCGGCCATACCACCTCAGAGGCGCCTCAATGGTTGATTAAGCCACCCGGTCTTCGTCCGTCGGCGGTACGGTAGACCCGTGGTCAAAGTCGTCATCGACCTGCGAATGGTGCGCGGGCCCCTGCATGGCATCGCGCGATACGCCCTCGAGCTGGCCCGGCGAATTCCGCCGCTCGAGCCGGGCTGGCAGTTCATCGGCCTCACCGGCCCCGACGGCGTGCCGGACGACCTGGGCGAGCTGTCGCCGCGCATTCCGCTCGTGAAGTGCCCCGCAGACTTCCTCGCCCCCACGGAGCAGCCAGCCCTGGCCGCGTCACTCACCCGGCTCAAGCCAGAGCTCTTCCACGCCACCAGCTTCTCGGTGCCGGCGCTGTGGTGGGGCCCGCTCGTCGCCACGATTCACGACGCGAACCACCTCGCGCTCGCCGAGAGCCGCTCGCACACGCGCACCGCGTACTACCGCCTCGTGGTCGGTCCGCGGGCCAGGCGCGCGCGCGCCCTCATCACCGTGTCGGAGTTCTCCCGGAGCGAAGTGGCCCGGCACCTGGGGCTGCCGCCCGAGCGGCTCCAGGTGATCAGCAACGGCGTCGACGCGGCGTTCCGGGTCCCTCCGACCTCGGAGCTCGACGACTTCCGCGCCCGGCGAGGCCTGCCCGCGCGCTACTTCGCCGCCATCGGGAGCATCAAGCCACACAAGAACATGAAGGTGCTGCGCTCGATCGCCACCGCGCTGCCCGCTCCGCTCGCGCTCCTGGCTGGCCGCGGAGCCCGTCGCGCGTTGGGCTTCGACGAGTCGGTGCTCGAGCTGTCTCCGCTGCCCGACGTCGATCTCGTGCGCTTCTATGCGGCGGCGTGCGCGGTGCTGGTGCCGTCGTTCTACGAGGGCTTCGGGCTGCCTGCGCTCGAGGCCATGGCGTGCGGAGGCCCCGTCATCGCCGCCGACGCCGGTGCACACCGAGAAGTGGTGGGGACGGCCGGCCTCCTGGTGCCAGCCCATGACGAATCGTCGTGGAAGGACGCGTGCCAGCGGGTGTTTCGCGACGAGGGGCTGCGCCGCCAGCTGAGTGAAGCGGGCGTCGCGCGCGCGGCACGATTCTCGTGGGACGAGTGCGCCCAGCGCACCCTGCAGGTCTACCGCCGCGCCCTGGGGATGAACTGAGCGGACGGCGGCCGGGCCTGAGGCGTGGAGCGTCGGCCGAAGCGGGCTCGGGGGCGCGCTTCGGTCGGTCACTTGAACTCCTGCAAGTCGATCCAGGCGTCCGCCCCGACCGCCACCTGCGACCAACCCACGTGCCGACGTCGCTCACGTTCTCTTTGCGCCCAGCGGCCGACGGCCTGCCCCGCGAGCGCCAGCGCGAAACACCTTCGCCTTGCGCGAACCACCCTTCGTGTCGTTCGGCCTTGGCCGCGACGATCTCCGATGGCCACCCGTGAAGGGCGTCCTCGGACCCCGACAGGGCCGCGTCGACCCCAGTGGCAGAGCAGCGCTTCGAGCGAGAACGGCTCACACAGGTAGGACACCAGCGGCGCCGCCAGAAGCTCCCTTCATGCGCTCGCCCGTCCCGCGCAGCAGCAGCCCCACCTCGCTCAGCGCGGCGCTGGCGCTCGTGCCGCGATGTCCCGGCGGAACTGGCGCCCCTCGAAGCCGATCCGGGCCGCGGCCTCGAGCGCCAGCGCCCGCGCCGCCGACACCGAATCGGCCCGCGCACACACCGTCAGCACGCGCCCGCCACTCGTCACCACCCGGCCATCGACACGCCGGGTGCCCGCCTGGAACACGAGCACGCCCTCGGGGAAGGGCCCCTCGAGGCCATCGATCGGCTGTCCCGTTCGTGGCGCATCGGGGTAGCCCGGCGCCGCGAGCACGATGCCCACCGAGGCCCCGGCGTGGCTCGCGATCGGCCGATCGACGATCGCGCCGTTGGCGGCGGCGAGCAGGAGCGGCAACAGATCGTCCGCCGTCTGCATCATCAGCACCTGCGTCTCGGGATCACCGAGCCGCGCGTTGAACTCGAGCACGCGCGGCCCCTGCGGCGTCAGCATCAGCCCGGCGTAGAGGGCCCCTCGAAACGGCGTCCCCCGGCGCGCCAGCTCGCGCAGCGTCGGCAGCATCACCTCACGCCGCACCGCCTCGAGCGCGTCGTCCGAGAGCAGCGACGCTGGCGCGTACGCCCCCATGCCACCGGTGTTCGGGCCCAGGTCGCCGTCGAGGAGCCGCTTGTGATCCTGCGAAGGCGGCAGCAGCACCGCCCGCTCGCCGTCGCACAGCGCCATCACCGACAGCTCCGGCCCCGAGAGCCGCTCCTCGAGCAGAATGCGCTCACCCGCCGGCAGCCGGCCCAGCGCGCGAACCGCCTCGGCGGCTTCGGCGCCGGAGTCCGCGACCACCACACCCTTCCCCGCGGCCAGCCCGTCGGCCTTCACCACCACGGGCCCACCCTTCGCCGCGGCACTGGCCGCCGCCTCGACGTCGGAGAAGACCTGCGCGCGCGCCGTGGGCACGCCGGCGGCCTCCATGATCTCCTTCGCGAAGGCCTTCGACCCCTCGATGCGGGCGGCCGCGGCCTGCGGCCCGAACACCGGCACGCCAATCGCCCGCACCGCGTCGGCGACCCCGGCCACCAGCGGCGCCTCGGGGCCGACGACGACCAGGTCGATTCGTTCCGTGCGCACCAGGTCGACGACGGCGGCTGGCTTCGTCGGGTCCACGGCGCGGCCGCTCGCGTGCGCCTCGATGCCGGGGTTGCCGGGCGCGGCGAACAGCGCCGTCAACAGCGGGCTCTGTGCGAGCTTCCACGCGAGCGCGTGCTCACGACCGCCACCTCCAAGGAGCAGCACCCGCATCGCGTTCGTCTCCTCCGTGGCGCTCGAGTCGAGGCCGTCACAGCGAGTGCTTGAAGAGCACCCGCTTCGCCTCCCGGTACCATGGATCGGCGAGCAGCACGGCGGTGAGCAGCTTCCGCGCCGCGTCCTTGCCGTTCTGCCGCGCCTCGGCGTCACCCATCACCACGCGCGGCCCGAGTAGCCCGGGGCCGAACTTGTTGGCCTGGGTCGCCGCCACCTTCGCGGCGTCGACGCGGTTGGCCGTCAGCTGCGTCACGCCCAGCGCGAAGTGCGCGAGCGCGTGCTGCTTGTTCGCTCCAACGGCGCGGTTGGCCTGCGTCAGGGCCGTGCCGACGTCCTTCTTCCGCAGCGCAATCAACGCCCGGTAGGCGAAGCCGTCGGCGTTCTTCGGGTCGATGGCCGTCACCCGCGCAAAGTGCCGCTCGGCCGCGCCGAAGTCCTCCGAGTACCACGCCACCAGCCCCTCACACAGGTGCGGGTTGGGGTCTTCATCGCCCCCCGAGGCGAGCGCAGTCCACGCTCCGGCGGCCGGCTTGAGCAGATCGGCCTGCCGAACGTACGTGCTCGTCAGCGGCGGCAGCGGGTTCGACGCGGGGTCGAGCTTGAGGCCCCGCTTGAGACAGAGCTCCCAGGCCTTGCCGTCCTTCCGGGCCTTCGCCGCGGCCGCGCCCGCGAGCAGGAGCGCCCCCGCCTGCGAGCCGTCCTTCTCGACGAGCTGGGTCAACGTCGTCTGCGCCTCGGCCAGGCGACCCTCGGCGAACAGCAACCGGCCCTCGAGCTGCTGCTGGAGCCCGGCTGGCAGCTTGTCGGCGAGCGAGTCGAGGGTGAGCCGCGCCTGGGAAAGCACGCCGGTGTCGATCAACACGAGCAGCAGCTGCACCCGGGCGCCGACGTGATCGGCCTGCAGCTCGAGCGCCTTGTTGGCCGCGTCCTTCGCCCGATCGAGATCGCCCTGCAGCCGGTACACCGTCGCGAGGTGCGAAGAGGCCTCGGCGCGCTCCCGGCCCGAGGCGTTGCCGGCGTTGAGCACCTGGGTGAACCCCTCGATGGCCCCGGGGTAGTCGAGCTGGTGCTGGTACGCGAGCATCGCGACCGCCAGCTTCGCGCGCAGGTTCTTCGGCGCCGCCGCGACCGCCTCGTCGAGCACCTTGCGCGCCCTGGCCGCGTCGCCGAACTCGACCTGCAGGCGGGCGAGCGTCTCGGAGGCCTCCCACTGATCGGCGTCGAGCTGGAGCCGCTTCTCGAGCGCATCGACGGCCTCCCGGTACTTGCCCAGCGACGTCGCCAGCTGCGCCTGGAAGAGGTACGCGCGCTTCTGCTTGGCGTCGAGGGCGAGCGCCTCCTTGAAGAGCTGCTCTGCCACGGTGGGGTTCTTCACCAGCTGCGTGTGCCCGATGGCCAGCATCGCGAGCGCCTTCTCGCGGGGCTCCTTGCTGTTCTTGCCCAGGTTTGCCCGGTACTCGATGTCGTTGAGGTTCACCCCGCGCGCGATGTCGAGGTGGGCGTGCGCTGCGTAGAGCCCGGGGGCACCGCTGCGCTTCTCCGCCGCGGCGAGCATCGAATCCGCCGCCTTCGACGTCAGCTCGTCGATCTCCCCGCGCCGGCCGAAGGCCACCGCCAGCGCCCAGCCGGCGATGGCGCGATCGCTCGAGGTGTCGAGCACCAGCGCCTTCTCGAACTCCTCTTCGGCTTCCCGGTACCCGCTCGTGGTGTCCCGGTCGAGCGCGGCCTCACCGGCCTCGACGTGCGAGCGCGCGTTGCCGCTGTCCTCATCAGCGAGGTCGACGTATTTGATCTTCCACTTCTGCACGATGTCTTCGATCGCCTGCGAGGCGACCGGGTTCGTCGGCACGATCGACCGCGGCGGCCGGCGCACCCACGGGCGCTTCCAGGCCAGCAACCCGCCGATGGCGCCCAGCACCACCAGCCCCACCGCGACGCCCACCAGCGTGCGCGAGCGGTTCGACGCCGCGTTCGCCCGCATCGCGCTGCGCACCGAGTTCGACTGCGCGACCGACATGGGCCCTGGCTCGGTGCCCTGCGGAATGGGAATCGGCACCGGCGGCAGCCCACGCTGCGCCGAGGCCGTCACGCTCTTAGCGATGGCGGCGACGTCGACACGCTCCGAGCGGCCTGCCTCGGAGTCCGGCGTGGGCCCATCGACGCGCTCCTGTTGTTTGTTCCGGCAGTCGTCACAGGTGCCGAGCGCGATGTCGAAGGGATCCGAGATCGTCTTGCCGCAGCTCTTGCACTTCACCTGGGCGCCACCCGTCAGATCGTCGAGCGCCGCGGCGGTCATCGAGGGTGCACCGGGAGGCGGCGCTCCGAACTCGAAGCCCGGAGGCTCGGTGGCCGCGTCACCGAAGGCCGGGAACCCGACGGGCGCGGGCGGCGGCATCGGCGGGAACGCGGGCATCGGCGGTGGTGGAGGCGGAGGCGGGGCCGCCATCGCCGGAGGCGGCGCCACGGCCATCGCCGCCGCGGGCGGTGGCGGAGCGACGAGGTCGAAGTCGAAGGGGCTGCGCGTCGCCGGTGCTGCCAGCGGCGCCGGGGCCGGGGCTGGCGGAGCAGGCGGTGGGGGCGCCGCGAAGCTGAAGTCGAAGGGCGAACCGCCAGCTGGCGCGGGTGGCGGGGCCGGCGCCGCCGCGGCGGGGGCCGGCGCGCCGGGGAGATCGAAGAGGAAGGGCGACGCTCCGGGCGCAGCCGGCGCGGGCGGCGGCGCTGCGCTGGCGTCATCACCCTTCTTCACCATCTGCAGGTGCCGGCACCGGGGGCACTGCGCGCGCACCCCCTTCTCCGTGACGAACTTGTCGTCGATGGCGTACGCGGCAGAGCACTTCTGGCAGACGATTCTCATTCGGGCGCTGGGCTCGGGGAACGTTAGTGGCGGAAGTGACGAACCCCGGTGAAGACCATCGCCAGGCCGTGCTCGTCGGCCGCGGCGATCACCTCGGCGTCTCGCATCGACCCGCCCGGCTGCACCACACAACTCGCGCCCGCGGCGGCAAGCGCGTCGAGCCCGTCACGGAAGGGGAAAAACGCGTCTGAGGCCACCGCGCTTCCTTTCAAGAGGCTCCCACCCCGACCGGCGGCAATCTTCACTGAATCCACGCGGCTTGTCTGCCCTCCTCCGACGGCGAGGAGGTGGGTCGTGTCCGAAAAGACGATCGCATTGCTCTTGACGTGCTTGCAGACCCGCCACGCGAACTGCAGCGCCGAGAGCTCCGTCGCGGTGGGCGTGCGCCTGGTGACCACCTTCCACTCCAGGGTGGGTTCCATGGCGTCACGGTCCATCACGAGGACGCCGCCCGAGACGCTGCGCACGTCGAGCTGGGCGACGGGCCGCGCGGTCGGCGCCGAGAGCGCCTGGCCCGCGTCGAGCAAGCGGAGGTTCTTCTTGGTGGCGAGTACGTCACGCGCCGCAGCGTCGTACCCGGGCGCGATGACGGCCTCGAGGAACGTCTCGGCGAGGGCCCGGGCGGTGGCCTCGTCGACGAGCCGGTTCAACGCCACGATGCCACCAAAGGCCGATGTCTCGTCGATGGCGCGGGCCCTGCGGTAGGCCGAGACGATGGTGTCGTCAGACGCCACCCCGCACGGCGTGTTGTGCTTGATGACGACGGCGGTTGGCCGCTCTGGAAACTCGAGCACCAACGCCAGCGCCGCGTCGAGATCGAGCAGGTTGTTGTACGAGAGCTCCTTGCCCTGGAGCACCTGCGAGAAGGCCACCGAGGGCCCGTCGGGCGCGCGGCCCGCCCGGTAGAAGGCGCCTCGCTGGTGCGGGTTCTCGCCGTACCGGAGCTCGAAGGCCTTCTCGAGCGAGAGCGTCATCGGCTCGGGGAACGTCACGTTCTCCTGATCCGCGAGCCAGCTCGCGATGGCGGCGTCGTACGAGGCGGTGTGCGCAAAGGCCTTTCGCTGGAGCTTGCGGCGCGTGGCCTGGCTGGTCGCGCGGTCCCGCTCGAGCTCGGCCAGCACGGCCTCGTAGTCGGAGGGATCGACGACGATGGTGACGTGCTCCGCGTTCTTGGCCGACGCCCGCACCATGGCCGGTCCGCCGATGTCGATCTGCTCGATCGCCTCGTCACGGCTCGCCCCTTTGGCCACCGTCTCGCGGAAGGGGTACAGGTTGACGGCGACGATGCTGATGGGCGTGATGCCGTTGGCCGCCAGCTCGCGGGCGTCTGACTCGAGGGTGGGCCGGCCGAGGAGACCACCGTGGATCTTCGGGTGGAGCGTCTTCACCCGGCCGCCGAGGATCTCAGGCGAGCCCGTGTGGGCGCTCACCTTCGTGGCCGGAACGCCGGCGGCTTCCAGCGCCGCGAGCGTGCCGCCGGTGGAGAGAATGGAGTAACCGAGGCGGACCAGCCCCTGCGCAAAAGGGACCAGCCCGCGCTTGTCCGACACGCTGAGCAGGGCGAGCACGCGCGGCACCTACCAACCGACCCGTGAGGGGTCAACGAGTCGGGCGTGGGAGGCGGACGTGCTGAGGCACGCGCTCAGCGGGGACGCTTCGGCTCGGCTTCGGTGGCGTGGCGCACCTTCTCGAGGCCACGGGTCTCGACCTGGCGAATGCGCTCGCGGGTGAGGTTCATGATCTCACCCACCTCTTCGAGCGTGATGCCGCCCTTCTCGGCGACGTCGAGCGCGCAGGTGTACTCGAGCTCCCAGATCTCCTTGTCCGGGAAGTTGAGCTTGATCGAGCCCGTCTCGGGGTTCACGTCGAGGTACAGGTTGTACTTGCAGCTCACGTACACGCAGGGACGCGGGCTGTTGACGCAGTCGGCGCGCGTTCGCGGCCGCGTCTGGTTGAGCTCGCTCAAGAGCTCGGCCTCTTCGGGGTCGATCAACCCCAGCTGGCGGCGACGGCGCAGATCGCGCGCCATCTCCTTTCGAGACATCGTCTTGGAGCGACGGCGCTCGTCCTCGACGGCATCGGACTTCAACACCGGCCCCTGTTCCTCATTCACGGCTGCTGCTGTCATATCCCCTCCTTCGAGTGGCGGTGACGGGCCGCCACGACGTACTAGTCCCACAGACTCCTTGACGACGACTCGGCCGACCCGCGCGAGGTGACGACGCTGCCGAAGCGCGCGACGTCACGAACGAGGGTGCTGGCCCGCTCCCGGAGCGCCTCGAGCTCGACCTGCAGTTGCCGGCTCTGGCCATCGAAGGGGCGCTCGGCGAGCTCCTGCGCCAGGCCGAGGAAGGCGGACTCGAACTCACGGTCCACCACGTCCATGTGGTTGCGCACGAAGACGTACGAGCGGCGAATGTCCTCGAGGGTGAGCCCCTCAGCCATCATCTTCTTGATCGCGTTGAGCCGACGCACCGACTCGACCGGGTAGAGCCCCTGGCTCCCACGGTGCTTGCCCTTCCGGCCCACGCGCCGGCTCCGAGGAAGCAACCCGACCTGCACGTACTTGCGGAACGTCGCCTCGGAGAGCGGCACGCCCAGCGGCTTGAAGACGTCGACGATGAAGCGCGCCGGCACGCCGTGCGGGTGCTCACGCTCGATCCGATCGATCTCGTCGGGACGAAGGAAGTCAGTCTTCATGTGGATGCCACTCAATGCCGCCTATTGAGTAGGGCCGTCTGAATATCAGCTATTCAAAAGAGGTGTCAACCGCGATCAGCGACTTTTCGATCGGGGTGGTGTCGCGAGACCGGACGGGGCGAGCCGCCCTGTCGCGCAACCGCTCAATTCCCGGCGCACCCCTGCCTGGTTTCAGGACGATCGCGACGACGTCACCGTGATCTGGCGATCGCGAACCGGGGAGGGAGGCCTGATCGCCCGATCAGTGGTCCACGCTCGAATGTCGGTCTGATCGGCGTTCGACCGTGTCGGCGGCTCGGCAGGGGAACGACTTCGACAGCAGCCCGAGCATGAAAGACCTGGCCGCGGGCCCTGACGCGTGGACCGGGTCCGGCCTGAAGTGAGCGCTCGTCGCTTCGGCCTCGCCAGCAGGCCGTCGGTCAGCCCGTGCGGAGCGACTTGAGGGCTTCTCGCAGGAGCGCCTCGAGGGCAGCCCCCTCGCCCAGCCGTTCTACGACCGCAGTGGCCGCGGCCTCGGCCTGAGCTGGCTTGTAGCCGAGGTTCACCAGCGCCGAGACGAGGTCACCCGACGGCCCCTGAGCACTCGTGGCGCGGCCGGCCTGCACGACTCCGGGGCCCGGCTCGAGCAGCTTCACCTTCTCACGGAGCTCGAGCACCAACCGCTCGGCGGTCTTCTTCCCCACCCCGTGGATCTTCGTGAGTCTCGCGACCTCACCCCGGGCGAGCGCCGCGATCAGATCGTTCACCTCGAGCCCCGACAGCACGTTGAGCGCCATCTTCGGCCCGACCTGGCTGACCGAGGTGAGCTGCTCGAAGAGCTGCTCCTCGGTGCGTGACAGGAACCCGAACAGCTCGAGCGCGTCTTCCCGCACGATCGTCCGAATCCGAAAGGACACGGGCGCACCCACCTCAGGCAAGCGGCCCGACGCCATCATCGACACCGCGACACGGTAGGCGACGCCCTGCACGTCGACGATCGCCTCCATGGCCGACTTCTCGACCAACACACCCTTGAGTCCCGCGATCACGGCTCGACGTCTCCTGCGAAGCCCGGCGCCCCGGCGACCACAGGCCGCGCCGCGTTCAGTCGAAGGCGCAGCCCCCTCGAGCGCCGGCGGCGACGGCCAGCCGCACCACGTTCGGTTGGCAGCGCGCCGCTCACGGCTCCACGTCCCCCGCGAAGCCCGGCACCACCACGGCGACCGACGGACGCACCACGTTCGGCTGAAGGCGCGCCGCGAACCCGGAAGCCGCGCCCGAGCGTGCCCCTCGCCGCCCTGCGGTAGGCGCTCCCGCCTGGTGCGCGTGGCAGCAGGCGATCGCCAGGGCGTCGTAGGCGTCGGCCCGCTCGAGCGGTGAGGCCAGCGACAACAGCCGCGTCACCATTCGCGCCACCGACTCCTTGCTGTCGTTTCCGCCCGCTCCGATCGCCCGCTTCACCCGCGCCGGGGCGTACTCGAACACCGGCACCCGCGCGCGCGCCGCCAGGAGCAACACCACGCCTCGGGCGTGCCCGAGGATCAACGCGCTCCGCGCGTTCTTGTGTGTGAACACGCCTTCGACCGCGATGGCGTCAGGGGCGAAGACGTCGATCACCCGCCCCAACTCCAGGAAGATGGCTTCGAGCCGCTCGGCCAGCGGCGCCGTGGTGCCAGCCCGTACGACGCCATGCGCGAGGTAACGGGGCCGCGGGCGCGCGTTCTCGACGAGGCCGTAGCCGAGAAAACGACTGCCGGGGTCCACTCCGAGGACGCGCATGGGACGGAACAAATGTGTAGCCCAGCGACGATCGGCTGTCGAAAACTTCGGGCCTTCAGCGGCGCAGCAGCGCCTTCGCCTCGGCGGCGTGCGGCCCCTCGGGCTCGAGCGAGAGGTACGTCTCGAGCTCCTGACGCATCGTCACCCGGTCGTTCGCGTCGTAGGCGATGGTGGCGAGCAGCACGTGCACGCCGGCATGCTTCGGGTCGAGGGAGAGGACCGTCGTCGCAGCCTCGCGCGCGCCCTTCGCGTCCCCAGCGTCGTAGCGGGCCTGGCCCAGCACCAACCAGCCCTGCACCGACTTCGGCTCATCCGCCACGACCTGCTCGAGGATCGCGATGGCCTTCGTGTACTCGCCCCGCTGGTACGAACGAACGCCGTCGGCGAGGGCCTCGCTGACGTCGAGCGCTTCGGGCGCCGCTTCGACTTCCGGCTCGGCGACCACCACCGGCTCGAGCTCGGCGACCGGAGCCAGCGCCTCGGCGGCAGCGACCACGGGCGGCGCGACCGGCGCCGGAGCGGTGAGGACGGCCCCCATCGGAACCTCAGCCGCTTCTGGCGCGCGCGAGAGCACCCACTCGAGCCCGACGGCGACCAGCAGCGCCGCCGCCGCGAGCGCCACCAGCAGCACGCCCACCCGGCGAGGCTGCGCGCTCGTCTGCGCAGGCACCGTGTCTTCGAACGCCTCAGGCTCCGTCGCGAAGAAGGCGGCCTCGGGGTCGACGGCCGTCGCGACCTGGGGCTGGGTCGCGGCATCCGTGACGACACGAACCGGGAGGCTCACAGCCGCAGCCCCGATCGGACGGACCGGCGCGGGACCTGCGCTGGGCGCCATTCGGACCGGCGTCGGGCTCGGCGTGAAGTCCACGGACGTCGCATGGCCCGCGCTCGAGCGCTCCTCATCGCTCACCGTCACGTTCGAACCGGCTGCGAGCGCCATGGACAGGGCCGGACGCACCTCGGCGAGAGCTTCCGCCGAGGGGCCCACCTCGATGCGGACCACGGGGTTGAGCACCGGCGTGATGACGCGCTCCTGGCGATCATCCGCCGAGAACCGCCGCGCCGGAGACGGGGGCGTGGGATCGCCCACCATCACCGCCTGCGCCTCGTCGTCACCCGTGGCGCTGCGGAAGGCCGCCTCGAGGGAGTCGTCGACGCCGACCGCATCACCCTGGGCAAACGCGGCGACCGGGCGCTCCTCGGCGCGGGGCTCGCGCGGCTCCACCACCGTCCGCGGGTTGAAGGCCGCCAGCGTGCGCGCGACCTCGTCCTCGACGCCGTCGAACACGTGCGACTCGGGAATCCCCGCCGCCTGCCAGCCCCCCGCGGGATCGTCGACGTCGAGGTCGTGCGCCGCCGCGGGCACCGACCACTCGGCGTCATCATCGACCTTCGCGGGCTCGACGTCGGCCGCGCGGATCTCGGTGACGCCGTCGAAGAGCTGCCGCATGAGATCTTCCGCCTCGGCCGAGCGGGGCTCGAACAGGCGGGGCGCCGCGCGCAGGTGTTCTTCCGTGACGGCGCCGCCGGGGACCGGGCCCACCACGCCCATCAGGTAGAGCCGCGTCGCCACCTCGAGCGTCAACAGCTCGTCGAACGTGCTGTCGAGCAACACGTCGTGCACCCGCCGACGGCCATCGAACAACTGTACGATGCGGTTGATGTCATCGGGCATCGAGGGGAGCGCGTGGGCGAGGCGCCCGAAGTCGACCGCGAGCACCGCGTCGAGCGGCAGCGAGCGCGCCGAGATCTGGCTCCACTTCGACAGCCGCGGGAGCACCTGGGCGACGAAGTCCCGCAGCGAGCAGGCAAAGCCCGTCGTGCGCACCACCGGCTCGAGCCTCACGGTGTAGTCGCCGGTCGTCAGCGCGAGCGCCCGCACCAACGCATCGATGCCCCAGCGCGCGCCGAACTGCGCCTCGACGACCGCCCCGTCCGAGAAGCGCACGGTGGCGCGGCCGTCAGCGAGCGACAGCGCGCCCGACCTCGCCGAGGTCAAGAGCGCCCGGAGCAGGTGGGCTGGCGGCAGGGAGCGCGCTCCAAACCGCAGCGGCGCGCCGGTCGACGAGCGGTGACGCACGAGCTCGAAACGAACCAGGGCCACGACGTCGCGGGCGAACGCCGGCTTCTGCACCGCCTCGTCCACGCCCACCACCTCGGCGAGGTTGGCCACGTTGGCGTCGTCAGCCCGCGCGAGCAGCACGACCGGAACGCGGGCCGTGCGGGCGTCACCGCGCAGCTGGGCGCAGAACGCAAACCCGTCACCAGACTGCCCCAGGTACGACTCGAGGACGATCACGTCGGGGGTCCGGCCGCGGCGCAACACCGCGAGGCCTTGATCGGAGGTCTCGGCGCTCCAGACGTCGAAGCCGTCGCGGCTCAGCGCCACCTCGAGCACCGCGCGGGCCGACCGGTCGGGGTCGACCACCAGCACCAACGGGCGCTCCGGCGATGCGGCGACCACACCACGGGTTGAGGGCACACCGACAGACGACCGAAGCATACGACCTCCAGAGACGAGCACTGACACCCTACCCCGGAGACCTACCTGCTCTGCAACTGCGCGCGGGCGTCTAACCTGCTGAAACTACATGCTCAGATTGGCGCCGGCGCGGCTTTGAGGGGCTTTCTGGCAGCGCGAGGACCCCAAACTCGCCGATGAGGGTGTGGCCGAGGAGCTGCAGATCGTCAGGAGACACCTCGACGAAGGAGAGCACCCAGCCGCGGCCTTCGGCGTGTTCGGCCGTACAGCGGGCTTTGAAGAGGCGCTCCCGTGACGGCAGCGACACGTGCAGCACCACCTCGTCGGTGAAGGGCGAGCGGCAGGTGATGGGCAGCTTCGCGCCGCGCACGGTGAGCTCGAGGCCGCGACCCATGGCCGAGCAGCCGTTCGATTCGACGAACCAGTCGAGGTCGAGGAAGAACCGGGGCCACCGCCGCCGACCACCACTGTCGAACCGCGTCGCGCTCGTTCGCATGCTGCAAGGCTGTAGCGGAAACTTTCGGGGGTCAAAAAACCGGCCTATTCGTCTGCCATGTTCGCGTTCGCCCTCGCGTTGATCCTCGCCGCCGAACCTGAGGCGCCGGTGACGAAACCGTCACGAGTCGCCGCGGAACAGGGTGCCGCGCAGGCCCCCGCCGCGCTGCCGGGCGGGAGCCTGGCCTTCTCGGGCTTCATCGGCGCGCCCGAGGTCGGTGCGGGGTACCGGCAGGGCTTCTCGGTGCTCGAGTTCGAGGCGCAGGCCCGCTTCCACTACCTCGAGCTGTCCGGACTGGTGGAGGCCGGGGTGCGGCTGCTGGCGTGGAAGAGCGAGCGCACGCGCATCGCGCCGACCGCTTCCCTCGGCCTCAAGTTCAACTCGGGCGCGAGGGTCTTCGACGCCTTCAACTTCGGCTTCGTGGCGCTCCGGCCCCGCCTGGGCCTGGTGACGTCGATCTCGGTGAGCGAGCTGGTGCAGGTGCTGGTGACGGCCGAGGTGCCGTGGGCCATCGCGTTGAACGTGACCGGGTTTCAGGTGACGCCGACGGTCGGCGCGGGCGTGGAGGTCCAGCTCAGCTCGACGCTGTCGCTCTTCGCGCTCGGCCTGGGTGGAGTCGACGTGATCAAGGAGCCCCTTGGCGTCGCCGTCGCGCGCCCGGCGTGGGGCCTGCGGCTCGGCGTCGGCTATCGGCTGTTCTGAGGTCCCTCCGGGCGGGCGCAGGGGCCGCGCACGAACGCCCTGGCCAGGGTGTCGCGCCGGGAAGAAGTCCCAACGCGCGGTGGCGACGAGGGGGTCGGCACGCGGCGGCGCCGGTGAGGCCTCGCGACGGAGCGGCTCCCGGGTCGAGGAGCGGTGAACCGGGCAACGCGCCGCGCCGGAGGGCGCTGCCCTGCATCCCTCCCGGAGCCGCCCCCGTCAGTAGAACCGCTTGCCTGACTTCACCCGCTCGATGAGGAGCGGCGCGGGCGTGAAGCGCACGCCGTGGCGCTCCTGGTAGTGCTCGAGCCGCTGCAGGACGCGGGTGAGGCCCTGGGCCTCGGCGTAGCGGAACGGGCCTCCGAGGAACGGCGGGAAGCCGAGCCCGAAGATCGCGCCGATGTCACCGTCGCGAGGGCTGCGCAAGATGCCCTCGCCTAGACACCGAATCGCCTCGTTCACCATCTGCAGCGCACAGCGCTCGGCCATCTCGGCGCGATCGAACCGCTTGCGATCCTTCCCGTGCGGCATCAGCGCGTAGACCGACTCGTCCACTTCCTTCTTCTTGCCCTCGGCGTACGTGTAGAAGCCCTTCTTCGCCTTCCGGCCCAGCCGCCCGTCACCCACCAGGGCGTCGGTCGTGTTCGGCGCCAGCATGCGATCGCCGTACGCCCCGTGCATGATCTTCGCGACCTTCGCGGCGACGTCGATGCCCACCTCGTCAAGCAAGGTGATGGGCCCGACCGGGTACCCGAAGTCGGTGAGCGCCCGATCGAGCTCGGCGATGTCGGCGCCCTCGGCGAGCAGGAAGGCGGCCTCGTTCATGTACGGCGCGAGGATGCGCGAGGTGTAGAAGCCCACGCCGTCGTTCACGACGATGACCGTCTTGCCCTGCCGCTTGCCGACCTCGACGCAGGTCGCCGTCACCCAGTCCGCGGTGCCCGGGTGGGTGATGATCTCGAGCAGCGGCATCTTGTGAACGGGGCTGAAGTAATGCATCCCGATGACGGTCTCGGGGTGCCGCGACGCCTCGGCGATCTTCGAGATGGGCAGCGACGAGGTGTTCGACGCGAAGATCACGTCGGGCCGGCCGATCGTCTCGACGTCCTTGAGCACCTGGTGCTTGAGCGAGAGGTCCTCGAAGACGGCCTCGATGACGAGCTCGGCGCGCTTGAAGCCGGCGTAGTCGGTGCCGGCCGTGACGAGCGCGAGCTGGCGATCCCGCTCGCGCCAGGTGAGGCTCTTGCGCTTGACGCGCTCGTCGTAGAGGCCCCGCACGTAGCCCAGCGCGCGCCCCACCCCGGCGTCGTCCTTGTCCTTGATGCGCACCGGCACGCCCTGGAGCGCCGAGGTGACGTAGGCGATGCCGCCGCCCATCAGACCTCCGCCCACCATGCCGATCTTCGTCACGTCGCGCGGCTTCACCTCGGGGTTGCGCGTGCCGTTGTCCTTCTTGAGCGCGGTGGTGGCGAAGAAGATCTCGACCAGCCGCTTCGACACGTCACTCACGACGAGCTCGCTGAAGGCCTGCGCCTCGGCCTCGAAGCCGGCGGCGAGCCCCTTGTCGAGGCCCGTCTTGATGACCTCGAGCGCCTTCTCGGGCGCGGGGTACTTGCCCTTCGTCTTCTTGAGCAGCTGCTTCTTCGCCTGGTCGAAGAGCACCTTGCGGCCGACCGGGTTGTCTTCGAGGGCGAGCTCGGCCCACGCCTTCTGGTCCGACAGGCCCCGCAGCAGATCCTTGAATGAGCGGCTCTTGGCCACGGTCGACAGGCCGCGGTGACGCTCCATCACGAGGGTGCCGTTGGCGAGCTCGAGCGCGCGGCGGCAGGCCACCATCCGAAGGATCGGCGCCGGCACCACTTCGTCGACGACGCCCAGCTTGAGCGCCTTCTTCGCCTTGAGCGACTTGCCGGTGAGGATGAGATCGAGCGCCACCTGGGCGCCGACGAGGCGCGGGAGCCGCTGCGTCCCTCCAGCGCCAGGGATGAGGCCGAGCTGCACCTCGGGCAGGCCGAGGCTCGTCTTCGGGCTGTCGGTCGCGAGCCGGTAGTCGCAGGCCAGCGCCCACTCGAGCCCGCCGCCCAGACAGGCGCCGTGAATCGCCGCCACCACCGGCTTCTCGAACGCGTCGAGGCGATCGAACTGCGCGTGCCCCTGCTTCACCAGCGCGTGGGCCTCGGCCGGCGTCTTGATGGTCGACAGGAAGTCGATCTTCGCGCCGGCGATGAAGCTGTCCTTCTTGCCCGAGATGAAGACCACCGCCTTCGCGCTCGCGTCGGCGGCGGCCTTCGTCATCAGCGCCTCGAAGGCCTGGCTGATGTCGGGTGAGAGCGTGTTGACCGGCTCGCCCTCGATGTCGAAGGTGATGACGGCGACCTGATTCTCGACGGCGTAGGAGAATGGAGAGGTGCTCATGATCAGGCTCGCTCCAGGACGACGGCGGCGCCGAGGCCACCCTGCGCGCAGACGGTGACGAGGGCGGTGCCGAGGTTGCGGCGCTTCAGCTCACGGAGCGCCTGGTGGACGATGCGGGCGCCGGTCGCGGCGAAGGGGTGCCCGAGCGCGATGGAGCCCCCGTTCACGTTGAGCCGCGCGCGATCGACCTCGCCGACGGGGGCCTTGCGGCCGAGCTTTTCGGCGAACGACCTCGAGGCGAGCGCCTGGAGGTTCGAGGCCACCTGCGCCGCGAAGGCCTCGTGCATCTCGACGAGATCGATGTCCTTCAGCGTCATGCCCGCGCGATCGAGCACGATGGGCGCGGCGTAGGCCGGCCCCTGGAGCAGCTGATCGGCCGGGTCGGTGGCGGCGAACGCATGCGCCCGCAGGAAGCCGAGCGGCTCGTAGCCCAGCGCCTTCGCCTTCTCTTCGCTCATGAGCAGCAGCGCGGCGGCCCCATCGGTGAGGGGCGACGCGTTGCCGGCGGTGACGGTGCCGTACTTGCGGTCGAACACCGGCTTGAGCGCCGTGAGCGCCTCGAGCGACGAGTCGCCCCGCACGATGTTGTCGGTGTCGGCGACCTTCGCGTACTTCGGTGGCACCGGCACGTGCATCACCTCGGCGTCGAAGTGGCCCGCCTTCCACGCCCGGGCCGCGTTCTGGTGCGAGGCCAGCGCGATCTCGTCCTGCTCCTTGCGCGAGATGCCGTTCTCTTTGGCCATCTTCTCGGCCGACTCGCCCATCGACAGGCCCGTCGTGTACTCGGCGATGGCCGGCGGCACGGGCAGCAGATCCTTCGGGGCCAGCCGCTGGAAGGGCTTGAGCCGCGCGGGCAGCGTGCGGGCGCGGGAGGACTCGGCGAGCGCGTGCGCCAACGGGCGGCTGGTGAAGATCGGCGGGTCGCTCATCGACTCGGTGCCGCCGGCGATGGCCACGTCGGACTGCCCGAGCGCGATCGCCATGCCTGCGTTCACCATCGCCTGCACGCTCGTCGCGCACGCGCGCGCCACCGTGTAGGCCTCGATCTTCCGCGGCAGGCCCGACGTCAGCACCACCTCACGCGCGATCGACGCCGCCGTCATGCCGGGGATCACCTGGCCGAAGACGACCGAGTCGAGCTCGTTCGGGTCGAGCTCGGAGCGCTGCACCAGCTCCGAGACGACGAGACGGCCGAGGTCGAGCGCCGTCAGGTCCGAGAACACCGTGGCTGCCTTCACGAACGGGGTCCGCAGGCCGTTCACGATCGCCACCCGTCGGTGGCCGTTCGATGCTGCCTTCGCCATGCATCCTCCTGGTCGGTGACGCGATCAGCGGCGTCTGTAGGGACCGTTGATTTGCCAGTCAACACAAATGACGCGGCGCGACAACGACGGCACAGATCCCCCGGAGCGCCGGCCCGTTGAACGCCCGGTCCCCTTTCCCCGGAGCTCCGATGAAGCGCCTCGTGCAGTCCATCGCCGCCGCGTCCCTGTTGTGCCTCTCGACCAGCGCCCTCGCGGGTGACACCCCAGCCCCGGCCCAGCAGGCGCAGTCGGTCTCGCGGCCGAAGCTCGACGTCGTCTTCGTGCTCGACACCACCTCGTCGATGTCGGGGCTGATCGAGGGGGCGAAGCAGAAGATCTGGTCGATCGCCTCGCGCATGGCCTCGGGGCAACCGACGCCAGACATCCGGGTGGGCCTGGTGGCCTTCCGCGATCGTGGCGACGCCTACGTGACGAAGCGGTTCGACCTCACGAAGGATCTCGACGCCGTGTACACGAACCTGCGGGGCCTCCAGGCTGAAGGCGGTGGCGACACGCCCGAGCACGTGGGCCAGGGCCTCGGCGAGGCGGTGAAGTTCATGTCGTGGACCACCGAGGGGAAGGCCGCGAAGCTGATCTTTCTCGTCGGCGACGCGCCCGCGCACGACGACTACCGCGACGAGTGGAACCTCTCGGCCTGGGCGAAGAAGGCCATCGCGAAGGGCATCGTGGTGAACACCATTCGCTGCGGCACCGATGAGACGACGGCCACGGCCTTCAAGCAGGTGGCCGCGCTGGCCGACGGGAGCTTCATCACGCTCGAGCAGAGCGGCGGCATGGTAGCCGAGGCGACGCCCTTCGATGACGAGCTGGCCAAGATGAACGCCGAGCTCGCCTCGAAGACCCTCGTCGGTGGGAAGGCGCCGAGCCGCCGGAGCGCCGAAGGGAAGCTCGCCGACATGAAGGCGATGGCGCCGAGCGTCGCCTCCGACCGGCTGTCGTACAACGCGAAGACGGCGCCGACGAAGGCTGGCGGCGGGGGCCTCGCGGGCGACTTCGGCGAGGCCGTCGATCTCACGGCCGACCCCTCGAAGCTGGCGCAGCTGAAGGAAGACGAGCTGCCGGAGCGCCTGCGCGCCATGGACGCCTCGAAGCGAGCGGCCTTCGTCGCCGAGCAGGCGAAGGCGAAGCAGGCCCTCGAGGCCCGCATCGTCGAGACGGCGAAGAAGCGCGACGCGTGGATCTCGACCAACGCGAAGAAGACGAAGACCAGCTTCGACGACAAGGTGATGGAGTCGGTGGCGGTGCAGGCCGCGCCCGCCGGCATCGCCTACTGACGCGGGAAGCGGGGCGGCACGGCCACGCGCGAGGGCCCCTTCGGCTCGACGAAGAGCACGCCGTTGTCTCCCTCGGCCCAGCTCGTCTTCGCGCCCATGCGCCGCACCGCCTTGAACTCGAAGACCGCGCCCTCGGGCAGCTCGAGCGTCACCGGGAGCGCCCGGGCCCGCGCGGGGTTCCAGTCACCGAGCTCCGGGCCGCTGCCCACCACGAGGGCGTCGGCGGGCCCCTCGAAGGTGACGGTCTTCGTCTTCGCCGCGCGACGCCACTGCGAATCGGCCTCACGGAAGAGCGCCTCCCACGCGCCGGGCCGCACGTCGGACACGAAGACGCCGAGGTCGGAGCGCTTGAGCGGCGCCGGGGGGACCAGCTCGAGCGAGGCCGCGTCCCACGGGGCGCCTTCGGCCCGCGGCCGCACCCCACCCCGCCCCACCACGACCACGGCGAGCTGCGACGGCGTCACCCGCCCCAGCACCACGCCGTCGGCCGACGCCGAGAGCACCACCGGCACGCCCTCGGACAGCGCGGGGTGTCTGCGCCGGGCCGCGAGCCAGAACGTGACGTCGTCCTTCAGGACGTGGGGCGAGAACACCATGGACTTGCGGTTGTCGGGCTCCTTCGCGCCGTCGAGGCCCACCTCGGTGCCCCAGGTGATCGAGGGAATGCCGCGCATCGCCAGCAAGAAGGCCAATGCCTGGCGCACGCGGCCCACGTCGTTCCCGCACGCGCTCATCACCCGCGGGAGATCGTGGTTGTCGAGGAGCGTCACCAGCTGCGAGGGGTCCGGGTAGCGGCGGTCGTTCGCCAGCACCGCCGCCAGCTTCGTGGGGCGCTCTCCGCGGCAGAAGACGTCGTTCATCGCGAACCCGAGCGGGAAGTCGAACATCGCGGTGAAGCCGCCCTCGCGCCAAGCCGACGACACCACCGACGGGTCGCCGTCGAGCATCTCGCCGAGCAGCGTCACGCCGTCGAAGCCACGGCTCGCGTCCCTCGCCCAGGCCGCCCAGAAGTCGAGCGGCACGTGCTTCACCGCGTCGAGCCGGAACCCGTCAAGCCGGGCACGATCGAAGCCACCTCCGCGAGGCGTCGACCAGGTGCCGGGCGACGTCGGGGCGCTCCGTCGCGAGATCGGGCAACCCGTGCACGTCGTGGGTGGTGAGCTGCACCGCGTCGTTCCAGTCGGTGACGCCGCCGTTGTGGTGGAACCACTCGGGCCGCTCACGCAGCACCGGCGCCTCGGGCCCGACGTGGTTGAGCACCAGATCGAGCACGAGCTTCATGCCGCGGCGGTGCAGATCGTCCGACAGGGCCACCAGCTCGGCCTCGGTGCCCAGACGCGGCTCGACCTCGTTCAGCTCGTACGTCCAGTAGCCGTGGAAGGCGCCGTAGCCGTGCCACTTCTGCGTGCGCATGCGGAACACCGGCGAGAGCCACACCGTGTCGATGCCCAGCGCCTGGAGCCAGTCGAGGCGGCCGCGCAGGCCGGCGAGATCGCCTCCATGAAAGGCCTGTGGGTCGGCGGGGTCGGCGTCACCGTCGTTGGCGCGGCTGCCGTTGGCGAAGCGGTCGACCATGACGAAGTAGATCGAGCGGGGCGTGGCGCGGCGACCGGTCGGCGCCGGAGGGGCCTCTTTCGGAGCCTCCTTCGGCGATTCCCTGGGCGCGTCTTGGGGGGCCTCTTTGGGCGCTTCTTTCGGCTTCGACTTCGTCGGCACGAGCTGCCCCGGCATGAGCGGCTGCTGGAACGACGCGGGGGCGGCGGGATCGGGCGTGCCCTGGGTTGCCGGCTTCTCGGCGCTGACGAGCAGCCCGTCCATCAGGCTCGCGAGCCGGGTGGCGATGTCCTGCGAGGCGGCGTTCATGGCGGCGCGCTGCTTCTCGTGATCGTAGACGAGCACCACCGGCACCTCGAAGGCGTCCTTCGAGGTGACGCCTCCGTTCTTCACGGCGGTGAGCGCGGTGCCCACTTCCCAGCGGTAGCGGCCGTCGAGCTGCGAGAAGAAGTGCACCCGCAGCTCGACCAGCAGGAAGTACGGCGCGTCAGGCTGCTGGGCCTCGAGCGCCGCGCGGCGGGTGTCGGTGATGCGCTGGCCCTTCAGCACCTCGAGCGGCACTTCGACGACCGACAGGTTGCGCTCCTCGAGCGTGCGCGCGAGCGCCTCTTTGAGCTTGTCGGGCGCGGTCGACGGCTCTCCGGCGTAGGTCGGGTCGACGATGTACCCGACGACAATCGGCGTGGCGTTCTCGAGGCGCTGCCGGGGCACCTTCGGAATGCACGACAGCGCCAACAGGCCCAGCACGGACAGGGCGAGGCGGGCGTTCATCAGAACCACCCTTCCGACTCGAGCGAGATGAGGTGATGCCATGCGAGCGTCTGCGAGGGGCTGAAGACGTTGAACTGATCGAGGCGCTCGGCGAAGGCGTTGCCGAAGGCTGCGTGCATGGTGCTGTACTGGAACCCGTAGAGCAGGCGAATGGACGGGCGCGTGTAGATGCCCGGGCCCGTCGGGTTCAGCACGATGCCGGTCTTCACCTGCACGGTGTTGCGAACGTTCTGGTCGCCGAACTCGAGCCCGCGCGCGTCGGGCAGCCCCTGCGACGAGCGGAAGATCGAGTCGTACTGCCCGCGGAAGAGGTTGCCGTTGAGCGAGCGCTCGTGCGCGACCGAGCCCTCGAGCAACACGTGCACCACGCGCGTCACGTACAGCTGCAGGCGCGCCACCGTCGACATGTACACGCGGTTCAGCTCGCTCGCGGTGATGGCGTCAGCGAAGTCGCGATCGCTGCCGTAGAGGCCCGCCAGCACGAGATCGAGCCGGTCGGGAATGAGGCCGAGCTGCATCTCGTCACCGAGCACGAGCGAGTACCGATCGCGCGTGAGGTCGGCCGCGTAGACGGGGACGGTCTGCCCGTTCCAGGTGTCGGCGTAGAAGTTCTGGGGGTGGAGCCGCTGGTAGCGCGCGAAGAAGTTGTTCCACCGCAGGGGGCCGAACCCGCCGAAGCCCACGTAGCCCACGCCACGCCACGACACGTTGAGCTGGCCTGCCTGCCGCGGCTGGGGGAACTGATCGAACATGCCCGGGTTCTCTTCGAGGAAGCGGCGGAGCACCTCGCGCCGGGCGAAGTCCTCGTACTTCACGCTCGGCGTCGCGTAGGACGAGAAGCGGTTGCCGGCGATGAAGGGCTCGACGCCCAGCTGCCCGCCGCCGCCGAACTCGAAGTGATCGTTCACGTGCACCCGCGCCGCCGCGCCCGCCGTCAGCACCGGCACGTACTGCGCGCCGCGGAGCGAGAAGCCCGAGTCACCGACGGCGACGAGCAGATCGAGGTGCTCGGAGAGGTAGCGCCCCGACAGGCCGATGGTGTCTTCGAAGAGCTGCGCCGGGCGGAAGTCGTAGAGGCCCAGGTCGCCGAAGAAGAACTGCTGCGTGCCGAGCTGCCAGATGAGGTTGGGCGCGAGAATGTTGCCGGCGCGCGCGTAGAGCTGCGACAGGCGGAAGCTGCTCAGGAAGCCGTTGAGCGGGTCGGCCGTCGACACCGTGCCGCCCTCGATGCGCGCGTGCAGGCTCGCCCAGATGTCGGTGGTGCCGGGCGGCGCCTGCAGCAGGTCGAGCTTCATCTCGAGCGCCGCGTAGGTGCCCTCGTTGAGCAGACGGCCGTAGAGGTTCCAGAAGCCCAGCCGCCCGTTACCGCCCTGGAAGTCGGGCCGGGCGCTGATGCGGTAGTAGCCGCCGGCGCTGAAGCGGCTGTCGGGCGCCTGGGCGAGCGCGACCTGGGAGGCGACGAGGAGTCCCGCGAAGAGCAGTCGTTTCACGCGCGGCGACGCTTACCCCACGCCGCACGGCGGGCAGACTCGTTTTTTCGAAACCGCCGCAGTGCGCCGGACGGAGGCCGGCGGCACATCGCGGGCGACGTGAGCTGCGACGAGGTTCGGCTCGAGCGCGGCTCAGAGGCGATCGAGCGCCGCGCGCAGCCGCGCCACGCCCGAGTGCAGGCGCTCGTCGGGCTGCTCGAAGCGCAGGCCCATCGCCGAGGTGGTGCTCCACATGACGCGGCCCAGCACCTCGATGGGCTCGCTCGACGTCGGAAGCTCGAGCCGCAGCGGCACCAGCGTCATCGGGGGCAACGGGCTGTGCGTGAGCACCCCGACGCCGGCCTCGCTGACGTCGCGCGCTTCGTCGGCCAGGCGCAGCGACGTCGCATTCACGACACGCACCGGGAACGACGCCGGCACCCGCAGGTGGCTGCGCGCCTGCGTGTACCCCGGCCGCTTGTTCACGAAGAACTCGACACTATTCATGACTTCCCCCACGGCTGAGAAACCGGGCCGGGTCATCGCTCACCCCGTTCGAACTCGCAAAACGCGGTGCGTCAGGCGGTTTCATCGGCGCGGTGAAGTTCCACCGACGCGTTCACTTCGATTCGAGGATCACCATCGAGCGGGGCTTGAGGGTGTACTGGCCGCTCACGGGCGTTGGCGAGTCGAGCCACACGTTGTTCGACGCGCGGGCCGGCAGGCCGAGGGTGGTGAGCGTCGCCGCCTCGTCCCAGTACGACTGGGTGTCGACGACGCGCGTCCACGTGCGGCCACCGGGGAGCGTGAAGGGCACGTCGAACGTCTCGCCGTTGATGAGAATGGCGATCTCAGGGCCCTTCGTCTTGTCCCAGTAGTGGAGCATGAGCTGCTTGGAGCCCCAGTCGACCGCGTCGGTGTTGGCCGGGCTCTTCCACGAGAACGGAGCGGCGGTGCCGGGCTCGCCGGGGGCGCCGTACTCGAGCGGGGCGAGCGCGTAGGCGTGCTCCCTGCGGAAGCGGATCATCTGCTTCACGAAGTCGTGCATGCGGTGCCGCTCGTCCTTCGACTGGTAGGTGCCCCAGTCCATCCAGTTCTCGGGGACGTCGGCGCGGGTCGAGTAGGCGTTGTTGTTGCCGAGCTGGGTGCGCATCCACTCGTCGCCGCTCCAGAGCAGCGGCGTGCCGTGGCTCACGAGCATGGCGACGAACATGTTGCGCATGAGCTGGCGCTTCATGGCCTCGTTCGAGCCCCAGTTGCGCGAGCGGTTGTTGTTCTCGCCGGAGTCCTTCTCGCACCACGACGAGTTGGGCTCGGTGCAGCAGATGGGGTTGAGCGGCCCGCAGCCGTTCTGTTTGTTTTCGTACGAGAACAGGTCGTACATGGTGAAGCCGTCGTGCACCGTGACGAAGTTGTAGGCGTGGTACGGCTTGCGGTTGTTCCAGCGGAACCAGTCGGTGGAGCCGGTGAGGAAGAAACCTCCGTCTTTCACCTCGCGGCTGTTGAGCTTGAACTCGTCGCGGTTCCAGAAGGCGCGCCACCAGTCGCGGAAGCGCCCGTTCCACTCACCCCAGCCGAAGCCCGGCTTCGTCGAGGACGCCGGGAACAGGCCGATGCGCGTGCCGAAGCCGTTCGAGAACTCGTTGTTGTTCGGCCCGTTGAACGACTTGCCGAGATCGTACCCGCCGGCGGCCCAGGGCTCGGCGACGATGCGGGTGTTGTACTTCTGCAGCACGGGGTCGTCGGCCACGTCCTGCAGCACGGTGTTCTTCGGCTCGTCCCACGACCAGTACTCCTGGTCGCGCTCGCCCAGCACCGGCGCGAGATCGAACCGGAACCCGTCGACGTGCATCTCGTCGACCCAGTAGCGCAGCGAGTCCATCACGAGGCGGCGGAAGGGCTTGTAGTTGGGCCGGGTCTGGTTGCCGACGCCCGAGTTGTTCCAGTAGCGCCGCCGGTTGTTGGGGTCGAGCCCGTAGTACGCGTTGTTGTCGAACCCGCGCATCGTGAAGAGGCCCACCACCTCTTCGGGGTCGACGTTGGTGAGCGAGGTCTGCGTCACCCAGGGGTCGGGGTTGAAGTCGAACTCGAGCTTCTGGCGCCAGAAGCCGCCCTCGCCGGTGTGGTTGTAGACGACGTCGAGCATCACCTCGACGCCGTTCTGGTGGAGCTGATCCACCATCCACTTGAACTCGTCGATGATCTCGGCGTTCGCCGCGTCGCGCTTCCACGAGTAGGTGTTCTCGGCGATGAAGAAGGACAGCGTCGAGTAGCCCCAGTACCCGCCGTCGATGGGCTTCTCGAAGGGCGGCATGATGTGGATCGTCGTGACGCCGAGGTCCTTGAGGTACGCCGCCTTCTCACCGAGGCCGCGCCAGGTGCCCGGGTGCTCGACGCCCGACGCCGGGCTCGCGGTGAAGCCCTTGGGGTGCAGCTCGTAGACGATCATGTCGTTCCATCGGCGACCGGGCGCCTCGCCCTTCTCGCGCGCGGAGCGCCACTGCGCCTCGTTCTCGCTCCACTGGTACTTGCTCTTCACGATGACCGACTTGGCCGCGGCGGCGTACGTCGACTCGGTGCGCTTGGGGCCCGTGGCGACACTGCCCTTCGACCAGTCATGGTCGCGGTGCACCGCCTTGCCGTAGGGATCGAACAGGAGCTTGTTCGGGTTCATGCGGTTGCCGTCGGCGTCGACGTCGGCCTTGAAGCCGTTGATCGTCCCCGGCACGAAGCCCGGCTCGTAGACCCAGTTGGGGCCCCAGACCGCGAAGCCATAGTGCTGCCCCGGCCCGATGCCCTCGACGTACAGGTTCCACACGTCGCCGAAGCGCTTCATGGGGAACTGCCGCGTCGCGGTGCTCGACTCGGGGTTGTCGAAGAAGAGGATCTCGATGCGCTCCGCGCGCTCCGAGTACACGGCGAAGTTGACGCCCTTGTCGATGAGCGTGGGCCCCATGTGCTCGAGGTTCTCGATCGCGCGCGCGTCGAGCGAGGGGGCCTTGTCCTGGGTCTCGTAGAGGCGCGCACCGTTCGTCGGGCTGCAGGCGATCGCGAGGAGGACGACGAAGAGAATCTGGAAATGACGCATCGGTGCGGGGCGGGGCGTTTTCACGGCGGCCGCAGCCTGTACCAGAAGCCCCCTTCGCCAAACCAGACCCCCGTCCTGAAGCGGCGTGTCATGGAGAAACGGCGGCGGGCTGCAAAAAGCGTCCGGTCCCCCGGCGGGCGTCAGGTACTTTGCCGCGCGTGTCAGGGCTCCGACTGTCGGGCATTCGAAAGAGCTACGGCGACAACCCCGTGGTGAAGGGCGTCGACCTCGACGTCGCGCCCGGCGAGTTCCTGGTGATGGTCGGCCCGTCGGGGTGCGGCAAGACGACGCTGCTCCGGGTGATCGCGGGCCTCGAGCAGGTCGACGCGGGCCAGGTGGTGATGGACGGGCAGGAGCTCACCCACGTGCCGCCGCGCGACCGCGACGTGGGCATGGTGTTCCAGAGCTACGCGCTCTACCCGCACATGACGGTGCGCGAGAACCTCGCCTTCGGGCTCGAGCTGCGCAAGCTCCCCCGCGCCGACATCGACGCGCGCGTGGCCGAGGCCGCGAAGATGCTCGAGCTGGCACACCTGCTCGATCGCAAGCCCAAGGCCTTGTCCGGCGGCCAACGCCAGCGCGTCGCCATGGGGCGGGTGATCGTTCGAAGGCCGCGGCTGTTCCTCTTCGACGAGCCGCTGTCGAACCTGGACACGGCCCTGCGGGTGCAGATGCGCGGGGAGCTGGCGCGGCTCCATCGGCAGCTCGGCGTGACGATGATCTACGTCACCCACGATCAGGTCGAGGCCATGACGCTGGCGACGCGGGTGGCCGTCTTCAACAAGGGCGTGCTCCAGCAGCTCGGCCCGCCGCTCGAGCTGTACCACCGGCCCGCCAACACCTTCGTCGCCACCTTCCTGGGCTCGCCGTCGATGAACCTCTTCGAGGCCCGGCGGGACGGCGCCGCGTGGGTCGGGAGCGGCTTTCGCCTCGACGCCGCGGGTGACGCCGCTGGCGAGGTGAAGGTGGGGCTGCGGCCGCAGGAGCTGACCGTCGCGGCCGACGGGCCGTTCGCTGGAGAAGTCGAGGCGGTCGAGCGCCTGGGGTTCGATGGCTACGCCTTCCTCAAGACGGCGGCCGGGCCCCTGGCCGCGCGCTTCGACGGCTCGATGGCGGTCGAGGTCGGGCAGACCGTCCGCGTGAAGCCGACGGGCGACGCCGTGCACGTCTTCTCGGCCGACGGCGCGCGGGCGCTGCGGCACCCGGAGGCGCGGCGCTGATGCTCCGGGCGGTGCTGGGGGGGCTCCTCGCCGCGTCGGTGACGGCCAGCGGCGCCGAGCCGCTCAAGCTGTGGCACGCCTACCGAGGCGGAGAGGAGCAGGCGATCGAGGCCGCGGTGAAGGCCTTCACCGCCGAGACCGGCATTCCGGTGGAGCTGCTCTCGGTGCCCTACGACGCCTTCTCGTCGAAGCTCACCAGCGCCATTCCGCACGACGCGGGCCCTGACGTCTTCATCTTCGCGCACGAGCGGCTGCGGCAGTTCCATCGGCTCAAGGTGGTGGCGCCCACCACGACGCGGCTCGAGCGCGCGCGCTATTTCCAGAGCACCGTCGACGCGCTCGAGGTCGACGGCGAGCTGTACGGCTACCCGCTCTCACTCAAGACCCTCGCCCTCTTCGTCAACACCGCGCTGGTGCCAGAGGCGCCAAAGACGACCGACGCGTGGCTCGAGACGATGGCGAAGGTGAGCGACGGCAAGGCCGCGCGCTTCGGGCTCGCCTACGCCGCCGGAGACTTCTACCTGCACGCCCCCTTCGTCTTCGGCTTCGGCGCGAGGCTGTTCGACGAGACGGGGCGGGCCTCGTTCGACACGCCGGGCATGGCGAAGTCGCTCGCCTTCGTGAAGTCGCTGCAGGACCGGGGCTTCATGCCGCAGGAGGTGTCGGGGGCGCTGGTGAAGTCGCTCTTCAACGACGGGCGCGCGGCGATGGTGATCTCGGGGCCGTGGTTCACCGGCGAGATCGAGAACGTCTCGTACCGCATCGTGCCGTTGCCGACGGTGAGCGAGACGGGGCTGCCGCTGCAGCCCTTCCTCGGGGTCGAGGCGGCCCTGGTGTCGGCGCGCTCGAAGCAGCCCGACGCGGCGCACGCGCTGGCGAAGTTCCTGTCGGTGGGCCAGGCCACGCTCTTGCGGGTGAACCCGGGCCGGCAGATCCCCGCCGAGATCGCCGCCTACGAGCGGCCCGAGGTGCTGGCCGACCCCACCATCGCCGCGTTCAAGGACGTGGCTGCGCGTGCCGTGCCGACGCCGAACACGCTCGAGATGGCGAAGGTGTGGGAGCCGATGAAGCTCGCGCTGCGCGGGGTGCTCCAGGGTGAGGTCGCTCCCTCGGCCGCGGGCCAGCTCGCCGAGCGCCGGTACCGCGCGCTCAACCGCGAGCGGCCGGAGCCGACGAACGCCACGCCCTGGCTCGTGCTCCTCGGGCTGGCGGTGATGGGGCTCGTCGGCTGGCAGGTGAAGGGGCTGCGCGGGGTGTCGTTCGCGAAGCGGTACCCGGAGGCCGCGCGGGGGCTGGCCTATGTCGCGCCGGCGGCGGTGGGCATCGCGGTGCTCATCGTCATTCCCTTCGCGGTCGGCATCTCGCTCGCGTTCTTCCACCATGAGGCCGGCGACTACACCTTCGTGGGGCTGGCGAACTTCGCCGACATCCTCACGTCGAAGGGCTACCGCCTGACGGAGCCGCTCTCGTTCTGGTTCACGCTCGCGGTGACGATCGCGTGGACGTTCGTGAACGTGGCCCTGCACTTGAGCATCGGGCTGTTCCTGGCGATCCTGCTGAAGGATCCGCTGCTGAAGCTCCGCGCGGTGTACCGGGTCGTGCTGATCGTCCCGTGGGCGGTGCCGAACTACATCACCGCGCTCATGTGGAAGGGCATGTTCCACCGCCAGTTCGGCGCCATCAACGGCCTCCTGGCGGCGCTGGGCGTCGAGCCGGTGAGTTGGTTCACCCAGTTCTCGACGTCGTTCGCCGCGAACGTCATCACCAACACCTGGCTCGGCTTTCCCTTCATGATGGTGGTGTCGCTCGGCGCGCTGCAGTCGATCCCGCAGGATCTGTACGAGGCCGCCGAGGTCGACGGCGCCTCGAAGTGGACCCAGTTTCGACGCATCACCCTGCCCCTCTTGAAGCCCGCGCTCTTGCCCTCGGTGATCCTCGGCAGCGTGTGGACCTTCAACATGTTCAACATCATCTACCTGGTGTCGGGCGGTGAGCCGGGCGGCGCCACCGACATTCTCGTGAGCGAGGCCTACCGCTGGGCCTTCCAACGCAACGAGCAGTACGGCTTCGCCGCAGCGTACTCGGTGTTGATCTTCTTCGTGCTCCTCGGGTGGACGCGCCTGACGAAGCGGCTGACCGGCCCGGAGGCGGCGTGAAGCGCTCGGGGCTGGTGACGGCGTTGGTGCACGTGGGCCTGGTGCTGGCCTGTGTGGTGGCCCTGTACCCGGTGCTGTGGGTGGTGAAGCTGGCGCTCGCGCCGACCCAGGCCCTTTCGCTGTCGGCGAGCCCCATTCCCGACGCGGTGACGTTCGATCACTTCCGCGACGTCGTCGGCGCGACCGACTCGCAGGGGCGCTGGCTGTTCGGCCGCCAGCTGCTCGCGTCGGTGGTAGTGTCGGGGCTGACGACGCTGGTGGGGCTCTCGCTGGCCGTGACGGCCGCCTACGCGCTCTCGCGCTTCCGCTTCCCGGGCAAGGACGCGGGCATGCAGACGCTCCTCATCACCCAGATGTTTCCAGCGACGCTGATGCTGGTGCCGCTGTTCTCGCTGCTCCAGACGCTCGGCCTGCTCGACTCGTGGGGCGGGCTCATTCTCGTGTACTCGACCTCGTCGCTGCCCTTCTGCGTGTGGATGCTGAAGGGGTACTTCGACACCATTCCGCGCGAGCTCGAGGAGGCGGCCGTGATGGACGGCGCGTCGCCCTGGCAGGTCTTCGTCAAGGTGGTGCTGCCGCTCGCCCGGCCGGCGCTGGCGGTGACGGCCCTGTTCAGCTTCATGACGGCGTGGAACGAGTTCATCCTCGCGGCGACGCTGATCAACGACGCGGCGCGCTTCACCCTGCCCGTCGCGCTCCAGCAGTACGTCGGCGAGTGGAAGACCGAGTGGGGCCACTTCGCGGCCGGAGCGCTCCTCGTCTCGGCCCCGGTGATGGCGCTGTTCTTCGCGCTCCAGCGGTACCTGGTGGGTGGGCTGACCGCCGGCGCCGTGAAGGGGTGAGCCGCCCCCGCGCGCGCCCCACGAACTCAGCAGGGTTGCCCGGCCGAACGGGGGGTCGGGAGAAGGCGCCTCGCGCGCGTCGCATCCGCCCGGTGCGGTGAGCTCGGGTCGGCCTCAGAAGGTGTCGTCGCGCGCGACGCCGTCGCGGGGTGCCAGGCGCTTGTCCAGCCCGAGGCGGGTGCGCCCCGAGGGGTGAGCGCCGTCGCGCTCGACGCCGGCGAGGGGCACCAGGTTCGTGGGCTCCGAGGCGCGCTTCCGGCTCGAAGCGGCTGCGCCCCGATTGGTGAGCGCCGTCGCGCTCGCCGCCGTCGACCGGGAGAAACGCGCCAGCCTCGCCGCACCGCTCCTGCACACCTGCGTGAGATGAACCTGCTCTCCGCGCCGAATTCGGCTGCACGGGCGGCCACGTCGCTGCATCCTTCCGGCACCATGCTCCGAGCCCTCGTCCCCGCCCTCCTCCTCGTCGGCTGCGCCACGACTCCGTCGGCCTCGTCTTCGCCCGCGATGGCCGACCTCCGGGCGCTCGACCAGCAGCAGAACTACGCCGAGATGATGGGCCGCCTGAAGGACGTGCCCCCGGCCCAACGCGACGCCGAGTGGGAAGCGCTCGCCGAGAAGGCCAACCTGGCGGTGCTCGAGAAGATCGAGATCACCGACGGGCGCTCCGGCGAGTCCGCGCTGGTGACGATCGCCGACCAGCTCGCGGCGTTCCCGTCTCTGAAGAAGTCGCCCACGTACCTGCAGAGGCGGGCCGACGTGGGCGCCAAGGCCTTCGGCTGGACATACAGCAACTACCGGCACTCGACGGGCGACGAGCAGTGGGTGCCGCAGGTGAAGAAGTTCGCCACCGAGGACACGGTGACGAAGGGCCTCGCCCAGCGCATGGCGAAAGACGTCATCCTGGGGCGGTTGGTCGCGTCGAGCGCCTGGCCGCTGTACGAGCTCGCCTTTCAGCGCGACGGTGACGCGGTGTGCGCCGACTCGAAGCTCGTCGACGTCGTCATCGACGTCATCGACTACGAGAGCTGGCTCGACGAGATGACGACCCTGGTGACGAAGCGCTGCGCGGCGCAGCTAAAGAAGCCAGTCGCCGAGAAGCTGAAGAAGAACGACAGCAAGTCGTTCCGCAAGGGCGCGTGCAAGGTGCTCGCGGGTCAGGCCGAGGTCGCCGACGCGCTGAAGGTGTGCGAGGGCTGAGGAGGACCCTGCGCCACGAGGCCTCGACCTTCGTGTCGGTGACGAAGAGGCCGTGGGGGACCACGAGGCAGCGGCCAGCGCTGCCGGCCGCCCCGGCCCTCCACGCCAGGCCCCCCGGGGCCCCCGAAGTCCCGCGATGCAGTGGCGCCCACGCCCAGTGGCCAACATCATGGGTCGGTGTTCCACGTCCTCGAGGCCTCGCCGCTCCGCCTGACGCTCAGCGACGCGCTGCGCTTCCCCGACGCGCGGCTCGTGCGCACGGAACACGGACTCCTCGTCGAAACGAGCGGCCTGCCCATCAGCGTTCGCCGCAGCCTCAGCCAGGAGATCCTCGTCCCGCGGGCGACCCGCTTCCAGCTCCAGGACGAGGACGTGCTGTGGGGCCCTTCCGGTGGGCTGGCCCTGGCGCTCGCGCCGGAGCACCGTGACGAGGCGCTCGAGCGGCGAGCCGTCGATGACTGGGGCCACACCGCGCACTTCGCCGTCCTCGCCGATCATCTCCTCGACCACGGCGACTCGTTGGGGGAGCGCATCGCCGCGAACCTCGGCCGCCGCTCGAGCCACCCCCTCGCGCCCCACACGTGGATCGGCACCGAGTGGCGGCATGGGCTGTTGCGACGGGTGGCGCTGAGCCGGCCCGAGTGGTCACCCGCCGTTCCCTGGCGGCAGGCGCTGCTCGAGGTGCTGGCCTCGCGGGCCGCCCGCTTCCTCGAAGAGGTGTCGCTCGACCTGCCGCGCCTCGAGCCCGACGCGGACGTGACGGCGGTCGCCCGGGAGTTGCTCGAGCTGCCGTGGCCCCGTTGGCTGGTGCGCCTCC
Source organism: Myxococcaceae bacterium (assembly GCA_033763395.1). GTDB lineage: Bacteria > Myxococcota > Myxococcia > Myxococcales > Myxococcaceae > Xiheimicrobium. The sequence continues at coordinate 43,959 of JANRKQ010000157.1, forward strand.
ACTTCGGCCTCTGCGCCGAGCCGCCGGCCCTCACCACGGCCTCGCTCGCCGTGAGCCGGCCCCGGTTGCGGTCGGCCTCGCTGTTCGAATCGGCGGAGCACGGCCGCCTGGTGCTCGAGTCAGCGACCGACGGCATCGAGCTCGCGGGCCTCGATGCTGGCGCGCTCGAGCTCCACGAGGGCACCCGCATTCGGGTGTTCCCCCGGAAGGTGCTCTTCGAGCGGCCGACCTGGCCCCGCTACGACTCGTGGCCCTCGTGGGACTTCGCCTTTCACGACGGCCGCTGGTTCCTCACCTGGCGGCACGGCGCCCCCCGGAGCGACGACGTTCGAATCAATGGCATGGAGTTCTTCAACGCCGCCCTCCTGCCGGGCGATCGCGTCGAGGTGCTGTCGCAGCTCGTCCTGCGCTTCGAGCCGGGCTGAGCCCAAACGCCCCAGGACAGACGCTCGCGGGCGACGTGTCAATCGTCGAGGATGAACTTGCGCGGGTTCTGCGCGATGCCGTTCACGCGCACTTCGTAGTGAAGGTGCGGGCCGGTGGAGCGGCCGGTGTTGCCCATCGCGGCGATGAGGTCGCCGCGCTTGACGCGCTCTCCGGCCTTCACCTTCAGGCTCGCGAGGTGGCCGTAGCGCGTCTTGATGCCGTAGCCGTGGTCGATGACGATCTCGTTGCCGTAGCCACCCTCGAGGCCCGAGAAGACGACGGTGCCGTCGGACGGCGCGATGATCTCTTTCCCGTGGGGACCGGCGATGTCGATGCCGGCGTGCATGACCCGCTCGCTCGTGTACGGGTCGACGCGGGAGCCGAAGTCGCTCGTCACCCAACCGCGCGTCGGCCACACGGAGGGGACCGAGGCGAGCAGCGACTTCTGCCCAGCGAAGTAGGCCTGCAGCTCCTGGAGGCTCTGCTCCTGACGGGTGGCCTCGGCCGACAGCTTGTCGAGCTTCGCGGCCAGCGCCGCCGGCGACTCCTGGCCCGTCGAGCGGACGAACTGGTTGTCACTGGCGCCCAGCGTCGGCGCGGCCTCGGTCGGGCCCATGGCGAGGTTGCGCTGCGGGTCGCTCAACAGGGTGATGGCGCGCAGCTTCTGGTCGAACCGCTCGACTCGGTCGAGGGTGCCCTGCACGTGGGCGAGCTGCTCGCGAATGACGGCGATCTCACTCTTGAGCTTCAGGTTCTCGTCACGCAGCGCGGGGTTCTCGCGCGCTTCCGACACCACGCTCCCGTAGTGAACGACGAGCCCCGAGGCGATGACGACGATGAGGCCGAGCGCAGCCAGCGCCTGGATGAGCCACACTCGCCGCAGCCGAAAGCGACGGACCTCCGATTGGCGGTCGGGAACGACGATGAGGGTAAAGCTCTCGTTGGCCAACTCGCGAACCTCACGACAGGAGGTGAAACGGCGGGGCACCTTCCCCGAAGCGGAGTTCCAGTGCAACAGGAAATCAACTCTTGCCGATCACTGGAGCTTCTGTCGGCCCGCGCGAGCCGTCCACTTCATGGCGCGTGAGGGCTGAAACCCATGGCCGCGAGCGCTGAACGAACGCTCAGGCCGGGACGATGCGCACGCAGATGACGGTGATGTTGTCGTCGCCGCCCCGCTCGTTCGCCAGGTCGACCAGCTTCCTGGGCGTGTCCTTCAGCTCGGTGCCGGCGACGACGTCACGAATCTCTTTGTCTTCGACGAGGTTGGCCAGGCCGTCGGAGCAGAGCACGAAGGTGTCGTTCGCCTCGAGCATGATGCCCATGACGTCGACCTGCACCTCTTCTTCGAAGCCGACCGAGCGGGTGATGATGTTCTTGTAGCGGGAGTGACGAGCCTCGTCGGGCGTGATCATGCCCGCCTTGATCTGCTCGTTCACCAGCGAATGATCTTCGCTGATCTGCTGAATGAGCTCGCCTCGCACGAGGTAGGCGCGGCTGTCGCCGACGTGGGCGAAGAGCGCGTGCTCGTGCTGGATGCACAGGCTGATGACGGTGGTGCCCATGCCGGCGAGGCGGGGGTCTTCCTGCGCGGCGCGGTAGATCTCGAAGCAGGCCTTCTCGACGGCGGCGCGGAGGAAGTCAGGCAGCGGCGAGTCCTGCAGCGCCGTCTCGGCCTTGAACGGGCTGGTGGGTGACGTCCGAACCCCGCGCAGCTCCTTGTCGATCGTCTCGACGGCGATGCGGCTCGCGGTGCCGCCGCCAGCGTGGCCGCCCATGCCATCGGCCACGACGAACAGCTGCAGCTCGTCGTCGATGAGATAGCTGTCTTCGTTGTGGGAGCGCTTCCGGCCAACATCGGTGAGGCCAGCCGACAACGCCTTGAGTCGCACGCCAGCGGTCTTCGACACGGCGCGCAGGTTACGCAGGCCGATGCGGCCCGGCAAGGAAGCAAATTCACGCAGTGCGCCGTTCTCGCACCGCCCCTACATGGGGCTTGCGTCCCGGCCCGCGCGATGGCTGCCCCTCTCGAGCCGACGCGAGTTGACCCTTCGCGGCCCCTTGCGTCGTCGGACGCGTTGGGGCTTTCGTCGGTCGAGCCCGCGGCCCCGTCGCGGCCTCCGCTGGCACCGCCTTCGCTGGAGCCACCTGCCCTGTCGCTGTCGGAGCGACGTCCCACGCCGGATCGACCGGCCGCGTTCCGACCGGCGCCGATGCGGCCTTCGTCGTCGCCTTGACCGAGCCCGACCCCGCCGGAGCCGACGCAGACTTCGTCGCCGTCAGCGAACCGGTCGCGGTGGCAGCCGGCACCCCCTTCGCAGCGGGAGTCTTTGGCCCTTTCGCAGCCGAGGCCAGCAGCACCTGGGCGGCCGCGCGCGCCTCACGCGTCACCTCGCTCCCGGAGAGCAGCCGCGCCAGCTCGTCGGCCCGCGCCTCGATCGTTCCCAGGGTCTCGACCGTCGAGCGCACCCGGCCCTCGACGACACACTTGGACACCTTCAGGTGCTGCTGTGCGTGGGCCGCGACCTGCGGCAGGTGCGTGATGCACAGCACCTGACGGTTGCCGCTCAGATCGCGAATGAGCCGGCCCACCACGTCGGCGACGGCGCCACTCACGCCGGTGTCCACCTCGTCGAGCACCGACACGCTGACCGCCTCGGTGGTCGACAGCACCGCCTTGAGCGCCAGCATCACCCGTGACGCCTCGCCCCCTGACGCGGTCTTCGCCAGCGGCCGCGGGGGCTCTCCGGGGTTGGCCGAGAACAGCAGTCGCACCTGGTCCGCGCCAAAGGGCCCCGGTTCCGCGGGCTCGAGCTGAACGCACAGCTGCGCGTCCTTGAGCGCCAGGCGGGTGAGCCCGGAGCCGACCTCGAGCTCGAGTCGCCTGGCGGCCGACTGCCGGGCCTTCGTCAATTCCGCCGCGGCTTCGAGGAGGGCGGCGCGGCTCTGCGCGAGCGCCTCGAGCGCCTCGGCCCGCCGCTCAGCGCGGTGTACGAGCTCGTCGAGTTCGCGCTGGAGCGCCTCGAGGCGCGCGGGGAGCTCGTCACACCCCACCCCGTGCTTGCGGGACAGCGAGCGGAGCAGATCGAGCCGCTCCTCGACCTCACGCAAGCGGCCAGGGTCGAGCTCGAGGCCCGACAGGTAGCGGGCCACGCCTCGGCTCGCCTCGTCGAGCTCCGCGGCGGCCGCGCCCAGCCGCTCACGCAGCGGCGTCACCGTCGGGTCGACCCGCTCCATCTCACCGACGCGGTGGGTGGCCTGGCCGAGGAGATCGGCCGCGCTCCCGTCGCGCCCACTCAGCAGATCGTCGACGCCCCGGGCCAGCTCGAGCAGCCGGGCGGTGCTCGCGAGCCGGCGGCGCTCCACCTCGAGCGCCGCCTCTTCTCCCGACGCCACCTTCGCGGCCGAGAGCTCGGACACCTGGAACCTCACGAACTCGACCTTCGCGGCGACGGCGCGCTCATCGCCCCCCAGCTCGTCGAGCCGTGCCTGCAGCGCGCGGTGCTCGGCGTGGCGCCGCGTGTAGCCCCACAGCGGACCGGCCTCGCCCTCGAGCGCGCCGAAGCGGTCGACGAGCTCGCGATGATGGGCCTCGTCGTACAGCGTCGCGTGCTCGAGCTGACCGGCGATGTCGACCACGCCTCGCATGAGCTGCTGCAACACGCTGACGGTGACGAGGTGGCCGTTCACCCACGCGCGGCCGCGCCCGCTCGCCGCGACGGTGCGACGCACCAGCACCTCGTCGCCGTCACCTTCCAGGCCAGCCGCCTCGAGCCGCTCGGCGAGGCCAGGGCCGCGAACGAAGACACCCTCGACCGACGCCTCGTCGGCGCCCGAGCGCACCATGCTCGCGTCAGCGCGGCCGCCGGACAACAAGACGAGGGCGTCGATGAGCATCGACTTGCCCGCGCCGGTCTCACCCGTCAGCACCGTCAACCCGGGCCCGAGCTCGACCTCCACCTCATCCATCACTCCGAACTGCCGAACCTTGATCGTGCGAACCATGCCTGCCTCCCGACACTGAACACCCTATCAGGTCGGGCTGACATTGACACGGCCATGCAGGCCATTGGCCTGTACTTTCGGGCCCTTACCTCGAGGCCGTGCGGGCTGAGCCAGCCTCGATGTCCGCTTCGTCGCCGATTCGCAGCTCGCGGAGGCTGTTGGTGATGAGGCAGGTGTTCGACTTCGACTTCACGTCCATGACGATGCACCGGCCGACCGGCTCGCGGGGGAACGCGGGGTCGTTCGAGTTCAAATAAAACCGGGTCGGGTCGCCCATGTCGCCAGAGCGGAGGATGGTGAAGAAGTTACCGACCTTCACGCCGTCGTCCGCGCCGCGATCGATGATCACGAAGAAGCTCTCGGCCGGCGTGTTCACGCCGTTGATCGCCTTGATCAGCGTCCCACCCTTCACGGAGCGGTCGCTCGGGCGCGGAGACACGTTTCGGACGACCGACTCGCCCGCGGGGCTGACCGAGTCTCCGTGGAGCACCTCGTAGAAGGACTGCGTGATGAGCACGGTCGCGATGTTCTTCTTCGAGTCGAGGGCGAGCACGCGGCCTTCGGCCACCACCTGGGTGAGGTAGCCGAAGAAGCCCTGGGTCGCGGGGTGCACCACCTCGCCGAGCTCACGGAAGAAGACCGTCTGGTCTCCCACCTTGAGCGTCTTCTTCACCGAGACGTCGACGTAGACGGTGCGGGTGGCGGTGATGTTCGTCTCTTCGGCGAACGAGCCCACCACGCGGGGCGACTCCTCGAGCTCTTTGACCGTGACGAAGCCCGGCAGCGCGGCGCGGTAGGCGTTCTTCGGCCGGAAGGTGAGCTGGCCAGCGACCGACACGCGCTCGTCGTCATCGACCATCGCGCCCTGCTCGATGTCGGGCACCTCGGTGCCCACCTCGACCTGCGACGGCTGATCCTCGGCGCCGTAGAAGCGCACGTTGTTGCCCGGGTAGATCCAGTGCGGGTTGGCGATCTCGGGGTTGTACGACCAGACCTTGGGCCAGTACCACGGGCTGCCGAGGTACTTGCGCGACAGATCCCACAGCGTGTCGCCGCGCTCGACGGTGTGGGCGGCGTTGGGGGCCTCCTTCGGCGCGGGCTCGCTCGTCTTCGGCGGCGTCTCGACGGTGGCCGAGCCCTCCATGCCGCCGGGAGAGTCTTCCTGATCGTCCGTCTGGGCCCAGGCCGGGGCGGCGATCAAGAGGCCGGCAGCGGCGAACGAGGTCAGGGTGCGGCGCGTGGTGCGAGGAGCCATGGGTCAGTCCTTCCGTGAAGCGGGCGATGCAGTGAGGCGGGCCTGGGCGGTGGTGGCAGCCTGGGTGCCCGGGTAGCTCGAGACGATCTTCTCCCACGTCGCGCGAGCGTCGGCGTGGCGGTTGAGGCGCGCGCGGCACTCGGCGAGCTTGAGCCAGCAATCGACGGTCGCGTCACCCGCGGGGTACTGGCGCACCGCGGCCTCGAGCACGTTCTCGGCGTCCTTGAACTCGCGCGCGGCCATGAGGCCGACGGCCGCGTAGTACAGCGCGTTGTCAGCTTTCGGGTGGCGCGGCCAGTCCTTCGCGAACTGCTGGAGCTGCGCGACGCCGCCCTCGGGGTTGCCGGTCTTGAGGGCGTCGAGCCCCGCCTGGAACTGCTGCTCGACGAGGGCGTCGTCGGCCTGGGTGGCCCTGGGCTCGTCGGCGCCGTCAGCGACGTTGCTGAACACCTCGGCCGCTGGCTCGACCACCTCGACCTCGGTCGCCAGCCGCGGCGGGGCCTCTTTCTTCGGCTTCAGCTTCACCACCGTCAGCGCCGGCATCTCGGTCGAAGGCTCCTTCACGGCAGGAGCCTCGGGCGCCGGCTTCGGGCTCACCGCCGCGCTCGCCTTCGCGGCGGGAACGGTGGCCACTCTCACCTCGGCTTCAATCTTCTCGAGCCGCGCCTCGATGCGGGCGTTCTCGGCGCGCAGCGCGCGCAACGACGCCAGGAGCTCGTTGTGCTCCGACCGGGAGACCTGATCCGTCGCGCACGCGCAGAGCGCGGCCGACATGCTGGCGACGAGGAAGCGGATGACGCTCCAAAGATACGGACCGTCGTCGCTGAGGGTCAAGAAATCGGCCCCGGGCGACGCGGTGCTACAGCGCTGTGTCAGAACGCACAGCGGATCAGCGAGAGCATGCGGCCCGTCACCCCGGCGTCGCGGCGGTGCGAGAAGAAGCGCTCGTCGCAGCGGGTGCAGTGTGGCAGCGCGTCCACGTGGCCGTCGGGCAGCCCCCGCCGCCGGAGGGACTCGGCCACCGCCCACGCGAGATCGAGGTGGACCTTCGGTTTCCCAGCGACGCGCCGCACGACGCCCGCGCCGAACGCAGCCTCGAAGCGCTGTGGGAGGTCGCCGTCGACCTCGAAGCAGCAGGGCCCGATGGCCGGCCCGATGGCCACCCGCAGCTCGTCGACGCGCGCGCCGCTCGCGACGAGACGGTCGAGGGTGCGGCCGAGGACGTCGCCGATCACGCCGCGCCACCCCGCATGCACGGCGGCGACCTGCCGACCCAGGGGATCCTCGACGAGAATCGGCAGGCAGTCGGCGGTCTTCACCCCCACCGTCAGGCCAGCGGCGCGGGTGACGAGTGCGTCGGCCTCACCCACCGGTGGCGGGAGCGCGCCCTCTCCTGCGGCCGTCGCTTCGAGCACCGTGACGCCGTGCACCTGATGCGCGGTGGCGACCAACTGGGGCGTCGCGCCGACGGCCGCGGCGAGGCGCTTCACGTTCTCGGCGACGCTGGCTGCGTCATCGCCCACCGAGGTCGACGCGTTGAGCGAGGCGAACGGCCCCGTCGACACGCCGCCGTGGCGGGTCGGAAAGCCGTGCGGCACGCGGATCACCTTCGAGCGGATCAGCTCCATCGCCGACACCGTATCCCACCCCCCTCGCGGATCGAGATTGACCGCCCGCTGGCCTCGCGTATCTGCGTGCACCGTGGGGATCCTCCGCACCATCGGGCGCAAGCTCTTCGTCGCGATCGCGCTGCCGACGCTCGTGGTGGCCCTGGTGGGCGTGGCGGCGCTGTGGCGAAAGACCGACCACGCGGTGCGCGACGAGAGCCGGGAGCAGGCGCTGGGGCTCGCCGCCTTCGTCGCCACCAGCTTCGGGGCCGTCGAGCGCACACCGCCGGGCACGCACGCCCGCGTCGCCCACCGGCAGGTGACGTCGATCGTCCGCAGCGACTGGTCGGGGCTCAAGGTCGCCAGCGAGATCCGCGTGCTGGACGCGAAGGGCGTCACGCGGTGGTCGCGGCGCATCGAAGAAGAGGACAAGCCGTTCACCGGGTCGGCGCGGCTGCTCGACACGAAGCAGGGGCAGGCCTCGTTCGCGGGGCCCACGTCGGTGTGGCCCTGGAGCCGGGGCGGCGGTGGAGAGGTCGTCTTTCCCCTCGGGGGCGTGTCGTGCGGCGGCTGCCACACCGGCGACGCGACCCTGAAGACGGGCGTGCTGCAGCTCACCGTCGAGGAGCCCGCCCTGCGCGCGAAGGTGTCGAGCGTCTTCCAGTCGGCCCTGTGGAGCATCGCCGCCTTCACGGTGGTGCTCATCGCGGCGGTGGCGGTCTCGCTCCGCGTGCTCTTCACGCAGAAGCTCAAGCGGCTGGCGCAGGTGATGCGGCGCGCCGAGGGTGGCGATCTCGTGGTGCGCGCGCCGGAGCTGGGGACCGATGAGCTCGGCTCGCTCGCGCGCTCGTTCAACGGAATGCTCGAGAAGCTCACCGAGCTGAAGGTGACCGAGATCGACACCCAGCGCGATCTCGACCGCGCGCGCGCCCAGCTCGAGCTCAAGACCGAGCTCGAGACCGTCAACCGCCGCCTCGCCACCCGCCTCGACGAGCTCGAGGTGCTCTTCGAGACCGTGCGCACCATCGCCTCGACGATCGATCTCGACGAGGTGCTCTCTCGCGTCACCACCGTGCTGCCCACGCGCCTCAAGGTCGATCGGTTCTCGATCATGCTGCTCAACCAGGACGAGCAGCTCGAGGTGCTCAAGGCCTTCCCGGCGAACGAGGGCAGCGAGGGGCTCGTCTTCGCCGTGGGTGAGGGCATCGCAGGGCACGCGGCCGGCTCCCGAAAGAGCGTCTACGTGCCCGACCTCGAGCAGGAGCAGCGCTTCAAGGTGCTCAACCCCTCGGTCATGCGCGGGCGCGGGTGCCTGTTGTCGATCCCCATGGTGCACGGGAGCGAGCTGCTCGGCGTGCTGAACTTCGAGCGCAAGCACAAGGCCGACTTCGACCGTGAAGAGATCGAGTACTTCACCGCCGTCGCCGACCAGACGGCCATCGCGGTGCAGAACGCGCGGCTCCACCAGCAGACCGTGGCGCTGTCGGTGACCGACCCGCTCACCGGCGTGTCGAACCGGCGGCACCTGTTCCAGCAGCTCGAGGCCGAGCTCAACCGCTCGCGGCGCTACGGCACGCCCGTGTCGATGGTGATGATCGACATCGATCACTTCAAGCACCTCAACGACACCTCGGGGCACCAGGCCGGCGACACCGCGCTTCGTGAGGTCTGTCAGAACCTCAAGGCCGTCGTGCGCAAGGTGGACACGGTGGCGCGCTACGGCGGCGAGGAGTTCGTGGTGCTGCTGCCGCAGGTGGGCCGCGACGAGGCGCTCGAGGTGGCCGAGAAGCTGCGCCGCGCGGTCGAGGAGCACCCGTTCGAGATGGGCCGCACGCAGCCTGGCGGCAAGGTGACGATCTCGGTCGGCGTCGCCACCTTCCCCACCGACGCCTCGGAGCAACCGCAGCTGGTCGACGCGGCCGACTCGGCGCTCTACGCGTCGAAGCGCGGGGGTCGGAACAAGGTGACGGGCTATCAGCCGGGCATGGAGCAGCACCCCGGCCGCGAGCGCGGGCCCTTCGCGCAGCGGCGCCGCACCGGCGAGCAGCCGATCGTCAAGGCCTGAAGGGGCCCCAGCTTCGCGCGCGCTCCATCGTGCGACGTCGAGCGGCTCGACCCCGGCCGCCAGCGCGCTGCGCTCCGCCCATTCACTCGGCCCCCCACCCGCGCGAAGTGCACGGCGGTTTGTCGTCGGTCGACCCCCGAGCGGGTCAGCGGGCGACGGGGCGGCGCGAGAGGCCGACGAGGTAGATCTCCATCGAGCCGCCGCGCGTGGCCTCGGGCCGCACCACCTTAACGTCGCCGTAGGCCTGGCGCACGTCGGTGCGAAACGCCTCGAAGTCGCGCCCCATGAAGAGCTTGGCGACGAAGTGGCCACCGGGGCGCCCGCGCGTCACCGACACCTCGAGCGCCTTGCCCGCCAGCGCCAGGGAGCGCGCCTCGTCGGTGGCCTTGATGCCCGTCGTCTTGGGCGCGAGATCCGACACCACCACGTCGAACGGCCCTTCGTGCAGCGAGGTGAGCAGGGCGTCGAAGCCGGGGTCGAGCACGTCGGCCACGGCGGTCTTCACGTTGGGCCGGTTCAGCGGCCGAATGGGCGCGAGGTCAACGCCGACGACCCGGCCCTTCGGGCCCACCTCCTCGAGGAGGATCTGCAGGAACCCGCCGGGCGCCGCCCCGAGGTCGAGCACCGACTGGCCCTTCTGGAAGATGCGGAAGCGGCGGGCGATCTCGTCGATCTTGAACGCCGAGCGCGCGCGCAGGCCCTCGGCCTTCGCCTGCTTGAAGAAGCGGTCCTTCGGTTGGTACGGCCGGTTCGCCATCAGGGCTGGGCGGTGGGCGGGGCGCTCTCGCCCGACAGATCGTCACCGTTGGCGACGCTCTTCACCTTCTCGAACAGCTTCATGTAGCGGGTCTCGGCGAAGTCCTTCACCTTCTCGGCGGTGATGCGGCGCGCCGCCTGGGCGCTGATGAGGGCCTGGAAGACGCGGGCCTTCGGCGCAGCCTTGTCCTGCGCGTAGACGGTGATGGTCGAGGCGATGGGGCAGGCGCCGGGCGCGGCGACGGCGGCGGTGCAGGCCTGTACGGCGAGATCCTTCGTCTCTTCGTTGAACCACTGAATGTAGACGACGGCGTGCGCCGCGTCGGTGTCGACCTCGACACGGCCCAGCTTGCCCTTGAGCTCGGTGGCGTCGAGCGCCTCCTTCAGGTTGGCGTCACAGCGGGCCTTCACGTCACCGGCGGCCTCGCCCCGCTCCATGGCCTTCTGCAGATCCTTGAGCTTGAAGCCGGCGTCCTTCGCGATCGCGGCCAGGCGCGCCTCGGGCTTCATCGCCTGCACCCGCGGGTCCTCGAGCGCGAGGCGCGTGTGCTTGAACATCTTGTACTCCTCCTCGGTGAGGTCGACCTTCTCCATCGAGAAGGCCGTGGTGGGGAGGAGCGAGACGGCGAGGGCGGCGAGGGCGAGACGGCGCATCGGTGAGAAGACCTCCAGGAGGGCGCTGCGATATACCAAAAGGCATGCCGGGCTGTGGAAAGTGCGGAGCGAAGCTGGACATCGGAATCGCGGCCGTCGGCCGCCGGGACACCTGCCCTTCGTGTGGCGCCGATCTGCACGCCTGCGTGCAATGCCGGCACTACGACGAGAACGTGGCGAAGGAATGCAAGGAGCCCTTCGCCGAGGTGCCCAACGACAAGGAATCCGGGAACTTCTGCGATCTCTTCCAGATCGGCGAGGGCATGGACCGGGGCGGCAAGTCGTCGAAGTCAGCGGCGCTGTCGGCGGCGGAGGCCCTGTTCAAGAAGTAGGAGCCCCAGCAGGCCCACGCCCGGCGCGCTCGTGCAGCCCGGCTTCACCGGGGGCGGGCCACAGGCGATGGGGGCGCAGCCCTCTCCGTCGGCGCACAGCGGGTCGCCGCACTGGCCCTCGCCTGGCGCGGTGATCGTCACGTCAACCGCGCCGTCGTCCCGCACCCGCACGTCGTCGAGCACGAAGCCCGACGGCTGGCCCGAGTAGAGGTTCGAGCCGTTGATGGGGCTCGTCACCGCGCGAACGGAGTTGCTCGGATCGGTCAGGAACCGGTCCCCATCGCGGAACAGATCGGCGTCGGCCTCGAAGCGGCGGTCGGCCTCGACATCGAACTCCCCGTCGGCCTGCACGAGGCGGATGTACGGGTGCCAGGCGTCGCAGTTCACACAGTCGAGGAGTCGGTTGACGAAGTCGCCCTCCTTCGGGCCGAGCTTGGGGAAGCGGCCCTGCGGGGTGACGCTCGCGACCGCCCGGTCGACGTGGAAGACGGCGAGCCCGCGCAGCGGCAGCGACTGATCGAACCGGCCCGGCCCCCGGTTCTCGACCAGGAAGTACTCGTCGCCCACGCCGACGCGAATCACCTGCCCGCTCGTCTCGACCGGCTCGAGGCGGTACCGCTGCGTGCCCTGCGCCTGGAGCACGTTGGCCCAGCGCAGCCGGTAGCGCGTCTCGGCGTCCGGCAGGACGATCTTCGGGTCGTACGCCCACGAGCCCATGAACGAGAGGTGGAGCCCGGCGTACTTCCCCGCTTCGTCGTACAGATCGGTCAACCCCAGCAGGTGGCCGAACTCGTGCACCATCACGTGCACGTCCGTGTCTCCGGCGACGGCCACGTGGGGAATGCGCACGCCATCGGCCACGAGCGGGCCGCCGCTCTGCCCCGCCAGGTTGTCGCCCCGGTTGAAGAACCCGATGGGGAACGCGATGCCGCCGAAGGGCACGTTGGTGAGCAGCATCACCCCGTCGGCCCAGCGATCGGGCTGACCGGCGCGGCCCGAACGATCGAACTGGGTGAAGTCGACGCCGGCCTCGTCGGTGCGGCGCACGGCCTCGCGGAGCAGATCGATGCCCGCCGAGAACGCGTTGATGTCGCCCCGGCGCACGCGGCACCCGGGAAACTGGGCGGCCGGCAGGGGACACTGGTCGTAGCTGAGGGTCGGCCCCACCACGACGCGCGGCCGATAGCGGCCGAGGCTGGCGACCTCGAAGTAGCGCACGAAGCCGGCCTCGTCGTCGGGCGAGAAGAAGCGCTCGAGCCTGGCGCGATCGATCGGCGGAAAGCCCTTCACCTCGACGGGCATGAGCAGCACCGTGACGTCACCCAGCGCCGGCACCTTGCGCGGGCCCACGTCGTCGCGTGCAGCGAAGTGGTCCATGTAGTCGGCGCGGGCGAGCGCCGCGGCGGCAAGCAGCAGGGCGAGGAGGACTCGAGCCATCGCCGCGAGGTGTGACACGGAGGCCCGGCGTCCAGCAAGGCACCTGCCGTGGCGCCCCGGCGTCGTTACACGGCCCGTCATGACCCTCCCGCGAGAGCTCGGCGTGCTCGAGCTGAAGGCCTGGCTCGATGACGCCTCCCGTGCACCGCCGGTGCTCCTCGACGTGCGCAACCACGACGAGTGGCAGTGGGTGCGGCTGGCCGGCGCCACCTTCATTCCCCTCGGCGAGCTGGAAGAGCGCCATGACGAGCTGCTCCCCCTCAAGGAGCGGCCCATCGTCGTCTACTGCCACCACGGCGTGCGCAGCCTGTACGGCTCGGAGTACCTGCGCGAGCTCGGCTACGACACCACGTCGCTCCGCGGCGGCATCGACGCCTGGTCCTTGCACGTCGACCCGGCGATCGCGCGCTACTGACGCCTACTTTGCGCCCGGCGCCTTCTCGTAGACGGTCGACAGATCGAGCGGCACCTTCACGACGCCGCGCGGCTTCATGATGACGGGCTCGGGGAACGGGAATGGCTTCTCGAGCTTGTCGGAGCGCAGCTCGAGGTTGTCGTGGGTGCCCTCCATCAGCTTGAGGTTCAGCCCCACCTGCCCCACCGCCTGCTTGCCGCAGTAGATGGTCGCGCCCTTGAGGTTCGGCGTGGTGGTGACGTTGAGCGTGCCCTCGATGAACTCGCGGTTGATGAACTTCGTCTCGTTGGGCTCGCCGTACTGGAACTTCTCTTCGGCGCGAATGCAGCGCTCCTCGTTGATGAGGAGGATCGTGTCGTTCACGAACGCGCCGCTGACGCGCTCGAGCGGGGTCTCGCCGAGATCGAGCCGCTCCCGGCCCACCGCGTCGGGGGGCGGCACCACCTGCACGCGCACCCGCGGCTTGGTGTTGATGGTGAGGAGAATCGGCGTGCCCTTGTCGAGCGAGCGGCGGGTGAAGACGAGGGCGAGCTGCTCGCGGAACAACACCCCCAGGACCACCAGCACACCGACGAGCACCAGGGTGGCCAGGAGCTTGAGGCGGCTCGCCTGCTTCTCCTTCATCGAGCGCACGTCGACGAGCTTCGACACCTCGCTCTTCTCGACGGGCCGCTTCTTCGCAGCGCCGGGCGGGGGCGAGGCCTTCGGCGCCGGCATCGACGAGCGCGACTTGCGCGGCGGCGCCTCGGGCATGGCGGAGTTGGTGGTCTTCTTCTTCGGCTTCGGCCGCTCGGCCTCCACCACGTCGGGCACCTGCTGCAGCTCGTCGGCCGTCAGGTCGGTGCGCGGGGGCAGGCGCGTCGACGAGCGCTTCGGCTTCGCGGCCTCGAGCTGATCGTTGGTGGGCCGGCGGCCAATCGCCGTCGCATAGGCGCGCGACGGCATGACGGTGCCAGCTGGCAGCTGAAACCCGCCCACGCTGGGCCCGTCGTCGCCCTCGCTCTGCGAATCGTCAGGGCCGGGTTCGTCGTAGACCTCTTCTTCGTCCCGAGTCATGCCCGGGCCGGGGGCCGGCGGCGGCGGAATCGCGCGGGCGGCACCACCCGGGTTCGAGGCGAGATCGGTGTTCGACGGCTTGTCTTCGTAGAGCGGCTGGGCCGGCTCGGCGATGGGGTTTGAGACCGAGCTCTCGGTCGACGGCGCGGGCGCTCCCAGGCGCGCCTCTTCACGGAGGCGATCGGCGAAGATCGTCTCCATCAGCTCGCTCACCTGCACGCTGGTGGCGACCGTGCCCTCCTGCACGAGGTACTGCTCGAGCGCCATCTGGAACTGACGCGCGTCGCGGTACCGATCTTCGGGATCCTTCGCCAGCGCCCGCATGATGACGTCGTCGAGCGAGGTCGGCACCTCGGCGACCTGCGACGGCTTCTCGATGGCGCACTCGAGCGCGGCCTGGAGCGTGGCGATCTCGCTGTCACGCTTGAGCGGGCGAACGCCGGTGATGAGCTCGTACAACACCAGGCCGAGGGCGAAGATGTCGGTGCGCGAATCGAGCGGCTTTCCGCCAGCCTGCTCCGGCGCCATGTAGGCGAACTTGCCCTTGATGGCCCCCGACTTGGTGTTCGAGACCTGATCGGCCGCCTTCGCGATGCCGAAGTCGACCAGCTTCACCGAGCCGTCGAAGCTCACCAGGATGTTCTGGGGCGAGATGTCGCGGTGGACGATGCGCAGCGGCCGGCCCTGATCGTCCATTCGCGAGTGCGCGTAGTAGAGCCCCGCCGCCGAGTCGGCGACCATTCGGATCGACAGCGGCCGCGCGACCCACTGCCCGGTAGCCCACGCGCGCCGCATGATGCGGCCCAGGTCTTCGCCGTGAATGAACTCCATCGCGATGAAGTAGGTGCCGCCCTGCTCGCCGAGATCGTAGATCTGCGCGATGTTCGGGTGGTTGAAGCGCGACGCGATGCGCGCCTCCTGAAGAAACATCGCCACGAACTCGGGGTCTTCGGCCAGGTGCGCCAGAATGCGCTTCACCACGATGTGCCGGTTGAAGCCTTCGATGCCCGTCTGGCGCGCAAGCCACACCTCGGCCATGCCGCCGGTGGCGAGCTTCTTGACCAGCTGGTATTTGCCGAACGACTGGGTCACGGGGTGGCCTGCGAGTTTAACGGCAGATCGCTTCCTTGAACCACAATGTTCCTGAGCGCTTACCTGAGTCTGGTGCTGACGCAGCCGGTGCCCGAGGGGTTCCAGCCCGAGAACACCGCAGATCGCATGACGTTCTCGCTCTCGCAGAGCGCGGCCGGCTCGACGTTCGACTGGTCCGACCAGGAGAACCGGGTGCGCGGCACCATCAGCCCGGCGGAGCTGTCGTCGGGTGATCCCTTCCAGGTGTCGGTGGCTGTAGGCGCCTTCGAGGGGCAGGACTTCGAGGGCCCGGTGTCGCTGACGCTGCGGGCGCTCGACGGGGAGTGGCGGGATCTGAAGACGATTCAGCCCCAACGGGAGCCGCCGCGAACCTGGGCCGCCGAGTTCGTGCCGCCCGCCTCGGGCCGGTACCAGCTCGAGGTCGCCTTCCGGAGCAGCCGCATGAAGTCGATTCGCGGCCCCCTCGACGTGGGCATGGGGCGCGTGTCGAAGACGACGGGCCTCTCGATCGGAATCGGAGCCATTCTCCTCGCGGTGGTGTACGGCCTGTTCGTTCTCTTCGGAAAGAAAGACGGAGCCACCAGTGAAGCCCCAGGGCCCCCGCCGCCTGCGTGAAGACCTGATCGCCCAGGCCTGCCTCGAAGCCTACGGCAGCGTGCGCCACGACGGCCGCCTGTCGGACCGGGCGCTCGACTACGTCCTGCGGCAGCGCAAGCAGCTGTACTCGACCGAGCGCCGCGCGGTGGCCGAGCGGGTGTACGCCCTCCTTCGCCGCCAGCGGCTGGTCGACTTCCTCGCAGAGAAGGGCTGGAAGGGCTTCGGCACGCTCGCCACCAGCAAGCAGGATCTCGTGCGCCTGGGCATCGCGCGCATGCTCGAGGGCGACACGGCCGACGAGGTGGCCGATGGGCTCTCGTTCAAGGGCGAGGACGCGCAGCGGCTCAAGCACGTGTTCGACGCGCGCGCGAAGCTCGAGAAGCTCTCGTCGCTCGAGCGCTTCGCCACCGAGGCGTCGCTCCCCGACTTCGCCGCCCAGAAGCTCGTCGAGGAGGTCGGCGACGAGGCGATGGAGGCCGCCGAAGCGATGAACGTGCGCGGCCCCCTCTTCGGGCGCGTCAACACGCTCAAGGCCACCCGCGAGCAGGTGATGACGGCGCTCGAGCGCGACGAGGTGACGGTGTCTCCCACGGCGCTGTCGCCGCTGGGGGTGGTGCTCGAGACGCGCACCAACGTGTACTCGCTCGACGCTTTCAAGCAGGGCCTCTTCGAGGTGCAGGACGAGGGCAGTCAGCTGCTCGGACAGCTCGTCGACGCGCCGCCCACGAAGGTGGTCGACGCCTGCGCCGGCGCGGGTGGCAAGACGCTCCAGTTGGCGGCCCAGATGAAGAACCGCGGTGAGCTGTTCGCGCTCGACGTCGACGCCCGCCGCCTCGAGGAGCTCAAGGATCGCACCCGCCGCGCCGACGCGCACAACGTGCGGGTGAAGGCCATCTCGGATGACGACCAGGCCCTCACGCCCGTGTCGGCGCTCGTCGGGCAGGCCCACCGGGTGCTCATCGACGCGCCGTGCAGCGGCTCCGGGACGTTCCGTCGCAAGCCCGACGCGCGCTACCGGCTGACGCCCGAGTCACTGGCCGAGCACGTCGCCATTCAGAAGAAGCTGCTCGAGCGCTTCTCGCCGCTGGTCCGGCCCGGGGGCTTCCTCGTGTACGGCACGTGCAGCTTCTTCCGCGACGAGAACGAGGCCGTGGTCGAAGACTTCCTCTCCCGCCACGCCGAGTACCGGCTGCTGCCCGCCGAGCGCTCGCTGGGCAAGGAGCTGGCCGAGAAGACCTGCCGTGACGGCATGCTGCGGCTGTTCCCGCACCGGCACGGCACCGACGCGTTCTTCGGGGCGATCCTCGAGCGGAAGGCGAAGTAACGTCTTCGTCGTGAGCGAAGTCGCCGTCCCCAGCCTCGACGTGGCGACGCCTGAGCGGGTGTCGGTCGAGCTGCCCGTCGCGGGCATCGGCTTTCGGGCGCTCGCCTACGCCATCGACCTCGCCGTGCTGTTCGGCGCCGCCGTCGTCCTCTTCTTCCTGTACTCGCTCACCAAGCCCGACGTCGCGCAGATCCTCCAGCGCTCCACGAGCCTCGAGCGCGCCTTCGCGGGGCTCCTCGTCTTCGCCGTGCTGTGGGGGTACTGGACGGGCCTCGAGGTGCTCTGGCGGGGCCAGACGCTCGGCAAGCGGCTGATGGGCATTCGGGTGGTGCGGGCCGACGGGTCGCCCGTGGGGCCCTTCGAATCGGCCGTGCGGAACCTGCTGCGGCTCGTCGACTTTCTCCCCAGCTGTTACCCGGTCGGCCTGGTGACGATGCTCATCGATCGTCGGCACCGGCGGCTGGGCGACATCCTCGCGGGGACGATCCTCGTGCGGGAAGAGGTGTTCGATCTCTCACGCTACGAGAGAGCCCACGAACGCACGACGCGAACCCTGGCACCCGCGGACCTCGAGATCGTCGCGCGCTTCGTCGAGCGCATGCCGACCCTCGACGCCGAGGCGCGGCTGCGGTTGGGGCGGCAGCTGTGCATCAAGTTCGGCGCGGCAGAGGCCAGCGCTTGGGACGAGGCGGCCATTCGAGCCTGGCTCACGTCGTTCGGCTCGGGCGCCGACGTGCCCGCGCTCTGGCGCTTCGTGCAGCGGCGGGTGGCCGACTGGCGGCTGTTGGAAGAGCGGCTGGCCAGCGTGGTGAAGCGGAGCGCGTCGCTCGAGCAGCTCGCTCAGGTCGATCGCCTGTACCGCCAGGCCTCGGCCGACCTCGCGCACGCGCAGACGTTCTTCGGCGGCTCCGACGTGCACCGATATCTGAACCAGCTCTGCGGCCAGGCCTACGGCGTCATCTACCAACGCACCGGCGCGCGGCTCAGCGGCCTCGTCGACTTCTACCGGCGCACCTTCCCGGCCGTCGCGCGCGAGGCCCTGCCCTACACGAAGGCCGCGGCGGCGCTCATGACGCTGGGCGCGGTGCTCGGGGCGACGACGGTGACGCTGGCGCCGGGTGGCGCCGACGCCCTGCTCGACCCGATGCTGCTCGATCACATTCGCCGGCGGGAGCTGTGGACCGATCTGCTCCTCGAGCGGCTGCACCCGGCCGAGGTCGCCACGTCGATCTTCACGAACAACCTGCGCGTGTCCTTCCTCGCGTTCGCCTCGGGCATCACCGGCGGCGTGGGGACGGTGGGGCTGCTCCTCTACAACGGCGTGCACGTGGGCGGCGTCGTCGCGGCCTGCGCCCAGCACGGCGTCGCGGGCACCATGCTCGCCTTCATGTCGGCCCACGGCCCGGTGGAGCTGTCGATCATCGCGATGACGGGCGGCGCGGGGCTCCTGGTGGGCCACGGCCTCATCGCGCCGGGAGAGCGGCCTCGCGGCGTGGTGCTCCGCGAGCGCGGGACCCAGGCGATTCAGCTGGTGCTCGGCTGCGCGCCCTTCCTGGTGGCGATCGGCGTCGTCGAGGGCTTCGTCAGCCCGGGCTCATTCTTTCCGTGGCCGCTCAAGCTGCTGCTGGGCGTCACCACGGGCGTCGCGTTCTGGCGCTACCTGCTGCGGGCCTGACTTCACGCCGCCGGCTTCTGCTCGAGCTGCTTGACGAGGGTGAGGGCCTCTTTCACGTGCTCCTTCACCTTGAGCTGCGAGTCGAAGCGGTGCCGCACCACGCCCTGGCGGTCGATGACGAAGGTGACGCGGCCGGCGATGAGCCCGAACGTCTTCTTCACGCCGAAGGCCTTCGCAGCCGAGCCGTCCTTGTCCGACAGGAGCACGAACGGGAGGTTGTGTTTGGCCTTGAAGGCCGCGTGGCTGCCCTCGCCGTCGGCCGAGACGCCGATCACCTCGGCGCCGGCGTCGGTGAAGTCCTGGTACGAGTCGCGGAAGGTGCAGGCCTCGACGGTGCAGCCCGGCGTGTCGTCCTTCGGGTAGAAGTAGAGGACGATCGTCTTCTGCCCGAGAAACTGCGCGAGCGAGACGGGCTTCTGCCCCTCGCCTTCGAGGGTCACCACCGGAGCTGCGTCACCGACCTTGGCCATGGGGCCTCTGGGTAGCGGCCCGGGCCCGGGGCCGCAACCTCGCGAGGGCTCACCCCACCGAAGAGGCGAGCGAGACGCGGCGTATGGCGTACGGCGACTGCGCGCGGCGCTCGAGCACGATGGCCTCCCAGGCGGCGTTGAGCGCTCGCATCTTCGCCTCGTCACCGCCCGCGTCGGGGTGGTGGGTGCGGGCCAGGGCGCGGTACCGCTCGCGAATCACCTCGTCCGAGTCCGTCTCGACACAGCCGAGCACCCGGTACGGGTTCGACACGCTCAGGCTCTCGAGCCACGCCTGCACCCGGTCCTTCACCGCGCCGAACGAGCCGGGCGCCTCGACCTGGTTCGCGGAGCGCGTGCGCACCTTCGTGTCGGCCCGGAAGACCTCGGTGTACATGCTCGACACCCAGCGCTGGCACTTCGGGCACTGGTAGTACCGAATGGTGCCTCCTCCGCCGGTGCTGGAGGTCATCGTCACACCGCAGTGGGTGCACTCGACATCGACGCCTTCGAGGGTGACGGACTTCGTGGTGCGCATTCGGGCAGGGACTCCAGAGGGCTCGTGCTACAGGGCTGTGCCGGTTGTACCCCCGCACGATCCGGGGGCAATTTTCTGGCCGATCACGGGACCCCTTCCCGGCATCATGGGAGTCACCATGCGCCTGCCCCTCCTCCTCGCCCTGCTCACGAGCCTCTCCGTGGCCGCCCAGCCCCGGCGCCCCGGCACGTCGCTGGGGAACTCGAAGGACGACGAGGAGCCGAAGAAGGTCGCACTTCCTGCCACCCCGGGCCCCGACGTGGGGCTGCTGCGGGCGATCCTGTTCGCGACCGAGCCGAACCCGATGGAGGTCCGAACGCTGGCCATCGAGGATCTGGGGCTGTTGGGAGACGCCCGTGCCCTCAACGTGCTGGCCCAGATGGTGTTCGACCCGAACCCGGCCGTGTGGGCGGCGGCCCTTCGCGCGATCGGCGCCATTCGCCACCCGCGGGCCGAGGAGATTCTGTCGAACGTGATTCGCCACCCGACGCTGAGCGAGGGCCACAAGCTGCGGGCGCTCGAGTACCTACCCTTCCAGAACACGCCGGGCGCCTTGCGCTTCATCGGCTCGGTGCCGCGCACGCCGACGGTGCCGCTGTCGGTACAGAACCTGGCGCGGCGCATTCAGCTCGAGCTCCCGCTGAGCCGTGGAGGCACGCAGTGATCGACCAGCGCATCACCTTCCTCGGCGCGGGGAACATGGCGAACGCCATCATCAAGGGGCTGCTGCGCTCGGGGCAGAAGCCCTCGAGCATCACCGCGACGGTGAAGCGGGCCGAGAAGAAGGCCGAGCTCGAGCAGGCGCACGGCATCTCGGTGGGCTTCGACAACCTCGCGGCCGCGAAGGACGCGGACGTGGTGGTGCTGGCGGTGAAGCCGCAGGCGATGGACAAGCTGCTGACGCAGGTGGCGCCCGTCATCGACCCGAAGAAGTTGATCATCTCGGTCGCGGCGGGAGTGCCGATCGCGGCCATCGAGCGGCGGCTCGGCGCAGGCTCGCGCATCGTGCGCACCATGCCCAACACGCCAGCGCTGGTGGGGCTCGGGGCCACGGCGATCTCGGGTGGGGAGCACGCCACGCCGGCCGATCTCGAGCTGACGAAGCTCATCTTCGACGCCGTGGGCACGACGGTGATCCTCGACGAGGGGCTGCTCGACGCGGTGACGGGCCTGTCGGGGAGCGGCCCGGCGTACATCTTCCTCATCATCGAGGCGCTCTCGGACGCGGGCGTGAAGGTGGGCCTGTCGCGGCACGTGGCGCTGAAGTTGGCGGCGCAGACGGTGTACGGCTCGGCGCGGCTGCTCCTCGAGACGGGCGCGCACCCGGGCACGCTGAAGGATCAGGTGACCAGCCCCGGAGGCACCGCCATCGCGGGCCTGCACACGCTGGAAGCCGGCGGCATGCGCACCACGCTCATCGACGCGGTCGAGTCGGCGACGCGCCGCGCGCAGCAGCTCGGCGACAGCTTTCTGGAAAAGCCGTGAAAGGCAGGCACGCTCCCGCGTGTTCCGCCGTCTGACTGAGGACCTGCCATGAAGATGACGCCGCTCGACATCCGCCAGAAGCGCTTCGAGGTCGCCTTCCGCGGCTACTCGAAGAAGGAGGTCGAGGGTTTCCTCGAGCTCACGGCGAGCGAGTTCGAAGAGGTGGTGCGCGAGAACATCTCGCTCAAAGAAGAGCTCAAGCGCACGCAGGCGCGGCTCGAGACCCACCTCGAGCGTGAGAAGACGCTCCAGGAGACGATGGTGACGGCCCAGCGCATCAGCGAGGACGTCAAGGCCCAGGCGCGCAAGGAGGCCGAGGTGAAGCTCGCCGAAGCCGAGCTGCAGGCCGAGAAGATCGTCGCCGCGGCGCACGGGCGGGTGGTGGATCTGAAGGGTGAGATCGCCGAGCTCAAGCGGCAGAAGGTGCAGTTCGAGACGCAGGTCGAGCAGGTGATCGAGGCGCACCGGAAGCTCCTCGAGACGTTCAAGACGCAGGCGAGCGGTGAGCTGGCGTTCCTGGTGAAGAAGACGAGCGAGTGAGCTGGGCGAAGGACGTCGACGGAGACGTGGAGCTGCTGGTGCTGGTGCAGCCGCGCGCCTCTCGGAGGAAGGTGGTGGGCGAGCATGACGGTCGGCTCAAGATCGCGCTCGCCGCGCCACCGGTGGACGGGGAAGCCAACGCCGCGCTGGTGGAGTTCCTGGCCGAGGCGCTGGGTGTGAAGCGCTCGGCGGTCGAGCTGGTCGACGGTCTGACGGGGCGGCGCAAACGCGTGCGGGTGTCGGGGCTGGCACGTATCGCCGCCTCACCGAGGCTCGTCGGAAGTCGTTGGGGTGGTTGAGAACCACCAGTCGCGCGTCGGTGTTCCCACGACTACGCTCAGCCCACGTCAACGAGTACTGGGGGCTCGTGCAGGCGGACATTCGTCGTCGTCGTCGGGTTGAGCCTCGCGGGGTGTACGTGCCAGCCGATGCCAGGGATCGACGGCGGCGGCGGCGGTGGAGACAGCGTGGGCGGTGGCTCCGCTGGAGGCGGAACGGTGGGGGAGCTCCCCTCGCGAAACAACCCACGTGGCCGGACGAGGCCGAGCTCGCCGTGTCGAACGTCACCGGCAGCACCGCGACGCTGAATTGGCCCGAGGCGACGGACGACGTCGGCGTCACCGAATATGTGCTGACGAGAAACGGCACCGAGGTAACGCGTGGGCTGTCGCGCACCCTCTCAGTCACGGGCCTCGTGCCGGGCGACTTCGCGGCTTTCCGAGTGGTAGCAAGAGATGCGGACGGCAACGAGTCGGACGCCCTGCGCGCCTTCGTGCCTGGGGCCCAGGACGTCATCGTGCCCACGTCGGACGTGTCGATTTCCACGGACTTCTGCGCAGCGATGCAATTCCTCTTCACCGGTGCGACGCCGCTTCAGCGAGACGTCGACCCAAGCCGCCTTTCCTGCACGACGCTCGCCGCCGTCCACGGCCGCGTGCGCAGCCCCGGAGGCAGTCCCATTCCTGGGGTTGCCGTCTCTGTGGTGGGGAAGCCGGAGTTCGGCAGCACGGTGACGCGCGCCGACGGCGCGTTCGATTTGGCCGTCACCGCGGGCGAGCACGTCGTGCAACTCACCACGCCCGTCTTCCTGCCTGTCCATCGCCGCGTCGTCGCGACGCGCGCTCGCCTCACGACGCTGGAGGACGACGTCGTCCTCGTCCCGACGGATGAGAAGGCGACGACGGTAGAACTCCCGGCTGGCGGGCTCCACACGGCCACGGTTCGCGAGGACGCCAGCGGGCGGCGCCAGGTGCGCCTCTTCATTCCCGCAGGCACGACGGCAGTGGCGGAACTCCGAGATGGCGGTACCCAGGCGTTGCCAAGAGTCACGGTACGCGTCACCGAGTACACCGTCGGCCGCAGCGGCCCCAACGCGATGCCGGCACAGTTGCCCGAGTCGTCGGCGTACACCTTCGCAGCAGAATTCACCGTCGACGAGGCGGTGGCGCTGGGCGCGACGGGCGTCCGCTTTTCGGCGCCGGTGGCGACCTGGGTGGACAACTTCCTCGGCTCGCCGTTGTGCACGCAGGTGCCGCAAGGCCGGTACGACGCGCAGTTGATGCGGTGGGTGTCGGAGCCAGCCTCCCTCGTGGTGGCGACGGCGCCTGGCGGACTCGACGTGACGGGCGACGGGGTGGCCGACAGCGACGGGCGACTGCTCCCTGGTGAAGCCGAGGCACTGGCCGCGACATTCCCGACGGGCACGTCGCTGGTGCGTACGCTGTCGACACACTTCTCGCCGCGTGACGACAACTACCCCTGGCGTTGCGACGGCACCTGCCAGGGCAGCACGCGCAAGGTGCCCGACAAGTGCCCACGCGGCTGCACGCAGCGAGGCAGCATCATCGACTGCCACAACCAGACGGTGTCGGAAGCCTGGGCCGTTCCCGGCACTGGCTTGTCTCTCGAACTGCACTCCCACCGTCAACCGGCGGGCAGCTTCCGCCTCGAGGTGCCGCTGGGCACCGACGTCGACGGCGGTGTGCGCGGGGCGTTGGCGGGCCGCATCGTCCTCGACATCGCTGGGCAGCGCCTCGTGGCAGAAGTACCAGACGCTGGGGAAGGCACCACCGTGAGTGTCGACTGGAATGGAAAGGACGCGCTGGGCCGGGTGGTGCGTGGGCCCGTCGAAGGCACGCTGCAGGCGGGCTTCCGTTTTGGCCGTCAGAATGTCAGCGCGGTCCCCGCCGGCGGCGTGTGCACGGGAGACTTGTTGCGCTTCGGCGCGACGGCCTCCAGCTTCGGCAACGTGCCCGTCGACGGCGCCCCGGCGACAGGGCCAGCGCGCGACTCACGTTACTTCGCCAACTCGCAACCGGTGCTTCTCGGCACGTGGGTTGGCGCGGAGGAGTTGGGCGGGTTTTCGCTGGGCATCCTCCACGGCAGCAGCGCGTCGACGGGCACCCTCTTCATGGGCAACGGCCTCTTCATGCGCGAGGCGGACGTCGGGGCGACGGCGCGCCTGTACGCCGGTGGCGGCCGCACGAGAATGGACTCGCTGCCCGCGCGGGATGCCCAACTCAACCAGGTGGCGCACCTCGTGGCCGGGCCTGACGGAAGCCTGTACTTCGTCGACAACGGCACCACCATTCGGCGGGTGACGCCCGACGGCGCGCGCGTGGAGACGGTGGCTGGCACGGTGGGAGCTGGCGCGGGTTTCTCGGGCGACGGTGCGCCGGCGCGGGCGGCCCGCTTCTCGGGCATCGACGGGCTGGCCGTGGCGCCCAATGGCGACGTGTACATTGCCGACACCAGCAACCAGCGCATCCGCCGCGTCGAGGCGTCGACGGGCGTCGTCACCACGGTGGCCGGCACGGGTAGCACCGGCGTCCCCACCGCAGGCGCACAGGCCCTCCAGTCGCCCCTCAACTCGCCGCGCACCATGGCCTGGGGCAGCGACAACAAGCTGTACTTCTTCACCTACACGGGCACAGGCAATGGTGATGTGTTGTTCCGCCTGGCCGACGGCGTCCTCGAGCGCATCGGCGGAGGCGCGCCCACCAGTCCACCACCGCCGACGGAAAGCGACTCCGCCCACCGCGTCAGCTTTTCCACCTTCGGAAAGCGCATGGCGCAAGGCCCCGACGGAAGTTTGTACATTACCGACAACCGCGCCCGCGTCCGACGCCTCACACCGAGTGGGCGCGTCGAACTCGTCGCGGGCGAGGGCCGCCAGACGCAGGACGGAGAGCGAGGGGTGGCCACCCAGTTTGGCGACGCGATGGGCGTCGCGGTGGACAGCCTCGGCGTCGTCTATGTGGCAGACAGAGGCGGGGCGCCCGGGCGACGCGGGGGCAGTATTCGGGCCGTTGGCGGCGACGGAAGAGTCACGACGGTGGCCGGGACGGGCGAGCTTCCGACAACGGGCCGCGGGCCGGACATCGACAAGCCAGGCACGGCCATCAACCTCGGCGAGAGCCGGGAAGTCGCGGTGCTGCCCGACGGGCGCGTGGCCTACGCCGAAGGCTTCTTTGGGACCATTCAGGTGCTGCAGCGCGCGTGGGACTTGAGTCTGGGCGAGCGCGGCGTCGGCAGCGAAGACGGCAACCAGGTGTACGTCTTCGACGCCTCGGGCCGGCACCTGCGGACGCTGGAGACACTCACGGGCACCCCCATCTGGCGCTTCGGCTGGGACGCGTCGGGGCGGCTGGCGTCGGTGACGGACAGGAATGGCGACGTGACGACTGTCCTTCGAGACGCGCAGGGCCGCTTCTCCGGCCTGCGGGCACAAGACGGCCAGGTGACGCAGGCCACGCTGGACACCCAGGGCCGCGTCACCGCGCTGACGGACGCCGCCAACCGCACCGTGCGCATCGCGTGGAATTCGCGCGGCCAGCCCGCCACCTGGGAGGACGAAGAGAGGGGCCTGACGCGCTTCGAGTACGACGACAACGGGCGCCTGGTGTCAGAAACCGACGCCAACGGCGGTGTGAAGACGGTGGGCCGAGACGAGACGAAGTCTGGCTACACCGTCAGCTACCGCAGCCCGGAAGGGCGGCTGACGCGGTATGAAGTCAGCGAGTCGGGCCGCTTTCGGCTGTACACGAATACCTTCCCGGACGGCCTGCAGACGGTTTCGCGCGCCAGCGGCGGCCGCGAGACAACCTTCTTCCCCGACGGCACCGTCGTCGATGAATTCCTCGCCAGCGACACGCGCTTCGGAAGCCAGTCGCCCTACCGCAGCTTCCAGCAGACACGAATGCCGTCTGGGCTGACGCTGGGTGTCGGCACGTCGAGGAAGGTGACGCTCGATGGAGGCGCCGTGCTGGCCCTGGCACAACTGGAAGAAACCACCAGCCTCAACACCAACACATGGACGCGCACCTACACGGCCAATGACAGGACGTGGCGCATGACGTCTCCTGTCGGCCGGGTGACGACGGTGACACTGGACGAGAAGGGCCGGCCCCTGACGTGGACGACGCCAGGCGTCTTGCCGACGCAGGTGACGTACGACGCCCGCGGACGGCCC
>JANRKQ010000158.1:0-11651 GCA_033763395.1 Myxococcaceae bacterium
CGCGAGACACGCCGCCACCGCCGCGCGCTTGGCCGCCGTCTCGCCCAGCCCGCTGCCCGTGAACTGCACCGTGCGGCCCGCGCTCGTCGAGTACTTCGAGAACCGGCACGTCGTCGACCGCGCCGGCTCGGGCGCGCAGTAGTCCGCCGCCGAGGAGCAGAACCAGCTCGCCCAGTCCGCGGCGCTGCACTGGCTCGAGGCCTGACTCGTCGCGCTGCTCTCGGTCGACCCCGCGCCGTACGTCACCATCGTCACCGAGTGGTCGTTCGACCACTTCCGCAGCTCGCAGCCGATGACGGTGGCCGTACCGCTGCTCGAGCGGTCCTTGCAGGCGTTGGCGCACGTGGCCGCCTGGCCCTGGCAGACAGTGTTGAGGCAGTACCGAGCCGTGTCCCACCGGGAACCATCACTGCACGTGCACGAGAACGCGGGGCACGTCGACGCGACACTGCAGGTGGCGCCGACCGACGTCCCACCACCGCTCGAGCCTCTGGCCGAGCCGCCGCCCGTCCCCGATGACGTCGACGCCACCCCGCGGCGGTCCTTGCACGCGTTCTCGCAGGTGGCGCTCTCACCCTGGCAGACGGTGTTGAAGCAGTACCGCGCCGTGTCCCACCGGGAGCCGTCGTTGCACCGGCAGCTGAAGGCCGGACAACTGGCGGCCGCGCTGCACGACAGGCCAGCCGTGGTCGAGGTGCCCACGCCGCGTGGGTCGTCGAGCCCGCCACCACAGCCCGCGAGCATGAAGAAGGCCACTCCGGCGAGCGCCGGCCGAATCATCGTCGTCATGAAGTGTTCCCCTGGCGTGGCGCTGGAGGCGCCGTGGTCGTCGTACGACCCACCTTTGGGTCCACCCTCGTACTTCCGTCACGGGAGCCCATTTTCCTCGCGCGACACCGCACCGCCCTCGCGGGAGAGCCAGCACCAGGAGGGGACATGAAGCTCGAGGCACGGGTGAAGGACGCCGCACGGCACGCGGCGAAGGGTGACGCTCCGGGGGCGCTCGCGGCGCTGCTCGAGGTGTGGCGTGCGCTGCCAGCTCCGGCTGTCGCGAAGGTCCTCGACGCCGTGACGGCCGCCGCCTTGCCGAAGACACCGCCCGACTTCGACGTCGCGGCCGAGTCGAACGACGTGGTCGAAGCGCCGAGGCTCGTCCAGCGGCTCCGAGAGGTGAACGCCGCCGCTGCCGTCGGCCGAATCGCCGCCCTGTCGCACCTCGAGCAAGACCCGCGCGTCGCGGCCGAGCTGGTGGCGCTCCTCGAAGACCCTCCCTTCCACGCGACGGGGAGCAAGCCCTTCTGGAAACACGTCTTCGAGCTCCTCGCCCGCAACGCCGACCCGCGCTCACTCGCGCGGCTGAAGAAGGTGCGCAAGGCCACGCACCTCAGCGGCGCCTCGATGCGCGGGTGGATGGCGGCGCAGCTCGAGCAGGCCGTTTCGGCGACACCGGTGACGGCACCGAAGGTTCCCGCGACGCTGGCCCGCGCGCTCACGCAGGTGAAGTTCAAGCCACCGAAGACGCCGGTGGCGCCGAAGCCCGAGAAGGCCGTCTCGACGCTCGACCTCTTCCGCGCCGTGTACGAGCGACCGGACGACGACGAGCCCCGCGCGCTCCTGGCCGACGTGCTGCAAGAAAAGGGAGACCCGCGCGGTCAGTTCATCGCGCTCCAGCTCGCTGCGAACCGCGTCCAGACGCGCGCCGAGCAGCTGAAGCTCTTGCGCAAGCACCAGCGCGCGTGGCTGGGCGAGCTGGCCAACCACCTCGGGTATCTCGCGTACCCCTCGGTGAAGGAGGTCGACCCCGCGCTCGCCAAGCCGACGAGCATCGAGCTGTGGTGGAACCGTGGGTTTCCCGCGGCCGCGCGCCTCGACTTCACAACCCCGACGTTCATCGCGCTCGCGGGCCGGCCAGCGTGGGCGACGCTCCGCCGCATCGAGAACCTCGCCCGGCACCCGGAGCTCCCCGACGCGGCGCTCCAGACCTTCTTCACCAGCCTGCGCGGCCTTCGTGACTCCGGGCAGGTGACGGCGCGGCAGGTGCGTGTCCTCGCGAGCACCGCTGGCGTCGCACAGCGGCTCACCAGCACCAGCGTCGTCGTGGAGTCCGGCGTCGAGCTGCCCGTCGTGGCGTCGGCGCTGAAGTCACTGGGAGCGCTCGAGCGGCTGAAGCTCGCCTTCGTCGGAGGCCTCGCGCCCGACGTGTCCATCGTGCCGACGCTGCCGACGTTGAAGTGGCTGCGCGTGACCGGCCCGGGCGATGTCGTGCTGGAGCGGGTCGAAGGCGAGCGCTGGCGGCGCACTGGACCCGCGGCGCCGGAGCTCGAAGCGGCGCTCACGCGCTCCGGGTGGAGCCTCGTCGCCGGCTGAGGAGCACTCGCTTCACCCTTCGATGCGCGCCGGCGCCGGCAACGGCTCGAGCGAGACCTGCAGCTTCTCGGTCAGGCGCTTGAGCTTCTTGCCCACCGTCTTCCTCGACTGGCGGGTGACGGCCGAAATCTCGTCGTGCGTCAGCCCGTCGCGAAACGCGTGGGTGACCAGCTCGAGCTCGTCGAGGCTGAGCTCCTCGAGGACGCGGCCGAGGTCGGCCCGGCTCGCCAGGTCCGGCGAAAACGCCGACGCATCGGCGAACAGCGCGTGCTTCAGGTCCCGTGACGAGCGGTTGCGCAGCTGCTGGAGGCAGTGCCGCGTGGCGATGGCGTACAGCCAGGTGAGCGGCGCAGCCTGCAGCCTGAAGCGGCCAAAGCCGGCCAGCGCTGCGACGAAGACCTCTTGAACCGCTTCGGCCGCGTCCTCGTCATGGCGCAGCAGGCCCAGACAGCGCCGGTAGACGACGCCGTGGTACCGCTCGAAGAGCTCGCCGACGCCGAGGGCCATGGGTCAGAACTTGAAGGGGAAGCTGACGGGCTCGCCGAGCTCGGCGTGTGGTGGGAAGCGCCAGGTCTTGATGCGCTCCAACAGGCACTTCGCCATCGGCGACGAGACGAACTCGGAGCTCAGCAGCGTCACCGACGTCACGCGACCGTCGAGGCCGATGGTCCACTTCACCACCACCTTTCCCGTCGCGCCGGGCCTCGCTTCGCGCTGCCGAACCGCGCACTGGGCCAGCTCCTCTTTGTGCTCGATGACGACCTGCATGATGTCGGCGTTCGAGAGCGCGCGCCTGGGCTCGTCCAGAGCATCGGGCTCCGAGGTCATGACGAAGTCGTGCGCGTCAGGCCCCGTGCCGTGGGAGCCCTTCGTGTCACCGAACGTCGACTCGAAGCTGTCACCGTCGGCGGGTTCGAGCATCGAGCGGCTCGTGTCGAGAATCGTCATCTGCTTCGGTGCCGGTGCGCCACGGATGACCTGAATCGTGTTCATGCGGCGCATCGTGAGCGCCTCGATGCGCGCATCGTCGGGCGGGGCCGAGGGCTCGATGATCGTGAGCGACGGGCTCCCCGTCACCGGCGTCTCTTCGGTCGCCACGAATGACGTGTACGCTGTGACGAGGTGGTACTCGAGGCCCAGCGTCGTGATGGCCTGCACCGCCTCGGCGTACTCTCCGAAGTACTGGAGTCGATCGACCGCCTCGACCTTCGCCCTCGCCCAGATGGTGGTGAGCCCGCTCGCGGTGGCCACTTCAGGAAGCTCGACCCGCGTGGGGAACTCCACCAGCTTCCCATTCATGAGCCCGCGCAGCGTCACCGTGCCGACGCCAGGCCGACGGTACCGGCCCACGACGATGAGCGGCTGTGCGTCGAAGAGGTCAGGCACCTGCGCCGGCAGCACCTCGCGCACCTCGAGGCCCTCCCACTGGAGCGCCACGTCGGTGAGGAGCGGCCGCTCGATGCGGCGAACGAAGCGCTGCACCGCCGCCGTCGGGTCCTCGTCGGTGCGCACGTATTGATAGAAGCCGCGCCCCGTCTCGGAGAGCCGCGACAACAGGAAGTGGTTCACCGAGCCGCCGATGCCGAAGCCGAACACGCGCGCCGAACCGAGCAGCCGGCTGGTCTCGGCGAAGACCTCGCGCTCGTTGCCGATGAACCCGTCGGTCATGAGCAGCACGAGCCGCAGCCGCCCTGCCGTCGCGGGCCGGTCGAGCGCGCGGCGAATGCCATCGAGCTGGTTGGTCCCTCCGGCGGCCGGCAGCGCGTGGAGGTACGCGCGGGCCCGCTGCACGTTCGCTGGCGTGGCCGGGAGCGGCGAGTCGTGGAACGACGAGGCCCGGTCGGCGAAGTCGATGAGCATGAAGGTGTCGTCGAGGCGCAGCTGACCGAGCGCGAGGTCCATCGCGCGCTTCGCGGCGTCCAGCGGCGCGCCCGTCATCGAGCAGGACGTGTCGATGAGGAAGACGAGCTCGCGCGGAGTGACGTCCTTCGTCGCCGGCTGCGCAGGTGGGTTCAGCATGAGGGCGAACGTGCCGTCGGGCCCGCCACTGCCCAGCACCGCGGCACGAAGCTGGGGGCCCGAGACGCTCCAGCGCAGAATGAAGTCGCGGTTGGGCACGCGGTCTGCCGGGTCCAGGGTGATGACGGCGCGCGAGCTCGAGACGCGCTCCTGGGTGAGCCGGTGCGACACCGACCAGAGCTGCTCGATGACGGTGCCGACCTCGAGGCGCACCTCGATGGAGACGTCGCGGCCGGTGCGCTCGACGGGCGGCGTGATGCGCGAGGCGTCGAGCACCTGCGTGGTGTCGGGCGCGGTGCCGGTGCCCTGCGACTCGCCGGGGAGCGGCGCGCCGGGCACGTACCGGGGCCCCACCACCATCGGGAAGTTGAACGTGTACGCGCCGTCGTCGAAGGCGAGACGCGCCACGTACCGCAGCGTCACCTCGACCGTCTCACCGGGGAGCAGGTTGGCGACCGACTGCGTGAAGACGTTCGGGCGCTCCTGGTCGAGCAGGGCCGCGCGCCGCCCCTGCGCCTTCGCCTCTTCGTACTGCCGGCGCGCTTCTTCGCGCTTCTGGATGGTGGCCTTGATGACGCGCGTGCCGGCCTTGAGCGTCATCGCGTCGACCCCCGCGTCGTCGGGCAGCGGGAAGACGTAGATGGCTTCGACCGGCGTCGCGAAGGGGTTCTTGAACCGCTGGGTCACCGTCACGGCCGACACGAAGCCGGTCACCTCGGCGACCACGTGCGTGTGCTCGAGCACAAAGGGCCTCGTCGGGCCGTCCGCCGTGGCGGCTTCGAGCGTTCCCTGGCCGACCGTGACGCTCTGGCCCCGCAGCGAGAGCGACCTCAGCGTGCGCACCTCGGGGCCGGGCCGCAGCTCGACGCTCGCGCGTCCGTGTCGGGGCTGGGCCGCTCGCACGACGTCGGAGCCCGAGGCGCCCTGCCACGGAGACGCCGCGACGACGAGGGCGAGCACCGCGGCTGCGGGGAGGACGGTGGCGAGCATGGCGTTTCGTCTCCAGACCTGGTCCGCGCGAACGAGCCGCTGGCGAGCCGGTGATGCGTGAGACGAGCGCGAGTAGCTCGCCGCCTGCGCCTTCATCTCAAACAAGCGCGCCCCACACTGGGCACACCCCTCGACGTGCGCTCGAGCCTCGTCAGCCGCGGCGCCCGACAGCTCTCCGAGCGAGAGCCGCTCGAGCGTGAAAGCAGACGGGTGGTGGGAAGGCGTCGTCACGGGTCGAACCTCGCAGGTGGGAATTGGTTCCGCGAGCGAGGGACTGTGGGAACGGTACGCCCGTTCAGGTGCTCATTCGACGCGCGCTACGGCAACCGCCACGAATAGTTCGGGTCCTGCTTGCAGGGGCTGTTCGGCACGCGCGCGAGGATGAAGTCCTTGTCCTCCGCCACCACGGGCAGGTTCGCGCCCTTCGGGACAATGGCGTAGTTGCAGGTGCCGGCCTGCACACAGTCGTACGGCCACCCGGGTGCGTAGAGCGGCGCGCGGCGGTGCAGGTAGGTGGCGCCGCCCATCCACGCGGGGTGGACCGGCGTGAAGAGCCCACACAGGTCGTTCTGCTGCGAGGCCACCAACATGAGGCGGTTCACCGGCCCGTTGTCGTCCCACGCGCTCGCCCCCTCGCGGCCGGGGTACTGGCCGAGTTGACCGAAGGTGAGCTGATCAGCCGTGACCGCCGAGACGAGCGAGGCCAGCACTACGAAGCCCACGCCGCCTTGCCTCAGGCGCTCGAGCGGGAGCGACGACACGCCCACCGCCAGCAGCGCCGCCAGCACCGGGAGCACCGGGAGGATGAAGCGGTACTCCTTGTGCGGAGACGCCGAGTGCAGCGCGAAGAAGAGCAGCCCCACCACGAAGAGCCCGGGCGCGCGCCGCAGGCCGAAAAGAATGCCCACCGCCAGCGCCGCGGTGATGAGCGGCATCGACGTCCACAGGCGCTGGAGGAAGAAGTACCACGGCGCCACACCCCAGCCGGCGGCCTTCCCCTCGATGAGGTTGAAGCGCAGGTACACCACCGCGGAGTGGAACCAGCCGCCGGCCTTCGCGCCGGGAGCGTCGTGCCACGTCGCCGCGTCGAGCGCGCCGAAGACGAGGGCCCACACGCCGAGCGTCAACACCACGTCGCGCAGCGCGAGCCACCGCCGCGGCCGAGGGTCGGCGTCGGACGGGGCGGCCCGCTTCGCGCGCACCGCGAGCACGCCGAGCACGCCGACACAGAAGACCGCCGACTGGAGCCGCATCAGCACCGCCACCCCGAGCAGCGACGCGCCCAGCACGAGCAACCGCCTCGCGCGTGTGTCGGTCGACGCCTTCTCGAACACCTCGCGGTCGAGGAGGAGCGCGAGGCCCCACACCACCAGCAGCGCCGTTGCGTTCTCACTCATCGCCCGCGGCGCGAAGTAGAGGACGGGCGCGGCGAGGCTGAAGATGGAAGCGGCGGCCGCCGCGGGGAGCTCGTCAGCGCCCACCGCGCGCGCGAGCCGGTACGTGCCCCAGGCCGTGCCCACCGACACGAGCGCGAAGAAGCCCTTCACCACCGGCACGTAGGCGGTCGGTCGGTCGAGCCCCACCAGCGCGCACAGCTTCAAGAGGCCCGCCACGAGGCCAGGCAGCGCCCAGTTGCGCGCGCCGTCGATGAACTCCCAGGGAATGAGGCCGTGCCCGAAGACGAGCGCGTGGGCCGGCTCGAACGACTGGTAGATTTCGTCGGGCCAGAAGATGCCGTGGTCGCTGACGGCGAGGCGCAGACGCAGGAAGAGCCCGATGGCCAGCGGGAGGAACAACAGCAACTGGGCGTCCTTGCGCTGCGGCATCAGGCGGGGGCGCGTAGCAGACTTTCGGGCCACCCCGAACGCCTCCCACCCGCTCGCCGGCCGACGGACAACCGAACTCCTTGTCGCGGCAAATCACCGTGTCGATGGTGGGCTCGAGTCCGCCCACCGTTCGCGGCCCAACCGCCTGTCCGCTGACGAAGCGTGGGCCTCGCTGCGTTGTGTGACCGCTCGCCACACCACTCCATCACACCCACGTCGGCCAGTGGCTCTTCGGGGACGCCTCTTCCGATTCGCGCTCGTTCCTCTTCTCCGTTCGAATTCCGTCGACGCGTGTCACAGACAGCCACTGAGAAGTGACCGGAGGGGTCTTGATCCGAATTCGGCCACAGCGTTACGACCCCACCCGACGCTGCAGTGAAACAAACTGGTTCTCGCAGCAAGATCGGAAATCACACGCCGCACCTGGAAAGGCTTGACCATGAGGCTTCTCAGAGCAGGTGCACCCGCAATCTTCTGGCTTGTCGCGACCCTTCTCTTGACCAACAAGAGTTGGGCCCAGACAACGATCGCCGCTGACTTCCGATGAAGCGAAACTCCCCTTGCACCGAGGGTGGTGGGGGCCTCCAACTGCCGCGGTACGGACGTGTGGAGCGTGACCATGAGTGGAGGGGAGCCTTCATTCGGCGGGTCATATGTTCTCTACATCAACAACTTTATCATTCCGTACAACCGAGAGGTTGCGCGAGTGCCTATCACTCCGACTGGCTTTGCCCAGGTCACAGTGGATATCTCGTCGGATTTAGCATTGTACCCGATGGAACCCTTCACGGACTGGGCCTTCACTGCGACAGAAGTAAGGCGAACAAACTTCGGCATCGAAGTGAGTCCAGGTTCACAGCCTGTCCATCTTCGAGACCCCGCTGCCTTGCCAACGCCTTTCGTTGCACCGGCCCCCCTTTGGCAATGTGGGCGAGCCACGGCGAGCGGGGGACACCAGCCTGGCGACTTACTTCTGCTCAACTCTTCAACAGCCACACTCTTTACGGTGCCTTCGGCCTTCGGAACTTACGACTTCATCGGCGACATCACCCCCGGCTTCGTGTCGGGCGAAACTGTCTCGTCGGTGTACTACAGTTGCAGTAGACAGAACGTAAGCCCAACATCATCGGGCGTACGAGTTCAAAAACATCCGCTGACGCAGTTGCCGGATCTCCCGAAATCAACGGCCGAGTCTACGGCCTCCTTCATAGCGGGCGTGTCTGAGGAGCCGGAAACATGGTTGACAGATTGGACCGGCGACATGGTTGACACTCTCAGCTCAGACGTCGGTCTTCAAGGTCGTGTTGTCGGTCGCCCCCGCCGGAGCGAGCGGAGGCGGCCCCTCCGATGTTCGAAGTCATCACCAAGGTGGTCATGCTCGGGCCGCTGGGATGAGCCTGAGTCTTCGGCCGCGGCCGTCGATGATTCCGAGGAAGACTGGGCCGAAGTGAAGGTGCCACAAGCGGTCGTCCAGTTCCTCAAGGCCGACGACCTCGCGAGCGAGCGGTTCACTGAGGTACAGCTCCTGGCTGAGCAGCTTGATGCTTCCGTCGTGTCGAACGCGCCGCATCGCGAAGTGGCCCGGGTACTCGGACTCGGGCAGCGTCGACGGGTAGCTCCGCTGCGAGGGCTCGTACACGGCGGCTGGCACCTCGTTGGCGAGCGCTTCGTGCGGCCGCTCGGTGTTGAAGTCGAGCCGGAATGCGTCGAAGCGGTCTTGCTGGGCGTCGAGGTGTGGCGCCGGTGGCCTGCATGCCTCGGCCTTCATCGTCTTGTGCATCCGCTCGTGTCGACCGTTGTGCTGGGGCTTCCCAGGCGGGATTCGCTCCAGCCGGATGCCAAGCCGCACCCACCACACCGCAAGCGTCGAGAGGCCGCCCAGGGCCACCGACGAGAAGGGCACCCCGTTGTCGGAGCGGATGGCGCCTGGCAGCCCGTACTCGTGGAACAGCCGCTCGAAGGCCGCCCTGACGCCGAGCGTCTCCGTCGACCTGAGTGCAGTGCAGCCCAGCAGGAAGCGGCTGAAGAGGTCGCTCGTCGTCAGCGGGTAGCAGTACTCGTGGTCGACGACGAACTGCCCCTTGAAGTCGACTGCCCAGCAGTCATTGGGGGCGCTGACCTCCTCGAGCCCCGTCGGCGTCGCCCCCGCAGGCCATCGCCTGCGCCGGCGCGGCGTCATCAGGCCCTCGCGTCTCAGCAACTCGCCCACCGTGCTCGCCGCAGGCAGCTCGAGCTCGGGATGATGCAGCTCGAGGTAGCCGAGCATCTTCCGCGGTCCCCAGCTCGGCCGCTTCTTCCGGAGCGCGATGAGCCGCTTCGCCATGTCGGCAGAGAGCGCCCATGGGCGTCGCTTGGGCGCTCGCGACCGGTCCTCCAGGCCTGTCACGCCCTGCTGGTGGTACCGCTCAACCCACGTGTACCCGGTCTCCCGGCTGACGCCGAAGCGTCGGCACAGCTCGCTGAACGGCATCGACTTCGCCTGCGCGGCCTCGATGAACTTCTTCCTCTCCTCCACGGCGCACGTCTCTTTCCAGGGCATGAGGCGCGTTTGTCGCCCGGCCCCTACGTGTCAACCATGTCCCCGGTCTGCGGTGTCAGGGATGTCGCCGGTCTGTACCGGAATGGCTGCAAGCGCGGTCTCGAAGTCGGACTGCGAAATGAGCGTCCACGCGGCGTTCTGACTGAAACCGATCTCGGCGATCGATGTCGCGACGATGTCGTCCTCTGCTGCAGGCCATTGAAAATGCTGGGCCTTTCCGACCCTTGACGGAGCCTCGGGCTCACAGCCGATCAGACAGACAGACAGACAGACAGACCAATAAGCGTGCCAACGATGCATTGAGACCCCCTCGGACCGTCGTGGGAGTCACATGACTGACCAGTCCAGCGCAAGTGCCATTCTGACGGCCACGGCAGTTTTATTGCCGTACGAATCGACTCTTTCAGCCGGAGCACACGAACCTCGCACCTCTCGTGAGGTCTTCTCACTCGTCCTTCCATGAAGCCACCCCGCGCGGGTAAGACCTCTCCCATGCCCCGCATCGTGCGCACCCCCGTCGCTCCCCCGGTCTCCACCGAGCGCGACGACGAGCCGTTGCCGCCGCTCCCGGTGCGCACCCTGCCCCCGGCCCTGCGCGCGAAGGCCCAGTGGGTCGACGAACAGTTCGGCAACCGCGACGGCACCCTGAGCAAGCGCGAGCTCGCTGCGTACAAGCGCGCCTACGGCTCCGACGCCGGCCACCGCGCCACCATCGCCGCGCTCGAGCGGCACCTCGAGCTCGGCGCGCCAGCCCCGCGCCCCGCCCGCACCACCACGGTCACCCTCACCGCCGACGCCGCCGCCCGCCAGCTCGTCTCACCCGGCGGCCGTGGCACCCGCGCCGACGTCGAGGTCGTCGTCGCCGAGCTGTCGAAGCTCCCGGCCGAGCTGCTGGTGCGCGCCCACCGCGCCGGCGTTCGCGTCGTCGCGTGCCGTGACTCGGTCACCGATCACATGACGAGCCTCCGCGGCGTCACCCCGCGCGGCTGGCCGCCCGGCAGCACCTGGGACCGCGTGCCCGGCCTGTACGATCCCGCCTCGATGACCGTCGTCATGGCCACCCACGACGGCGCGCGCGGCGCCTCGGAGCGAGACCTGCCCGACTTCGGCTACGGCCACGGCAGCTTCAACGCCCTCTTCCACGAGTTCGGCCACGCGCTCGACGGCACCAACGCACTGGGCCTCGACTCGCGCAGCCCCGCCTTCCGCGACGCCTACCGCCTCGACGTGCCCGCGCTCCGTGCCGCCAACCACACCTACCTGCTGCAGCCCGGAGACGCCGGCCGAGAAGAGGCCTTCGCCGAGATGGCCGCGCGGTACTTCGGCAACGACGCCCAGCTGCGAAACACCTTCCCCCACCTGCACGGGTTCTTCGACGCCCGCGCCCGCGAGCTGGAGCGCCCTTCATGACCACCGACCCCGCTTCGATCGGCTCCGCCACGATGCAGCCCGACGGCACCATCGAGCTCATGCTCCGCGCTCAGGGCCCGGGCGGCATGCTCGGCGACGCGCTCGTGCGCTACCCGCCCACGCACCCGCAATACCAGACGGTGCTCGCGCACCTCGGCGGCCTCAAGCCCGGTGAGTCGAAGCCCGTGCCGCCGTTCCCCTGACGGTCACTTGAACACCTGCGCGGCCTGCACCCCGTAGCCCTTCGCCTTCTCCTCGGCCGGGAACGGCAGGTTCTTCAGGTCGAGCCCCATGCGCGGCGCGTAGTTCGCGATGGCCACCGTGCCGCCTTCCTTGTTGAGGCCGAACATCCCCCGCACGTCGTTCATCACCGTCTTCTTCGCCGTCACCGACGACGAGTCCGCGGCCTGCAGGTCGACCAGCGCCACTGGCACCTTCGGGTCCATCACCACGTTGCCCTTCATCTCGTACGAGTAGTCGTCCTGGAGCCCGGGCCCCAC
>JANRKQ010000159.1:0-10732 GCA_033763395.1 Myxococcaceae bacterium
CGCAAGTGCGCGGGCTCCTCTCGCTCAGCGACCGCTGGACCTGGGCCCGCGCCAGCTTCACCCACACCTTCCACGGCTGGAGCACCATCACCCAGCCGAAGCCCCTCGTCTTCGACAAGCTCGTCGAGCTGAAGCTGCCCGACGCATCGCTGCCCGAGGCCTTCGAAGGGCCCGATCAACACCTGCGCCGCCGCGACGGCTTCAAGCTCACCGATCGCCGCTTCGGCGCCCGCGAGGTGATGAACGAGGTCGACTACTGCGTCGTCTGTCACGAGCGCGAGAAGGACTCGTGCAGCAAGGGCTTCAAGGAGAAGGACCTCGTCGCCGCGGGCGGCACGTACAAGAAGAACCCGCTGGGCATTCCGCTCGCCGGCTGCCCCCTCGAGGAGCGCATCTCAGAGATGCACGTGCTCAAGTCGCGCGGCGACTCGCTGGGCTCGCTCGCGATGGTGATGCTCGACAACCCGATGTGCCCGGGCACCGGCCACCGCATCTGCAACGACTGCATGAAGGCCTGCATCTTCCAGAAGCAGGAGCCGGTGAACATTCCGCAGATCGAGACGAGCGCCCTCACCGACGTGCTCGCGCTGCCGTACGGCTTCGAGCTCTACGGCCTCCTCACCCGCTGGAACCCGCTCAACGCCCGCCGCCCCTTCGCCGCCGCGGCCAACGGCAAGAACGTGATGGTCGTCGGCCTCGGCCCCGCCGGGTACACGCTCTCGCACTACCTGCTCAACGAGGGCTTCACCGTCGCTGGCATCGACGGCCTGAAAGTGGAGCCCTTCCCCGACGAGCTCACCGGGAAGAACGGCAAGGGCCTCGCCCCCATCAAGGACTGGCGGTCGATCGCCGCGGAGCTCGACGAGCGCGTGCTCGAGGGCTTCGGCGGCGTCAGCGAGTACGGCATCACCGTGCGGTGGGACAAGTCGTTCCTCACCCTCATTCACCTCACGCTGGCGCGCCGTGAGGGCTTCCGCATCTACGGCGGCATCCGCTTCGGCGGCACCCTCACCATCGACGACGCCTGGGCGCTCGGGTTCGACCACATCGCCATCGCCGCGGGCGCCGGCAAGCCCACCATCGTGCCGATGAAGAACAACCTCGTGCGCGGCGTGCGCGCGGCGAGCGACTTCTTGATGGCCCTGCAGCTCACCGGCGCCTTCAAGAAGGACTCGCTGGCGAACATGCAGGTGCGCCTGCCCGCCGTCGTCATCGGCGGCGGCCTCACCGGCGTTGACACCGCCACCGAGCTGTTCGCCTACTACCCCGTGCAGGTCGAGAAGGTGCTCAAGCGTCACGAGGCGCTGGTGAAGGACCTGGGCGAGGCGGCCGTCTTCGCGAAGCTGAACGCCGAAGAGCTCACCGTGTACCGCGAGTTCCTCGAGCACGGCCGCGCCATTCGGGCGGAGCGCGAGCGCGCCGAGAAGGCCCACGAGGCGCCGAACTTCGTTCCGCTCGTGCGCAGCTGGGGCGGCGTGTCGCTGTGCTACCGGCGCGGCCTCACCGAGTCTCCGGCCTACCGGCTCAACCACGAAGAGGTGGCCAAGGCCCTCGAAGAGGGCATTCGGTTCATCGAGCGCCTCTCGCCGGTCGAGGCGGTGCCCGATGAGTTCGGGGCGGTGAAGGCGATGCGCTTCGAGCGCATGACGGTGGTGGACGGGAAGCTCAAGGGCTCCGGCTCGTTCCTCGAGCTGCCTGCGCGCACCGTCTGCGTCGCCGCCGGCACCTCGCCCAACGTCACCTACGAGCGCGAGTACCCGGGCACCTTCAAGCTCGATGACGACGGCTCGTTCTTCCGCAACTACGTCGTCGACGAGACGCCCGAGGGCCAGCGGCTGCGCGAGGTCGAAGCGCACGAGGACATCGCCCGCGACGTCGGCTTCTTCACCTCGTACGAGAAGGACGGCCGCTTCATCTCGTTCTACGGCGACAACCACCCCACGTACGCCGGCAACGTGGTGAAGGCGATGGCGTCGGCGAAGGACGGCTACCCGCACGTCGCGCGCGTGTTCGCGAAGCAGCTCGAGGGCCTCTCGGAGTCGGAGCAGCCCCAGCGTGACGCCGCCCGCCAGGCCTTCTTCGAGCGCCTCGACGCGGCCTTCCTCGCCACCGTCGAGGCCGTCAACCGGCTCACGCCCACCATCGTCGAGGTGGTGGTGCGGGCGCCGTTCGCGGCGCGGCACTTCCACCCGGGGCAGTTCTACCGGCTGCAGAACTTCGAGCGCACCGCGCCGCTCGTCGATGGCACCCGCCTCACCATGGAGGGCCTCGCCCTCACCGGCGCGTGGGTCGACAAGGACAAGGGCCTCATGTCGACCATCGTGCTCGAGATGGGCGCGTCGTCACGCATGTGCGCGATGCTGAAGGTGGGCGAGCCCGTCATTCTCATGGGCCCCACCGGCGCGCCCACCGAGATCCCCCACGTGAAGGAGACGGTGCTCCTCGCGGGCGGTGGCCTGGGCAACGCGGTGCTGTTCTCCATCGGCCAGGCCCTGCGCGCCGTCGGCTGCCGGGTCCTCTACTTCGCCGGCTATCGGAAGGCCGAAGACGCCTACAAGTTCGACGATCTCGAGCGGGCGGCCGACCAGGTCGTCTGGGCCGTCGACGGGCCTCCGCACCTGCCGCCGCGCCGGCCTCAGGACAGGTTCTTCGTCGGCAACATCGTGCAGGCGATGGTGGCCTACGCCGAAGGAAAGCTCGACACGCGCGAGTTCGACTTGCGGCAGGTCGACCGCATCATCGCCATCGGCTCGGACCGCATGATGAAGGCCGTGAAGGACGCGCGGCACGGCGTACTGAAGTCCTTCCTCAAGCCCGAGCACTGCGCCATCGGCAGCATCAACTCGCCGATGCAGTGCATGATGAAGGAGATCTGCGCCCAGTGCCTGCAGCGCCACGTCGACCCGCGCACCGGCAAGGAGTCGTACGTCTTCTCGTGCTTCAACCAGGACCAACTGCTCGACCACGTCGACTTCACGCACCTCGACATGCGGCTGCGGGCGAACTCGGTGCTCGAGAAGCAGGCCGATCTCGTCTTCGCGCAGTTGGTGGCGAAGGAGCCGGGGCTCGTGCGCGTGTAGAGTTCAGCTCGTCTGGAGCCTGGGGGATGTCATATGGGCTGCGACGTTCCACTTCTTCTCGGTCTGCTCATCCTGGTCGAGTCGCTCCTCATCATCTCGCTCAGCCTGGTCAACGTGAGTATCCGGACCGCGCAGACCTTCGGGCTCAGTCCGGCAGTTCCCCCGCTCCTCGTGGGCGCGCTCGCCGCCGCGATGGCTGCCACGGCATCAGCTGGTGGGGCACTCGCTGCCGCGGGCGCGTGCGCACCGCCTGCCGCGTGTGCATCGGTCGGCCCCGAGTTGGAACGCGCACTGCTCGCCCTGACGGTTTCTTCCGCGGTCCTCGTCGCAGCGCTTGCGACGGGCCTCGTGACGTCCAAGCTGCCATTCGGATACCTGCAGTCGTCGACGCTGGTGTCCACCGCGGCGATCAGCGCCGTCGTGAGCGCAGGGCTCGGCGTCGCGGCCCTCAGGGCGCTCGAGCGCTGCGTGGCGTCGGTCGCCGCGAGCCCTGGTGCCGTCGTCGCCGTCATCCTGGTCGTCGTCCTCGTGGTGGTCACCGTCACGCTGCTCGCGACGCTTCGAGTGGAGCAACCGCCACCCGCGGAGGCGCCGTGAAGTCGCCGGTCGCCATCGCCTGGGTCCTCTTCGCGCTTTGGGGCTGCGCGACGCCACGGGCTCATCTCGGAACCAGCGCCCCCCCGCTGGAAGGCCGCGTGCAGGTGAACGACGCTCGTTGCGTTTCAGAGAACCCCCTCGGAGCCTTCGAGCAGTGGGCTGACGACGCTGCCATCGACGTCATGAAGGGCCGCGTCGGCGCCGCCTTCGCCCGTGTGGGGTTACGAGAGAACAGGCCGGGGCTGGTCGTAAGGGTCGAGGTGCTCGACTGGTGGGTCGTCTTCGTCTCAAACGTGTCCTTCGAGCGGAGCGCCATCGTCCGCGCGCGGCTGCGGGCCACGACCGGGGGCCCGTGGATGACGGCTGAAGCGACGGAAGCGCTCTCGGTCTCAATTGCGCGCTTCGAGGCTCGCGCGGTCGCCGAACTTTTTGGCGACGCGCTGACTCGCGCCGCCGACCGGCTCGCCGTCGAACTCGCCTCGGAGCACCCATGACTCAAGCGACCATGCTCCTGGCGCTCCTCGCCCTCGGCTGCGCTACTCGCCGTGAAGCGGTGATACTCACGCCCCGTGGAGCACCGTCAGCAGCTCCCACGACAAGCGTGCAACTCCGACTCGTCGACGAACGCGGGCACCCACCTGCCCCGCTCGCGCCCGCTGAGGACGTCGTTGGAAACAGCATTTCTCAGCTCTCCCGGGCCACCCTGACGAGCCACCTGGCGGGGCACCGGGTCGCCGTTGGAAGGAGCGGACCGCTGCTCACGGTACAGTTGCTGGATGCCTGGTGGACCCTGGATCAACCCACCGCCGGCGTGCTCACCTTCGTTCGACTTCGGGCCACGCTCACCGATGCCAGCGGGAACGTCGTGTGGGAGGGGTTCGGGGTCGCCGGCGAAGTGAGACGGCGCTCGCTCACACCGTTCGCGGCATGGGTGGCTGAGACCTGGCAGGACGCGCTCGAGCGAGCGTGTTGGTCACTTGCACAGCAGGTGGCGACCGTGGAGGCCCCGAGGTGACTGATGAGGTCGCGCGCCCGCTCGTCCGATCCTCAGGAC
This sequence comes from Myxococcaceae bacterium, assembly GCA_033763395.1. Lineage (GTDB taxonomy): Bacteria > Myxococcota > Myxococcia > Myxococcales > Myxococcaceae > Xiheimicrobium. The sequence goes on from JANRKQ010000159.1 coordinate 4,732, forward strand.
GTCGACAAAAGAGGTGGGGCGTCTGTCACCCCGGCGCCCACCCCGGGGGCGCGAGCTCGAACGTCTTGAAGTCGAAGCCCGGCGCCACCGTGCAGCTCACCAGCGTGTAGTCGCCGAGCGTCCTGGCGCACTGCCACGCGTTGGGTGGCACTACGGCCTGGGGCCGTTCTCCCGCCAGCACGTCGGGCCCCAGCCGCACCGTCCGGTTCTGCTTGCCATCGTCCGACAGGTCCAGCTCGAGCGGCGCTCCCGCGTGGAAGAGCCACACCTCGGCGGCGTCGACGCGGTGCCAGTGCGAGCGCTCGCCCGCGTGCAGCAGGAAGTAGATGGCAGTGGAGTGCGCCCGGCCCGACGGCCCCGGCGCGTCACGGAACGTCTCCTTGTACCAGCCGCCTTCGGGGTGCCGCTGAAGGCCAAGAGCCTCGATGAGCTGCTGCGCCGTCGTCGCCATGGGCTTCACCCTCCACAGTCGGCTTCGCAGCCGGGGCACTCGACGCGGAACGGCTGCAACGCCTCGACGAGCCGCTCACCGAAGGGCCCGTCGTAGCCGTACGACTCGAGCACCAGCGCCTCACCCAGAATGCCCGCGTCGGTCCGCACCGGGCACAGCCGCACGGTGCTCCCACCGAAGGACTGGAAGACGCCTCCATCGCCCCGCCACGAGGTTCCCGTGAGGCTGGTGTCGTCACGGCCTGCGATGAGGCCGTCACGCAGGCGCACCACACGGCTCACGACGAACAGCTCGGCCGGCGGCGCGACGCCAAGCTCGTAGGTGAGCGAGAGGTGATGCCCGCCGCCTTGAACGCCGCGCTCCATGCGCACGCGCGAGTCGAGCGGGCTCCACTCGCCCGCGACGTCCAGCACGAGCGCACGAAAGCCCGCGTCGGGGAACCGCGAGGGCCCTGGACGCACCGGAGCCTCACTCGGAACCACCGGTGGCGGTGGAGGTGGTGGCGTCGGGTTGATGCAGCAGCCTCCGAGCGCGAGGAGAAGAAGGGTGGCCCTCGTCATTCACAGCTCCTTCCGCGTGGGCAGACCGGCCACCGCCCCCAGCTTCGTCACGGCCCGCGAACCGACGCGGCAGCCGAAGCGGGCGAAGGCCTCGACGTCCCGGGCCGAGAGCGCCTCGAGCTGCGCGCGGCTGGCGACGGCCTTCGACACCTCGGCGAGGAGGCCCGACGTGAAGCCGTCTCCGGCGCCCGTCGTGTCGACGACGCGCACCCTTGGCGCCGGGACCCGACAGGTGACTCCACGAAAGCGCACCGCCGCGCCGTGAGCGCCGAGGGTCACCACCGCCAGCACGACGCCCCGGGCCTCGAGCCAGCGAAGCGCCCCCTCGACGTCCTTCGTGCCGGTGACGAAGGCCACCTCTTCGTCCGAGAGCTTCACGAGCGCCAGGCGGGGAATCAGCCGGTGCAGCAGACGCCGCAGCACCGACGGGTCCTTCCACAGGTGCAGCCGCAAGTTGGGGTCCGACGAGGTGATGCGGCCGGCCTCGAAGCTTCGCTGCACCGCCGCCTGTACGGCCGCCCGGGCCCTGGCCTGGAGCAACGAGTTGGTGCCCACGTGCAGCACCGTCGCCCGGGCGATGGCCGCCTGCGCGCGCGAGGTGTCGCGCTCGTCGAGGAACGTCTCGGCCGCGCGCGCCCGGTAGAACGTGAAGGAGCGCTCGCCAGAGCGGGTCAACGAGACGAAGCCCAGGCCCGTCTTGCCTTCGCCGGTGTGCCTCAAGAAGCGGGTGTCGACGCCCTCGACCTCGAGCCGCTCGTGCAGGAACCATCCGAACTCGTCGTCGCCGGTGACGCCCACCAGCGCCGCGCGGCCACCCAGGCGAGAGACGCCCACCGTGACGTTCGCCGGGGCTCCGCCGAGGCACGGGGTCCACCGCGTCACGTCGCGCACGCGCTGCCCGCGCGCGTCCGGCAGGAAGTCGACGAGCGCCTCGCCGAGACAGATGACGTCGTGCCGCGCGCTCAATCGGCCCCCACCTGCTCCATGAACTCGACGGACTTGAGCTTGCGGCCGAGGTGATGGGCGATGAACACGTTGAGCAGCTCGCGGGCCCGCGCGCGCAGGTCCGCCGCCATCGGAGTGCGCGCTCCAGCCTGGAGGCGCGCGAGCGCGTCGACCACCTCGGGCGACACGGGAAACCCGTTGGGCACCCGGGGCGCACAGGCGAAGCACACCACGCCACCGTGCTCGGGGTCGAAGCGGGGCCGCGCGCCCGTGGGCTGGCCGCACAGCGCGCAGGGCGAGAAGTTCGGCATGAAGCCGGCCTGGGCGAGCGCGTCGAGCTCGAACAACAACAACGACGTCGGGCCCGCTTGCTTCGCGTCGAGGAGCTGCAGGTAGTCCTTGAGCGTGTCGAAGAGCGAGGTGTGCGGCTCGTGGTCACGCGTCAGCTCACGAATCAGCTCGAGGCAGTACAACAGCCGGGCGATGCGCGGCAGATCGTCCCGCAGGTGGTGGAAGCTCTGCACCACGTCGACGCCGTCGAGCCGGAAGGTGTCTCCGCGCCGCTCCACGAGGTGGGCCTTCAGGTGGGTGCCGGCCTCGAGGGCCCCTGCGAAGCGCCGCTTCGACTTGCGGGCGCCAGCGGCGAAGGCCGAGACGCGGCCGCGCTCCCGGGTGAAGAGCGTCACGATGCGGTCGGCCTCGCCGTAGTCGACGCTCGACAGCACCAGCGCCTCGTCGACGACCCGGATCACCGGGCCACGGCCTCGGCGACGTTGCGCACCACCGACAGCCACGCCCACAGCCCGGCGACAGACAGCGCCGCGGCGATGCCCCACAGCCCGGTCACCGCGCGACGTCGCCGGCTCGCCTCGAGCGCGGCGGGGTCGAACCCATCGCCGCGCGGCACGTCGGGAAGCGCCTCGAACCGCTCGAGCGCCTCGGCGACGGGCAGCCCGACGGCGCCTGCGTAGGTCTTGAGCGCGTTGACGACGAAGACCCGCTCGGGCCACTTCTCGGACTCTCCGTCTTCGATGGCCCCGACCAGCAGCGCCGGCAGCTTCGTGACCGCCACCACCTGCTGACGCGACAGCCCCCGGCGCTGACGCTGCGTCACCAGGAATTGCCCGAAGGCGAGGCGGGCCTGCTCGGCCGCGTGCCGCGACGACGCCTCCACGTCAGGCCTTCTCCTTCAGCTTGAGGCAGATGTCCTTCAGGTCGAGGTTGGTGGACTTCTCGACGCAGGCGTCGAAGCTCTTCTGCGCCTCTTCGCGCTTGCCGGCCTTCAGCTGGCAGAGGCCCACGCGGTGGTGCGCGTCGGCCGCGAGCGGGCAGGCGTCGACGTAGCGCCCGTAGTACTTGCACGACTCCTCGTCGTTGCCCTGCTCCGAGAAGATCTGCCCGAGCTGTGCGTGCCCCAGGCAGTACTTCGGGTTGACGGTGACGGCCGCCTTCAGTTGCTCGACGCCGCTCTTCGTGTCGCCCTTCTTGTAGAGCGCCCACCCCTTGTTCCCCTGCGCGATGAAGGGCGCGCCGTAGAGCACGTCGTTGAGCGCCCGGTCGTACAGCCCGATGGCGTCGTCGTAGCGCTTCATGTCCATGTAGAGGTTGCCGAGGTTGGTGCTGGCCTCGCTGAACGGCTGCTTGAGCTCGATGGCCTTCTCGTAGGCCACCTTCGCCTCTTCGAGTTTGCCGAACGAGTGGTGCAGGAGGATGCCCTTCACGTGCCAGGCCTCGGCCATGCGCGGGTTGAGTTCGAGCGCCTTCTCGATCTCGGTGAAGGCCTGCTGGGCGTTGCGGGCCAGGAGCCCGACCGCGAGATCGTAGTTGGTCTGGGCCTGCTCCCTCGCCTCGGGCGAGACGTAGTGCGCGCACGCCGACACGACGAGCGACAGGCAGAACGCCGAGAAGAGCTTGCCGATGTTCACCACGCCGGCCTTCTGCCCCGTGCCCCGCTTGACGGGCGCGGGCTCCATGCCCGGAGACATGGGCACTCCCGGCACGGCCGACGGCGGCGGCGGCTCACGCTGGAACACTGGCAGCGTGCGAATGAAGGACTCCTGCTCGTCGGGCGGGCGGCCGCGGAAGTTCAGGTTGTCCATGATGAAGCCCATCGACTCGACGAAGCCCAGGGCCTCCGACTCCTCCGCCTGGTACCGGTCGGCGGGCACCGTGCCGTTGGTGGGCACGTACACCGCGCACTCCCCGCTCTCCGACAGGTACAGGTACACGAAGACGGCGAAGCCGCTGGGGCCGCGCAGGCCAAGCACGTAGGCCGTCGCGGGGCCGGCGCTCCGCCCGGGGACGGCGAGGTGCGGCTGGTTCAACGACTGGTACAGCTGAACGACCTGCTCCTTGACGGCAGGCAGGCCCTTGAGGCGCTCGTCGATGGTGTACACGGGTCGCGGCTTTCCTCGGTTAGCGCGTGGTGACGCTGAATTCCTGGCGCACGTCGTTGGCGTCGGCGGCGGTACGCTCGAACTTGATGAGGGGCAGTTCGATGGTCACCTGATCGGCGGTCATCGAGCCCTCGCCGATGAGCACGCGGAAGAAGTGATCGGCCCGCGTCGACTTCGGCTGATCCTTGTTGGCCATCACCTTGCGCGCCTGGAGCAGCACCTGGTTCTTCCCCGGCGCGAAGTACTTCGTGATGTCGCTGACGATCTGCTCGTCGTCGCTGCGCAGCGTGCGCACGAACTTGCCGTTGATGTACAGGTCGACGTCGTACTCGGTGCGGCCGAGCACGTTCTGCTCGGTGACGACGAAGTACTTCTTGGTGATGAGGCCCTCTTCCCTCACCGCGGCGGTGGGCTTGTCGGCGGCGATGGTGACCTTCTTCACCGCGTAGCCGGGCGCGTCGATGTGCACGTTGCCCTTCTCGTCGATGCTGACGTTCACCTTGCTGAAGGTCTGGTTCACCAGGCCCTCGACGTTGACGCCGTTGACGTACACGTCGGCAGCGAACGCGGGCCCAGACACGGCAGCGACGACGAGCAGCAGAAGAACCCGCATGGACAGCCTCCGGAGTGAGGGCTTAGCGCAAGTGTAAACCATTGGCATGTGAGGAAGATTTCGGCTACCCGACGGCCGCCGCCATGAGCTTCTTCACCAGACTGAAACTGGCCCTGTCCGTCCTCTTTGGAGGCGAATTGCCGGCCTCCGCGGCGCCCGAGCGGGCCCTGCCGGCGAAGGTCGAAGCCCCCCCGCCGCCGCCCCCCGCGCCGGTGCTGACGGCCGAGCAGCAGCACGCAGCCGCCCTGTTCTTCCTGGGCCTCCTCCAGCGGGAAGGCCGGCTGCTCGACTTCCTTCAGGAAGACATCACCTCGTTCTCCGATGGTGACGTGGGCGCCGCCTCGCGCGTGGTGCACGCTGGCTGCAAGAAGGTGCTCGCGCAGTACCTGGCGCTGACGCCGGTGGTGGCCGAGACCGAGGGCGCCACCATCTCGGTGCCGGCGGGCTTCGACGCGAGCCGCTTTCGCCTCACCGGCAACGTCACCGGCCAGGGCCCGTGGAAGGGCAGCCTCAAGCACCATGGCTGGCAGGCCTCGAAGGTCGAGCTGCCCGCGGTGCCGACGACGGTCGACGTGAAGGTCATCGCCCCCGCTGAAGTCGAGCTGCCGTGAGCGCCACCTACTCCATCGGCATCGACCTCGGCACCACGCACTCGGCCCTGTCGTGGATGGCGCTGGACGCGAAGGAGGGCCGCGGCCCCAATCAGGCCGTGCTGCCGATTTCCCAGGTGACGGCGCCGGGCACGACCGAGGAGCGCCAGCTGCTGCCGTCGTTCCTCTACCTGTCAGCCGACGGCGAGTTCCCCAAAGACGCGCTCGCCTTGCCGTGGAAGGGCGACGCCCGCACGGTGGTGGGTGAGTTCGCGCGCACGCACGGCACGAAGGTCCCCACGCGGCAGGTGGCCTCGGCGAAGTCGTGGCTCAGCCACCCGGGCGTCGACCGCCGCGCGAAGATCCTCCCCTGGCAGGCGCCGCCCGACGTGACGAAGGTGTCTCCGGTCGAGGCTGGCGCGCGGGTGCTCGAGCACCTCGCCCAC
>JANRKQ010000160.1:0-3488 GCA_033763395.1 Myxococcaceae bacterium
GCCGGGCATCACGATGAGCAGGTTGGTGCCCATGGCGGCGAACGTCTCTTCCACCTGCGCGCGCGCGCCCTCGCCGATGGCCACCATCGCGATGACGGCGGCCACGCCGATGATGATGCCGAGCGCGGTGAGGAAGCTGCGCAGCTTGTTGCGCAGGAGCGCCCGCAGCGCGAGCCGACTCGTCTGAAGTGGACCCATGTCAGCTCGCCTCCCTCGCTGGTTCGCGCACCGGGGTCTGCCGCACGTCCGTCACGACGCGCCCGTCGCGCAGCGTCACCACGCGCTCGGCCCACGCGGCGACGTCGTGCTCGTGCGTCACCAGCACCACGGTGATGTCGTCGAGCGACGAGAGCAGCTGCATCACCTCGACGCTCGTCTTCGTGTCGAGCGCGCCCGTGGGCTCGTCGGCCAGCAGCAGGCTGGGCTTCGTCACCAGCGCGCGGGCGATGGCGACGCGCTGCTGCTGGCCGCCCGACAGCTGGTTCGGCAGGTGCCCCAGCCGCTCGCCCAGGCCCACCCGCTCGAGGGCCTTCTGGGCGCGGGCGCGGCGCTCCTTCGACGAGACACCGGCGTAGAGGAGCGGCAGCTCGACGTTCTCGAGCGCCGAGGTGCGCGCCAGCAGGTTGAACGACTGGAAGACGAAGCCGATGGTGCGGTTGCGGGTGCGGGCGAGCTGCGCGCGCGACTGGGTCGACACGTCTTTCCCGTCGAGGTGGTAGCGCCCCGCGGTGGGGCGGTCGAGGCAGCCCACCACGTTCATCAGCGTCGACTTGCCCGAGCCCGAGCTGCCCATGATGGCGACGAACTCGCCGCGCTCGATGGTGAGCGAGACGCCGCGCAGCGCGTGCACCTCGACGTCGCCGAGCGAAAAGACGCGCGTGATGTCTTCGAGCGCCACCACCGGTGCGGCCACGTCAGAAGGCCCTCCGCATGCCGCCGCCGCCCATCGACGGACCACCCAGACCGGAGGGACGGCCGCCGCTGCCAGCCTCGAGCTTCTCCGTGATGACGGCCGCGCCCTCGGTGAGGCCCTGCACCACCGTCACCGTACCGTCCGACAGGCCGATGGAGACCGGCACCGGCGTGGGCGTCTCACCGTCCAGCACCCAGAGGAGCCGTTTGCCCGGCTCCGGCTTCGGCGCCTTGCGCGTCAATTCGGGGTCGGGGCGGAAGCGCAGCGCGGCGTTGGGCACCCGCAGCGCGTCGTCGGCCCGCGCGTAGATGAAGCTGACGTTGGCCGTCATGCCGGGCCGCAGGAGCAGCTCGTCGTTGGCCACGTCGATGACGGCGTCGTAGGTGACGACGTTCTGCACCACCTGGGGCGCGTACCGAATCTGGCGAATGCGGCCCTTGAAGACGCGGGTGGGGAAGGCGTCGACCGAGAAGCTCGCCTCCATACCGTCGGAGAGCTTGCCGACGTCGGCCTCGGCCACGTTGGTGTCGACCTGCATCTTCGAGAGGTTCTCGGCGATGGTGAAGAGCGTCGGCGCCTGGAGCGAGGCGGCCACCGTCTGGCCCACGTCGACGGCGCGCGAGACGACGGTGCCATCGATGGGCGAGGTGATGGTGGTGTAGGCGAGGTTCACCTGGGCCTGCTGCCGGGCCGCGCGTGCCTGGGCCACCGAGCCCTCGGCCGCCTGGATGTTGGCCTGCGCCACCTCGAGCTCGGCCTGCGCGCTCTCGAGCTCGGCGAGGGGCACCAGCTTCTGGTCGGCCAGCGTCTTCGCCCGGGTGAGCTTGCGCTGCGCGTCCTTCTCCTGGGCCTGCGCGCGGGTGAGGCCGGCGAGCGCGGCCTTCTCGTTCGCCTGCGCCATCGACGCGGCCGCCTCGAAGAGCGACGGGTCGAGCTTCGCCAGCACCTGGCCCTTCGTCACCTTCGAGTTGAAGTCGACGTTGAGCGATTGAATGCGGCCCGACACCTGGGCGCCCACCTGCACCGTCACCAGGGCCGACACGGTGCCGGTGGCGGTCACGCGGCCGATGACGGGCCCGGTGTCGACCTTCGCGGTGGTGTACTTCGGGCCGGTGGTGGGCTTCTGGCCGCACCCCGCCAGCGTCACGCTGAAGACGGCGAGGACGACGCGCGCGAGACCTGACATCGAGGGTGGCAACACCCGGCTCTGGAGAAGGTCAAACGGCACGAGCGGCTTCTCGCGCAGGTGGGGGGCTTTCGCCAGAGAGAGCGTCCTGCCGATTCGCGGGAGCCCCGCGCCGCAGCCGTCGACGCCTGGGGGCCTACCAGCCGCCCGCGTCGGCGCCTGCACGCTGCTCGAGGGCCCCGAGGAGCTTCGTGATGGGGGCTTCGCGATGGGCGTGAATCGACGTGGCCAGCGACGTCGCGAAGGTGACGCATGACGGGTCCACGTGCCGCTGGTCGAACGCCGTCCACGGCAACACGTCCCCCGCCGACACGGCCACGCGCAGGGGCTGGCCGATGAGGCTGCTCGCCTCGGTCAGGGGCACGGCGCTCGACGTGACGAGACGTGACGGCACCTTTCGGTCCGACAGCAGGTCGATAGTGATGGGCGTGCCGGGCGACAGGTTGACGGCGGCGACGACGGTGCGAGTCATGGCCCACGCCGCCTCGTCGCGGTCGGTCGCCGCCTGCTTCGCCCGGCGGTAGAGCACGCCACCGACGGCCCCTCCTGCGAGGCAAGCGACCACCAGGCCTGACAGCACGCCGAGCGCCACGCTCGCGCCACGAGACTCGGTCATGGGCGAGTCGCTCCGTGCTGGTTCGCGAGGGCGCCGTCGAGGGCGAGGAGGTAGGTGACGACGCTGCGCTCCTGGTCGAGGCCCAATTCGGCCGCCGCCGTCCGCGCCGCCGCGCCGCACGCGAGCGACACCGGTCGCGGTACGAAGAGCGCCTTCACCACCACGTCTCGAGCCTGGACCGGCACCATCAACGTGCGCCCGGGCAGAGCGACCTCGTCGCTGACCGGCACCAGGGTGTCCGAGACGAACTGCTCCGGAGCGGTCTCGACGCGCACGTCGCTCGCCGTGAGGCGGTGACCGGCCGGGAGCGCGCGGGTGATGGCGAGGTACTGCCTGGGCGCCCAGCCGGGTCGCGTCGTGCGCCCGGCGTACTGGCCGGACAGCTGACCGGCAGCCGCGATGAGCGTCGTGCCCGACGCGACCGTCAGGGCGAACGCCTTCAGGCCGGCCTTGAGAGCGCTCATGGCGCCACCGCTTCCACCAGCACGCCGCCCTTCATCACCTTCACCGCGCGCGAGGTGGCCGTGATGTCGGCCAACGGGTCGCCGTCGAGCAGCACGAGGTCGGCGCGTTTGCCGGGCTCGATGGTGCCGAAGTCGGCGCCGTCTCCCGAGATGAATCGTGCCGGGAGTACGGTCGCGCCCTTGAGCACCGCGGCCGGCGGGAGGCCCGCTTCCACGAGCAGCCGCAGCTCGTCGAGGAAGGCGCCGCCCACCAGACAGCCGATGGAGCCCGCGCCGTCGCTCCCGACGAGAATCGGCACGCCGGCGTCG
>JANRKQ010000161.1:0-18812 GCA_033763395.1 Myxococcaceae bacterium
GCGAATGACCGTGCAGTCACCGCCTTCGACCGACGAGATGTTCGTGACGAGCGCGACCTGGAACGCCGAGATGGTGTCGAGCAGGCCGCGCTGAACGACGAGCTCGAGATCGAAGCCGGTCTCGGTCGGGGGCGGGCCGCCACAGGCGGTCACCAGCACGGCTCCGATCAGCAGCGCGCGCTTCACGGCATGCCCTCGATCTGAATGGTGATCGGCAACGTGCCGGTGGGCTTCTGGGTCGCGAGGATCACCGCGCCAGTGGTCACGGCGGCAGCTCCCGCGCCGATGCCGACCCACACCCACGGGTTCTGGTACCAGGCCTTCGGCTTCTCGCCGTCGTCGATGACGACCTTCGCGAGCACGCGGAAGGTGAGCGGCGTGAAGGGGTCTCCGCGGCCCGCGAGCCGGCGCTGCGCGGCGTCGGCGACCTCGACGTAGTACTCGAGATCGTACGCGGCGGCCTCTTCAGGCACCTCGAACGCGGGAATGGTGGCGCGGTAGAGCGAGCGATCGGTGCGATCTCGCAGGAAGTCGATCGAGCTGTAGTTCTGCGCGCCCGAGCGTCGGTAGAACAGCTTCGCCTTCGCGCCCAGGGCCATGTCGTCGATGCGGGCTTCGACGGTGACGGCCTGCGCGGGCCGCTGCTCCGGCACGCCCGAGACGGTGATGGTGACGGGTCGCACGCGCCGCTTGCGGATGTCGTCCTTGATGCGGCCGTAGATGGTGCGGATCTTCGGCGGCGTGCCCTTGGGCAGCTCGTAGTCGGGCCGCGCCTGCAACAGCTTCTCGTACGCGCCCCGCGCCTTGTCTTCGTTGCCCAGGTAGAGGTGCGCGAGGCCCAGGAGCCGGTACAGCTCGGCGAGCTGGTCGTCGGTCAGGTCGGGCGCGTCGATGCCGGCCTCGAGCGTCTTCACCGCATCTTCGAAGTCGCCCTCGTCGACCTGCTGCTGGCCCCGCGTCAGCGCGTCGTTGCGCGGCGCCACCTGCGCCAGGGCCGGCACCGACAGGAACAGCCCGAGAGTGATGAGACCCGCCCGCACGCGTCAGTCACCATACCGGCAAGCTCGCGCGGCGTGGGGCCTGTCATCGTGACGGCCGCGTGTCGTCGTCAGGCTTTACTTTGGGCCACCGTGAAGGGTATGCAGCGCGCCCCTTTGGGGCCCGAGACCGCAAATGTTGGTGAAGATTGAGGAAATTCAGGAGCCGGGCCTCGAGCTGACGCAGCCCATCGAGCGCAAGGTGCTCGACGCGGCGCTCGCCGAGTCGGAGGGGTTTCGCCTGGTGTCCGCCACGCCGCTCTCGGCGTCGTTCCGCAAGGTGAGCGGCCAGGTGCACGTGCGGGGCTCGTTCGAGGCCGAGGTCACCTGTCCCTGCCGCCGCTGCACGAAGGACGTGGCGCTCTCGGTGCCGGTGGAGTTCTCGCTGCGCATGGTGCGCGAGGCGCCCAGGCCTGACGAGGACGAAGAAGACGAGGCCCCCGCGGGCGCGAAGCCTGCGCGCCGACGCCGTCAGGCGAAGGACGACGACGACGAGGGCGACGTGGCGGCCAGCTTCGAGCTCGACGAGGTCGACGCGGAACCGTTCGATGGAAAGACGATCGATCTGGACCCGATCGTGCGTGAACAGGTATTGCTGGCGCTCCCGGTGACCGTGCTGTGTCGGGAGGACTGCAAGGGGCTCTGCGCCACGTGCGGGCAGGACCTGAACGAGAAGGACTGCGGTCACTCCGAGAAGAAAGAGATCGATGTCCGGCTGGCGAAGTTGAAGGACATCAAGCTGAAGAACTGAAGTCGTCGAAAGGAAGACGAAGCCATGGGCGTACCCAAGAAGCGCACTTCGAAGATGCGGCGTGATCGCCGCCGCGCAGGCAACAACAAGCTCAAGACGGCGGTGCAGGTCATCAAGTGCGCGAACTGCGGCGCCCCGACGATGCCTCACCGCATCTGCCCGGCCTGTGGCTTCTACAACGGCAAGAAGGTCGCGCGCGGAAAGGCCGATTGATGAGGCCCCGCTGGTGAGCGCCTGAACCCGGGCGCTCACCCGGTGCTTCACTGCCGCTGGGTCGTTCGCGTGTCTTCGCAGGGCCCGACCTCTCCCGGCCACGTGCCGTGAGGGGTCTTTGTGTTTCCTGCGCTCGGTCCCGGCCAGGAACGGCCCCCGCCCCACAAAACCGACGCAGTGACATGGGTGAGGTTTTGTGGGTAATGAGCGCGACACCATGCGCGCTCAGATCATCGGCACCGGTAGCTACGTCCCCGAGAAGGTGGTGACGAACCGGGATCTCGAGAAGATCGTCGAGACGAGCGACGAGTGGATCGTCGAGCGCACGGGAATTCGTCAGCGGCACATGGCGGCGCCGGGCGAGAACACCTCGGACATGGCGGTGAAGGCGGCGGTCCGGGCGCTCGAGCTGGCCAACACCCGCGCCGATGAGCTCGACCTCATCATCGTGGGCACGGTGACGCCGGACATGCCGATGCCGGCCTGCGCGGCCTTCGTCGCGCACAAGCTCGGAGCGTCGAAGGCGTTCGCGTTCGATCTCTCGGCCGCGTGCGCCGGCTCGCTCTTCGGGTTGTCGGTGGCCGCGCAGTTCATCGAGACGGGCCGGGCGAAGCGGGCGCTCGTCATCGGCGTCGAGCTGCTCACGCGCATCATCGACTGGAAGGATCGCAACACCTGCGTGCTCTTCGGCGACGCGGCGGGCGCGATGGTGCTGGGCCCCTCGAGCGACGAGGCGCGCGGCGTCATCTCGACGCACCTGCACACCGACGGCGCGCAGACGGGCATTCTGTGCATCCCCGGCGGAGGCTCGAAGACGCCGGTCACCCACGAGATGGTCGATCAGCGGCTGCAGTACGTGTCGATGAACGGCCGCGAGGTGTACAAGTTCGCGGTACGGGCGCTCTCCGAGGCGGTGCAGGAGGCCTTCACGGCGAACCAGCTGACGGCCGACCACGTCACCCACGTGGTGGCGCACCAGGCCAACGTGCGCATCATTGACGCGGTGCTCGAGCGCGTCGGGCTCTCGAAAGAGAAGGCCTTCCTGAACATCGACAAATACGGCAATACGTCGTCGGCCTCGCTGCCGATGACGTTGGACGAGGCCAATCGCGCCGGGCGGCTCAAGCCGAACGACACGATCCTGATGATGGCCATCGGCGCCGGCATGTCGTGGGGCAGCGCGATCGTTCGCTGGTAGGAGCCTCTTCGGCAGGCGTTCTTCAAGGGAGCGGACATGGGTTCCGTGGCGTTCGTGTTTCCGGGGCAGGGCAGCCAGTACGTGGGCATGGGCAAGGCGCTGGCCGAGGCCTTCCCCGAGGCGAAGGCGGTCTTCGACGCGGCCGACGACGCGCTGGGTGAAAAGCTGTCGACGCTCTGCTTCGAGGGGCCCGAGGAGGCGCTGAAGCTGACGGCCAACACGCAGCCGGCGATCCTCACGGTGTCGGTCGCGGCGCACGCGGTCTTCGCCAGGCGCTTCGGGAGCGCCCCTGCCTTCGTCGCCGGTCATTCGCTCGGCGAGTACTCCGCGCTGGTGGCGGCGGGCGCGATGTCGCTGGCCGACGGCGTGCGCAGCGTGCGGGCGCGCGGCACGTTCATGCAGGAGGCGGTGCCGGCGGGCGTGGGCGCCATGGCGGCGGTGCTGGGGCTCGCCCCCGAGAAGGTGCAGCAGGTGTGCGTCGAGGCCGCGCAGGGCGAGGTCGTCTCGTGCGCGAACTTCAACGAGCCGGCGCAGACGGTGATCGCGGGCCACGCACAGGCCGTCGAGCGCGCCGGAGCGCTGCTCAAGGCGGCGGGCGCCAAGCGGGTGCTGCCGCTGCCGGTGAGCGCTCCGTTCCACTGCGCCCTGATGGCGCCGGTCGTGCCCCGGCTCGACGAGGTGCTGTCGAAGGTGGCCTTCAAGGCGCCGATGGCCCCCGTGGTGACGAACGTCGAGGCGGCGCCGAACGCCGAGGCCGGCCGCATCAAGGAGCTGCTGCTGCGCCAGGTGACGGGCTCGGTGCGGTGGATCGAGGGCGTGCAGGCGCTCCAACAGCGCGGGGTGACGAAGGTGATCGAGCTGGGGCCCGGCAAGGTGCTCTGCGGCCTCGTGCGGCGCATCGCGAAGGACCTCGAGTGCGTCAACGTCGAGGATCCCGCGAGCCTCGAGAAGGCGCTCGCCGCCAGCGCCTGACGTCTTTCCCCCAGGCCCCCGGAAGGCCGCTGGGGGCCTCGCGCGACCTCGACCCCGCGGGCCCCTCAAGCTCGCGGGCCCGCAGGTGCGAAACCAATTGTGCACCTCCGCGCAGGTGCGAACGAACTTCGCCACCTGCCGGGCCTCGACAACGGCCTCGACCCTCCGTAAAGGCCGCGCGTGTCGGGGGCGGCGCAGCACCGCCCGGCGCGCTCTTGGAGACAGGCATGAAGGACTTCGCAAACAAGGTCGTGGTGGTCACCGGTGGCTCGCGCGGCATCGGGCGCTCGATCGCGCAGGAGTTCGCCACCCGGGGCGCCACCGTCATCATCACCTACGCGGGCAATGAGGCCGCCGCGACCGAGACGCTCAAGCTCCTCACCGACGCGGGCGTGAAGGCGCAGGCGAAGCGCTTCGACGTCAGCGACTCGGCGGCCTGCTCGGCCTTCATCGACGAGGTCATGAAGGAGCACGGCCGCCTCGACGTGCTGGTGAACAACGCCGGCGTCGCCATCGACGGGCTGCTCATGCGCTTCAAGGACGAGGACTGGGACAAGACCCTCGACACCAACCTCAAGGGCGCCTTCGCCCTCATGCGCGCCGCCAGCCGCCCCATGATGAAGCAGAAGGGCGGGGCGATCGTGAACGTCTCGTCGATCGTCGGCGAGATGGGCAATGGCGGCCAGGCGGCCTACGCGGCCTCGAAGGCGGGCCTCATCGGCCTCACCAAGGCCGTCGCGAAGGAGCTCGCCTCGCGCCACATTCGCGTCAACGCCGTCACCCCGGGCTTCATCACCACCGACATGACGGCGGCGCTCGACGACGCGCTCAAGCAGAAGATGGCCGACGCGATTCCGCTCGGCCGCATCGGCAACCCCGAGGAGATCGCGAAGGCCGTCGCCTTCCTCGCCTCGGACGCCGCCTCGTACATCACCGGCGAGACGCTCAAGGTGAACGGCGGCATGTACATGTAGTTTGGCTGTTGGTTCGGTCACCCCCATCTGCTACGGGGCGCGGCCGGTTTCGAGGGGAACGCAGCACCGGAAGTCACCGAAGTCACCACCCGTGTCCGGCCACGAAAGTCGGCACCGCAACGAAGGAAGAGCAATGACGGCCCAGAACATCGAAGCCAAGGTCAAGTCGATCATCGCCGACCAGCTCGGCGTCAGCGAGGACGAGATCAAGATGGAGTCCTCGTTCATCGAGGACCTGGGCGCCGACTCCCTCGACATCGTCGAGCTCGTGATGGCGATGGAAGAAGAGTTCGAGATCGAGATCCCCGACGAAGAGGCCGAGAACATCAAGACCGTCGGCGACGCCATCAACTACATCAACACCCACAAGAAGTAAGTGGGCCGAAAACGCCTCACCTGAAACGGTTCACCGCATGAGCGCTCCTCGTCGCGTCGTCATCACAGGCACCGGACTCATCACGGCCCTCGGCACGGGCACGGAGAAGTCCTGGCAGGCGGCCATTCAGGGCACCTCGGGCATCGCGAAGATCACCCTCTTCGAAGACCCGAAGCTCACGGTGAACATGGCGGGTGAGGCGAAGGACTTCCAGGTCGAAGACTGGCTCGACCGCAAGGAAGCCCGCCGCATGGACCGCTTCAACCACTTCGCGCTCGCCGCGGCGGAGATGGCCATGAAGGAGTGCGGGGCGCCCATCGGCCTCGACAAGCCCAACGGGTACGATCCGGAGCGCTTCGGCGTCATCGTCGGCTCGGGCATCGGGGGCCTCGCGTCCTTCGAAGACAGCCACAAGAACGCGCTCGAGAAGGGGTTCGACCGCCTCTCGCCCTTCTTCATCCTGCGCATGATCGTCAACATGGCGCCGGGCCGCATCTCGATGCGCCACAACGCGAAGGCCGCCAACTGGAGCCCGGTGTCGGCGTGCTCCACCAGCGCGCACGCGATCGGCGAAGCGTGGAAGTCGATTCGGTACGGCGAGATGGACATCGCCCTGGCTGGCGGCGCCGAGGCGGCCATCACCCCGCTCGGCATCGGCGGCTTCGAGGCGATGCACGCGCTGTCCACCCGCGTCGACGCGCCCGCGACCGCGAGCCGGCCCTTCGACAAGGACCGCGACGGCTTCGTGATGGGTGAGGGCGCCGGCATCGTGGTGCTCGAAGAGCTCGAGGCGGCCCGGCGGCGCGGCGCGACCATCATCGCCGAGCTCGTCGGCTACGCGGCCAACAGCGACGCGCACCACGAGACGGCTCCAGCTCCGGAGCACGAAGGCGCCCAGCGCTGCATGCGGCTGGCGCTCAAGTCGGCCGGGCTGCAGCCGAGCGACATCGGGTACATCAACGCCCACGGCACCTCGACGCCGTTCAACGACCTGCACGAGACGAAGGCGATTCACCGCGTCTTCGGCGAGCACGCGAAGAAGCTCATGGTGTCGAGCACCAAGTCGATGACGGGCCACATGCTTGGCGCGGCGGGCGGGGCCGAGGCGGTCTTCACGGCGCTCGCCCTCCAGCGCGGCATCATTCCCCCCACCATCAACCAGTTCACGGCCGACCCGGAGTGCGACCTCGACACCGTGCCCAACAAGGCGCGCGAGGTGTGGGTCGACACGGCCATGTCGAACTCGTTCGGCTTCGGCGGCACCAACGCGGTGCTGATCCTCAAGCGCTACCGCAGCTGAAGGCCATGCGTCCGTTCGTCCTCGCCGTCGGAGCCGCCGGGCTGGGCGCCTGTGCGTTCGATCTCGCCCGGGTGCGGGCCGACCTGTCGCCCCGCGCGTCGCAGGAGTTCTCGTGCCCCGCTGACAAGCTCACCTTCCAGGAGGTGAAGGTGCCGCTGGCGGCGTCGAACGTGCTGGTGTCGGGCTGCGGCAAGAGCGAAGAGTTCACCCTCGAAGAGGGCCGCTGGCGTCCCGCTCGTCGCGTGTCGCGCTGACCCGGGGATGCGGTACAACGCTCCCGTGAGCGCCCTCGCCATCGCTGCCGACCACGCTGGAGTCGCCCTCAAGGCCGAGCTCGTCACCGAGCTGAAGAAGCTGGGCCACGAGGTGATCGATCTCGGCCCCGCCTCCACCGACTCCGTCGACTACCCCGACTTCGCGACGAAGCTCACCGCGCTGGTGACGGCGGGCACGCCCGCCCTGGGCATCCTGGTGTGCGGCACCGGCATCGGCATGAGCATCGCGGCCAACAAGGTGAAGGGCATTCGTGCCGCGGTGTGCCGCACCGAGTTCGAGGCCCGCGCCACCCGACAGCACAACGACGCCAACGTGCTGTGCCTGGGCCAGCGGGTGACGGGCGCTGGCGTCGCGCTCGAGATCGCGAAGGTCTTCCTCTCGACGGGCTTCGAGGGCGGCCGGCACCAGGCCCGCGTCGACAAGGTGAAGGCCCTGGAGGGCGGGCGGTGAGGCGCGCGCTCCTCAGTGGACTGCTGCTCGTGGGCTGCCGTACCGAGATCTCGCCCGCCGTGAAGCAGACGTCGACGGCACCGAGGGTGCGGCTGGTCGATCAGGGGTGTGAGGCGACCGACTACCCCACCGGCACCGACGTGCCCGCGGGTGCGAAGAACATCGGGTGGGTGAAGGTGGACCGAAAGGAGACCGACGACGCCACCTTCGCCGCCCTCCGCGAAGCGGTGTGCGCGGCAGGCGGAAATGCATTCTCGCAGATGCGGTGGATCCGCGCGCCCGGCGCCAGCGTGGCCGACCCGCCGATCGAGCTCGAAGCGAACGGCTGGTTGGTGCCGTAAGGCTGGCGAGGCGGTCTCAGTTGCTCCCGTGGGGGCACTGAAGTACCTGCACCGCCATGGAGAACACCGCCCCGCTGTCGAAGGTCGACCCCGCCATCGCCGACATCATCCAGGCCGAGACGCGCCGGCAGGAGCACGGCCTCGAGCTGATCGCCTCGGAGAACTTCGTCTCGCCGGCGGTGCTGGAGGCCTCGGGGAGCGTGCTGACGAACAAGTACGCCGAGGGCTACCCGGGCAAGCGGTACTACGGCGGCTGCGAAGAGGTGGACAAGGCCGAGACGCTGGCCATCGAGCGCGCGAAGCAGCTCTTCGGCGCCGAGGCGGCCAACGTGCAGCCGCACTCGGGCAGCCAGGCCAACATGGCCGCCTTCATGGTGCTGATGAAGCCGGGCGACGTCATGCTGACGCTCGATCTCAACTCGGGCGGGCACCTCACCCACGGCTCGACGTTCAACTTCTCGGGCAAGACGTACAAGGCGGCGCACTACGGGCTGACCCGCGACACCGAGACGATCGACTTCGCGCAGGTCGAGGCGCTGGCCAAGGAGCACAAGCCCCGGCTCCTCATCGTCGGCGCGTCGGCCTACCCGCGCACGCTCGACTTCCCGCGCTTCAAGGCCATCGCCGACTCGGTGGGCGCCTCGGTGCTCGTCGACATGGCGCACATCGCCGGCCTCATCGCCGCGGGCGTGCACCCCTCGCCCATCGCCCACGCCGACATCGTCACCTCGACGACGCACAAGACGCTCCGCGGGCCCCGCTCGGGCATGATCCTCATGAAGGAGCAGTACGCGAAGGCCATCAACAGCGCGATCTTCCCCGGCATTCAGGGCGGGCCCGCGATGCACACCATCGCCGCGAAGGCCGTCGCGTACCACGAGGCGCTCCAGCCCTCGTTCAAGGCCTACGCGCGGCAGGTCGTCGCGAACGCCCGCGCGCTCGCCGAAGGGCTCGTCGGCCAGGGCCTGCGGCTGTGCTCGGGCGGCACCGACAACCACCTCATGCTGGTCGACCTGCGCTCCAAGAAGCTCACCGGCAAGGTGGCCGAAGAGGTGCTCGGCAAGGCCGGCATCACGGTGAACAAGAACCAGATTCCGTTCGACCCCGAGAAGCCGACCATCAGCTCGGGCGTGCGCATCGGTACGCCGGCGCTCACCACCCGCGGCATGACGGAGGGCGACATGGCCTCGGTGGCGCGCTTCATCGGCCGGGCGCTCGATCACGCCTCGGACGACGCGGCGCTCACGAAGATCCACGGCGAGGTGGCCGAGTTCACGAAGGCCTTCCCGCTCTACGCCTCGCGGATCCAGAAGGGCTAGAGCGACTCGCCGTGCGGTGCCCCTTCTGTTCGACGCAAGACACCCGGGTGATGGACTCGCGCGACTCGAGCGAGGGCGCCGTCATTCGCCGCCGCCGCGAGTGCGAGGCGTGCAAGCGCCGCTTCACGACGTACGAGCGCGTCGAGGAGCTGAACCCGCTGGTGGTGAAGAAGGACGGGCGCCGTGAGGCGTTCGATCGCGACAAGCTGATCGCGGGCCTGAAGAAGGCCTGTGAGAAGCGCCCCGTGTCGGTCGACCAGCTCGAGGGCTTCGTGACCGAGCTCGAGCGGCGGCTCCAGGAGCTGGGCGAGAAGGAGGTCACCTCGACGCGCCTGGGCGAGATGATCATGGAGCGCCTGCCCGGCCTCGACGAGGTCGCCTACGTGCGCTTCGCCTCGGTGTACCGGAGCTTCCGCGACATCTCGGAGTTCATGGCCGAGCTCAAGGAGATCCTCGAGACGAAGGCCGCCGGGCCGGCGCGAACGAAGGGCAAGGGCTAGAGCGGACGCCATGGGGCTGCGGGCAGACGACGAACGCTTCATGCGCCTGGCGCTCGACGAGGCTCGCAAGGGGCTGGGTCGAACGCACCCGAACCCCGCGGTCGGCGCGGTGATCGTGAAGTCGGGCCGGGTGATCGCCACCGGGTACCACGCGCGGGCGGGCACGGCGCACGCCGAGGCCAACGCGCTCATGCTGGCGGGCGCGAAGGCGAAGGGCGCCACCATCTACTCGACGCTCGAGCCGTGCGATCACTTCGGCCGCACGCCGCCCTGCACGCAGGCGATCCTCGATCATGGCCTTGCGCGGGTGGTGTACGGCTCGTCGGACCCGAATCCCCTCGTCGACGGGAAGGGCGTGCGGCGCATGAAGCGCGCCGGGCTCGCGGTGACGGGTGGGGTGCTCGAGGCCGAGTGCGATGCCTTGAACGAGCCCTTCTTCAAGGTGATGCGCACCGGGCTGCCGTTCGTGACGCTGAAGGCTGGCGTGACGCTCGACGGGAAGATCGCGACCTCGACCGGGCAGTCGAAGTGGATCACCTCGGACGCCGCGCGCGCCGCTGCTCATGCCTTGCGAGACCGGGTCGATGCCATCGTGGTGGGCGCGGGCACGGTGGTCGCCGACGATCCAGCGCTGACGACGCGAATCCCCGAGGGACGTCACGCGATGCGGGTCGTCATCGATCCGCAGCTCCGCACGAAGCCGACGGCGAAGGTGTACGCCGCGAACGGGCCGAAGGTGATGGTGGTGACGGCGAGGCCGGCCGACTCGTACCGTGCGCGCGCGTTCGCCAAGCGGGGCGTGCAGGTCGTCACCGTGACCGAGCGAAAACGCGGCCTGGAGCTCGCGACGGCGTTGCGGGCGCTCCTGAAGCAGGGCGTGCTCCATGTGCTGGTCGAGGGCGGAGCGACCACCACCGGGCGCTTTTTCGAAGCCGGGCTGGTGGACGAGGTGGTGCTCTTCCTCGCCCCGAAGGTGTTCGGGGGGGATGGGCTGTCGTGGGTTGGGGCGATGGGGGTCCGCGAGGTCGCGGCCGCGCCGGTGTTCCAGGTGACCGGGCTCGAGGCCGTGGGTGAGGACGTCATGCTGCGCCTTCGGCCGCGCAAGCCCTGACGAGGCGGTTCCGCGAAGGCCGATGCGCCTCGCCTCCGTGCGCGATGCGCCTCGTCCCCACACTCCATGCCCCCAGCTCGCCGCTCGACAACCGCGTCACTGCGCGGCCTGGTTCAGCAGACGGTGGCCGCCTCCGGTGGGCGCTCTGCGCCGCTCGTTCATCCACGTCGACGACGACCTGACACGCCGAACCAGCTCGAGCATGCCTTGGGGCCAGCGACGTCACGCCACCACTCCGTGACATGGTCGTCATCATCGCGGAGCGAGTCGTATGAGAGGAGCCGCTCCATGCGCCCGTGCAGTCTGCTCGCCCTCGTCGCTCTTTCCGCCTGTCGCACCGCTCCCATGCCGCTCCCTCCCCTCACGACGCCCCTCGAAGCACGGTTCGCCGCCTGGGAGGCCGCGGGCCCGACGGGCGACGAGGCGCACCGCGCCCGCCTGGACGCGCTCGTCAAGACACTGCGCGCCGAGCTGGCGCGTCGGGGCTCCGTCGACCTCGTCTTCGTCTGCACCCACAACTCGCGGCGCAGCCACATGGCCCAGCTGCTCGCGGCCGTCGCGGCGCGGCGGGTCGGCGTGCCTGCGCGCACCTCCTCCGCCGGCACCGAGGCGACCGCCTTCAACCCCCGCGCGGCCGCGGCGCTCGCGCGCGCCGGGTTCGACATCACGACGTCCGACGGTGGCCCCAACCCGCACTCGCAGGTGCGATGGGCCTCGGGTGAGCCTCCGGCCGACGTCTTCTCGAAGACGCTCGACGACCCGTCGCTGCCGCCTTCGGGCTTCGTGGCCGTGATGACCTGCTCGCAGGCCGACGCTGCCTGTCCCTTCGTCAAGGGGGCCTCGGCTCGCGTCTCGGTTCCGTACGAGGACCCGAAGGTCGCCGACGGAACGCCAGAAGAGGCCCAGCGGTACGACGAGCGCGTCGAGCAGATCGGCCGGGATCTGGCGTGGGTCTTCCGTCAGGTGGCGAGCTGAATCGTCAACCCGACGCCGCTGTCCCGGGCGCGAGGAGCGTCGTGCGCAGCATCACGCTCGCCACCGTGAAGTAGACGACGATACCGGTGACGTCGACGATCGTCGCCACGAAGGGCGCTGACGCGGCGGCGGGGTCCAGCCCGAGGCGGCGCAGCGCGAACGGCAGCATCGCGCCAATGAGCGCCCCGAAGAGCACCACGCCCACGAGGCTGCCCGACACGGTGAGCGCCACCAGCACGTAGTGTTCGCCGTAGCCCCGGCTGAAGACGCCCGCGCGAAACAGGTGCTCCCACACCACCACCCGCACGAAGCCGATGGTGGCGAGCATGACTCCAAGCAACAGCCCGCTGCGGGCCTCTCGTGCCGCCACCTTCCACCAGTCGCTCAGCTCGATCTGTCGCAGCGACAGCGCGCGGATGATGAGCGACGTCGCCTGGCTGCCGGAGTTGCCGCCCGATGCGATGATGAGGGGCAGGAACAGCGACAGGACGTCGGCGCGCGAAAGCTCGTCCTGGAAGAAGCCCATCGCAGTGGCCGTCAACATGCCGCCCACCAGCAGCACCGCGAGCCAGCCCCCGCGCTTTTTCAGCATCTCGAAGGTGCCGATTTCCATGTACGGCGCTTCGAGGGCCTCCATACCGCCGAGCTTCTGGATGTCTTCGGTGGCCTGGGCTTCCTGCACGTCGAGCACGTCGTCGGCGGTGATGATGCCGAGCAGCGCGCCCTTCGAGTCCGTCACCGGCAAGGCCACCCGGTCGTACTTCTCGAACGTCGAGACGATCTCGTCCTTCGAGGCCGTCGCGGGGATCGACACCAGCGGGCGGTTGGGAAGCTCCCCGACGCGGGCCTCGGGCGGCGCCATCACCAGGTCGGCCAGCCGCAGATCGGCCAGCAGCGAGTTCCGCTCGTCGACGATGTAGAGCACGTTGAGCGTCTCGCGCCCCTTGCCGTTGGCCCGCAGGAACCCGAGCGCCTCGGCCGCCGCCATCGACGGCTTGAGCGCCAGGTACTCGGGGGTCATGTAGCGCCCAGCGGTGCCTTCGGCGTACCCCAGGAGCTGCCGCGCCACCTTCAGCTCGTCGGGCTTGAGCGTCTCGAGGGCGCGGCGGGTCACTTCGGCCGGCAGCTCCTCGAAGAGGCGCGTGCGGTCGTCCGGCGCCATCTCGTTGAGCACGCTGGCGAGCTGCTCACTGCCGAGCGTCTGCACCAGCTCGGTCTGCTGGTCGAGCGGCAGGTACTCGAAGGCCACGCCCGAGATGTCGCGCGGCAGAATTCGGAAGATGACCCCCGAGTCCTCGGCGGGCAGATCGTGGAGTACCTCGGCGATGTCGGCCGGGTCGAGGTCTTCGAAGGCGATTCGAAGCGACTCCCAGTCCTTCTTCGCGATCAGCTCTTCGTAGTCTGCCTTGAGGAGGTGACCGAGCACGGGCGCGCGCGTTGTGCTCCCGGCGCGCGGTCAACGCAAGCTCCGATCTCGCGTCCGGAGCCTGCCATCGCCGTCACGAGCCCGTCTGGCTCACAGCGCCTTCTGGGCTGGCTCACCGAGCCTGTTGCCAGCGCAGAGAGCCCTGCTGCCGGCTCAGAGCGCCTTTTTGCCGGCTCAGAGAGCCTTCTTGATCGTGTCCTCGAGCTTGGCCTTCGGCACCGCGCCGACGAGCTGGTCGACCACCTTGCCGCCCTTGAACATCAGCAGGGTGGGGATGGAGCGGATGCCGAACTGCTGGGCGACGCCGTTGCTCTCGTCGACGTCGACCTTCGCGATCTTCACCTTGCCCTTGTACTGGGCGGCCAGCTCATCGAGGGCCGGCGCGATCGCCTTACACGGCGCACACCAGGTGGCCCAGAAGTCGACGAGCACGGGAACGCTCGAGTCGAGCACTTCGGCCTTGAACGAGGCATCCTGCACGGCAACGGTGTCTTTCGCCATGAACGACTCCCATGAATGACCCAGCGTGACGCGGGGCCAGTGGTGAATGATGATGGTCGGGTGTAATACGCCAGTTCGCACCGCGCCGCCTTTGGAGTCGTCTTCGTGAAGCTCTTCCTCCCCCAAAAGTCCCTGGAAGAATGGTCGATGGCCGAGAAGGCCGACCTTCAGGACGGGAAGCTGGTCGTCAAAGAGGGTGGGTCTTCCACACACCCCGCAAGTCCGGCCGTGCACTTCATCAAGCTGGTGTCGGGCGACGACACCAACGCGCTGGTCGGGCGGGTGAAGACGACGGAGCAACTCCAGGCACTGGGGGCCGAGCACCTGGCCGACTCGGTGATCCTCGGAGACACCGCCTACGAGGTGGCCGAGGGCTACATCACCGAGGTCCAGGCGCCAGCGCCCGCCAAGGCCGACCCGAAGAAGAAGCCCGCCAACCCCGAGGCCGATCTGCTGGCGGCCTTCATCCTCGACAAGCTCTGACCCGAACGCTCGCGCCCGATGCCGCCCGTGCTGCTGCTGCGTGAGCCCGCCGAGGTGAGAGATCTCACGTTCCTCCTCGAGGAGGAGGGGCTCGAGGTGCGCGCCTGGCCGTTGCTGGCCGTCACCGAGGTGGGCGCCGCTCCAGCGCTGACGGCCCTCGCGGAGCAGGTGGGCCGGTTCTCATGGGTCATTCCCGAGTCGCCCACGGCGGTGCGGGTGCTGGCAGGCCTGGTGCGCGGGGCCGGCGCTGAGACCGTCGCGACGCGCGCAGCTTTCCTCGCGCCCAGCCTCGACACGGTGCGTGCCCTCGGGCGCCACGGCTGGGAAGCGCGGCACGTGCTGCCCGAGCGCGAGGAGGGGCGGCTCGAGACGCTCCAGTCGCTCCTCACCGAGGAGGACGAGGTGTTGTGGGTGGGCGGCCCCGGCGAGGCCACCTGGCGGCGTTGGCTGTCGCAGGCGCCGGGCCGGGTGACGTTGATGCGGCTGTACGACGAGGCGCCCCTGGTGGTGCCCGCCCTCGAGCCCGGGACGGTGGTGGTGGTGCACAGCCCCTCGGCCGCCGAAGCGCTGGCGCTCGCCACCGACGACGCCTGGCGGGGCGCCGTTCGGCTGGTGGCCAGTGGCCCGTCGACGGCTTCGGCGCTGGCCGAGCACGGCGTTCAGGTGACGGCCGTCGCCGAGCGGCCGAGCACCGAAGCGCTCCTCGAGGCGACACTGCGGGCCGCCACACAGGGGCCTTCCGCGCTACGCTGACCCAAGCGCCGTTGGGCCGAAGGAGACCGCTTCACCCATGAGATCTGGAACGACCGCTCTCGTCGCCGCGCTCGCGGTGGTGGCGCTGCCACTCGTCGCTGTGGCCACCTCGCAACTGCCCCACACCCTGGCGCAGCGGGCCCAGGCGTCCGACCGGGTGGCCCTCGTCGAGGTGCTCGACCGCCGCACGGTGATGGACGGGCCGGAGCGCTTCCACACCGAGACCCGCCTCAAGGTGCTCGACGACGTTCGCAATGGCGGGCCGGCCGAGGTGACGCTCCTGCAGCTGGGAGGCACCCTCGGCGCGCGCACCCTGCACGTGCCGGGAGACGCCGACTTCGCCATCGGTGAGAAGGCGCTCGTCTTCCTCCACTGCCGGGAGCCGCTGCGCTGCGTCCTGGTGTCGATGGGTGAGGGGAAGCAGCCCGTGGTGGACGGGAACCAGGTCGTCGTGCACGACATGTTCACCGGCGCGTACACCCGGCGTCCGCTCGCGCAGGTGGTGGCCGAGCTGCGCGCCGTGCCCCCTGGCCTCGTGCGCGGCCCCCTCGCCCCGCCGAGCCCACCCGCGACGCCACGCCCCCGGCCGACGCAGCCCACCCGGAGCGCGCCATGAAGCGGGCGTGGCTCGTGTCGCTCGTCGCTGGCGCCACGCTCGCGGCCGAGCCCAACTACCTGCCGTTCCGCATGCTGTCGTCGCAGGCCAGCCCGTTTCAGTACTACCTGGACTCCCGCCTCCCTTCGCCCGCCAACCTCTCGATCAACTTCACCCGGCCCGCCGCCGAAGCCGCCTGGTCGCAGTGGAGCAGCGTCGCCTGCGCGATGCCGAAGATGGTGAGCCAGGGCTTCACCACGGGCGTCGTGCCCCGGCCTGAGGATCGGTTCGACGTCTACAACGTCACGCCAGTCTGGGTGACGTCGACGTCGGCGCCCGATACGCGCGATCTCTTCTTCGGGGGCTTCACCGCGGCCATCGCGACTCCAGAGGACTACGCCGGGGTGCTGCAGACCTGCGACGTGTTTCTCAATGCGCTGATGCCGGTCTTCAGCGCCGAGCCCTCGGGCATGGTGCCTCCGGGCACCATCGACTTCCAGTCGGTGATGACGCACGAGGCGGGGCATTGCCTGGGGCTCGATCACTTCGGCCTCGGCGTGATGATCGGCAACGTCTACTTCGCCGAGAACAAGCGCTTCCTGCAGGGCGAAGACGTGACGGCTTTCTGCGCTCGCAACCCGGCCACCGGGAAGGTCGGCGCTCCGTGCACCGGCGCGGGCACCTGCGATATGAACCTGCAGTGTGTGACCGTCACGGGCAACCAGGGGCCCTCGCGTTACTGCGCGAGCCCGTGCGTGCCGAACACGACCCCTTGTCCGCTCCCGATGCAGTGCCTGCCGGCGAGCGGCTTTCCAGGCACCACCACCGCCTGCCAGTACCCGCCCGCGAACCAGACGCAGATTGGTCGGGCGTGCACCATGCATCCCGAGTGCAACTCGCTCGTCGGCACCTGCCTGCGGGAATCACAGGCGGCGACGGGCACCACGATCTGGAGCGGTGGCTACTGCACCCAGAGCTGTGAGGCCGGCCAGCCGGCCTGCCCCGCCGGGTCGGTGTGCGTGCCCGCGACGAGCGGCTCGCGGCTGTGCGTCAGGAACTGCCGGGTGGGGCTCGCCGACTGCCGGCCGGGCTACTCGTGCGACGCCTTGAGTGCGACGACGGGCAACGAGGGCATCTGCATTCCCTCGTGTCGGGTCGAGGGCGACTGCGTCGACCCGGTCGTCAACGGGCAGGTCGTCGACTACGAGTGCCGCGTCTGCGACGGGCGCTGCGTGCCCAAGCAGAGCTCGGGCGCTCCCATCGGCACCATCTGCACCACGCAGGCGCAGTGTGGGGTGGGGCAGACGTGCCGGCAGGCCGAGGCGCGGCTCCCGACGCAGCAGTGCACGGCGAGCTGTGGCCGCGGCTGTGGCACCTGCCCCACGGGGGCCGCCTGTATTCCAGACGACCGCGGAGAGCTGTTCTGCCTCAAGACGTGCTCGGGGCGGGGGAGCTGCGGGACCGGGCTGCGCTGCAAGACGTTCGCGGGTGTGCAGGCCTGTGTCCCGATGTGTCAGCTCGATCTCGACTGCCCCGTCGGCCAGCGGTGCATCGAGGGCGAGTGCGAGCTGCCGGTCGACCCCAACGACGCGGGCTGTACCGTGTTCTGCACGCCTCCGGACGCCGGCATGATGTTCCGGCCACGCCCCGATGGGGGCCCCATGACGGGCGGGGGCTCGGCCGGGTGCGCGTGTTCGACGCCGGGCGGGTTCGGCCCCATGCTGGGGCTGGTCGGTCTCGCCCTGGCCGCCAGGAGGCGCCGTCGTTGACGAAGCTCGAAGACACCCGCCGCGCGAAGGACTTCTCGCTCGCGTTCGTGCTGGACGCGCTGGTGGCCGCGCGCTTCTTGACGAAGAGCCAGGCCAGCGACGTGCTCCAGCGGGAGCAGCAGGCCGTCAAGCGGGTGCGCAAGCAGCTGGGCGACGAGAAGTACGCCGTCTCACCCATCGAGATCGTCGCGCTGTTTCAGGTGCCGATCCCCGGCCGGCCCGGCGAGGTGCTCGATCAAGATCGCATCACCGAAGCCGTCGCCGCCGCGGCGCAGGTGCCGTACCGGAAGATCGATCTGCTCCGGCTCGACATGAACCTGGCGGCGCGCACGATCTCGAAGCCGTACGCGGCGCGTCACTACCTCCTGCCGCTCGAGGGCGGCGCCGGGCCCAGCGTGCCGCTCGTCGTGGCCGTGGCCAACCCGTTCGACCGCGACCTCTTCGAGAACCTGGAGCGCATGGTGGGCGTGCCCATCAGCCCGGTGCTGTCGGCGAAGGCGGACATCGCCAAGGGCATTCAAGACGTCTACGGCTTCCGGCGCACGCTGGCCGCCGCCGCCGACGAGTTCGCCACCACCGGCCCCGGCGTCTCGAACTTCGAGCAGCTCGTCACGCTCTCGAGCGCGTCGTCGAAGGAACTCGCGCCCGAAGACAACTCGATCATCCAGGCGGTGGAGCACCTCTTGCGCTCGGCCTTCGAGAACCGCGCCAGTGACATTCACATCGAGCCCAAGCGCGACAAGAGCCTGGTTCGTTTCCGCATCGATGGTGTGTTGCATGGCGTGTACACGCTGCCGATGCAGGTGCACGCGCCCGTCATTTCACGCGTGAAGATGATCTCGCGCATCGACATCAGCGAGAAGCGCAAGCCCCAGGACGGCCGCATCAAGATCGACCGCGACGGCAAGGAGATCGAGATTCGTGTCTCGACGCTGCCGACCGCCTTCGGCGAGAAGGTGGTGATGCGCATCTTCGACCCCGAGACGCTGGTGGTCGACATCGCGCAGCTCGGGTTCGACCCGACCGAGAAGCACCTCTTCGAGTCGTGGATCGCCGAGCCCCACGGGCTCATCCTGGTGACCGGCCCCACGGGCTCCGGCAAGACGACGACGCTCTACTCGGCCCTCAAGGCGCTCGCCGGGCCCGACGTGAACGTCACCACCATCGAAGACCCCATCGAAATGGTCTGGGAGACGTTCAACCAGACCCAGGTGCAGCCGAAGATCGGCCTCGATTTCGCCAACGCGCTCAGGCACATCCTCCGGCAGGATCCCGACATCATCATGGTCGGTGAGATCCGCGACCCTGAGACGGCCGAGAACGCGATTCAGTCGGCGCTCACCGGTCACCTCGTGCTGTCGACGCTGCACACGAATGACTCGGTCGGCGCGGTGGGCCGCATGGTGGACCTCGACGTGCCGCCGTTCCTGCTGGCGTCGTCGCTCCTGGGCGTGATGGCGCAGCGCCTGGTGCGGCGCATCTGCCCGTCGTG
>JANRKQ010000162.1:0-28309 GCA_033763395.1 Myxococcaceae bacterium
GACGGAAAGCCGACCGGTCGAAAGACGCCGATTCTCCCCGGGCAGCCGCTCGAGGTGCCCGTGGGCAAGCACAAGATCCAGTTCAAGTTCGGCGGGAAGATGTCGGCGCCCATCGAGATCGTCGTGACCGAGGGCGACAACACGGCCGTGATTCGCGGCGACATTCCCCAGTAGGCGGCAAGGGTCGCCTCATGAAGGTGGCCTCCACGCCGACGTTTGCGGACGCGTTGATCGACCGAAAGCGACGACGCCGCATCGCTGCTCGAAGTGCCCGTGGGCTGGCACACGCTCCCGTTCAAGTTCGGCAGAAGGGGTCGGCGCCGAGCGCGATCGGGGTGACCGAGTGCGACACCACGGCGGGACTCGCCGCGCCAGTCCCCAGGACGTGGCGGAAACCTCGCGCCGGTCCCCGCTGACCAGTGCACTTCATGGCCGGGGCGTGTCCCAGGCGCTCAGGTGGCCCAATGGTCATGCACGCCGGGGCGCGGGAACCCGCAGGCCGCTTCCGCTCGAGTGAGCACCACCTGGACGGGAACCCAGCGCTGCGGCCCGCGGACCGCGACGTCCGACAGGACCAGCTGACGCGGCGCTCCGTGGGCCACGGCTTCCAGCGAGGGACGGCGCGTGGCATAGGGGCCGGCCATGCAGACCACCCCCGTCACACCGAGCCCCGCCAACCTCGCTCCCGGCGCCTCGCAGCCCTTCCGGTACCCGCTCGAGCGACAGTTCGTCGAGCCCGATTGGACCCGCATTCCCGGCTACCGGGGGGTGACGAAGGCCGAGTGGGAGACAGCGCTCTGGCAGCGCAAGCACACCATCAAGAACCTCAAGGAGCTCAAAGCTGCGCTGGGGCCGCTGCTGCCAGAGACCCTGGCCGCGTCGATCGACCGCGACCAGCGGGAGAGGGCGACGATGTCGATTCTGCTGACGCCCCACATGGTCAACACCATGAACATGGACGATCTGTGGAACGACCCGCTGCGGCGCTACATGCTGCCAGCGTTCGACGATCGCCACCCGGTCTACCCGAACCACCCGAAGGCCTCGCGCGACTCGCTCCACGAGGCTGAGATGTGGAAGGTCGAGGGCCTCACCCATCGCTACCCGACGAAGGTGTTGGCCGAGCTCCTCTCGACCTGTCCGCAGTACTGCGGGCACTGCACCCGCATGGACCTCGTCGGCAACGACACCGCGCAGGTCGACAAGCTCAAGTTCAAGGTGACGCAGCCCGAGCGGTGGACGCAGATGCTCGAGTACCTGCGCAAGACGCCGACCGTCCGCGACGTCGTCGTCTCAGGAGGTGACGTGGCCAACGTGCCCATCGCCCAGCTCGAGAGCTTCGTCAGCCAGCTGCTCGACATTCCCAACATTCGCGACATTCGCCTGGCCTCGAAGGGGCTCATGGGCATTCCGCAGCACTTCCTGCAGGACACGGTGATGGCCGCGATGGAGCGGCTCGCGAAGAAGGCGTTCGAACGCAACGTCGATCTCGCCCTCCACACGCACGTGAACAACGCGAATCAGGTGACGCCGCTGCTGGGGCGCGCAGCGAAGAAGCTCCTCGAGGTGGGCTTCCGCGACGTGCGCAACCAGGGCGTGCTCCTGCGTGGCGTGAACGCGACGTCGAAGGACCTGCTCGAGCTCGCGTTCATGCTGCTCGATCACGCGCGGATCCTCCCGTACTACTTCTACATGTGCGACATGATCCCCAACTCGGAGCACTGGCGGGTCTCGGTGTGGGAGGCGCAAAAGCTCCAGCACGACATCATGGGGTACATGCCGGGCTTCGCGACGCCGCGCATCGTGTGTGACGTGCCGTACGTGGGCAAGCGATGGGTGCACCAGGTCGCGGAGTACGACCGGGAGAAGGGCATCTCGTACTGGACGAAGAACTACCGGACCGGCATCGAGTGGCAGGATCCCGAAGCCCTGAACCGGAAGTACGAGTTCTTCGACCCGCTCTACACAGTGCCCGAGGCTGGGCAGGCCTGGTGGCGGGAGCAGGCGCAGAAGTCGGCGCAGCTCTCGCACTCCGTGCACGCCTAGGGGTCATGCACGGGAACGAGGCCTGGCTCGTCGGTGGGGTGGTGGGCCTGGTCGTGCTCGCGGTCGCGGCGCTGCGGCGACGACGGTCACTGGTGCCGACCTGGGGCTGGAATGATGTTGCGGTGACGCTGTTCGTCGGCGGGCGGCTGACGGAGGTGTCCCTCGCTGAGGTGCGCGCGCTGTGGGTCGGTGGCGGGGCCGTCGCCTTCGAGACCGCGGGGGGTCAGGTCGCGGTCGAGGCGCGCTGGGTCACCGCCCCTCTTTTCGGCGCACGCGTGACCCTGAGCGGCCTCGACGAACCGGCGCTGCGGACCGCCATGGTCGCGCCAACGCCGATGCGGGTGTGGCGTGGGGCGCCTGGCACGCTGCGATTCCCGAGCTTCCCTTCGGGCCCGACGGTCTGAAGCGCCTCGACGGCGGCGAGTGGTGTACAGGGGCGGCGGGCCGAGGTCGTCTCAGCGCCTTTCAAGGCGGCGCTGCACGTCCACCATGACGGTCGCGCCTGACTGCGGCTCGATCGCCGCGCCTGTTGGCGGGCTCGACTGCTCGAGGGGCGTCGACGCGCTCGAACCGCAAAGCATCGGCCTTCGATTCACTGGCCCTTGCGCAACTCCGCACCCGTGGAATTCGTCGAGTGAACTTTCGCGTTGCTGTTGGGGCGGGCGCGAGCCCACCGTTTCCCTCGCGGGCCCCTTCCGTCAGGTGCGCCGCGTCGGCTACAGGGCGCGCGGTGAGCTTCGACGAGTCGGCTCCAGCGCCGCAGCCCCAGCCGAACCCTCCGCGTGTCGCCTCGCGGCGGCGGGAGCTCTTCCCCGAAGCGACGGACGAGCAGTGGAGCGATTGGCGCTGGCAGATGCGCAACGCCATCAGGGATGGGGCGACGCTGGCGAAGAAGCTCTCACTCACGCTCGACGAGCGCGCCGGCATCGAAGAGACGGCGTCGATCTTCCGGCTGGGCATCTCTCCGTACTACCTCTCGCTCATCGACCCAGAGCACCCCTTCTGCCCGGTGCGCATGCAGGCGATTCCGGTGAAGGCCGAGGCGCGCAAGCGGCCGGGTGAGCTGCGCGACCCGCTGGGCGAAGACCCGCAGCGGCCGGTCGAGGCGATCGTTCACAAGTACCCGGATCGGGTGCTGTTCCTGGCGCTCGACACCTGCTCCGTCTACTGCCGACACTGCACCCGGCGTCGCATCACCCACGGCGGAGAGGCGGAGCTCAACAAGGCCGAGCTCGCCAGGGGCATCGACTACGTGCGCACGCACCCGCAGGTGCGTGACGTTCTGCTGTCTGGTGGCGATCCGTTTCTCCTTTCGGAGGAGCGCCTCGAGCAGATCCTCGCGCCGCTGCGGGCGATCCCTCACGTCGAGATGATTCGCATCGGCACGCGCATTCCCGTCTGCCTGCCGATGCGGGTGACGGAGTCGTTGGCGAAGCTGCTCCGTCGGCACGCGCCGCTCTTCGTGGTGACGCACTTCAACCACCCCAAAGAGATCACGCCCGAGGCGCGCCGGGCGTGCGAGCTGCTCGTCGACCACGGGGTGCCGGTCGAGAACCAGGCCGTGCTGATGCGCCGCCTCAACTCTGACGCGCGTATCATCACCGAGCTCTCGCACGAGTGCCTCAAGATGCGGGTGCGGCCGTACTACCTGCACCAGATGGACGTGGCCGAGGGGCTCGAGCACCTCCGCACGCCGATCGACGCGGGCGTGAAGATCATCGAGCAGATGCGCGGGTGGACGACGGGCCTGGCGGTGCCGCACCTCGCGGTGGATCTCCCAGGTGGCGGCGGCAAGGTGACGGTGCAGCCGGACTACGTCATGGAGCGCCGCGCGAACGACACGGTCTTTCGCAACTACCGTGGAGCGGCCTACGCCTACCCGGAGCCCGAGGAGACCGACTGTTCGTGCCCGTACGACGAGGTGTGGCGCGGGCGGTGAGGTGCCGCCACGCCCGTCGTGGGTGCTCCACCAGATCGTCGGACGAAGAGCGTGGTCGGCAGCTCCGTCACGCGCGGCCCGGTGTTTTCGGCTTCGCTGCGAGGTCGGCGAGCAGCGCACCCTCGTGGGGCTCACCCCATCCGCGTGCCTCACCCCAGCGACGGGGCGCTCGAACGCATTCACGCGGGGCTCACCCCAGCTGCGCGGCGCTCGACCGAATTCCCGCGGGGCTCAGCCCACCCACGCGGCGCTCGAACGCATTCCCCCAGAGCTCACCCCAGCCGCGCGGCGCTCGACCGAAGTCCCGCGGGGCTCACCCCAGCCACGGGCCGATCGACCGCATTCGCGCGGGGCTCACCCCAGCCACGCGGTGCTCGACGCGCCTGCCCGCGCGAGACGCCGTTCATCGCGGACGCCATCGCCGCCAGCGCGCGTGAGATGTGGTTCAGCGGGGCGCAGCCGGACCCGCCAACCCGCGCGGGTCGCGGTTCAGCGCTTGCCCGACTTCCCGCCGGTTGCCTTCGGCGCGGGCGCATCGCCTGACTTCTCGAGCGAGTCCTGCTCCGAAGCCGCCGCCTGGTCGCTCTCGTAGTCTTTCGGGAGGCCCTGCTCGACGACGGCCTGCGCGCCCTCCTTCTCCTCGAGCACGACGGGGGACTCGTCGCTGAAGCCCTTCTGCACGACGACCTCGCGGCCCTCGTCTTTCTGCGCTTTCGCGGCCTGCTCGGCGGCGGCCTTCTCGCGGGCCTCCTGCTCCTTCGAGGCCTGCTTCACGGCGTCGGCCTGCTCCCGGGTGCGGTTGATCTGCGCGCGCGCCCACTCCCGCTGCGACAGGCCGTACTTGTCGAGCACCTTCGCCTCGGCGGCGTTGAGGTCGCGGATCATTTGCGCCCGCTCCTCGCGGGACAGCTCCGTCGACTTCTTGTTGCCGTACTTCGCCTGAACCGCCGCCGTCTCCTTTGCCTGCTCCCGCTCGATGGAGGCGAGGCGCTCGGCGTCGAACTGCCCGAGGATCGAGGCGAACAGGACGGCGAGGAACATGAACGAGAGGTTACCGCGCCGGGGTCACTTCGGGCAGCTGGAGCACGACTCGTTGAACTTCGCGCAGTCTTCCTGCGAGGTGACGCACTTCTTCTGGAAGTCGTTCCGGTCGGGCGCCTTGCCGGCGATGTCGCAGGCCTGCTTCGACAGCCCGCAGGCCTTGTCCTTGAGCGAGCAGAAGTCCTTGCAGGTGGCGTCGGTGCGGGTGCGCAGCTCCTCGAGCTGGGCGGCGATCTGGTCCATCACCTCGTCGTCCGAGCCGGCAATGGTGGTGACGGCCTGCTTGGGGCAGGCGGAGAAGAGCGTGAGCGCAGCGAGCGCGGCGAGGCCGAGACGAGTCATGACACGGTGTGTAAACGCCGCTGCCGGGCGCGACAAGAACTTCACCGCTGGGGTGACGGCTGAGTGACGGGCGTCGTCCATTGGCGCCAGCGCCGCACCAGGTCGTCCTTGAAATAGAACCAACCCGACAGGGCGAGCACGAGGACGATGGCGAGGCGGCGGAGCCACGTTTCCCGGGCGTACTGGGGTGACTCGAGCTCGGCCTTCTCGGCGGCAGCGAGGCGCTCACGAATCGCAGGCGCGTGGCTCGACAGGGCGCGCAGGGCATCGACGAGGGTCACGAGCCGGGGAGACGAGGCTGGGAGAGGCGACGCCAGCGCCTCGGCGAGCCCCCGGGCCGCGACGAGCTCGTCGGCGAAGGGACGAGGGTCGGGCGGCGGACGGCCAGCGAGCCGTGCTTCGAGCTCCGTGGCGGCGCGCCAGAGCAGCATCTCGGCGGCCTGACGGTCCACCCCGTAGAAGGTGGCGAACGACTCAGCGGAGCGCCCGGGGCCTGAAGGCCCTTCGGCGACGAAGCGCGCGAGCAGCACTTGGAGCGAGCGGGGGTGCAGCCTCGAGCAGGCAGCGAAGAGGGCCTCGACGTCCACAAAGGGCTTCTGCCACGGCCAAAATCTTGAGGCGATCGATCGCTGCCGTACCCTGTGCGACATGCGTGTGGCACTGCTGCTGGGCGTGCTCTGGGCGGCGCTGGCGGGCGCGGCCGAGACGATGCGAATCGCCGTGGGCCCCGAGACGGGGGTGGCGGTGGTGTCGGGCGAGGCGCTGTCGTGCGGTGACGACGTGGATGACGGCGACTTCGTGCGGCTCGGCAAGGGCCGCATCTCGCTGCGCCGGGGAGAGCGGGGGCTGGCGCTCGACGACGCCCCCCTTCCGGGAGACGCCATTCGGTGCCGGGGGCAGGGCGCGCTCGAGGTGAACGGCGTCAAGGTGCAGGGCGACGTGGTGGTGCTCCGCGGAAAGCGCGAGCTGGTGGTGGTGAACGTGCTCCCGCTCGAGGCGTACCTGCAGGGCGTTCTGGGCAGCGAGATGCCGAAGTCGTTCCCGCTCGAGGCGCTCAAGGCGCAGGCGGTGGCGGCGCGCACCTATGCGCTCAACAAGAAGCTCGAGCAGTACGGCCAACCGTTCCACCTCGGCAGCTCGGTCATCAGCCAGGTCTACAAGGGGCTGGCGGCGGACGATCCGCGGACGCGCGAGGCCATCGAAGCGACGAAGGGGCTGGTGCTCACCTGGCAGCTCCAGCCCATCGAGGCGTACTTCCACGCGTCCTGTGGTGGGCGAACCGAGTCCGGCGCCGAGGCGCTCGGGCGCGATCTGCCGTACCTGCAGTCGGTGGGGTGCCCGTGCGGGAAGCTCCCGACGAGCCACTGGACGGTGAAGGTGGCCCCGAAGGAGCTGGGCGCGAAGGCGTCCACGCTCCAGGTGCAGGGACGTTCGCCGACGGGGCGGGTGCGGCGGGTGCAAGTGGGCCCGCGGAGCATCGACGCGGTGAGCTTTCGGGAGCGCATCGGCTACATGCGGCTCAAGTCGCTCGACTTCGAGGTGGCCGCGCAGGCGAAGGACGGGTGGGTGCTCAAGGGCCACGGGTTCGGCCACGGGGCGGGGTTGTGTCAGTGGGGCGCGCGGATGCTGGCCGATGGCGGGAAGGACTTTCGGCAGATCCTCGAGCACTACTACCCGGGCACGGAATTACAGACGCTGTACGAGTGACTGACGCTCGGACCTCGGCAGGCGCGTCGATGGCTCAGCTCGACTGGTCCAGCTCGAGCCGCTCCGGCTTCGGTACGAGCGCGAGCCGTATCAGCCAGCGGCGCTCCTGACGTCGCGACGGGAGCGCCGTTCCGACCGACGCTCGCGACGCCCGCGCCCCTTGCCGGCGCGGGCCGCGGACCCAGCCTTCTGGACGCGGCCTGGTGAGTTCTGCCGCGGGTCGCTGACACGTCCACGTGAGCGCGCTTGTGCCGCGGTGGAAGCGCCGATAACGGACAAGCCCGATGCACACCGACGACTTCGACTACCACCTCCCGCCCGAGCTCATCGCGCAGGCGCCGCTCGAGCGTCGGGACGCGAGCCGGCTGCTGCACGTTCGCCGTGACACCGGCGCGTGGAGTCACCGCCACTTCGTCGACCTGCCGTCGCTCCTGCGGCCGAACGATCTCCTCGTCCTGAACGACTCGCGCGTCATTCCCGCGCGCTTGCTTGGCCGGAAGATTGAGACAGGCGGGCAGGTCGAGCTGCTGCTGGTGCGTCCGGCCGGTGACGTGTCGACGGTCGCTGCGCTGTCGTCCTCCGCGGAGGGTTCTGCGTGGAGCTGCCTCGGCCAGGCCTCGAAGCCGATTCGACCCGGGGCGAAGCTCGCGTTCGATGCCGCGCTCACCGCCGAGGTGCTCGAGGTGCGCGGCGGTGGCGAGTACGTCGTGCGCTTCACCTCGTCGCTCGCGACCCTCGAGGCGGCCATCGCCCGTGCGGGTCGGCTCCCGCTGCCGCCGTACATTCACCGCGCCCCCGACGCCGCCGACTCGGAGCGCTACCAGACCGTCTACGCCGCCACGCCGGGCTCGGTCGCTGCGCCGACGGCCGGGCTGCACTTCACTCCCGAGGTCTTCGCCGCGCTCGACGCGAAGGGGGTCCACCGCGCCTTCGTCACCCTCGACGTCGGCCCGGGAACGTTCCTCCCCGTGCGCGAAGGCGACGTCTCGAGCCACAAGATGCACAGCGAGCGCTACGCGGTGCCCGAAGTGACGGCCGTGCGAATTCGCGAGACGAAGGCCGCGGGTGGGCGCGTCATCGCGGTCGGCACCACCGTCGTGCGCACGCTCGAGTCCTTCGCCGACGACGCAGGCGTGAAGTCGGGCTCCGGGGAGACGGCGCTCTTCATCACCCCGGGCTTCGCCTTCCGCGTCGTCGACGGGCTCGTCACCAACTTCCACCTACCGAAGTCGACGCTGGTGATGCTGGTTTCGGCGTTCCTCGGCCGGGAGCGCACGCTGGCCGCCTACGCCGAGGCCGTGCGTGAGAAGTACCGCTTCTTCAGCTACGGCGACTCGATGTTCATCGAAGGTGGCGCATGAGCCTCACGCCTGAGGCGCGGGGCGATCAACGGGTGGCTCCGTCGCGGGTTCGCTACGAGCTGCTGCACGTCGACGCAAACACCGGCGCGCGACGGGGGCGCCTGCACACGCCGCATGGCACCATCGAGACGCCCATCTTCATGCCCGTGGGCACGGCCGGCAGCGTGAAGGCCGTCGCCCCAGACGATCTGCGCGCGCTCGAGGCGCAGATCATCCTCGGGAACACGTACCACCTCATGCTCCGGCCCGGAGAGCAGCTCATCGGCGAGCTCGGCGGCCTGCACCGCTTCATCTCATGGGAGCGGCCGATGCTGACCGACTCTGGCGGCTTCCAGGTCTACTCGCTCGCCGAGATGCGGAAGATCACCGAAGACGGCGCCACCTTTCAGTCACACCTCGACGGCGCGAAGCACGTGCTGACGCCGGAGCGCAGCATCGAGATTCAAGAGACGCTCGGCGCGGACGTCATCATGGCGTTCGACGAGTGCCCCCCGGCCCTGTCGGAGCGCAGCTACCTCGAGCCGTCGCTGGCCCGCACCACGCGCTGGCTGGGCCGGTGCGTCATCGCCTGGAGCCGCCTGCGCAGCTCGCTCTTCGGCATCGTGCAGGGCGGGTTGTTCGAAGATCTGCGCAAGCGCCACGCCGAAGAGATCTGCGCCATCGACCTGCCGGGCTACGCGCTGGGCGGCTACGCGGTGGGGGAGAAGCCGGAGCAGATGCACGCGGGGGTGGCCTTCAGCGCGCCGCTGCTGCCGAAGGACAAGCCGCGCTACCTCATGGGCGTGGGCACGCCGCTCGATCTCGTCACCTGCGTGGGCAGCGGCGTCGACATGTTCGACTGCGTCATGCCCACCCGGAACGCGCGCAACGGCTTCCTCTTCACCAGCCAGGGCAAGCTCGTCATCAAGCACGCCCGGTACGCGAAAGACGAGCGGCCACTCGACCCGGCCTGCGGCTGCTACACCTGCCGGACGTTCTCTCGCGCGTACCTGCGGTATTTGTTCATCGCCGGCGAGCTGGTGGCGATGCGGCTCAACACGCTGCACAACCTGCACTTCTACCTGTCGCTGATGAAGGACGCGCGGAGCGCCATCGAGAGCGATCGCTACGCGGACTTCATGAAGTCGTTCCTCGCGCGCCCTTCGGCGGTGCCCGACGGGGCCTGACGAGGCGCAGGGGCTTCGACCCAGGCCACGCCCTGGAGCCCGAAAGTGAAGCGGAAGGTCGAGCCCTGACCCACCGCCGTCTCGACGCTCAGCGTGCCGCCGAGCGCCTCGCAGGCCGCCCGCACGGCGCCCATGCCGATGCCCCGGCCCGAGAGTTCCGAGACGTCGTCCTTCGTCGAGATGCCCTCGAGGAACATGGCGTCGACGCCGGTTGCCGGGCTGAAGCCCTGCTGCCGGGCGCGCTCGAGGAGCCGGGCCTCGTTGATGCCGCGGCCGTCGTCCTGCACCTCGACATGGAGCGCCGAGCCGACGACTCGCGTGCGGAACGTCAGCGTGCCGACGCCCTTGCCGAGCGCAGCCCGGTCGGAGGGCGCCTCGAGGCCGTGGTCGACGCAGTTACGAACCAGGTGCACGAGCGACGAGAAGAAGGGCGACCAGCGGGCGCGATCGAAGCGCACGCCGTGGCTCTCGACGACGACGTGGAGCGGACCCTTCGACAGCCGGGCCGCGGTGGACTGGGCCTGCTCGGCGAGCCACTCGAGGCGGCGCGCGGCCGGGTCGAGGGCCAGCGCTTCGACCATGCGGCGCACGTCACTGCGGGGAACCGCGTCTTCGCTGAGCGCCGCCACCACGGCTTCCCACGCGTCACGGTCGACCGACATCGCGACGTCGCGCTGCTGACCGAGCAACGAATGGAGCCGCGTGCGCAGCGCTTCCCATTCGTGCCGCAGCCCGTCGGCCTGTTCGCGCGAGAGGTCGCCCACCGTGTCCTGCAGGTAGTCCTCGGCCTGGTGGCAGCTGAGCGAGAAGGCCGTGAGGCCGAGCGTCGCCGCGTTGCCCTTGAGCGTGTGGAGCTGGCGGCGGACGACCGAGAGATCGCGGTCTCCGAGTCGGCAGATGGCGTCGACGAGGCGGTCGCACTCGTCGAAGGCCTCGACGAAGCCGGCCCGGTCGCGCATGACGCGCTCGAACATGGCGAGGGTCTCACGCTGCTGCAGCTCGAGCCGCTCGGAGCGCAGCGCCTGGGTGACGTCGCTCACCACCACCAGCACCCGGTCGAGCCGCTCGCCCTCGAGTACCGGGCGGTACTGGAGCTCGAGCGTGCGCTCCTTCGCAGTGATCCGTCGTGGGAGTTGAGCGAGCGCGACCTCGAGGGGCAGGCAGTCGTCGGTGACGAGACTCCAGCCGGCGCGGAGCCAGGCGCCTGCCTTCGGGTCGATGGCCGACACGACCTCGTGCAGGGGCGCGCCCTCGGCGCAGCAGCCGAGCAGGGCGTCAGTGGCACCGCTACGCTCTCCACGCACGACGCCCTCGCGGTCGACGAGCACGAGGCCCTGCTCGACGTTGTCGAGGACCCGCCGCATGCCCGCGTTGGCGCGATCGACCGCGCGCTGCTGCGCCGCCATGGTGCGCTGGAGCCGCACGCCGTAGGCCACGACGCCTGCCACCATCAGCACCGCCAGCGCCATCAACAGGTACTGCCCGCGCTGGGTGGCTTCGGCGTCATCGAGCTGTCGGGCGAAGAGCTCGCGCTGGACCGCCTGCACCCTGGTGCGGAGGGCATCGAGGCTCGCGCTGGTGCGGGCGAAGGCTTGATCCATCTGGCCCATGTGGGTGCCGGCCGTGTCGAGCTCGCCGCGCTCGAAAGTCGCGAAGATCGCCGTCGCCTCGGTCATCATCGCGTCGAAGTGCACCCGGGCTTGCGCGAGCTCGGCGCCCAGCGCCGCCTGGTGCTCCGCCGAGAGCGTCGAGAGATCGGCATGCGCCGCGGTGAAGGTGGCGTCGACGTCGGCGCGGGTGCGAGCCAGCCGCTCCCGCTGGCCCGCCACGTCCTTGTCGACGAAGACGTCGTTGCCCGGGGCGTTGGCCTCGGTGACGAGCTGGCCGAGCTGCGCGTAGCGCGCGAGGCGGCCCGCCCACTGCTCGTTGGTGGCGACCGAGCCCCGGTACGTCGCCAGCAACGAGGCCCCGAGGAAGAGGCTGACCACGAGGGTGCCGACGTTGAAGGCAGCGAGCGCGAAGTAGACGCGCTGGGTCGAGCTTCCGGGCTTCATCTTGCTACCGCCTGTGCCACCGGGGTCGTCGACGGCGCGCGCGTCAGCGGCATGCGGGCCTTGCGGTGCGGCACGAAGGTGACGCCCGCGAAGAACGTCACCACGCGGGTCTGCCAGTAGAAGCCGACGTCGGCGCCGACGTCGAACATGATCTCGTCGACGGGCGCGTAGCTGATGGCGTTGAGCCAGCCTCCATCGAGCGGCACGGCCTGCGCGTTGCCGAAGGTGCTGTACACCTCGGTCATCACGCCGAAGCCCCAGGCGATGGTGGTGGACAGGGCGAGGGCCGTGAGCCCCTGTGGCGTGGGCGCGCGGGTGAGGTCGAAGACGTTGAGCGCGAAGTTGAGGTCGGCGTGAATCGGGCCGACGTCTTTCGACAGGTACCACCACGCAGCGGCGTCGATGGTGCGCTGCGCGCTGTCTTCGAAGCCGTGGGTCGGCAGCGACGCGTGCACCGACACGGCGTTGGCCGGCAGGAAGGTGCCCTGGTCGTTGAACTTCACCTTCACGCCGGGAATGACGCCATCGACCGAACGCGGGGCGAGCCCTGCGCCGAGGAGGAACAGGTTGTTGGTGGCGAGCTGGAACTGGAGCCGCTCGTGTGCCGAGAGCTTGAGCAGCAGCTGCCCGGAATGCACGAGCTGCCCTGCCGAGCTCCGCCCGCCATAGCCCGCTTCCACCTCGACGAACCCGGCTGGAACGATGTCGGCCGTACAGGCGATGGTCGGCCGGCACGGGAGGGCCGTCACCTGCTCCGGCTCGTCATCCGAGGCTCGTTCGACGACCGCCGGTTGCGCGAAGGCCCGCAGCGCTCCCGCCAGAAACACGACCATTCCTGCGCGACCCATGCGAGACCCCCGTCAGTGATTGACGGTGATCACTGCAGGCCTGGTGCCGGTCTCTTCTTGGCGTGAATCCGAAGAATTGAATGAATCGAGCCGGGGTCGCGCGCGCCGCTGAGTCGTCGCCGACTACCGACGAGCGCCCTGGGGAATGCAGCTCTTCTTCGCGCCGCCCCGGTTCCCGATGTCGGGGTTGCCGAGCGCGACGTCGGCGCAGACGTAGCCGTCGCGGCACTGGGCGTTGGTGGTGCACTCGACCGAGCAGATGAGCTGGCTGTCACCGAAGAAGCTGCAGACTGTGCCGGCGGGGCAGTCGTACGTCTGGCCCTCGGCGACGCACCCCCGCGAGCAGTACCCCCCGGGGATGTCGACCAGCCCGCCCTGCTGCTTCTGGAAGCAGGTGTAGCTCGGGTTGCAGTCCGCGCGGGTGGTGCACGGGTTCCCGGCCGTGACGATGGGCCCACAGGCGATGACGGGCAGGAACAGGGCAGCCAGGACGAGGGGTCGGATCATGGGCGCAGGCCCCTAGCACACCTTGCTGGACCCATGTGTGCCTGATAGAGCCCCCCGCCTCCAATGACGCCTCTTGCCATTTCGACGCTCCTGGCAGCCGAGGGCGGTGCCTTCGGCGGCCCCATGGCTTTCTACCTGGTGGCCATGGGGGCCATCGTCTACTTCCTGATCATCCGCCCGCAGCGTCAGCAGCAGAAGGAGCACGAAGGCGTGCTCACCTCGCTGAAGAAGGGTGACGACGTGGTGTTGCAGTCGGGCATCCTCGGGAAGATCGCCGCCGTGACGGACAAGACGGTGTCGCTCGAGATCGCCTCGGGCGTGAAGGTGCGGGTGCTCAAGTCGAGCGTGCAGGCGAAGGTGACCGTCGTGGACGAGGCGCCGAAGGCCGACGAGGCCGCCAAGAAAGAGGAGAAGTGACGATGGATCGCAGCTGGTGGACCCGCCTCGCGTTGGTGGTGGCCGTGGCGCTCGGGAGCGTCTGGTTCCTCACCCCGACGTACTATTCGTTGTTCGTCCTCGACCGCGCCGACCGCAACGACGTCGCCAAGCTCGAGAAGGTGCTGCCGTTCTGGTCGGCGCCCGCGAAGTATCGGCTCTCGCTCGGCCTCGACCTCCAGGGAGGCATTCACCTGGTGCTGCGCGTCGACACCAAGACGGCGCTCGGCAAGCGCGCCGAGCGGCTCGGCCAGCAGATGGTCTCGTACATCGACGGCAAGAAGCTGGGGAAGCTGTCGGCCGTCGCGAACACCGAGACGTACGAGGTGACGCTCACCGCCGCGGACGCAGCGGCGATGGACGGCATCGAGAAGGAGCTGCTCGCCACCTTCCGTGACTTCTCGAAGGTCTCGCGCAACGCCGGCGTGCTGGTGCTCAAGCTCGACGCGGCGCGGGTCGACTTCCTCATGGCCGACGCGGTCGACCAGGCCATGCTGGTGGTGCGCAAGCGCATCGACAAGTGGGGCGTGGCCGAGGTCGACGTGCGCAAGCTGGGCACCGACTCGATCCAGATCAGCCTGCCCGGCGAGAAGGACCCGGAGCGCGCCAAGGAGCTCATCGGCACCACCGCGCAGCTCGAGTTCCGCATCGTCGAGGAGCACGGCGACCTCTTCAAGGACCTGTACACCAACACCCCGCCGGACCCGTCGGCGGGCATCACGCTCGTCACCTCGCGGCAGGACCCGGACGGCAACGAGCCGTCGACGCCGTACCTGGCTGGCACGGACAAGAACAAGCTGCTCGCCTACGTGGCGGGCAAGGGCGGCGAGGGCAAGCAGGTGCTGCTCCACTGCGTCGAGACGCCCAACAACAAGAGCTGCCTGCGGTACGTGACGTGGCTCGTGCAGGCCAACGGCCTGTCGGGTGAAAACCTGGTCGGCGCCGACGCGTACAACGACCCCCAGACGAACAACATCGTCGTCAGCTACGAGTTCAACGAGCAGGGCGGCAAGCTGTCCGAGGATCTCACTGGCAAGAACATTGGCCGGCTCATGGGCATCGTGCTGGACGACAACCTGCTCTCGGCGCCGGTCATTCGAGACAAGATCGGTACCCGCGGGCAGATCACGCTCGGCCGCTCGGGCAACCGCGACCAGCGCTTCAAGGAGGCGCAGATTCTGGCGCTGGCGCTGAAGTCGGGCGCGCTCCCGGCGCCGGTGTCGATCGGCGAGACGCGGCAGGTCGGCGCGGCGCTCGGAGACGAGCTCATCAAGAAGGGCACCACCGCGGCCCTCGTGGGGCTCGCGCTCGTGATCCTCTTCATGGCCATCTATTACAAGATGGCGGGCGTGGTGGCCGACGTGGCGCTCGTGCTCAACGGCCTGCTCATTCTCGCGGGCCTGGCGCTCTTCAACGCCACCCTGACGCTGCCCGGCATCGCCGGGTTCGTGTTGACGCTCGGCATCGCGGTAGACGCGAACGTGCTCATCAACGAGCGCATTCGAGAAGAGCTCGCCGCCGGCAAGGCCGCACGGGTGGCCGTCGACCAGGGCTACGACCGGGCGTTCTGGACGATCTTCGACGCCCACATCACCACGCTCATCGCCGGGTTCATCTTGCAGCAGACGGGCACGGGGCCGGTGCAGGG
The DNA here is from genome assembly GCA_033763395.1 of Myxococcaceae bacterium. Lineage (GTDB taxonomy): Bacteria > Myxococcota > Myxococcia > Myxococcales > Myxococcaceae > Xiheimicrobium. The sequence goes on from JANRKQ010000162.1 coordinate 15,095, forward strand.
TTTCGCCACCACCCTCATCATCGGCATTATCGCGTCGCTGTTCACTTCGATCGTCGTGACGCGCGTCATCACCACCTACCTGGTGCACGGTCGCAACGCGACGACCGTGTCGGTCTAAAGGGCTCCCGTCATGCAGATCATCAAGGGCAAGACGAACATCGACTTCATCGGCAAGCGCCGCATCGCGGTGTTCCTGTCGACGGCCGCGAACATCGGCGTTCTCGTGGGCGTGGCGATCGCCGGCTTCAACTGGGGCGTCGACTTCGCGGGCGGCACCCTGATCGAGGTGCAGTTCAAGAAGTCGATCACCGCCGAGCAGGTGCGCGAGGGCGCGGTGAAGGGCGGGCTGCAGGAGCCGCAGGTGCAGTCGATCGGCCCCGCCGAAGAGAACACGTTCATCCTCCGGATGGGCGGGGTCACCCAGCTGACCGAGGCGGGCGCCAAGTCTGCCGAGACGGCCATCAAGGCGCTCGCGGGCATCGAGGTGACCACCTTCAACAAGGACCTCGACAACGGCCTGCTCACCTTCCGGACGAAGGGCGAGGTCAAGGTCGACGACATCAAGGCCGCGGTCACCGGCAGCGGGACCGGAGTGCAGAGCGTCACCCAGCTCCCCGGCTCGAGCGCCGAGTCTGGCTTCGAGTACCAGGTGGCCTCGGCGGGCATGTCGGAGAAGGTGCAGGCGGCGCTGATCTCTGGAATCGCCGGCACGAAGTTCGACTGCGAGAACAAGGAGGCCGACTGCGTGCGGCGCGTCGACTACGTCGGCCCGCAAGTGGGCGCGCAGCTCCGCAACAAGGGGCTCGCGGCGCTGCTGCTCGCGATGTTGTCGATCCTCATCTACGTGGCGTTCCGCTTCGACCTGAAGTTCGGCCCGGGCGCGCTCGTCGCCTCGGTGCACGACGTCATCATGGTGGCGGGCTACTACCTGGTCACGCGGCGGGAGTTCAACCTCACCTCGATCGCGGTCCTCCTCACCATCCTCGGCTACTCGATCAACGACACCATCGTGATCTACGACCGGATTCGCGAAGAGATGGTGAAGTTCAAGGGCAAGCCGCTGCCCGAGATCATCAACATCGCCATCAACGATACGCTCTCGCGCACGATCCTCACGTCGGGTGTCACGGCGCTCTCGCTGGTCGGTCTGCTCGTCTTCGGCGTCGGCGAGATCTTCGACTTCGCGGCCGCCATGCTGTGGGGCATCGTCGTCGGCACCTACTCGTCCGTGTACATCGCCAGCCCGCTCACCATCTGGCTCGACGAGCGCGAGGCGGCGAAGGCGAAGGCCGGCGGGTCGACGAGCGGCGGGGCGATGAAGGCCAAGACGGCCTGAGGCGCTGACCAGCCTGAGATGCATCGAGGGCGGGGCCGCGGTTGGGCTCCGCCTTCGTCGTTCCTCAGGTGAGCTCGGCGCACTGCGACCATGCACTCCAGCTGAGGGTGTCATCGGTCATGCAGCGCCACCAGCGCATGGCGAATGCCATCGACTCGCCAGGGCCATTGTCGGGATATCGCCCGGGGGGGGCGGCGCGTCCGCCATGGGTCAGACGTCGATGCGGGCGACGAGCCCCTCGGTGACCCAACTCGCGATGGCCTGAAACGCGCGCGCCGGCGCTTCCTCGCCGAACGCGACGAAGGCCTCACACAGCTCCGGGAGCGTCGCGCCAGTCATTGCCTGGCGCAGGGCAGCGGCCTCTTCCGGGCTCACCACGTCGTGGAAGACGTCGAAGCCCTGTCGGAAGACGACGAGGAAGGTGGGGGTCGAAGGCACGTCGACGCCACGCCACGTCGAGCCGTCGGCCTGCGCCCGGAAGAGCGCTCGAACGTCGTGGGCGAGCGGGAGCACCTGCACCGCGGGGGTGAGCGTGAAGCGCGCCGAGGCCGCCGTCTCGGGCGTCACCCGCGAGAGGTGCGCCTGGGCCACCACCGGAGAGTCCGGGGCGATGAAGACCTGGTTGCGGGCGAACTCGAGCGCCGCCAGGTCCGCGAGGAAGGGGGCTCCTTCGACGGGCCGCGCGCGGAGGAAGGGCGCGAGGTGCTGCCCCAACCAGTTGAGCGACGGGTGGGTCGACGGGTGCGCCCGCAGGTACTTTGCGGCCAGCACGTCGAAGTCCTCGTCTCCCAGCACCGCGCGAACCTGGGGGAACTCGTCGCGCAGCACGTCCCGGAGTCGCAGCCAGTACATCTCGGCGTAGACCCCCACGCGCTCGGCGGGCGTGAGCGCACCGGCCTTCACCAGCACCGCTGCGTTGTCGATCGAAGTGCCGCCGACGAGCACTTCCCACATCTGGTGCTGCAGCTGGCCGAGCGTCATGGCCGAACGCCCTCGGCCTGCCGGTTGGTCTGCGTGGCCGGCACCGCCGAGTGCCCCGCGTCGGCGGCGATCGACTTCGCACGCTGCGCCTCGGCGAGGAGGACGTCGAGCTCGGGCACGCCTTCGTCCCACTCGATGAGGCAGCTCACGTCGCCGAAGCGCTGCACGGCGTGCCGGTAGAGCGCCCACACCGCATCGCTCACGTGGCCTTCGTGGGTGTCGATGACGAGGTGGCCGCGGTCCTGGTGGCCAGCGAGGTGGAACTGCCCGACGCGGCCGACCGGAATGGCGTCGAGGTACGTGTGGGGGTCGAACCCGTGGTTGCGGGACGACACGTAGACGTTGTTGACGTCGAGCAGGAGGCCGCAGTCGGCGCGACGGCACACCTCGGCGAGGAAGTCCCACTCGCTCAGCTCGTCGGCGCGGTACTCGAGATAGCTCGACACGTTCTCGAGCAGCAGCCGGCGCCCCAGGAAGTCCTGCACGCGCTGCACCCGTTCGACGATGAGGGCCAGCGAGGCCTCGGTGTACGGCACGGGCCAGAGATCGTGGGAGTAGTGGCCGTGGGCGCGGCCCCAGCAGAGGTGGTCTGACACGAGCGCGGGCTCGAGCTCGTCGACGAGCTGCTTCCAGGCCTTCAGGTACGAGGCGTCGAGCGGGTCGACGCTCCCGATGCCGAGCGACACCCCGTGCAGGACGACGGGGCGGTCGCGGCGGGCCTGCTCCAGCACGGCGCGCGGGCGCCCGCCGAGGGCCATGAAGTTCTCCGAGATGGCCTCGACGAAGTCGACCGCTGGGGCCTCTTCGAGGAAGGCCTTGTAGTGACGATTGCGGAGACCGACGCCGTGGCCAAGTCGCGGGAACATGAAGTGCCTCCGACCTCGTTGGGTACCAAAAAAACCAGGCGGCCGTCACGCGTGAGAGGGGAGGGGGGAGGACCTCACTCGACGCATGGCGGCCGCCTGGGAACGACTCGTCAGCTCACTTCTTGGCGTCGGCGACCACCGTGCCGCCCTTGGCCTTGCAGTCCTTCTCGGCGAGGCTGATCCAGCCCTTGCCCTTGCACTCGTTGTTGCCGGCGCAGTCGTGGCCAGCGCCGCCGCAGGCGCCCTTGCCCTTGCACTCGTTCACGCCAGTGCACTTCACCTGCGCTGCGTCCTTGCCGGTCTTGGCAGGGGCCTTGTCACCGGCGAAGGCCGACGTGGCGAACAGCGAGGCAACGGCGGCGGCAACGAGCATGTTGGGGGTCTTCATGGTTTTCGGTTTCTCCGGTTTGGTGGCCCGCGCCGGGAGTGGCGTGGGAGCACGCAGAATACGCAAGAGTGCGTGAACTGGTTTCATCCGCATTTTTGAAGGTATCAGGCGCCAGGTGCTTGATCTTTCAGCACTTCGAGAACGAGAACGCCCCGCCGACCGTGAAGGCCAGCGGGGCGGAGCGCCCAGCGGGGAGAGGGCGCGGTTACTTCGCGGCCGGCTTCTGAACGAGCTCGAGCTCGATGGCGACCTTCACCTCGTCGCCGACGACCTTCACGGCCTCAGCTGGCGCCTGCCACTTGAGCCCGAAGTCCTGGCGGTTGATCAGCGCCGACGCCGTCACCGCGCGCACGGGGTTCCCGCTGAACGGGTTCTTGATCTCCGGGGAGACCTCGGCGTCGAGGGTCACCGGCTTCGTGACGCCGTGAATCGTGAGGTCGCCGGTCACCTTCAGCTTCGTCTTCGAGACCTTGACGATCTTCGTCGACTTGAAGGTCATCGAGGGGAACTTGTCGACCTCGAAGAAGTCGGCCGAGCGCAGGTGCTCGTCGCGCTTGGGCCACTTGGTGTCGATGGCCTTCACGTCGATGGTGGCGTCGATCTTCCCCTTCGAGGGGTCGGCGTCATCGAGCTCGACCATGCCGGTGACGGGACCGAGCGTGCCGTTCACGTTCGAGACGCCGAAGTGTTTGACGGAGAAGGTGGCGCTGGCGTGGGAGGAGTCGATCTCCCAGGGGGCCGCGAGGGCCGTGAGCGAGACGAGGGTGGACAGCAGGAGGGCGTGGCGCATGTGGGGTTCCTTCAAGGGGCGCCCGGAAATGGGCTTGCCGCAGTAGGTCCGTGGGCACCTCCGGGTTACCGGGTGTGGGCCCCGAAAAGACGAGACCCCGACCCGCCGCGAGGGCGAGCCGGGGTCCACGAAGCCAGAAACCCGAGCAGTTACTTCTTCGCGGGAGCGGCCTTGGCGGGCGCGGCGGCGGCCGGCTTCTTCATCAGCTCGACCTCGAGCGTGACCTTGACGTCCTTGCCGACGACGAAGCCGTTGTTCGCCATCGGCATGTTCCAGGTGAGGCCCCAGTCCTCGCGGTTGAGGGTCAGGCTGCCGCTGGCGGCGCGCGCCTTGAGGCCGGGCATCTTCATCATCTCGGCCATCGGGTGGTCGACCTCAGGCGAGAGCTCGGCCTCGAAGGTGACCGGCTTGGTGACGCCGTGCATGGTGAGGTCGCCGGTGAACTTGAGCTTCGCGTCCGAGACCTTCTCGATCTTCGTCGACTTGAACATGACGGTCGGGTTCTTCTCGACATCGAAGAAGTCGGGGCTCTTGAGGTGATCGTCACGCTTCTGGTTGCTCGTGTTGATGCCCTTGGCGTCGATCGACACCTCGAGCTTCGACTTGGTGATGTCCTTGTCGTCGGTGACGAACTTGCCGGTGACGGGGCCGAGCGTGCCGTTCACGTTGGTGACGCCGAGGTGCTTCACGGTGAAGTTGGCCGAGGCGTGGGTGGTGTCGATCTCCCATTCGGCGGCGAGGGCCGAGCCGGAGACGGCGACGAGGGCGGCGATGAGCGTCTTCTTCATGATGTGACCTTTCGGTTGAGTCCTGCGTGGAGTGAGGCGCCTCCATCGACGCCCCGGGCGAGGGTTGCTTCAGTGCTGCCGCAACAGCCGGCTGCCAAAGCAACCGGACGGCCACCACCTAAGCCACGGCGACTGCTGATGCATGTCCCGTGTACGCAACGGTGCGTTCACTCACCGTGAGACGCGATGCTCTCAAAATGAGAGCTAGCGCTTCTTGCCCTTCTTCTTCTCGGGGCGGGCGGCCGTGGCGTCGGGAGCGGGGCTGGCGGCGGGCACAGGTTCGAGGCGGAAGCGGGCGGCGAGGCGGGTGCCGGCGAACAGCGCGATCGCGAGGAGGATCCAGACGCGCACACCGAACCCGGAGTCGCCGATGGGGGCGCCCCAGGCCTTGTTGACGGCCTCGTTGAGGATGAAGAGCGACATCGCGCCGAGGCCGCCGACGGCCCACCAGCGGTGTGACGGGCCCGCGTCAGGCTCGGGCGGCGCGGCGCCGGTCGAGCCCCACTTCGTGAAGCTGAACCACACGAGCCACATGCCGAGCACCGAGGCGTAGGACATCGCGGTGTACTGCTGGTCGAGCTCGCGCGACTGGGCGGGCGTGAGGGCGAAGACGACCGACAGGGCCGCCAGCACGCCCGCGCCCAGGAACAGGTCTTCGCGCTTCTTCTCGGTGAGGGCGATGAGGCCGAGCACGATGGCGCCGAGGCGCAGCGCGGTGACGAGGTTCCAGGCGGGGCTGGTGAGCTGGTCTCCGAGCGGCCGCGGGTCGGCGTAGTGGAAGCCGAAGTTGATCAGCAGCGAGAGCGCCGACAGCCCAGCCATCAGCAGGCCCACCTCACGCTTTTCCGCATAGAGCGCGGCCATGCAGAGGAGGAAGCAGTAGTAGTAGTTCGTCAGCTCCGCGCCCACGACGCAGAAGCCCACGCCCAGGCAGGCGGCGACGTAGAGCTTCGGGCCCGAGTGCCGCAGCGCGAGGTACACCAACACCATCGAGCCGAGCACCAGCAGCGCCCACACCGGCTTCATCTGGTTCCACAGCTCGATCTTCATGTCCTTCCACGGCTTCCACGCATCGATGAGGAGCCGGTCGGACAGCTGCGAGCCCACCGTCGACGGCCGGTACGTGAGGATCGTCTTGAGCCCCATCAGGTTCGTCAGCGGCGTGCTGGCGTGCTTGACGGTGTTCGCGGCGAAGCGCTTCCACATCGCCACGCCCGAGCCGTCACCGTCACGCGCCGTCTTCGCTTCGAACGCGGCCTTCACCTTCTCGGCCACGCTGGCGGCGGCTTCACCGGGAACGATGGGCACGGTGAGCGTCTCGTCTCCGCCGATCTTCACCGAGAAGGTGCCGGGCTCGCTCAACCCGCCTTCCGGAGGCCCCGCGACGCCACCCAGGAGGAACCCCGAGCCGGACTCGAGCGGCGTCGTCGACAGGCCGGGCAGCGAGCTCAAGGGGAAGAGGTTCGGGCCCTTCAGCCACGAGGTGGGCTGCTTCGTCTCACGGTCGACGCGGGTGACGAGCACCTTCGTGGCGCCCGAGTCGGCCGCGCCGAGCTCGACCTGGAGCGTGTTCGGCGGCGGGTGGGGCAGCACGAGAAAGGTGGCGCCCACGAGCACGGTGGTGCCGATGGCGCCGCCGATGAGGTACTTCACGAAGGCCGGGTCGAGCTTCTTGTTCTGGCGGAAGTACTCGACGGCGCCGATGGCGGGCCCCAGCGCCGCAAGGCCGGGGAAGAGCCGCAGCAGCACCGCGTACGAGAACGACATGCCCCCGAGCACCGGCTTGTCCTTCTTCAGCAGGCACACGCTGGCCACGAGGTAGAACAGCCAGTCGTGCCGAAGGAAGGCGCCACCGGTCCAGTAGTAGCGGTTGGGGAAGTTGCAGCCCAGCACGATGCCGGCGAGCGCGAAGCCGCGGGCGCCGAAGGCCCACCACACCATCAGCATCGTCAGGAAGATGTAGATGGGGTCGAGCAGGTTGACGTGAATGAGGCCGTCGGTCGTCGCGGGCCGCAGGTTCGAGAAGAACTGCCCCGCGAGCGTCCACACCGGCGTGGCGTTGTAGCCGTGGTCGAGGTGGATCTCCTTCCACCGGCCCTCGTTCACCATCGTGCGAATCGAGTTGATGTCGCGCGAGTACTGGGCCCAGCGCTCCGGCGTGAAGTACTGCTTGCAGATCTGATCGGGGTTCTCGACGACCTCCTTCGTGGGGACGATGAGGTTCGTGCGCAGATCGGTGTGGTTGCGGCGCTGCACCTCGGCGAGCCGCCCGCTCTCGGCGTCGACCACCGCGGCGCAGTCGTACATGCGCTCGTAGCCGACCTCGCGGAAGTACTTCGCGCCGACGTAGTAGTGGTACGTGTCCCACACGTGCACGAAGCCGCCGAAGTGGAGGTGGCCGAAGTTGAAGTAGGCGAAGACGCCGCACAGCCCCAGCGCGAGCATGGTGCGATCGCGCAGCCGCTGGAACGCGCTCGGGCGCCCCTCGTCCGCCAGCCGAATGCCCCACAGAATGACGGCCATCGCCGCGAAGGCCACTCCGATGGCCACGGCCTGCACCGAGCCGTCGTTGTCGAGCTTGAAGCGCTCGCGCGCGAAGTTCGACGCCACGAAGACGTACGAGAGCACGGCCACCACGCCCAGCACCGCGGCGGGCACCGTCACGTCCCACGGGCTGGTCGGCTCGGTGTGCCGTCGCTCGGGCACGGCGGCCACGGGCTTCTCGGAAGCGCTGGCCTTGTCGGAAGAGGTCGCACCCATCGGGAAAGCGCCTCTAGCACGAGCGGCCCACACGCCGTCGAGGGCTTCTGCCAGCAATTCCAGAGACTTCCGACGGTCGATAGATCCACAATGCGCCCCACACGTTCGGAGGGGTCATGAACCGACTTCTGCAGCTCGCCGCGGTGTTCGCTGCTTCGTCTGCCCTCGCGCAGGGCATGTTGATTCCCACCGATCAGTCGATGGGGCCGCTGGGCATCAAGTACCAGCGCGTCTCTGCCGAGATCGTCGACGGCACCGCGGTGACGAAGGTGGAGCAGGTCTTCGTCAACTCGGCCCCGCGGCAGCTCGAGGCGCACTACGTCTTCCCGCTGCCGAAGGGCGCGGCGCTCCAGGACTTCTACCTGTGGATCAACGGGAAAAAGACGAAGGGCGAGGTGCTCGAGAAGCAGAAGGCCACCGAGATCTACGAGGGCATCGTGCGGCGCCTGCAGGACCCCGGGCTGCTCGAGTACATCGACACCGACGCCTTCCGCGCGCGGGTGTTTCCGGTGCCAGCGAACGGCGAGCAGAAGATCGAGCTCACCTTCAGCCAGGTGCTCGACTTCCAGTCGGGCATCTACCAGTACCACTACCCACTCGGCGCCAGCTCACGCGGCGCGCCCAGCCTCACCGTGAGGCAGGACTTCGTGTTCTCGGCGAAGATCGCCTCGAAGACGCCGATTCGCAGCGTCTACTCGCCGACGCACAAGATGGGCGTGTCGAAGCGCTCGGACGGTGAGGCGACGGCGGGCCTCGAGCTGGGGCCCGGCACCGACATCTCGAAGGATCTCGATCTCTTCTACACGGTGTCCGACAAGGCGGTCGGCTTCAGCTTCCTCCCGTACCGCCCCAACGCCGAAGAGCCGGGCTTCTTCGTGGCGCTCCTCTCGCCGAAGACCGAGCTCAAGGCCGACGAGGTGATGCCCAAGCGCATCACCTTCGTGATGGACACCTCGGGCTCCATGATGGGCGACCGCATCAAGCTGGCGCGCGACTCGCTCAAGTACGGCGTGCAGCGCCTCAACGCGAAGGACGAGTTCAACGTGGTGCGCTTCTCGACCGACGTCGAGTCGTTGTTCGAGAAGCCCCAGGTGGCGAGTGAGGCGAACGTGAAGAAGGCGCTCGACTTCATCGCCTCGTTCGAGGCCATCGGCGGCACCGCCATCGACGAGGGCCTGCAGCGCGCGCTGAAAGACGCCGAGGGCCGCGGCGCCATGCAGCACATCGTGCTCTTCGTCACCGACGGCCACCCGACGGTCGGCGTCACCGAGGAGCCCGAGATCGCCGGTCGCTCCCGCTCGGGCAACAAGGGCAGCCGGGTCTTCACCTTCGGCGTCGGCGAAGACCTGAACGCCCGCCTGCTCGACCGCCTCGCGGAAGACGGCCGCGGCACGTCGGACTTCGCCCGCGACGGCAAGGACTTCGAGGTGCGCGTGTCGGGCCTGTTCGACAAGGTGGCCAACCCGGTGCTGGCAGACCTCTCGCTCGATCTCGCCGCCATCGGCGCCTACGACGTGTACCCGAAGAAGCTGCCCGATCTCTTCAAGGGTACGCAGCTCGTCGTCACCGGCCGCTACCGCACCCCGAAAGACGCGACGGTGCTGCTGTCGGGCTCGATGAACGGCAAGAAGCAGGTGTACGAGTACCGGGCCGACGCGGTGAAAGAGGGCTCGCGCTACGACTTCGTTCCGCGCCTGTGGGCCATTCGCAAGGTGGGCTACCTGCTCGATGAGATCCGCCTGCACGGCGAGAAGCCCGAGCTGAAGGACGAGATCGTCACCCTCGGCAAGAAGTACGGCATCGTCACGCCCTACACCTCGTACCTGGTGGTGGAAGACACGCCGATGCCGGTGGCCAACAACCGGCCGTTGCCGCCGCCGCCGCCCCGTCCGTGGCGCGAGGAAGAGGCCAGGCGTGACGTGCCGTGGAGCGCGCGTGGGCTGGGGGGTGGCGGCATGGCGCAGCGTCCAGGGGCTCCGGCGCCCTCGTCTGCCGCAGCGCCTCCAGCTGAAGACGACTTCAGCACCGTGTTCGGTGGAGGCCCGGGAGACCGGTCGCGCGCCCAGGAAGGCAGCGCGCGCCGGCCAGCGCCCGAGCCCGCGAAGGCGCTCGAGTCGGCCGATGGCACCACCGGCATCGCGGTCGCCAAGAAGGTGCGCTCGATGAAGGACGAAGAGGTGGCGACGAAGGGCTCCGAGCCGGTGCGGGTGGCGTCGGGCCGCACGTTCCTCTTCCGCCTGGGCGGGTGGATCGACGCCCAGGCCGTCAACGGCACGCCGAAGCAGCTCAAGGTGAAGTACCTGTCAGACGCGTACTTCGCGATTCTCAAGGCGCGGCCCGAGCTGAAGGCGGCCCTCGCGCTCGGCAACCGGGTCGTCGTCGTCGTCGGCAAGGACAAGAGCCTTGTCATCGCGCCTGACGATGGCGAGACGAAGGCCGACAAGGTGAGCGACTTCTTGAAGTGAGGCTTCTTCGGCGGGGCGCGGCGTTCCCGGAGACCGGGAGGCTGCGCCCCGTGGCGTTTCGAGCGCGCGGGCGCTACGACGATCGTCATGGTTCGCTTCCTCGTGCTGTCCGCGCTCGTCGCCCTCACCGCCTGCAAGAAAGACGTCGCGCCGCGGGAGGTCTCCGTCGCCGAAGCCGCCGTGCAGTTCAACGCGGGCACCGCGACGCCCGTCGACGCGAACACGCCCGAGTACCGCGACTCCGCCGGCTGGGTGCCCGGGGCGGTGCTGCTCACCGACTACGCCGAGTACCCGCTCGCCGAGCTCCCTGCCGACAAGGGCCGCCCGCTCGTCTTCTACTGCACCAGTCGAATGTGAACGGCCTCGCACGAAGCCGCCGGTCGGGCGGCGAAGAGCGGGTGGACGAACGTCGCGGTGATGGCCGAGGGCATGAAGGGCTGGAAGGCGGGCGGGCACCCGGTGCAGCATCTCGTCAAGGGCCAGTGACCGGCCCGGCGTGATGGGCACCAACGACTCGGACTTCTCCTCGCAGGTGGGTGCGTTCGTGCGCGGGGCGCTCAAAGGAGACGCCCTCGTCACCTTCAAGCGCGCACTCGCCCGGAGCGCGAAGCTGCGCGAGCGCGTGGCTGAAGCCGCCGCCGAGGAGCTGACGGTGCACCTGGTCGAAGAGCCGTCCCTGAACCGGGCGCCGAGGCGACTGCTCCCGAGCACGCCCCAGGCCTCGCGGCTCACGCTCGGTCCCCTCCTGGGGCGGGGCGGCATGGCGCAGGTGTACGCCGCGACGCAGCCCCAGCTCGGGCGCGAGGTGGCCGTGAAGATGGCGCTGCCCGGGGCGACCGAGAAGGTGCGAGAGAAGCTGCTGCAGGAAGCGCGCGTCACCGGCGCGCTCGAGCACCCGTCGATCGTCCCGATTCACGACGTCATCGAAGACGCCGACGGGCAGCTGCAAGTGGTGCTCAAGCGCATCGAGGGGCAGAGCTGGGTGAGCCTCATCGACGCGCCCGACGAGGTGCGCCGCCGCTTCGAGAAGGATCCGCTCGAGTGGCATGTCTCGGTGGCGATCGCGCTGTGCCGCGCGGTGCAGTTCGCGCACGAGCGCGGCATCGTCCACCGCGACATCAAGCCCCACAACGTGATGATCGGCCGCTTCGGCGAGGTGATGCTGCTCGACTGGGGCGTGGCGGCCACGCTCGCGCCCGACCCCTCGGGCCTGTTGCCCTTCGTGGGCGACGTGCCCTTCGCCGGCACGCTCGCCTACATGGCGCCCGAGCAGCTCGCCGCCCTCACCGAGGACTTCGGCCCGTGGACCGACGTGTTCCTGCTCGCCGGGAGCCTCGCGCACGCCGTCTTCGGCCGCGCGCCCTACGCCCAGCTGTCGCTGCGCCAGCGTGCGCTCGAGCCCTTCGCGGCGCCGGTGGTGGGCGAGCGGCCCGAGGTGCCGCAGGCGCTGCGGGCCTTGCTCGTCCACGCGCTGCGGCCGACCGCCGCCGAGCGCGTCCGCTCGGCCGACGAGTTTCGTCGTGCGCTCGAGCAGTTCCTCGACCGGAGCTCGGCGCGACGGCTGGCCGATGCGGGCGCGAGGCTCGCGGTCGAGGCGAGGGCCGCCTGGGCGCGTGGCGACCGAGCCGCTGGAGAAGCAGCCGCCGCCGAGGCCGACCACCGGCTGCGCGCGGCCCTCGAGATCGACCCGTCGTGGACCGAGCTGCAGGGCCTGGTCGATGCGCTCGCGGCCGATCGGGTGCGCTCCGCGGTGAAGGACGGGGAGGCTTCGGCGGCGTCGTTCCTCCTCGCGGGGGTGCCGCGGCCGCCGGCGACGCTGGTGTCTGAGGTGGACGAGGCGGTGCAGGCCGAGCAGCGCGAGCGCGAACGTCTGAAGGCGCTGGAGCGCGATCTCGACCGAGGCGTGGGGCTGTCCGGCCGGCAGTGGATGCTGTCGATCTTCGGCGGCTGGTGGGTGGCGTTCTGGCTCGTGGTGGCGGCGGCCTTTCCTCCGAGCCTGTGGCTGCTGCAGAGCTTCTTGAGCCTCTACACCCTGAGCGCGACGGCCGGCGCGCTGACGATCTGGCGCGGGCTTCTGCGACACGGGCTCACCCGCCAGATGCTCTTCGTGCAGGGCGCGATGATGCTCGTGTCACTCGCGCTGGTGAGCGTCGCGCCGGGGCTCAAGCTCACCATCGAAGCGACGCTGGTGGGCCTCATGCTCGTGTGGGCGCTGGGCATGGGCTGCCTGGCCATCATCATCGAGGCCGCGTCCGTCGTGCCGGCGGTGGCCTGGCTGGGCGCGGCCGTCGTCGCCAGCGTGTGGCCGGCCGGGCTCCCCCTCATGCTCGGGGTGGGCGCGCTGGTGCACGGCGTGGTGCCGATGGTGGTGAGCTTCCGCGTGAAGGAGCGCGCCGCCCAGTGACGGGTGGCTCGCGTGGGCCCGCTGAGACGGGCTCCGAGGGGCGGCACGCCCAGGTCGGAGAGCGCGGCCCCGGCTCGGGAGTGAAGGACAGCGCGGTTTCGGCATCGGGCGCCAGTCGTGTCGGTGCACTGCGGGCCCTGAAGCGCTCGATCGGTCGACTCGCAGGGCCCAGGCGCCACCGCTCGGGTCCGGCTGATGGGCCGCGCTTCTCGGCAGGGGGCGGCGCGCGCGGCGGAGGCACGTTCGTCGGATCACCTACCGGGCTTCACGTCGAGCGCCTTGAGGCCCTTCTCCTTGAGCCGCGCCATGTCCGAGCCGGGATCCTTCAGGGCGAGCTGATTCCAGGTCGCCTTCGCCTCTGACGTGAAGCCGAGCGTGCCCAGCAGCTCGGCCTTGAGCTGCAGCCTCGCGTCGTCGGGCGTGCCCGGCGGCGAGCG
>JANRKQ010000163.1:0-11590 GCA_033763395.1 Myxococcaceae bacterium
CCCACCACGAGCGCCACCGACACGGTGAAGCCCGACAGGCGCAGCCAGCCAGGGAGGGGACGGGGCTCCATCGAGAGCCGCACGATGCCGAGCCGGAGGCCGTCGCGGAACTGGTTTCGTCAGCGCGGCATCCGTGATGCACTGGTCCTCGACATGCTCTCGCTCTGTCTCGTGCTGACGCTGGCGCAGGTGCCGACACCGTCCGAGCCGGCCGAGGACGCGCCCGTGGCGCCCTCGATGACCCCCGCCGAAGAGGGCCTCCCGCCCGCCGAGCTCCCCACCCAGCCCCCGGCGGATCCGAAGCAGACACCGCGCATCTGGCTCACCGGAGCCGCAGGTCTTGCGGGAGCTGCCGCCGCCTTCGGGCTCATTCAGCTGTTCGCCCAGATTCGCCTGGGCCTGATGACCAGCGGCGCGACCTTCGACACCACCTTCAGCACCGGCGCCCTGGGTGGGGTGTTGGTGGCGGGCTTCGGGCTCGCGACCCACCAGCTCCTGGGAGGCCGCGGAGAGCCCGCGCTGGCGGCGCTGGCCTCGGTCGCGGTGATGCTCCTCTCGGCGTTCGCGGTGAGCGTCGCGCAGCTCGACCCGGTGCTGTCGGGTGGGCTGGTGGCGGCCATCGGCGCGGTGCCGGCGGCGGTCTCGGTGACGGCGATCCTCGAGGCGACCGGCAGCTTGAGTCGCGGCCGGACCAGCGCGTGGTGAGTGGGTGGTGAGTCGCGAGTCCAGGGGCTCGATGGCAGGAGATGCCCATGCCGACGCGGTCGAGTGATGAGCGTGACTCCTTCGAGGTCCTCACCGAGCTCTTTGCGCGCGACGTCGACGGGGCGCTGCTGGACGAGAACCTCAAGCTCACTCCCGAGCAGCGGCTGCTGAAGCTCGCGGTGCTCGACGGTCTCGAGCGCTCGAAGAAGGCTGCAGGGCGACCGAAGGACCTCGTCGACCTCGGAAGCATCGCGGAGCTCAAGCAGCGTCGCGGCTGACGAGCACCGGTCACTCGAGCACGAACGAATAGACGTACCGCACCGTGGTCCGGGCCGGAGCACCGTCGTGCGTGCCTGGCAGCCACCGGCTCTGGCGAACCGCCCGCGCCGCGGCCTCGGCGAGCGCGTCATCGGCGGCGTGAACGACCCGCACGGACGCCACCTGGCCGTCGACGTCGACGGTGACCTCGAGCTCGACCTCGCCCTGCACCTCGGCGTCGCGCAAGGCCTCTGGGTACTCGGGCCGCACCTCGGTCAGCAGTCGGGGGCGCGTGGGTGGGCGCAGGAGTGGAGCGTCGCCCGCACCGGCGCCGGCTCCCGCGTCGCTCGTTCCCTGGTCGTCACCGGCCGTCGAGGCCGGCGTCTCGCCTTCGCCTGACGGAAGCTCGATGAGCCCGGGCCCGGGGTCGACCGGAGCCGGGGGCGTGCGCGGGCTCACCGCGCGTCGGCGAGGTCCTCCAGCCAGCGCCGGTCGTGGGGCGGTGGGCGCCGGGCGGAGCGGCGGGGGCGTGCGCGCTTCGACGGTCTCGGTCCACTCGAACCGTCGCGGCGCTCGGGCCTTCGCGCCCGCAGGTGCCGCATCGAGCGCCAGGAGCAGCCCGCCGTGCGCCGCCAACGAGAGGGCGACTGCCAGGCGCACCGAGCGCACGCGTTAGTCCAGGTACCAGCGGAAGGTGAACATGATGGTCGTCCCCACCGCCTCACCGCTCTTCGTCGCGGGCTTGAACTTGTACTTCTTGAGCGCCGCCACGGCGGCTTCGTCGAGGCCGAAGCCGAGGCCCTTCACCACCTTGACGCTCGCCACCGCGCCCGTCTCGTCGATGGTGATGCGCACCAGCACGTCACCCTCGATCTCGTTCTTCTTGGCCTCCTCGGGGTACGACGGCTTGACCTCGGTGACGAGCTCGGGCTCGGTGTCGGCCCCGCCGGGCGGCACGTACTTCGGCGCGCGGTAGGCCTGCACCTGCGACGGGTCGGTCGGCTTGTTGTCCGCTTTGCCGTAGGTCGTGTTGCCGACGCCGATGGCGAAGGTGCCGGCCTCGGTGGTCGAGGACATCGAGATGCCGACGACGAGGGGCACCGGCTTGGTCGAGGCCTCTGGCGGCGGCTCCTCGTTGGGCGGCGGGGGCGCGGGCTCGGGCGGCGGCTTCACTTCGGCGACCTTCACCGGAGGCGGCTTCAGCTTCACCTTGGGCGGCTCGACCGGCTTGGGCGGCTCGGGCTCCTCCACCTTGGGCGGCGGCGGTGGCGGCGGCTCGTAGAACTCCATCTCGACGCGGGTGTTCTTCATCGCACCGCCCACGCGGCTGGGCAGGTTCACCACCGTCACGATGTGCGTGCCGATGGAGAGCGCGAGCATCGCGCCCAGAATCAACCAGCTCGTCGCGTCATCGCTCGAGGGGCGCGGCGGCTGGGGTTGGCTCATCACGGCTTGGCTCATCGGCTTCGGTGCGACGTCGTTCGCGGCCTCGTCCGTTCCCTCTGGCACGCCCTTGAACGCCGTCACAAGCCTGCTCCGGTCACCAGCGCGTCACGGCGCGGGCGCCGCTCCTTTGCCGTCTTTGACGATGTTGAGCGCGAACTTGGCGATGCCGGCCTCTTTGACCAGGTCGATGACGTTCATCACCTTGCCGTAGTTGAGCGACTGGTCGGCCGAGATGATGGCGCGCACCTCTTTGTCCTTCTCCACGGCCTCCTTCATCTTGCCGAGGAGCGCCGTCACGTCGGTGGGCGCGCCGTCGAGGAAGATGTTGGCGTCCTTGTCGAGGGTGATCATCACCGGGCCCTGCACCGTCTTGTCATTCGAGTTCGCCGCCTTGGGCAGGTCGACCTCGACGGTCTCGCGCACGATGAAGTTCGCCGTCACCATGAAGATGATGAGCAGCACGAGCACGATGTCGACGAGCGGAGTGACGTTGATGCCGGTGATCTCGCCGTCATCGTCTTGTTGCGCGCCGCCGGCCATGCGTCACTTCCCGCCCGTCGAGCGGAGGTGACCGACGAGGGCGTGGCCCAGCGCGTTGGAGCGCGACACGGTGTTCTTCAGCGCGCGCTGCAGCACGTTGTACCCGATGACGGCGGGGATCGCGACGGCGAGGCCGACGGCGGTGGCGACGAGGGCTTCCGAGATGCCGGCCATGACGGTCGACTGCACCTCGGCGCCCTTCGCGCCGGACGAGCCGAGATCGTGGAAGGCCTTGATGATGCCGAGCACGGTGCCGAACAGGCCGATGAACGGGGTGTTCGAGCCGAGCGTGCCGAGGAACGAGAGGAAGCGCTCGTAGCGCGGCCGTTCGCGGGCCAGCGTCGCGTTGATGACCTCTTCCACCGAGTCGGGCCCCTTGGGCGACCACTCCAGGCCCTCGCGGAGCACTGAGGCCTCCATGCCCTTCTGGGCCGCCACCGCGCTCTTCACCGCGTCGAGCTCACCCTTCGCGAGCTTCAGCAGAATGTCGTCGGCGTTCGAGAGGCTGTGGGTCACGAAGTAGATGCTGCGCTCGAGCATCACCGCGATGGACAGCACCGACAGCACGGCGAGCAGCCACAGCACCCACTCGGCGTCGCTGGTGAAGGTGGCGAGCAGCTTGCGGGTGAGCCAGCCGCCGGGCTCTCCGGCGGTCATCTGTCCTACGATCAGCAGCGAAGTCATGGAGTTCCGGTCCCGCCCTCGGCCTTGGGAAAGGGCGGGCGATCAATCGTTGGCGCGGTGCGCAAAGTCAATGAAAACGCACCACAGTTGCAGGCAGGTCGTCAGGGGAACCACTCGCGCGAGATGAGGACCCAGCCCAGCCGGAGCAGGCCGAAGCCGAAGAACGCCGCCAGCACCACGCGAAAGGCACGGCTGAAGAAGGGCTCGAGGGCATCGAGCCCGCGCTCCAGGCGATCGACGCGCGCCTGAGGCACGAAGGCCAGGGCTCCGAGGAGCGCGAGGAACGGCCACAGCATCAGCACGAACGGGTTCGCGCCCACCGCGAAGTGCCAGTCACCCTGCGACAGCGCCGACAGCCCGCGCGTCACGCCACACCCGGGACAGGGGAGCCCGGTCGCCGCGTGGAGCGGACACAGATCGACGCCGAGCCCTCCGACGGGAAACAGGAAGGTGCCGGCGAAGGCCACCAGCGCCGCGCGGCGCGACCACGGCGTGAGCAGGGCCTTGAGCCAGCCCCGCGGCACCCCAGCCAGCGCTTGTGCCGGCGCGGAACGAGCGACGCCCGGGGCGACAGCAGCGGTGAGCCCGTTGTTTTGCACCTGAGTCACACCTCGTGGGTCCGAATCGGCCGAGAGCCGCCTTTGGTCTTCTCGGATTCGTGGAGTTCGTTCTAGCCTTTTCTTGCAGGTCGCCGTTTCCCGTTCGGAGGGGTACTACACATGGCAGCGATTCTTGGCCTCGTGGGGCTGCTCGTCAGCCTCGTCAATCTCGCAGCACTCATCATCTTCCTCATCCAGCTCTACAAGGCCAAGGGCGTCGGTCACGCCATCGCCGGGTTCTGCTGCGGGCTCTACACGCTCATCTGGGGCTGGCAGAACGCCGACGCCCTCGACGCGTCGAACCCGCCCGTGGTGCTCAAGTACAAGCAGTGGATCATGATCTGGACCGCCGCGATCCTCGGCAACATCGTGATCAACATCGCCGTGCAGGCGATGGCCCGCATGTAAGGGCCGTCTCCCCAGCACGACGTCTCTGGCGCCGGAGCCGCCCGCAGCAGGGGCTCCGGCGTCGTTGTGTCCGAGAACGAATTTTCCCGCCCTGACGAAGGCCCACCCGCGGCGACGGACCGCGCGGTAACGTGCGGGGTGTGACGGGCGGGGCGCTCCAGATCGGTTCGACCATCGGCGATCACCAGATCGTCAAGAAGCTCGGCGAAGGCGCGATGGGCGCCGTCTACGAGGGCCGGCACCAGCTCATCGGCAAGCGCGTCGCCATCAAGGTGCTCAAGGGCACGGGCGAAGATGGGCGCGTGGCGGCGATGCGGCTGTTGGAAGAGGCGCGCGCGGTCAACGCCATCGACCACAAGGGCATCATCGACATCTTCGATGCTGGCGTGCTGCCGGACGGCCGCCCGTACCTGATGATGGAGCTCCTCGTCGGCCGCACGCTGCACGACGAGGTGAAGCGCGCGAAGGCAGGCCTGCCGCTGCGGCTCGTCTTCCACGTGCTGCGCGGCGTGCTCGACGCGCTGGTGGCCGCGCACCGGGCCGGCGTCATCCACCGCGATCTCAAGGCCTCGAACGTCTTCCTCGTCGATCAACCCGAAGGGCTGCCGCTGGTGAAGCTCGTCGACTTCGGCGTCGCCCGACGCGAGGGCCGGCAGGAAGCGCTCACCATGCCGTCGATGACGGTCGGCTCGATGGGCTTCATGGCGCCCGAGCACATCGGTGGCCGCCCGGTGCCGCAGAGCGACCTCTACGCGTGCGGCTGCCTCGCGTGGCTGATGCTGACGGGCAAGCCCGTCTTCCCGTACGGAAACCTGCCGACGCTCATCAAGCAGCACCTCGAGGTGATGCCGCCGGGCGTCGGCACCGTGCGCGTCGAGACGCCGCCTGAGCTCGAGGCCTTCGTCGCCTGGCTGCTGGAGAAGCGCCTCGAAGATCGACCGCACTCGGCCGAGGTCGCCCTCACCGTCCTCAAGGAGGCCGAGCAGTCGGGTGACGCCCTGCGCACGGTGCCGGGCGGGCCGTCGTTCATCGAGCTCGCGCGCAAGTACGACGATCGCGTGCGCAGCCAGGCGGGAGTGAAGGCCGCGGCGCCCGAGCCGGAAGCCCCACCGCCCGATGCACCCCCGCATCGCTCGAGCCCGTCGCGTCCGCCCCTCCCATCCGAGGCCGCGCCGCAGGCCGATCGCCGCTCGAGCCCGCCGCGGTCGCCGCTCGCCGCCGACGGCGCGCCGCAGGCCGATCGCCGCTCGAGCCCGTCACGCCCTCCCGCTTCGACCGAGCCTCCGTCAGGCCTCGCCCAGCGCTCGAGCCCGTCGCGGCCGCCGGCGCCACACGAAGGCTCCTCGCAGCGGGCGAGCGCCTCGCGGCCCGGCGATGTCGCCGCGCAACGCACGCCGAGGGCCGAGGGCGTGCCGCAGCGCTCGAACGCGCCTCGTCAACCCGCTGCCGGTGAAGACCTCCGCGCGAACGCCGGGCCGGCCGACGCCGATCGCGCCACCCGGGCGTCCCCGCGCTCCCAGGCCGAGCGCCCAGCCATCAGCCGGGCCCCGGTCGCGGGGGCTGGCCCGGTGCCGAAGGCCGAGCCTCCCAGCGCGAAGCAGCCACGGGTGCTGACGGCCGCGCGCCGCGCGAACGAGTCGAAGGCCGCGCCGCTGCGGCTCGATCACCCCGACGAAGACACCATTCCGCCCGAGGCCGGCCCCGCCGCCGAGCCCGTCGACTTCCACGACATGGGCACCGTGCTCGACCCACGCCGCCGCCGGTGACGCGCTTCGTCACCGGGCCGTGAGCGACGCGGGGAGCGATTGTTGGCAGGCTCCGCCGCCTCACCGTCGATGCGGAGGGGCCCATGGACAACGAACGCTTCAAGGCGCAGGTGAACGAGAAGGACGTGCGGCTGGGGGTGGACGCGGCCTCGCTGCGCGACGACTTCGTCAAGAAGCTCTTCTTCCAGCAGGCCAAGTTCCCCGGCGTCGCCACCCGCAACGACAACTACCTGGCGCTCTCGTACGTGGTGCGCGACCGGCTGCTGCTGCGCTGGGTGCACTCGGCCCGCACCTTCCTCGAGCAGCAGTGCCGCACCGTTATCTATCTCTCGGCCGAGTACCTGCCGGGCCCGCAGCTCGATCACAACGTGATGAACCTGGGCCTCACCACCGAGGTGCGCGCGGCGCTCTCGGGCATGGGCATCGACTACGACGAGCTCGTCGAACACGAAGAAGAGCCCGGCCTCGGCAACGGCGGCCTCGGGCGCCTCGCCGCGTGCTTCATGGACAGCCTGGCCACCGTCGAGATCCCCGCCATCGGCCACGGCATTCGCTACGAGTTCGGCATCTTCGACCAGCAGATCCGCGACGGCGAGCAGGTTGAGAGCACCGACAAGTGGCTGCGCCTGGGGAACCCCTGGGAGGTGATGCGCCAGGACGTGCAGCACCAGGTGGGCTTCGGCGGGCACACCGAGGCCGGCGTCGACGAGCTCGGCCGCTTCCGCGTGAAGTGGCACCCCGCGCGGCTGGTGACGGGCATTCCCTACGACACGCCCGTCGTCGGCCACGGCACCACCAACACCAACTTCCTGCGCCTGTGGAGCGCCCGCGCCACCGACGAGTTCGACCTCAAGGCCTTCAACGACGGCGAGTACTGGAAGGCCGTCGACGAGAAGGTGCGCAGCGAGAACATCTCGAAGGTGCTCTACCCGGCGGACCACTCGCTGGCCGGCAAGACGCTGCGCCTCGAGCAGCAGTACTTCTTCGTCTCGTGCGCCCTGCAGGACTGCATCCGGTTCCTTCTGCAGAAGACGACCATCGACAAGTTCGCCGACAAGTTCGCCATTCAGCTGAACGACACGCACCCGGCGCTGGCGGTGGCCGAGCTGATGCGGCTCTTCGTCGACGTGCACGGGCTGTCGTGGGAGCGCTCGTGGGAGATGACGCAGGCGAGCTGCTCGTACACGAACCACACGCTCTTGCCCGAGGCGCTCGAGACCTGGCCCTTGCCGCTCATGCAGCGGCTGCTCCCGCGGCACGTCGAGATCATCTTCGAGATCAACCGGCGCTTCCTCGACGAGGTGCGCGCACGCTTCCCCGGTGACGACGATCGGGTGCGGCGCATGTCACTCATCGACGAGAACGGTGAGAAGTCGGTGCGCATGGCGCACCTGGCGACGGTGGGCGGGCACATGGTGAACGGCGTGGCGGCGCTCCACTCGCGGCTGCTGATCGAGACGGTGCTGAAGGACTTCGCCGAGCTGTGGCCCGAGCGCTTCACCAACGTGACGAACGGCGTGACGCCGCGCCGCTTCGTGCTGCAGGCGAACCCCCGGCTCTCGGCGCTCGTCACCGACGCCATCGGCGAGGGCTGGGTGAACGACCTGGGCCGGCTCGAGCAGCTCGTGCCCCTGGCCGAAGAGGCCGAGTTCCGCCGGCAGTGGCGTGACGTGAAGAGCGCCAACAAGCGTGACTTCGCGCGGTGGGTGAGCCGGGTGCACGGGCTCGACGTCGACCCGCAGTCGTTGTTCGACGTGCAGATCAAACGAATCCACGAGTACAAGCGGCAGCACCTCGCGGCGCTGTACGCGGTGTGGACGTACCTGCGCATCAAGAACGGCGACACGAAGGGGCTGGTGCCGCGCACGTTCTTCTTCGCGGGTAAGGCGGCGCCGGGCTACCGCATGGCGAAGCTCATCATTCGTTTCTTGAACGCGCTGTCGACGACGCTGGCGAAGGACCCCCGGGCGCGCGAGTGGCTGCACGTCTCGTTCGTGCCCGACTTCAACGTGAAGAACGCCTCGCACCTGTACCCCGCGGCCGATCTCTCGGAGCAGATCAGCACCGCCGGCAAGGAGGCCTCGGGCACCGGCAACATGAAGATGGCCCTCAACGGCGCGCTCACCATCGGCACGCTCGACGGCGCGAACGTCGAGATCCGCGAGCACGTCGGGCCCGAGAACTTCTTCCTCTTCGGGCTCACCGCCGAAGAGGTGTCCGAGCGAAAGCGGCAGGGCTACTCGCCGCACGACGAGATCTCGAAGGACGGCCGCCTGCGGCAGGTGCTCGAGGCCATCGCCGACGACACCTTCTCACCCGGTCAGCATGGCCTGTTCAGCCCGCTGGTGCGCTCGCTCGCCGATCAGGATCCGTTCCTCGTGATGGCCGATCTCGCCGCGTACATCGAGTGCCAGGAGCGCGTGGCGGCCCTGTGGCAGAAGCCCGAGAGGTGGACGCGGGCGTCGGTGCTGAACACCGCGCGCATGGGCTTCTTCTCGTCGGACCGATCGATCCGCGAGTACGCCGAGCGGATCTGGCGGGTGAAGCCGGTGAAGCTGTCGAAGCTGGGGTGACGCTACTGGCAGGTGCCTTCAGGCTGCGAGACGGCGGCGCAGGCTCCGGGGCCCGGCCGGCCCTGACAGCAGCCCGAGCAGCAGTCGAAGCCGGTCGCGCAGGCCTGGTTGGACGGTTCGAGGCAGGCGAGGGCGGGCGTGAGGGGCGGCGCGCAGCAGCGGCGGGTCGGCGCCTCGGGGTTGCAGAAGGCGCCTGCCGTCTGGCACTGGAAGGGAGCGGCCACCACGCACGGGCCCACCGTGGTGCAGACGCCGGCGGTGCCGCAGCAGCCAACGCAGCAGGTCGTCGACGTCATGCAGGCGCCGCCGAGCGGAGTGCACACGGCGCCTCCGTCACGCGAGGTGGGCTGACAGGTGCCGGGCACCGAGCCGCCGTTCGAGCACGACAGGCCGTCGCAGCACGCGACGCCGACGACGCAGCTCGAGCCCTGGGGCAGGCAGAAGCCGCCATCGAGGGTCGGCCGCCGGCACTGGGAGGATCCGGTGCCGCTCGAGCTGCAGATGAGCCCGGTGCAGCAGTCGCGCGAGAAGGCCTGACAGGGGGCGCCTTCGAGGCCGCAGACGAAGCCACCGTCGACGGCGCTGCCGCCGGCGAAGCCGCCCGCTGTACCGCCCGCGATGCCGCCCCCCGCTGAACCGCCCGCGCCTCCACCGCCTGCCGAACCGCCTGCGATGCTCCCGCCCGCTGAGCCGCCCGCGACTCCGCCGCCTGCTGAACCGCCTCCGATGCTCCCGCCTGCCGTGCCACCGGCGGCGCCGCCCGCAGCTCCGCCGGAGTCACCGCCCGCCGCTCCACCCGCGACGCCACCGGCGAGTCCGCCAGCAGTTCCACCGGAGTCACCGCCCGCTGCACCACCGGCGATCCCTCCCGCTGCACCACCCGCGACTCCGCCAGCGGCTCCACCGGCGTCACCGCCCGCTGCGCCTCCAGCGACGCCTCCCGCTGCGCCACCGCTGACGCCTCCAGCGGTTCCGCCGGACTCGCCGCCCGCTGCTCCACCGGCCACTCCGCCCGCACTGCCGCCCGCGGCACCACCAGCCGTGCCACCCGCGCTCCCCCCATCGACGAGGCCGCCGTCCGTCGGGCACAGGGCATCACACAGCCGGTCCACCTCGGCGTCATAGCGGCCACAGGTGCAGCCGCTCATCGAGACTGCCTGGGCCAGCACGACCAGCGCCGTCCACTGCACGACTCGCTTCATCGGAGACGTCTTCATGGGCGTGGCTCCTAGAACTGGCCTGCGATGACGACGCCGCCCGGGCCGGGCACGACGCGCACGATCGGATCCTTCAGCAACCCCTCCGTGCCAACCCACGCCAACGAGCCGCCGATGGCCGCCGCGCCCAGCCCCATCAGCACCCAGCCCAGGCCGGTGTTGAACTTCCCGTCTTCTGCGAGCTGCCGCGCTCGGGTGAGGATCATCTCGTTCGTCATGTCCGCTGAGGCGCTGGCTGGAGTGCCCCGGAGCCGCTGGTAGATCGCCTCGGCCTCGACGAGGCGCCAGACACCGATGCCGAGCATCACCACGCCGGCGCCGGTGAGAATGAAGGGCTCCCAGTTGATGGGCCGCTTCACCGGAGGCGGGAGCACCACCATCGGGCTCGGCCCCACCACGATGGGCTCGACGGGCTCGGCCGCGAACCCCTGCGTCGAGACCAACACTGCGCACAGCACCGCCCCACTGCGTCGCACCATGGCCGAACAGTCTACCGTGGCCGCGCGAGGCCTCACGGAATCGGCGCCTGTGTGGGTCGATGGCGCACGTCGAGCTGACGTCCGCAACCGGCTGCCGGCCCGGGGAACTGTGCCAGACTCACGGGCATGGCCCTTCGCGCATGGACGGTGGTGGCCCTCGGGGCGGTGTTCTTTCAAGGCTGTAACTGTGGCCGCCAGCCGTCGGTGATGAAGACCGAGGCGTCGGTGAGCCTGGCCGTCGACGAGCTGGACTTCGGCGTGGTGCCCGAGGGCACCTCGAAGGGCCTGCGCTTTCGGGTCGACAACGTCGGGCGCGCGTCGGTGAACCTCACGGTGTCGTTGGCGGCCGGTGGGAGCCCGGACTTCTCCCTCGGCACGGCGCCCGCGAGCGTCGACGCCACGGGCTTCATCGAGGTGCCCGTCGTCTTCACGCCCCTCAACGCGGGCTCCGACGAGGCCTTCGTCGAGGTGAAGACCGACGTGCCCGACGAGCCGGCCCTGCGCCTCAAGGTGAAGGGCGGGCCCATCATGCCGGCGCTCACCTTCGAGCCCGACCCGCTGGCCTTCGCGCCCGCGACGATGTCACTCGAGCGCAAGACGGCGCAGCTCAAGAGCACCGGCACCGCGGCGCTGACGATTCGCAGCGTCGGGGTGTTCGCGAACGGCAACCCGGACTTCTCGGTGGTGCCTCCGGCGCTGCCGGTGCGACTGCTCCCGGGTGAAAGCGTGGGCGTGCGGGTCGAGTACGCGCGCAGCGCCCGCACCACCGAGGGCCAGATGGAGGTCCTCTCGGACGACGCCGACGCCGGCCTCAAGCGGCTGCGGCTGCTGCCCGACCCGCCGTCGCTCTGCTCGAACCTCGTCGACGACGACATGGACGGGCTCATCGACTTCCCGAACGACCCGGGCTGCCAG
>JANRKQ010000164.1:0-2935 GCA_033763395.1 Myxococcaceae bacterium
TCGACAGGTGACGGAGCAACTCACTCGAGCGAACGGACGCTGGTCGGTTGGTGACTGCCTGGAACACTGGCGGTCCGTGCATGCGCATGCGCTTCGGGTGCTTCGTTCGAGTCCCAGCCTGCCGATTGAGGCGCTCGTCGAACCCTCGGAGTTCTTGAAGCTCGCCGTTCCAAGTCCCGCGCCCTCATCCAGGGGCGCACAGAAAGCGCAGCCGGGAAATGTCTGACCTCGAACGGCGGTACCACGAAGCCTGGCTCGGCATGGCGCAGCCCATCGAGGGGCTTGTCGTCTCAGTCCCCGTCCTCGTCGACGCGCAGTGCATGCAGCGGCTGTCGGTACCCGAGCACCACGCCTTCGTCGCACTCGTCGGCGAGGACCAGCCGTTGCTGGCCGACGTTCCCCGTTTCCTGCGCGAGACGCTGGGGTTCCCCGACGGGCATTGGGTCACCACTTTCCCGGAGGACCTGCGGCTCGACGTCGTCGAAGGCCAGCAGACCATCATCCCGTCGCGGGGGCTGAAGCGGCAGGGGCCTCCGCCGGCCAGGCCAGACGGGCTGCCGGATGACTCGACGCCGACCAGCCGCGCTGGAGCCCCGTTCATCGCGCTGACGTGGGAACTCCCGGCGGGCCTCTCGTTCGACGAGAAGGAAACCACCACCGGCCCCTGGTACGCCGAGCCCACCGTGAAGTTCGAGCGGCTGTTGCGCGCGGCCCGCGTCCCCATCGGGCTGCTCTTCAACGGCCAGTCGCTGAGGCTTCTCTACGCGCCGCACGGGGAGTCGACCGGCCACCTCACCTTCCGCTTCGTCGATCTCGTCTCGGCCTCCGGCCGGCCGCTGTTCGACGCGATGGTGATGCTGCTCCACTCGCGGCGCTTCTTCGGCGTGCTGCCGGAACACCAGCTCCCTACGCTGCTCGAGCAGTCCCGTCGCCGGCAGGCCAACGTCACCGAAGCGCTGGCCGAGCAGGTCTTCGAGGCCCTGACGATTCTCCTCGCGGGCTTCGAAGCAGCGGCCGAACGGGACGGCACCCGCGCCCTCGACGACGCCTTCGCGCGCGGAGAAGACCACGTCTACGGCGGGCTCCTCACCACCCTCCTCCGACTCGTCTTCGTCCTCTACGCCGAGGACCGCGGGCTGCTCCCGGTGGACACCGAGCCGTACGGCGAAGACCTGTCGGTGAAGGCGCTTTACGAGCAGTTGCTCGAGGACGCCGGGCGGTACCCCGACGCGATGTCTCGCCGGTACGGCGCCTGGCCCCGACTGCTGGCCCTGTTCCGCTGCATCTTCTTCGGCGCCTCACACGGGAAGCTGGGCATGCCGCCCCGCCGAGGGCAGTTGTTCGACCCCGAGGCCTTCCCTTTCCTCGAAGGCTGGAGCGTCGGTGGAGCCCCCGTCACGGCCGAGGCACAAGCCGCGGTGAAGCCGCCCTCGCTCGACGACGGCACCGTGTACCAGGTGCTGGACAGGCTCATCGTGCTCGAGGGGCAGCGGCTCAGCTACCAGTCGCTCGACGTGGAGCAGATTGGCTCCGTCTACGAGGCGCTGATGGGCTTCCACGTGAAGCGCCTCACCGGCCCCGGAGTGTGCCTGAAGTCCTCGAAGGTGTGGGTCTCGGCCGACGAGTTGATGGACGAGTCGCCCACCCGCCGCGGCGCGTGGCTCGAAGACCAGGGCGCGCTCGATGGGAAGTCACTCAAGGCCGCGGCGAAGGCGCTGGAGGGCGCGAAGAAGGACGCTGACGTGCTCGCCGCGCTCGAGCCGTACCGGGTGAAGAACATCGAAGTGCGGAAGTCCGGGCAGTACGTGCTGCAGCCTGGCGTCGAGCGCCGTCGCACGAGCAGCCACTACACGCCGCGCAGCCTGTCCGCGCCCATCGTTCGTCGAGCGTTGGAGCCGCTGCTCAAGGCCATGGGCGACCTGCCCTCGTCCGAGCGGCTGCTCAACCTGAAGGTGTGCGACCCGGCGATGGGCTCCGGAGCGTTCCTCGTCGAGGCCTGCCGCTTCCTCGGCGACCAGGTGGTGGCGGCGTGGACGCGCGAAGGCGTCCTGAAGGACTCGGCCCGCGACGAAGACATCGTCATGCGCGCGCGCCGGTTGGTGGCGCAGCGGTGCCTCTATGGCGTCGACAAGAACCCGTGGGCCGTCAACCTCGCGAAGCTGTCGTTGTGGCTCGTCACGCTGGCGAAGGCCGAGCCCTTCACCTTCCTCGACCACGCCCTGAAGTGCGGTGACTCGCTGGTGGGGCTCGACCTCGAGCAGATTCGCGCCTTCCACTGGGACACCTCGAAGCAGAAGCAGCTCGACCTCGCGCAGGAGGTCTTCAAGAAGTCGCTCTCGGTTGCGCTGGAGAAGCGGCAGGCGATTCTGCAACTCGCGCTCGACCTGGAGCGCCCGTCGGTGAAGCGCCCCAAGCAGTTGGGCCTCGACCCGGGGAAGCAGAAGGAAGAGCTGCTCCGCGCGGCGGATGAGGCGCTGCTGCCGGTGAAGCGCATCGCCGACGCGTGCGTGGGAGCGTTCTTCGCGGCCGAGTCCGACAAGGAACGCGAGAAGGAGCGCGTTCGCCGACAGGACCTGCTTGGCGCGTGGCTCGCGAAGAGTGTCGACGGGGTGCCGCCTCCGATGCCGAGCGCGGTTCGGGAGCTGTCAGCACCAGACCGCGCGTTCCACTGGGCGCTCGAGTTCCCCGAGGTGTTCCACGGGAAGCGGCCGGACCCGCTCGAGGCCGACCAAGCGAACAAGGCCGCGTGGATGGATGCGTTCGTCGGGAATCCACCGTTCGCTGGGAAGAACGGCATCACCGACGCGAACGGCGAGCGCTACCTCCCGTGGCTCCAGACAGTGCACGAGGGCGCGCATGGGAACGCGGACCTGTCAGCGCACTTCTTCCGCCGCGCGTTCCACCTGCTGGGCGTGCACGGCACCATCGGCTTCAT
>JANRKQ010000165.1:0-25164 GCA_033763395.1 Myxococcaceae bacterium
AGATCAGCTCGAGCTCCTCGGCGCGGATCAGCACGGCGTCGAAGCCGAACTTCCGCAGCGCCGCCGTGGCCGCCTCGGGCGTCGGCCCCCACAGCAGGTTGAAGCGCTCGTGCAGCCGCCGGTCGGCGATGGCGAAGCGGGTGATGTCGGGCTCGACGACGAGGACGTCTGGCTTCATGAGAGGCCTCCAGAAGGGGAGCGAGCGAGCAGCGGCTGCGCGCTCTTGACGCAAAGCAACCGGAGGGCCAGCCGGGGGCGCGCGCGTCGACCCGCAAGCGTTGCGAAGGGCCGCCCAGCGCACCGCAGCGGTTTCGTGGCGGAGCGCACGGCAAGGAGGCCAAAACTTTGAAAACACGAAGGTTCTGACGCGTTCGACGCGCACGGCTTTCGGCCGCTTCCAAACGGTCAGGCGTCGATGGCCTGACGAAAGGGTTGCGTCGCCCGCAAGGCGCGCGTTCGCGAGAAAGGCCGGGGCGGGCACCGGAATCGCTGACACGATGGCGCGGCTCGTGACCTGTCAGCGCACGACCCTCGCCTGAAAGGACTTTCGTATGGCCACCACGTCGACCTTCGACCTCACCGCCACCCGCGACGAGGGCTACCGCTTTCTCATCCGCTTCGAGGGCACCGAGCTGGCGCCGCTGGTGACCGACGAGCCGGCGCCGCTGGGGAAGAACGAGGGCCCGAACCCGTCGCGCCTGCTGGCGGCCGCGCTGGTGAACTGCCTCGCCGCCTCGCTGCTCTTCGCGCTCGGGAAGAAGGGCGTGTCGGTGAAGGGCCTCTCGGCGACGGCCCACGTCGAGGTCGGCCGCAACGACAAGAACCGGCTGCGCATCGAGCGGGTCCAGGTCCTGGTGACGCCCACCGTCGGGGCTGACGCCAGCGCGGCGGCCATCGACGAGGCCATCGATGTCTTCGAGGACTTCTGCGTGGTGACGCAGAGCGTGCGGGCCGGCCTGCCGGTGGATGTGCGGGTCGAGCCCGTGATCACCTGACCTCGCGGCGCTCGTCGCTGAGCCGCTGCTCGATGACGCGAACCGCCTCGAGGCACCCCTTGGCGGCGCGCATTCACTGGCGCAGGGAGCTGCTCGGCGTGTTCGGTCTGGAGCCGCTTCAGCAGTGCGTGCGCCACAACGATCCGTTCAACGGTCGGTACCTCTCTCCTGAACCTCTCCTCCAGTCGCCTCTCTTTGTAGCTACGATGCTTCGACGGGGTGCGCAGGTTCCCGCCTACGCCTATGCGGCGAATAACCCGGTTCGCAACACCGACCCAACTGGTCTCTGGATCAACATGCGGGGAGCGAGTCCGGCACTGCGAGACGCCATCCGGGAGATGCGACGGTCGGCCTGGGGCGCATCCATGTTCGCTGCGCTTCAGAAGTCGTCAATCGAGTTCAGGGTGATGGACGCCCGTTTCGGTGACCGAGGAGGCAATCGACAGCTGGGCGAGACTGGAGGCCGGGGCCATGAATCGCCTGTCTGCGGGGGGGGCGGGTCCGTCGATATTCGTTTAGACCTGAGGAACCTCACAGCCTACAATAGGCAAATTGAGGAGGGCTTTGGAGCGCCCGGCGACAAGGTGATGACTCGTGCAGAGTTGGCAGGGCACGAGTTTTGGCACGCGCAGGACTACCTGGGCGGGTGGCCGCCTGCTCCCTTGAACGAGGCGGCTGCTGAGGGAGCAGAGCAACGGGTTGGTAAGGAGCTCTTTCGACTCAATTTTCCTGAACTTGGCGATCTGTGAAGGGCGTGCTTGGTTGTGTTCTATTATTCGTGTGGGCTTCGTGCGCGACTCGTGAGCGAGTTCAGCTACCCGCCGACCATGCCGAGGGTGGTCCGCAGCAGGCCGAGTTGACAGATTGCGGCCGGGCGCTTGGTCGCCTTGAGGCATCTGCCGATTCGAACGCCTCATGCAAGACTGACGACGATTGTCTTGCGCTTCCGGTGGTCATGCACGGCCAATCACGCTGCTGTATCGTTATGAACCGCGAGTGGCGATGGAGCGATGGGGGTAGTCGGCTCATCGCAGAAGCAGGAGCGACGTGCGCGAGGAAGCATCTTCCCTGCCGACCTTGTTCGAGTGTCTGTTCCGAACACAGATGCGTCGCCCCGATCGGGACCAGCGAATGAGCCTCGGCCGCTACCTCTCTCCTGAACCCCTCCTTGAAGATCCGGCTTGGGTCGCATCACAGCTGCAACAAGGTTATCAGGTTCCCAGCTAATCGTACGCACGCAACAACCCAGTGACCGTAGTGGACCCGAACGGAAAGAATCCTGCACCAGCAGCAGTGGTGGGTGGGGCAGCGGTGGGCATTGGCGCAGCAGTGGGCGCCGCTGCATCATTCTGGTGCCTCACGCATCCTGCCAGTTGTCGTGAGGCAGTGCGGCGGATTGACCAAAGGGTCCGTGACATCTGCAGTGCTGGCCAAGCGACCATCTCAGCCGGGGCTCAGTCGGGTGACCTACCTTCGAACACGCCATGTACTCGCACGAAGATCAATCTAGGCGATGGGTGCCACTACGATTGTGGTGGCCGGAAGCGGTACATCTACGGCAACATCGGTGGCGGCGGTCACGAGTTCTGTCCGGAAACCCCAACTTATGGCGACACCATTCCCGATCCGTTCGAGTAGCGACGGCGCAACTGACCTTCCGCTCGGAAACACAGTGCTCATTCGGCACGGAACTATCACGGGCTCGACGCTCTTCCTGATTGACGATTCGAAAAGGCGTCGGCTGTTTCGCCGGAACGCAACAACGCACGGTGTATCCGAGGTAGCAGTACCGGTCTCACCGGGTGAACGGATCGTTGACGTAGCGTTGCCGCACTCCGCTGACTGGGCGGCAGTCTTGGTCCTTACGCCTGTCTGGAAGGGATGGAATGCTTCATGTCGAATCGTGTCTTGGTCTCAGCAGACTACCGAACCCATGGGCTCGGCGCTCGAATCCGAATGGAAGGTCGTCAGACTTCTCGGCGCCTCAAATGCTGACGACCGCTTCCTTTGCGTAGCGAGACGTCAGCGCGCTGTTTCTGACTCTTCTATGGTCGAGGAGTATGCAATCGCAGACTGCGGCCGCGACATTCTTTCGCTGAGGGTCCTCGCCATGGACATCCCCCCTCGACTGCACCTCGATGGATAGTGACTACCTCTCCCCAGAACCTCTCCTCCAGGACCCAAACTGGGTGTCGTCACAACTACGAGGGGGTCGACACGTTCCGAGCTACAGCTACGCAGGAAACAATCCAAATTCGTGGGTTGATCCAGATGGCTTATACATCCGCACGACCCCGTCACTACGACCGTTTGTCGAGCAGGCGAAGCGCGACCCGATTATCGGCCCACTCGTCACTGACCTTGACAATGACCCGAACTACGAGGTCGTCCTTGAGGACAGGCGACGCGACGAGGGCGGCGACAGCGCAACGGAGCCGATCGGGCCAAACTCCTGCAACATCAAGATTCGGTCTGGAAACCAGACCGCTGGAGATTACTACCCGATTAGTACGCGGGATAAAGTGTGGCACGAACTAGGTCATGCATGGGGATTCCGAAAATGGGGGGTTCCTAAGCCAGGTCAGGACGATATGGCGCTTCAGAACATGAGAAATGCTGTGATGTGGGAGAATCGCTCCCGGATGCAGTCGAACTCCAGGGGTAACCCTTTTGCGGTCAGCAAACTCCGGCGCATTCACCCGCCTGATTTCATGAGGCCACTCTTTTGAGGCTCGCCCTTGTCGTATGCGCTGTGTGGAGCGGTGCTTGCTCTGGCTTTGGCCAACGGCAGTGGTATTCGACCACATCCCTTACGTCGTGTTGCTCGACCTGCGTTGCAGGCGTCGTTCTCGATTCCTCTGGCGAACCCGCAAGCGATGCGCGGGTTGCGCTTGAAGGAGAGGCTCAATTCCTCGCTTCTCGCAAATACCCAATGCCAAGCCAGGACGAGCTGACGGTCGACGACGTGAGAGTGAGCGACATTTTGATCATGAGGTCGGAAGTAGCAAGCAGCGGCTTCTTCTGCACCCAAGAGGTTCCCCCCGGTCGAGTGCTGCTGAGGGTGATCATGAACGCGCATCTGGTTGCAGGCGTTGTGTTGCCGTCGGACCGGCGGTTCGTCGTGATCCAACTTGCTCCGGGTGCTCCTACAGCGGGGTATTTGTGAGTGCGCTCAGGTTACGCGCATTTTCTTTCGCTTGATGTCTCCAGAATCCGCGCTTTTGCTGAGGAACCGCAGTGCGGGTATCTGATTACCAATCGTAGGTTTGAGGAGCTCGCGATTACGGTATCTTCTGGAACCGGCCGGATGCCTTTGTCACGAGTTGGGGCACGCGGAGTCGAATACGCGGTTCTCGGGAATGAATCGCGACGCTCGAGAACGAAGATCGCGGGATATTGAGGACCAGATATTCTGGGAGTTGGGGCCGTGAGCGCAGCGCAGGTCCGCGGTCGTTCGATTCTTATCGCGTTGGTCGCTGCGATTGCTTCTGCTTCCGCAGCCTCTGACCTGGTTGTTCGAGGTCGTGATGGAGGGTTCTTGGGCCACCTGAGCCGCGAGGCAGATGGAGGTATCAGACTGGAATGGCTCGATGGTGGCGTTGAATCAGTCCGCTCCGGTTCGTCGGATTGCAGTGCCGATGCTGGTTTGCTCCTGTCGATATTGCAGCGAAGGGAGTGCCATGGCGACTCGGAATGCGCGCTGGTACGGCCGGCAGTCGGAGTTCGAGGTCTCGAATTGCTGCTATGCCGTTGATGCTCACACGGCGAAGTCATCCTCGTTGAGGGGTGCCTTGGTTGAGCTTGAATTGGCTTGCGGCGCGACGAACGGAATCTGCGCGAGTCCGTGCGGGAAAGCGCAGTGCGTTTCGGGATATTGCACCCCGCGATGAGAGCGCTCGCTCCCTGAACCGCCTCCGACCTGGCACCACTGGTGACCGACGAGCCAGCGCCGCTGGGCAAGAACGAGGGCCCCAACCCGTCACGCCTGCTGGCGGCCGCGCTGGTGAACTGCGTCGCCGCGTCGCTGCTCTTCGCGCTCGGGAAGAAGGGCGTGTCGGTGAAGGGCCTCTCGGCCACGGCCCACGTCGAGGTCGGCCGCAACGAGAAGAACCGGCTGCGCATCGAGCGGGTGCAGGTCCTGGTGACACCCACCGTCGGGGCTGACGCCAGCGCGGCGGCCATCGACGAGGCCATCGATCTCTTCGAAGACTTCTGCGTGGTGACGCAGAGCGTGCGGGCCGGCCTGCCGGTGGATGTGCGGGTCGAGCCCATAATCACCTGACCTCGCCGAGAATGGCTTGAATCCTCGGTCGGCGCTGGTCGTCAGCCGGCGCCACCGCGAGGAAGCGCAGGTAGTACTGACGGGCGCGTTGGTTGTCGCTCTCCGAGCTGTCTTGCGCGCCACGCCCGGCGTAGGTCGAGGCGAGCAGCACGTTGCACTCCGGGTTGAGGGAATCGAGCTGCAGGCATCGGTTCAGCAACTGGATCGCGACGCCGTAGCGCCGCTCCTTGTTGGCTGCTCTGGCCTCGGCGAGGAGCTGGTCGACCGGGCCCTGCGTCCCCGCCGGCGACCGCGCTCGCTCGGTGGTCGGGGCCTGCGTGCCGTCGATGACGACGCCGCCCGCTGACGAGCGCTCCAGGGGCAGTCGTTTTGCCTCGAGCTCGGCCTTCAGCGCCGCGTACGGCGTGGCGAACAGCTTCGTCCCCTTCGCGGCCTCGAGCATCGTGGAGGCCGTCGACAGGTCGCCGCGGCCGAGCGCCTCGCGGGCCTGGCGAAGGAGCCGACCCGCGCCCCGCTCGTCGTGGAGCTGCTCGATGAGCCGAACCGCCTCGGGGCACCCCTTGCCTGCGCGCGTACACTGGCGCAGGAGCAGCTCGGCGTCGTCGGTCTGGAGCCGCTCCAGCAGCGCACGCGCCTCGGCGACCATTCGGGCTTCGGCCTCGGGGGAGGTGTCTGGCTCGTTCCCCGAGACCTGCCGTGAGGGCACCTGGGCCAGCGCCGAGCGACCGTCGGGCTCCTTCACGGCCGGCTCGTCGTCGCTCCACAGGGCGTTGGCCGCGACGAGCACCAGCGCCCCGGCGGCGGCAGCGCCGAGCGCCCACGTCCACCCCTGCGGGAGCGGCGTCGTCAGCTCGCGGGTCTCCGTCACCCGGGGGCGCTCGGTCGCGGTGGTGGTGGAACGCGGCGGTGGCACCACGGCGGGTTGCTCGACGACCCGGCTGCGTGCCTGGGGCTTCGACTCCGGGTCGGTGTCAGCGCGAACGGGAGTCTCGGGCCGCGTGAGGGCCGCGATGGAATAGACGCCCGACCGCGCTACCTCGGCGAGCTGCTCGCGCGACGGGTCGCCCTGTCGGGCGGACTCCGAGAGCGCCGTGAGCGAGGCGTGCTGGCCCGGGAAGAGCGCCTGCATCAACTCCGCGAGGTCGTCCGCTTCGGCCATTCTCGGCATCGCCTCGGAGAGCGCCTTGGCGAAGTCTCGGGTCGACTGAAAGCGCCTCGCCGGTTCGACCTCGAGCGCGCGGAGCACCACCGCGTCGAGCGCCGGAGACAGGCCGGGCACCATGGCGCTCGGCGGCGTGATGGGGCTGAACCGGGCCAGCGGCGCGTCGGGCGTGAAGAGCCGTCGGCCGGTGAGGCACTCGTGGAGCATGACGCCGACCGCGTACACATCGACGCTGACGGTCGGGCGCTCGCCGGTGAGCTGCTCGGGGGCCATGTAGGAAGGGGTGCCCTTGACGATGCCGGTCTGCGTGCGCGTCGCGCGCCCGAACGCGTGCGCGATGCCGAAGTCGATGACCTTCACCGCGCCGTCGAAGGTGACCATCACGTTCTTCGGCGCGACGTCGCGGTGAATCACCGGCCGGGGTTGGCCGCGGCCGTCGGTGTGGGAGTGCGCGGCATGGAGGCCCTGGCAGACGTCCCGAATGATTCGCCCCGTCACCGCCAGCGGGAGCGGCCGGCCAACCGACTGACACGCCTTCAAGACGGCGCCGAGATCGCGCCCGGTGAGGAACTCCATCGCCAGGTACAGGGGCCCTTCTGGCTCCTGGCCGAGGTCGAAGACCTGACCCAGGTTCGGGTGCGACAGCTCGGCAGACACCCTCGCTTCGTCGAGGAACATCTCCCGGAAGCGCTCGTCGTTCGAGACGTCGGGGAGGATCGTCTTGAGCGCGACGAGCTTCTTGAAGCCACCGAGGCCGTCGAGGCGCGCGAGGAACAACTCGGCCATGCCGCCGATGGAGAGCCGCGTGAC
The DNA here is from genome assembly GCA_033763395.1 of Myxococcaceae bacterium. Lineage (GTDB taxonomy): Bacteria > Myxococcota > Myxococcia > Myxococcales > Myxococcaceae > Xiheimicrobium. Next base: position 7,250 of record JANRKQ010000165.1, read on the forward strand.
GAGCTCGTAGCGGCCGACGCGGGTCCCTTCGAAGAATCGGTCGGTCATGACGCTCCACGCGCTCGAACCACCCGTCGCAGCTTCACGGAATCATGAGCGAGTCCACGCCAAGAGGCGAGCGTTGGAGGGCCCGTTCTGCTACCTCCCGCCTCCATGAATCCGCTTTTTACGGGGTTGTTGCTCGCCGCTGGCGTGGGGTTCTTCACCAAGACGATGCTCGGCCGGCTCAAAGCCATGGCTGCGATGAAGGCCGTTCCGGGCAACCGGCTCGATCGGCAGGGTGAGCGCGCCAAAGCCCTCGCCATCTTCGGCCTCGGCCAGAAGCGCATGGTCGACCCGGAAGAGTTCGTGCCCGGCTTCATGCACGTGCTCATCTTCGCGGCCTTCTCGGTGCTGGCGCTGCGCACCATTTCGCTCTTCGTCATGGGCTTCTCGTCGTCGGCCACCGCGGTGCTCACGAACCTCGCCGATCCGTTCTGGACCGAGTGGAGCGCGCTGAAAGCCCCCTGGGCGGCGTACCTCTTCGCGAAGGACGTGGTGGCCGCCGGCGCGCTCGTGGGCGTCGCGTACTTCATGTACCTGCGGCTCGTCGCCAAGCCCGACCGGCTCACCAAGTCGAACGAGGCGCTGCTCATCCTCGGGTTCATCGGCGCGCTCATGGTGACCGAGTTCCTCTTCGGCGCCTCGCACCTGCGTGAGCAGGGCCTCGAGTGGACCAACTGGGAGCCCGTCACCAGCGCCGTCGGCAAGCTGGTGGCCGGCGTGCCCACCGACACGCTCCACGGCATCGGCGTCGCCAGCTTCTGGATTCACTGCCTCATCATCGTGGTGTTCCTGAACTTCCTGCCGCACGGCAAACACTTCCACGTCATCGTCGGCCTGGGGAACGTGTTCTTGAAGGCGCTGCCGCCGCCGGAGCAGTCGAAGATCTCGTCGAGCGCGAAGCTGCCCACGCCGAACCTCGAGAAGGAAGAGTACGGCGCCAAGACGATCCTCGACCTCTCGTGGAAGCAGGGCCTCGACGTCAACACCTGCACCGAGTGCGGCCGCTGCCAGACGCACTGCCCGACGTACCTCACCGGCAAGCCGCTCACCCACAAGGGCGTCAACCAGTCCATCAAGCAGTTCCTCTGGCAGAACGAGGCGCAGCTGCCGCAGTGGAAGGCCACCGCGAAGAAGACCGACGACGGCAAGGTGATGGCCACCGTCGACGGCAAGGAGGTCGAGGTGCCCTCGCTCGTCGGCCCGGTGCTGTCGGCCGAGACGGTGTGGGCCTGCACCTCGTGCGGGTGGTGCGAGACGGCCTGCCCGGTGTTCATCGAGAACGTGCCGCGCCTCATCGACATGCGCCGCTACAAGGTGCAGGTCGAGGCCGACTTCCCCACCGAGCTGCAGCGCGTGTTCGACGGCATGCAGAACCAGGGCAACCCCTGGGGCATCGGGCAGGACAAGCGCGCCGATTGGGAAGGTGACATGCCGCTGCCGAAGTGGGGCGACGGCGGCGAGTACGAGTACCTCTTCTACGTCGGCTGCGCGGGCTCGTACGACGACCGCATGAAGAAGGTCAGCCGCGCGATGGCGAAGATCCTCACCGAGGCCGGCGTCAAGTTCGCCACGCTGGGACAGGAAGAGATGTGCACCGGTGACTCGGCCCGCCGCGGCGGCAACGAGTTCCTCTACCAGACGCTCGCGAAGATGAACGTCGAGGCGTGGAACGGCAAGGGCGTGAAGGCGATCATCACGCAGTGCCCCCACTGCTTCAACACCATCAAGAACGAGTACCCGGAGTTCGGCGGCACCTACCGCGTCATCTCGCACACCGAGCTCATCAACGAGCTGCTGCAGCACAAGCGCATCAAGCTCTCGCGGGTGATGAACGAGAAGCTCACCTACCACGACCCCTGCTACCTCGGCCGGCACAACGGCGTCTTCGAGGCGCCGCGTGAGGTGCTGAAGGCGATTCCCGGCCTCGAGGTCGTCGAGATGCAGCGCAGCCAGCGCGAGTCGTTCTGCTGCGGCGCCGGCGGCGCCCGCATGTGGATGGAGGAGCACACCGGCCAGCGCATCAACCACAACCGGGTGAACGAGATCGCCAACACGCTCGCCCACGCGAAGGACGCCTCGGTGCCGCTGCCGCTGGCCACCGACATGAAGAAGCCCGGCCAGGTGGGCCACTTCACCGGCAAGGCCGAGGGCTCGGTCGCCGTGGCGTGCCCGTTCTGCCACACGATGATTCGCGACGGCCTCAACGACACCGAGCGCGGCGAGACGGTGAAGGTGCGCGACGTGGCCGAGCTGGTGGCCGAGTCGATGGAGACGAAGACGCCTCCGGCGCCCGCCGCTGAAGCGCCAGTCCCCACGACCACCTGACGGCCGGAGAAGCCCATGTCCACCAGCCGCCGTGACGTCCTCGTCTTCGGAGCCTCGGCGTTCGCGCTGGGCGCGTCGGGCTGCGCCATCTTGCGCGGCGGAGCCGTTCACCCACAGTGGAAGGCCTCTCAGGCCTCGCTCGTCGGCGACACCCTCACCGTGCCGCTCGCCGACGTCGTCGCCGTGGGCCCGGGCAAGGTGCTCGAGGTGCGGCTGAGCCCCTCACACAAGGACCTGCTGCTGTCGCCTCGTGCCGACGGCGGCGTCAACGTCGTCACCGGTGCCTGCCCGCACAATGGCTGCATCGTCGACTTCGACGCGGCCAAGAACGACTGGGCCTGCCCGTGCCACGAGTCGCGCTTCACGCTGGAGGGGAAGGTCACCGGCGGGCCGGCGAAGAAGAACCTGAAGGTGCCGGCTTCGCGCATCGAGGGCGACGCGCTCGTCGTCGACCTGTCGTCCGTGCGCGCCTGACGGCATGCAGCAGCGCGGCCCCCCGTCGCGAGGGCCCACCCGCCATCGATCGGCATCCGGGTGACTGAAGCCCAGGCGGGTCGTCGTCGATGAAGCCCCACGGCGTGGGCCTGCGTGGTGTCCAGCGAGAGACCCTCGGGTTTTTTCCGCGGTGAGGCTTCGCGCGGGTGCGAGCCAAGGTCTTGAGAATGCTGCCGCTGCTCGCACGCCATACGGCCGCTCACCCCTGTGCAGGTCCCGCCGGCTCGGAAACCGGGATGACTGTGGTAGAAATCAGGAGCCCATGGCTTCAGAGAAAAAGCGGGTGGACGACACCACGCTCCCGCTGCTCACGCCCAAGCTGCCGCGCATCAAGGACCGCCGGGGCGGCGGAGACTCGCTCATCAAGCTGATGCAGCGCATCCAGACGGGGGCTCCGGAGCGCCGCGCCTTCCGCGAGCGCCGCGCGACGCCCCGCGTGGCCGTGTCCATCGACATCGAAGCGCAGGACGGCGGCGAGACGGTGATGATGCGCACGCACGATCTGTCGACCTTCGGCGTCGGCGTCGCCACCGGGCCCACCCCGAAGAAGGGCAGCCGCATCGTCATTCGCCTCTTCCTGCCCGACGACCCCGAGCCCATCGAGCTCAAGGCCGAGGTGCTGGGGCCCTTCGGGGAGCAGGGCGGCGCGCGCATGAAGTTCATCAACCCGCCCGTCGAGGCCGTGCGCCGCATTCATCGGCTGCTTGCCTGAGCCGTTCACGGTAGACCGACCTTCCGTGAGCGACTTCGAGCGGCGTCGCAAGGTGCGCGTCAACGTGTCCGTGCCCATCGAGGTGCGCGACGAGCGGGGCTTCTCGTTTCACTCGACCCGCGACCTCTCGGCCTCGGGGTGCTTCTTCGACCGCGCCATCCCCCACGCCGTCGGCGCCCGCGTCGCGCTGTCGTTCGCGCTGCCCGGCGAAGGCCGCACCATTCGCTGCGAGGGCGAGGTGGTGAACGTGCCCGACCGCAAGGGCTACGGCATGGGCCTGCGGTTCCTCAACCTGTCCCCGGCGGACGAGCAGCGCATCGAAGCGTTCGCCCGCTCGTTGCTCGAAGGAGGCTCCCGATGAGTCGTCTGCTCGTGCTGTCGTCGCTGCTCCTCACCACGTCGTGCCTCACCGACACCCGGGCGTCCCGCGACCGCGGCACCGGGTTGTTCGACAACGTGCCGCTCTACAAGGCCCCCGAAGTGTCCCGCTGCGAGAAGTTCAAGAAGGGCGGTGGCGCGCGGGCGGCGTGCGAAGAGGCGCGCTATCTCGCCGAGGCCTACGTGCGGGGCCTCTCGTCACCCGATGACGTCTGCCTCGAGGGCGGCTTCGGTGAGCGCCCCGGCCGTGGGTGCCAGGCCCGCGCCTCGGTGTCCGACGCGGGGCCCGGCAAGGTGCTCATCGAGGTCCGCGCCGCCCAGCCCTCGTCCCGCTGGTTCGGGAAAGAGGCCAACCAGTTCTGGTTCGAAGAGGGCGCGCTCGTCGACCTCTACCTCGCCGAGCACGGGTACTGACGGCCCAGCCGCTTCGGGCTGGCGTCAGCCGTTGAGGGCGCGGCCCAAGGTGTCCATACTCGGTCGCCGTGGCCTTCTACGACCCACTGGTGAACGCGCTGTCGCCGGCCCGCCTCAAGTCGCTGGCGAACGAGAAGCTGACCGACCTCATCGAGAAAGAAGCGGTGCGCGCGCGGGCCTCGCTCGACGAGTTCCAGCAGCGCTACCCCTCGGCGGGGCCGCGCGAGCTGTCCCAACGGTACATCGACGCGAAGAAGCAGATGGCGTCGATGCTGGGTGGCGTCTCGGGGGCCTTCGGCGTCGTCACCGTGCCCGTCGACCTCGTCGGCATGGTGTACCTGCAGCTGGCGCTGCTCGTCGAAGTCGCCACCGTCTTCAAGGCCGACCTGCGCACCGAGCGCGGCAAGAAAGAGGTGCTCGACGTCTTCGGCTACGCGAACGGCATCGGCCCCGTCGAGCGCGCTGGCCCCCGAGTCCTGGGCACGCTCGCGTCGATGGTGCTCAAGAAGTACGGGCTCAAGGCCTTCGCGCGGGCCATGCCGCTGGTGGCGTCTCCCATCTCGGCGTACCTCAACAACCAGCACATCCAGAAGGTGGGCGATTCGGCCATTCGCCACTACGACGGCTGGGCGCACGCGCAGGAGAAGGGCAAGAAGGCGCGCGGCTCGTGACGCCTGGTTGGCCCCGAAGCGGCCGGCCTTGTGGCGAGTGGAACACCAGACTGAGTCGAGTCAGCAGCGCGCCCTCCCGCAGACGTTCGGGAGGGGAAGGGCGGTGCGCCACCGCGGCGAACGCGCTCGCGCGTGGACCCCCGTCATCCACCCCTGATGCGCGGGGACGTCTTTGCGGCGAACAGCGACGACCGACGCGACGATGAAGGTGACGCTGGCCGCCGCCACCACGAGGCGCAGCGCGACGGCCCCTCGGAGGGCCGGTGCGGCCACGTCCACGTCATCCACACGCTGGGCGCACCACGGCGAGACGCCGCGACGATGGTGGGCGCCTGCGCGGCCGCTCGTCACCGCTCACCTCACGTCAGCGAGCCACTCGGGCCCCAGCGCGCGCATCTGCTCCAGCGTCCACCCGGCGCGGGCCTTCACCACGTCGGAGGGCTTCTTCACGCTGCGTCGTTTCGGCGCGGGCAGCACCGCCGCGAGGAGCGCCGCCTCTTCGGCCGTCACGTGCTTCGCCTTCTTCCCGAAGTACGCGCGGCTCGCCGCTTCGACGCCGTACACGCCGTCGCCGAACTCGGCCACGTTGAGGTGCACCTCGAGGATGCGGGCCTTCGGCCAGAGCGCCTCGAGCAACACCGTGAGGAAGGCCTCGAGCCCCTTGCGCACGAAAGACTGGCCCGGCCAGAGGAAGAGGTTCTTCGCCACCTGCTGCGACAGCGTGCTGGCCCCTCGCGTCGAGCGCCCCTCGAACCGGTCCTCCACCGCGTCAGCGATGGCCTCGACGTCGAAGCCGAAGTGGTGGGGGAACTTCTGGTCCTCCGAGGCCACCACCGCCAGGCGCAGCGCGGGTGAGATGTCGTGGAGCGGCACCCACTCGTGCTTGAGCCCGAACCGGGTGTCATTGGCAGCGCGCGCCGCGAGCCGACGCTCGAGCATGAAGGCGGTGGTGGGCGGGTTCACCCAGCGCAAGAGCAGCACCAGCAGCACGACGAGGGCCAGCGCTCCACCGAGCGCCCGGGCGGCGAGGCGGAGCAGCCGCCGGGTCACTTCTCGGTCTTCAGCCCGGCCTGGTTCCACGCCAGCATGCCGCCGACGAGGTTCATCACCTTGCCGAAGCCGGCCTTCACCAGCGCCTGGGCGGCCTGGCCCGAGCGGCCGCCGCTGCGGCACACCATCACGTACTCGGCCGACCGGTCCCACGAGACGGCCTGCGCCGGCACGGTGGCGAGCGGCACCAGGGTGGCGCCCGGCACGTGCCCCAGCTCTCCAACAAACTCGTGCGGCTCGCGCACGTCGATGAGGCGAACGCCCTCGGGGAGCGGCACCGGGAGCTCGGCGGGTGAGAGGTCCTTGAAGCCGGCGGGGTTCGGGCGGGCAGCGTCGAAGAGCGACATGGCGGGTGAATGCGTCCGAGTGCGCGAAAACACAAGCTCGACAGCGCTCGACGTGCAGGTAAGTTGGTGCGCCGCAATGTCCGATTCCAAGCCCGTGGCCCTCCCGGCGCACCTGTGGGAAGCGCTCGACACCATGTCCGCCGAGATGGGGGTTGGCCGAGACGCCCTCGTCGCGCAGGCCGTCTTCACCCTCGCACGCCTCAATGGGTACGTGGTGCCCGGCCGGGGCCTGCAGCCAGCGGCGTCGTCTCCGTCGGGCATCGCGGCCGCCCCTCCGGCAGCCGTCCCGCCGGCCCCCGCGGCTCCGCCTGGCCTCAAGCCGGCGCCCGCCGCGGCGAAGCCGGCCCCCGCGCCTCCACCGAAGCCCGCGCCGGGGCCACTGGGGCGTAAGCCGGCGCCTGCGCCCGAGCCCGAGCCCGAGCCGGAACCCGAGCCGGAGCCGGTCGAGGACGAAGGCAACCCCTTCGACGAGCAGCAGTCCGAAGACGAGCCGGCGCAGGAGGAGGACTTCGGAGACGACGCGCCGCCCGAAGACGAGCTGCCCCCCGAAGACGACGCGCCCGCCGAGGACGAGCTGCCGCCCGAAGAGGAGCCCGAGCCGCTTCCCCCTCCCCGCGCCGCTGGCAAGCAGACGCAGTCGCTCACCCTCGTCATGGCGAACCGCGAGCCGTACAAGATGGTGACTGACGTCGTCACCATCGGCCGCGGCAAGTCGTGCGAGTTCGTCATCGAGTCGAACCGCGTCAGCCGCGAGCACGCCCGCATCATTCGGGAGGCCGGCGGCTTCGTGCTCGAAGACCTCAACTCGTCGAACGGCACCTTCTTCGGGCCCAACAAAGAGAAGGTCACCCGCCGCCCCATTCGCGACGGCGACGAGTTCACCTTCGGCACCGAGAAGGTGAAGTTCCAGATTCGCAAGTAGCCGCCGTTGTTGGTGTTTGCGCGGCTGGCGGTCAGCACCGCAACCTCTGCACCGCGCGCGGGTTGAAGCGGCCATGCGCCACCTCTCTGCCCTCGTCCTTGCTGGTCTCTGCGCGTGTGGAATGCCGCCTCCCGTCGAAGGGCCGGGTACGCCCGAACAACCGGCGAAGACGACCTCGTACCTGCGGGACGTGCAGCCGCTCGTCGAGCGCTCGTGCAAGAGCTGCCACACCGCGGGAGGCGTCGCGCCGCTCGCCCTGGACACGCCGGAGCAGGTGACGGCGCTCGGGCCCGCGCTGTGGAGCGCCATCGACTCGGGCCGCATGCCGCCGTTCTTCGCGGCCTCGTCCTGCAACAGCTACGAGAACGACCCGCGCCTCTCCGACGCCGAGAAGGCGCTCTTCAAGACGTGGCTCGACGAGGGCTCGCCGCTCGGTGACGCCGCCGAGGCCCGCCACGCGCCCACGCCGCAGCTGCCGGTGGTGCGCCACGACGTCGAGCTGTCCATCGGCGGCGACTTCGACGTCCGCAAGATGAACGACACCGACAACTACCAGTGCTTCGTGATGAACCCGGGCAACACGAGCGACCTCATGGTGCGCGGCTACGAGGTGATTCCCGGCAACCTCGCGGTGGTGCACCACGTGCTCGCGTACGTCGTCACCGCCGACCAGGTCGCGCAGCTCGAGGCGCTCGACGCCCAGGACGCCCGCCTCGGCTACGGCTGCCAGACGGGCGGCGTCGGCATTCAGGGCGCCACCCGCAACCAGGTGGCCGGGTGGGTGCCGGGCCAGTACCCCTCGCGCATGCCGGCCGACACGGCGCTCCTGCTGCCCGCCAACAGCCGGCTGGTGGTGCAGATTCACTACAACCTCGCGGCGCTGAACGACCCCTCGGTGTCGCCGCTCGACCGCACGCGCCTGGCGCTCGAGACGGCGCCCGCTGGCATGTACCGGCGCGGGCAGATTCTGCCGATGCTCAAGCCGAACCTGTCCATCGCCGCGGGTGACGCCAACTCGGTGCAGACGCTCGAGGTGGCGCTGCCGGCGGCCTTCCGCGGCGCGACGGTGTACCGGGCGATGGCCCACGCGCACCAGCTCGCCACCCAGGTGAAGCTCGAGGTGGTGAAGCCCGACGGCTCGAGCCGCTGCGTGCTCGACAACCCGAAGTGGGACTTCAACTGGCAGCGTGACTACACGCTGACGACGCCGGTGCAGTTGGTGACAGGAGACAAGCTGCGCATCACCTGCGTCTACGACAACAGCGCCACCAACCAGCCGATGGTGGGCGGGGTGCAGCAGGCGCCGCGCGCCGTGTCATGGGGCGAGAGCAGCTTCGACGAGATGTGCATGACGTATCTCACCTTTGCGCAGTGAGCGTCACAGGCGCAGCTTCTTCGTCGTCGTCTGGCCGGGCTTCACGTCGACCTCGATGCTGCTCTCGAGGTTCGAGTCCGGGTTGGTGAGCTTGAGCACGTGCGTGCCCGCGGGCAGGGGCACGTCGACGAGGGGCGTGTCTCCGAGCTTCTTGCTGCCCAGAAAGACGCTGGTCCATGGCGTCGTCTTGAGCGTCAGCTTGCCCATGGCGACGGGCCTGGCCTTCGGACGGGGGTCGCTGGGCGGCGGTGGCTCGGGAGCGGCCGGCGCGACCGGCAGCAGCGCCACCTCGACGAGCACGCGCTCCCCGGGCTTCGGCAGGGTGACGGAGCGTTTGCCCGGCTGATGGCCGTCGAGCGCCGCCTCGACCTCGTGCTCACCGACCTTCAGCGTCTCGACGGTGACCGGCGCGACGCCCACGGGCGCGCCGTCGATGGTGATGGTGGCGCCGGGCGGGTTGCTGCTCACCACGAGAATGGGGGGACCCACGGGCGCTGGCGGGCGAACGACGGCGACGGGGCCGCCCACCGGCATCGGCGGTCTGTCGCGCTGCGAGAGCAGGCCCACCGTGATGCCGGCGACGGTGATGGCCGCCAGCGCCGTGCCCACGACGAGCGGCACCCACGAGCGGGCAGGGGGGGCGGCTGGGGCGGGCGCCGGGTTCGCGCCGCTCTTCGGTGATGGCCGAGGTGGTGGCCGTGCGCGCTGCCAGCCGCTGCACGTTGCGCACGCTCGAGGGCGTCATCTCGGAGCGCATGGCCGCCTCGATGAGCTGCCGGCGATCGTGAATGCGGCGCGCGAACAGGGTGCGGAGGTAGTCGGCGATGTCGCTGGTGGTGACGACGTGGGCGTTGCGCGACAGCCAGCCCTCGAGGGCCTCCTGCAGCTCGCGTGCGCTCTGGAAGCGCTCCTCTCGCCGGGGCGTCATCGCCTTGAGGAGGATGAGCTCGAGGTCGCGGTCGATGTCGGCCCGACGCTCGCTGGGGCGGGGCAGGGTGCCGTGGGCGATGGCGCCGAGAATCTGCGTCTCGTCGAGGCTGGGGAAGAGCCGCGAGCGGGTGAGCTGCTCGAAGAGCACGATGCCGAGGGCGAAGACGTCGCTGCGGGCGTCGAGTGGCTCGCCGCGCGCCTGCTCGGGCGACATGTAGCCGAGCTTGCCCTTGAGCTTGCCCGACTGCGTGTGCTGGCTGGCGATCTTCGCCACGCCGAAGTCGAGCACCTTGAGGCCGCCGTCGAAGGTGGCGAAGAGGTTCTGCGGCGAGATGTCGCGGTGCACGATGCCCAGCGGCTTGCCGTCGACGCCGACGCGGGTGTGCGCGTAGTGCAGGCCGTCTGCCGCCCAGGCCAGCATTCGCACCGCGTGGTGGTCGAGCAGCGGCAGCTGGTGCTTGAGGCCCATGCGCCGCACCACCGACAGGTTCTCGCCGTCGAGGTACTCCATCACGAGGTACAGCGACTGCTCGACCTCGCCGAGATCGAAGATCTGGATCACGTGCGGGTGGTTGAGCTGCGCCGCGAGCCGCGCCTCGGTGAGGAACATCTCGACGTGCTCGGGGTCCGACTCGAGGGCGTCGATCATTCGTTTGATGACGACGAGGCGCTCGAACCCCTTGGGCCCCGACTGGCGCGCGAGCCAGATCTCGGCCATGCCGCCCTGAGCGAGCGGGGTCATCAACAGGTACTGGCCGATCAGCGACCCGGGCTCCCACAAGCCGGGCCGAGCGGTGCCGTTCGTCTCGGACACTGGCCCAAGTGTGGTGGGCTCATGTGAGACAGTCAATTCTCGTCGCGTCCACGCCGATGGAATTCACCCGCATGACATGGCCGTGGGGCGATCTACGATTTCGTGGTGATGCATCGAATGGCATGGCTTGGGGGCCTGGTCGCCGCGGTGGCCGTGGCTGCCCCGAACCCGAAGATCGCCGAGGCGAAGCAGCACCTCGACGACCTCGAGCTCGAGAAGGCCGCGAAGGCGCTCGCCGCGGCGGAAGCCCAGCCTGGCAACGATCGGGCCCAGACCCTCGAGATCCTCACGCTGCAGGGCATCGTCTTCGGCACGATGAACAAGGAAGCGAAGGTGCGCGACGCGTTTCGGAAGCTCCTCATCCTCGCGCCTGACTTCACGCTGACGGGTGATCAGCCGCCGCGGGTGCGCACGCCGTTCTACGAAGCGAAGGAGTGGGTCGCGGCAAACGAGCCGCTGCAGGTCGAAGCGACGAGCGGCGCGTTGAGCCGGGGCGTCGAGCTGGCGGTGACGGTGCGCCGCGACACGCTGCGCCTGGTGAAGCGGGTGCGGTTCCTCGTCGGAGAGACCGGACCGCGAGAGGTCGCCGTCGAGAACAGCGCGGCGAAGCTGATCATCGAAGCGCCGGTCGGCTCGTGGCGGGTCGAGCTCCTGGGAGCGAGAGATGCCGTGCTGCTGCAGCAGGGGCCCTTCGACGAGCCAGGGGGCTCGACGTCGGCTGCGGCGACGAAGCCCGCGCCCGTGCCGCCCCAGCCGCCGGCCGAGGCAGTCGCCCCTTCGACGTCTGCCGCGGCCGTGGAAGCCCGGTCGTCGCCGCCTCCGAACGGGTGGATGCGCCCGACCGCCTGGGCGCTCGTTGGCGTGGCCGTGGTGGCGTCGCTCGTCGGGCTCGGCCTCGGCGTCGACGCCAACACCACCCGCCAGCGGCTGACCGGGCTCATTCCGAACGAGGCCGGACTCATCGTGGGGCTGACCCAGCGCGACGCCCTCGCGCAGGAGGCCGCCGCGCGAGGGCAGGCGATCGCCGCGAATGGGCTCTTCATCGGCGCTGGCGTACTGGCGGCAGCCGGCGTGGTGCTCTTCATCCTCGGGGCCCCGGAGGAGCGCGTCTCGGTGGGCTTCTCGCCGAACGGGGTGCTGGTGCAGGGGAGCTTCCAATGAGCCAGCGAGTCGTCCTGGGGTGGGCAGTGACGGTGCTCTTCGGCGCGTGCCAGTGCGGGCCGCTCGGGCTCGAGACGCGGCGCTTCGCGTGCTCGACGGATGAGGACTGCGCGCCGGGGCTCGTCTGCGCTGACCGCGGCAGTGGGCGCGAGTGTGGCGCTCCCGGCGCGGGCGGTGGTGCGGCCGGTGGCTCGTCTGGCGGAGCGGCGGGCGGTGCCGGAGGCGGTGACGCAGGCGGAGACGCCGGGGGGATGGGTGGCGGCGCGGCGGGCGGCGACGCTGGGGGGATGGGTGGGGGTGACTCGGGCGGCGCGGCGGGCGGAGACGCCGGCGGGAGCGCCGGAGGCGCAGCGGGCGGGGCCAGCGGAGGCAGTGGAGGAGGCGCCGCCGGTGGCGGGGCGTCGGGCGGAAGTGCTGGAGGGACGGCCGGAGGGGGAGGTCGAGCGGGCGGCTCCGCAGGTGGCGGCAGTGCAGGTGGCGCGGCTGGTGGAGCCGTCGCCGGAGGCGCAGGTGGCGGCGGGCGCCAGGACGGAGGCACCGCGGACGGCGGGTTCGGCAGCGACGCCGGGGTGGGTCCTCCGACGGCCCTGGTCTTCACCAACTCGCCCCGCAACCAGGCGACGTTCGTGTGCTCATCGAGCATCACCGTCGAAGCTCGCGACTCGAACAACGCCCGGGTGTCCCCAACGCCACCGCTGACGGTGACGATTGGCATCACCACGCCCGACAGTGGTGTGAGCTTCTACGCGGGCGGTGGCTGCACCGGGCAGCCCATCTCGACCGTCAACCTCACCGCGGCGGCGCCGACGGCGCTCCTGAGCGCGCGTGGCATCGCCATGGGCAACTACACGATGACGGCCAGCTCACCCCCGCTCACGCCGGCCTCGCAGCTGCTTCAGATGGCCCAGGGCCCCGATACGCTCGTCTTCACCAACTCGCCGCCCGCCAACCTGCGCGGCGCGCAGTGTTTTCCGCTCACCTACCAGACCCGCCTGGGCGCGATGGTCCAGGCGCCACCGTCGAACACCACTGTCAGCTTCAGCAGCACGGCGGCCGTGCGCTTCTACGCCGACCCCTCGTGCACGGTGACGCTGTCGTCGCAGACGCTCGCCGGCGGCCAGTCGATCGACACCGTCTACGTCCGTGTGCTCGCGCCCACTGGCACCATCACGGCGAGCGCGCCGTTCGACAGCGACTCGTTGCCCTTCACCGCGTCGCCCATCGTGCGCCGTGGGCAGTGTGTGTTCCCGCCGCAGGTCGCCATCGACGGCGGCTTCGACCCCGACGGAGGCGCCATCGACGGGGGCTTCTCGCAGACCACCAGCATCACCTGCAGCCTTGGCGGCACCGTCGTGCTCGGGAGCACGATGCTCCTCGTGCAGCAGACAGGCGCCCAGCCCGGCGACCACAACGACGTGATGGCGCGCTGCCGGCTGTCGAGCCCGACGCAGGTCTCGTGCACCCGTCGCCAGGGCGCGCACGGGCTCGACGTTCGGTGGCAGACGGTCGAGCTCGGTGAGGGCTTGCGGGTGCAGGCGCTCGCCAGCAGCTCGTGCCCGACGTCCATCGCGCTCCCGCAGCCCGTCGACGCGGGCAGCGCCTTCGTCTTGCGCACGCTCAACACGAACGTGGGTGGCTACTACGACGACGAAGACGCGACGCCCTTCGTGCTCGCCGGGAGCTCGACCGTGCTGGCGCCGCCGCCAATGTGTGGTGGGTACGATCTGCAGGTCGTCGAGTGGGGTGGCACCACGGTGACCCGCGGCGCGCTCGACGCTGGCCTCGCCGGTGGCGTGGTCTCGACCACCGTCATGCCGCTCAGTCCCGCGGGCATGAACAAGGCCGTGCTCCTCCAGGCAGCCGGCACCGGGCAGAACGACAGCACCTGCGCACCGCTCGCGCGGGCGACGCTGCCGGGGCCCTCTGAGCTCGGCCTCTTCCGGGCGATGGGCGACGCCGGGTGCGCCATCGCTCCGCTGCCGCTCGTCACCTGGGAGCGCATCGACTTCGGCGCCCGCGCCACCGTGCAGGAGCGCACCCTCACCTTTGGGCCGAACGTCTTTCAGTCCGAGACCACCATCATCGCCGTCGACGCGGCCCGCACGTTCGTCTTCTCGAGCAACCAGTCTGCGATGGGGCAGGGCCTGGGTGAGACCGACGCCCTCGCCCTCAGCAAGCCGGCGGAAGCGGCCTTCTGGTTCGACCTGCCGACGCCCACGCTGCTGCGGGCCACACGCGCGCGCGCCACGGCCAACGCGCGGGTGACGGTGTACGTCGTGCAGGTGGAGTGAGCTCGACGATGACCCAGGTGCCCACCGCGCCGGTGCCCGACGAACACGCTGCGCTCGAGCGCCGCCTCCTGTCGAAGGTGACGAAGGTGGTGCACGGGCATGGCCTGCTCCGCGCCGGTGACCGCGTCATGGTGTGCCTGTCGGGCGGCAAGGACAGCTACACGATGCTGCACCTGCTCGACCGCCTGGTGCGCTCGCTGCCCTTCGACGTGCGCCTCGTGGCCGTGCACCTCGACCAGCGCCAGCCGGGCTACGACGGCGCGCCGCTGGTCCGGTGGCTCGAGGCGAAGGGCCACCGCTTCGAGCTGCTGTCGGAAGACACCTATGCCGTGGTGAAGGAGCGCATGGCCTCGGGCCAGACCCCCTGCGCCACCTGCAGCCGGCTGCGACGTGGAGTCCTCTACACGGCGGCCGAGCGTCTGGGCTGCTCCGCCATCGCGCTCGGCCATCACCGCGAGGACACGCTCGAGACGCTGCTGCTCAACCTCGTCTACACCGGCAAGCTGCAGGCGATGCCCGCCTCGTACGTCACCGATGACGGGCGTTTCCGCGTCATCCGGCCGCTCATCGCGTGCGCCGAGGCCGACATCGCGCGCTTTTCGGCGCTCGAAGGCTTCCCGATTCTCCCCTGCACGTTGTGTGGCTCGCAGCCGGACTTGAAGCGCGAAGCGATGAGCCAGCTCCTCACCCAGCTCGAGGCGCTGAACCCGCGGGTGCGCGAGTCGATGCTGGGGGCTCTGGGCAACGTGCGGCCCACCCACCTGCTGGACGAGGACGTCGCCAGAGCCTGGCGGGAGCGGCCCGACGAGCTCGAGGCGAAGTCATCGCCGAAAGAGACGCGGCGCCAGTTCGACGCGCGGCCGGTGCGCTCGCACCTCGACGGGTGGCTCGAGCCGCCTATCGACCCAGCAGGTCGCGAACCTGATCCATGAAGTCCAGTTCGTCGCCGCCCATCACCCCGTCGGCAGCGATGAGCGCCTCACCGGCTGCGATGACGGCCTCAGGGCTCGTTCGCAGCAGCTTGAGGTTCGGCTGAGGCAGCGGCTTGCCGCGGTCGAGGTGGTCGAGCAGCACCGTCATCACCGCGTCGGGCACGTGCCAAGCCGGACCCAGGGCGGCCACGAAGGCGCGCTCCTTCGGGTCGAGCGAGTCGTCGGCCCAGGCCACCTGAAGCAGCAGCTTGAGCGCCTCGGCGTTGAACAGGGGGTCGGTGGACGGAGCAGGAATCATGTGGGACACCGACTCTAGCTGAACTCCCGGTACGCCCCAGCAGTGAAGAGGCGCGTCGTCGTGATAAAGGTTCTATATCCATGCTTTCTGCCATCGTCAGACTCTCGGTCCAGTTCCGGTTCGCGGTGACCGGCGGGCTCCTCGCGCTCCTCGCCGGTGGGCTCTTCGCCGCGCGCACGCTGCCCATCGACGCGCTGCCCGACGTGTCGACGGTGCAGGTCACCATCATGACCGAGGCGCCGGGGCTCTCGCCCATCGAGGTCGAGCGCATGGTGACGGTGCCGATGGAGCTCGCGCTCAACGGCGTGCCCCGGCTGGTCGAGCTGCGCAGCGTCTCGCGCCCGGGCCTGTCGGCGGTGACGGTGGTGTTCGAAGACGGAATGGACGTGTGGTTCGCCCGCCAGCTCGTCAGCGAGCGGCTGCGTGAGGTGGTGGCAGAGCTGCCCGACTTCGTCCCGCCGCCCCAGCTCGCGCCCGTGTCGACCGGGCTGGGAGAGATCTTCATCTTCGTCGTGCGCAGCGAGACGGGCGACCACTCGGCCATGCAGCTGCGCACGCTGCTGGACTGGGAGGTGATCCCCCGCATCCGCTCGGTGCCGGGCGTCATCGAGGTGAACCCGATGGGTGGCGAGCTCAAGCAGTTCCAGGTGGTGGCTGACGTCAACCGGCTCAAGGCCTACGGCGTGTCGCTGCACGAGATGCGCGAGGCCCTGCGCAACGCGACCTCGTCGGTGGGTGGTGGCTACATCGAGCGCGCCGGCGAGGTGCACCTGGTGCGCGGCAACGGCCTGCTCAACAACGAGGAAGACATCGCGAACGTGGTGGTGCGCGGCGGAGACGAGCGCGTGCTCGTCCGTCACGTCGCCGAGGTGAAGGTGCGCCCGGCGCTGCGCTACGGCGTGACGACCCGCGACGGCGAGGGCGAGGTGGTGACGGGCACCGTCATGATGCTGCTGGGCGCCAACAGCCGCGAGGTGACGAGGCTGGTGAAGGAGCGCGTCGGTGAGGTGCAGCAGGCCCTGCCACCCGGTGTGCGCATCGAGGCCATCTACGATCGCTCCGACTTCGTGGGCCGCACCCTCGACACCGTGCTCAAGAACCTCGTCGAGGGCGCGCTCGTCGTGCTGGTGGTGCTGGCCCTCTTCCTCGGCAGCCTGCGTGGCGCGGTCGCCGTGGTGCTGGGCATTCCCGCGTCGATGGCCATCGCGCTCTTTGGCATGCACCTCTTCGGCGTCACCGGCGACCTCATGTCCCTGGGCGCCATCGACTTCGGCTTCCTCGTCGACGGACCCATCGTGGTGCTCGAGGCCATCATGGCGGCGCTCGCCGGCCGGGCGCTCAAGACCGAGCCCGAGCGGCTGCGGGGCTTCGTCGCGGCGGCCGCTCCCGTGGCGCGCCCGGTGGCCTTCTCGGTGGCCATCATCATGCTCGTCTACCTGCCGCTGCTCGCGCTCCAGGGGGTCGAGGGCAAGATGTTCAGACCGATGGCCACCGTAATGGCTTGCGCCCTGTTCGGAGCCCTCTTTTATTCCGTCGTCATCTTCCCCGGCGTGCTGGCGCTGCTGCTGGGTGAGGTCGACCACGGCCCGAAGTGGCTCGAGGCGCTGCGCCGCCGCTACGAGGCCACGCTGCCGACGATGCTGGCGTACCGGGTGCCGCTCTTGGTGGGCATGGTGGTGCTCTTCGTCACCTCGATGTGGGTGATGGGCCAGCAGGGCGCCGACTTCGTGCCGCGCATCGACGAGGGCGACGTGGTGCTGACGATTCGCCGCGCTCCCTCCATCTCGCTCACCGAGTCGCGGCGCCTCGACCTCGAGGTCGAGAAGGTGATGAAGCGGTTCCCCGAGGTGGTGACGACGCTCGCCTTCACCGGCCGCGCCGAGCTCGCGTTCGACCCCGTCGGCAACGACAACACCGACATGCTGGTGCGCCTCAAGCCCAAGAAGGCCTGGACGACGGCGCACGACCTCGACGGGCTGTCGGAGGCCTTCAAGAACGCCGTGGAGCGCGAGGTGCCCAACACCTTCGTCTCGGTGAGCCAGCCCATCGAAGACCGCACCAACGAGCTCATCTCGGGCAGTCGCGCCGACGTGGCGATTCAGATCTTCGGGCCCGAGCTCGAGGTGCTCGTCGACAAGTCGAACGCGCTGGGCGACCTCATGCGAAGCGTGCCGGGCACCGGAGACGTGCGCATCGAGCGGCTCCTCGGCATGCCCAACCTCGTCTTCACGCCCGACCGCGAGCGCCTGGCCCGCTACGGTGTCGAGGTGGCCGACGTGTTCGAGACGCTCGAAGACGCGCGCGTCGGCGAGCGGGTGGGCGTCATCTACGAGGGCCCGCGCAAGTTCGACCTGCGCCTCACCGCGCCGCCGTCGGAGGCCACCACCGAAGGCTACGGCGACCTCTTCGTCGAGACGCAGAACGGCGCGCTGGTGACGCTCCACGAGCTCGGCAAGCTGGAAGACACCGAGGGGCCAGCGACGGTGCGCCGTGAGAACTTCTCGCGCACGGTGCGCGTCGAGGTGAACCTGCGCGGGCGGGACCTGGTGTCGTGGGTGAGCGACGCGCAGGCGCTGGTGGCGAAGGACCTGCCGTTGCCGAGCGGGTACACCGTCACCTGGGGAGGTCAGTTCGAGAACTTCGAGCGCGCACAGAAGCGGCTCGCCATCGTGGTGCCGCTGGCGCTCCTCATCATCTTCTCGATGCTGGTGCTCACCTTCGGGTCGGTGCGGCTCGCCTCGGCGGTGTTCTCGCT
>JANRKQ010000166.1:0-6677 GCA_033763395.1 Myxococcaceae bacterium
ACCGCCGCGAGGCCGACGACCAGCACGATGACGCCGACAGTGATGATCTGCGGCGCCATCGCGAGCGCGCCGACCCCGAGAATGATGAGCCCCACCAGCGCGACCGGTGAGACGATCCACCCCACGTAGGCCATCGCCAGCGCGCCGAAGGGCCAGTCGGTGTTGAGCACACGGAGCTGGTCGTTGATCGAGGTGATCTCGGCGTCCAGCTGCGCGATGCGAGCGGCCGGGTCGCCCGCGGTCCGATCAGGCAGCGGTGGGGGCGCCTGGGCGAGCAGGCGCGCGGCCCGGGTGTCAAAACCCGACGAGGCCAGGGAGACGGCGTCGTTCGTTGTGGCGTCGGCGGCCGAGAGGACGAGGGTCAGTGCGAGGGTCAGGCTCATGGGCCGTACTTCACCACGGTGAGGTGCCGCCGACACGAATTCCTCCGACGGCGATGACCACCCGGACCGGGTCTCATCGCCCTCCAACCATCGACCGCTGCGGGCGGCGTCGCGCGGGACTTCCCCAGGAGGGGCTGGTCGGCCAGCTCCTCAGCGGCGACTGCCTGGCCGGAGTGTCCGCGGCTCGAGAGCGGTCTCACACGCGGCGACCATCGCGGTACGCTCGCCCCCGATGCGTCAGCTCGTCCTCCGCACGTTTGGCCTCGGTGTCCTCCTGTTGACCGCGAGCGGATGCCCGGAGGCCGCCGAGTGCAGCGCGAGCCAGCCCTGCCCCGGCACGGCCGTCTGCGTCGCAGGGCGGTGCACCACGCCAGACGCAGGCGTCGCTGGTGGCGCGGGCGGAGGCATGGCAGGCGGCATGGCCGGTGGCGTGGCAGGCGGCCGCGCCGGTGGGACGGCGGGCGGCGGAGCGGGCGGCACGGCCGGTGGGCGAAGTGACGACGGAGAACGGTGCGACACCGCGCTCCCGCTCGTGCCTGGCGCTCCGGCGACCAACACGACGGTCGGGGCGCGCAACGACGTGGCGCTCCGCTGCACGGGCTTTCTCAACGCCGGGCCCGACCTCGTGTACGCGCTCTCGGTGCCCGCGGGCCAACGGCTGGTGGCGCGCCTGTCACCCGACGCGCCAGCCGACGGAGGCTTCGTCTTCGACCCCTCGCTCTCTCTCGTCGCGGGCCCGGCGAGCCAGTGCGTCGCCGCTGACGCCGGCGCGTGCCTCGGCGGCCGCGATGAGCAGGGGGAAGACACCGTGACCTGGACGAACGAGGGCTCCGAGGCGCAAGACGTCTTCCTCGTCGTCGGTTCGTATCTCACGGAGCCCGACCTCACCGCCGGCACCACCTTCGAGGGCGGCTTCACCCTGCTCGCGCAGCTCGAGGTGCCTGGCGCGGGCGACCGCTGCGCCACGGCCGACGTGGTTCCGCCGAATGGCACGACGCCCAGCACCCTGCAGGGCATGGGGCCTGACGTCTCGGGGCGCGGCGCGGGCTGCGCCCTCCAGGCGGGGCCCGACCGGGTGTTCGAGCTCGACGTGCCGGCCGGCGAGCGCCTCTCGGCGACAGCCACGCCCAGCACCGACGGCGGCCTCGACGTCGTGGTGAATGTCATCGCGGGCCCCGCGGCCCAGTGTCTCGCGATGCCGCTCGTCTGCCTGGCGAGCGCAGACGATGGCTTTCGCAACGAAGCCGATACGGCCACCTGGCTCAACGCCACCACGAGCAGTCAGCGCGTCTTCGTGGTCGTCGGGAGCTACTTCGCGCAGCCCGGCGACGAGCCCTTCACGCTGACGACCGACGTGCGCCCGCCGCCGCCGGGCGACACCTGCGCCACCGCCGAGCGGCTCGACGCCGGCGTGCTCCTCACCGGGCAGACGCTGGGCGGCTACGCCAACGACCTCGAACAATCGCGCGGCTGCGCCTCGGACACCGTGCCGACCGGCGCCGAGCGCTTCTTCGTCGTCGACGTGCCCGCTGGAAAGCAGCTGTCGGTGACGGCGACGCCACAACCGACGCTCGACACGCTCCTCTCGCTCGTCGACGGCGCTTCGACCTGCGTCGAGCCGGTCAGCTGCCTCGCCCGCGCGGCGCCCTCCGCGGCCCTTGTCGGCCAGAGCGACGTCGTGACGTTCACCAACAAGGGCAGTGCGGCGCGGTCGGTCATCGTCGTCGTCGACTCGCTCCGGGGCACGTCGGGCTCGTTCGACCTGCTGGCGACGCTGGCTGACCCGCCGATGGGAGACTTCTGCGCGAACGCGCTCCCGCTCCCGGTGGGCGCCTCGGTGACGGGGACGACGGTGGGCGCGACCAACGACTATGAGCCGTTCGGCAACGGCTGCTCGGCGGACAGCGAAGGCCCCGACGTCGCCTGGTCGCTGCTCGCCGCCGCGGGCGTGCGCACGACGGTGACGGTCACGCCCACCATCACCGATGGTGGCTTCGCCCCCTCGCTCCAGCTCGTCACCGGGCCCGCGAGCGCCTGCGAGGCCGTTCCCCTCGTGTGCAGCGCCAGCGCAGACGCGGTGCCCAACCTGCCGCGCCAGGCCTCGGTGGTGAACGGCCAGGCCGTGCCCCAGTCGGTGTTCGTGCTCGTCGACGCCCCGCGCTCCGCTGGTGCCTTCACGCTCAGCGCCTCGACCTCGCCGCTGCTGCCCAACGACGTGTGCAGCTCGGCCACCACCACGCTGCCGGTGTCGACGCCGGCCTCGCCCCAGGTGCTCGTCGGGCAGTCGCTCACGGGCTTCGTGCGCGACTACGGGTGCATCTCGTCATCGCGGGGGCCCGACCGCGTCTACCCGCTGACCCTCCCCGCGCTCGAGCGCGTCACCATCGCGGTGACACCGACGCCGGGCTCCGACGGAGGCTCCTTCGACCCCACCCTCGCGCTCGTCGAAGGCCCGGCCGCGGCCTGTGACGGGCCCGCGCAGCAGTGTCTCGACGCCATCGACGACGGCGCGCAGGCCACCGCCGAGGGCCTCGTGGTGCAGAACGTCGGGCCTGCCCGGCAGGCCTTCGTGGTGGTGAGCGCGTGGGAGCCGGCGCCCATCGACTCGACCTTCAGCTTGAGCGCCGTGGCCGAGCCGATTCCGGCGGGTGACGTCTGCGAGCGCGCCACGCCCGTCCTGCTCACCAACACGCTGTCGGGCTCGGTGCAGGGCGCCAGCCGGGACTACCTGCGCACCGTGCCCGTGAGCTGCCAGTCGTACTCGGGCGCCGACGTGGTCTTCCAGGTCTCGTTCTCGACGTCCTTCTCGGTCACCGTCACGCCCGACGCGGCGAGCGACGTCGTGGTGAACGTGCTCGACGGCCCCGCGAGCGCGTGCGCCACCGCGACATCCTGCCTGGCGAGCAGTGACGCCACCGGCCTGGGCGGCGCCGAAGCCGTCGCGCTCACCAACCCGATGCCCATGACGCGCACGGTGTACGTGGTGGTCTCGCGCTTCTCGTCGGGCCCGATGACGTTCTCGTTCGCGGCCACCGTCAACTGACATGCGGCTCCTCCTGCTCGTGGTGCCGTTGGCGCTGCCCGCGCTGGGCCAGCCGATGGGTCGCGACATCAACCCCGGCGCGCTGGGGGCCAACGCGCTCCCGCCGCTGGCGAACGAGTCACCCCGGGTCGGTGACGCGGCGGTCTTCCAGCTCGGGTGGGCCGGCCAGCTCAGCGCGCCCCTGGGTGCCGGCGTCGACGGCTCGATGCTGGTGCCGTTCCGGGTCGAGGTGCCGGTCGGCCCACGGGTCGCCGTCGCCGCCGAGGGCTCGCCGTTCGAGCTGTTCCGGTACTCCGCGCAGACGAACGAGGCCTGGGCGCCACGCCGAAGCCAGGGCATCACGCGCGGAGACGTGCGCCTGTCGACGAAGGTGCTGCTCTGGAGCGAAGCCGGCCCGCGGCCCGTCACCGCAGTGCGGGTGACGCTCAAGACGGCCACCGGAGAAGACCTGTTCACCCGCCGCTTCCTCGACGCGCCGGCCTACCAGTTCGACGCGCTCGCGAGCTGGCACCGCACGGTGGGCCAGACGCGCCTCGAGGCCTGGCTCCTGGTGGGCTTCCTCGCGTGGCAGCAGGGCGCCGTCGGGCAGAACGACGCGCTCGCGTGGGCCGGCACCCTCGTGGCGCGCTGGCCGCTGTGGGCCGTGCGGGTCGAAGGCCGCGGCTTCGTCGGCTGGCAGCGCGGAGACAAACCCGTGGTGCTGGCGACGCAGCTCGAGGCCACGCTGACGCCGCTCGTCGACGTGTTGGTGCACGCCAGCCGTGGCTTCGTCGACCCGCCGCTCGTCGAGGTGGGCGCGGCGGTGCGGGTGCGGGTGCCCCTCGAGTGAGCGGCCCACGCGACAGCGCGTCGCCCTTCCAGTGCGGTGCACCGCCCTTCCCTCGCCTCGGGCGTCTGCCCGGCCTACGGTGAGGCTCGTCCGTGCTGCACCTCGACGAAGAGACCATTCTTCAGTTCACGCTCGGCACGTTGCCCGCCGCGCGCGAGGCCGAGGTTCAGGCGCACCTGCGCGAGTGCGCGGACTGTCAGCGCCGGCAGCAGAACATCTCGTCCATCGTCTTCTCGAAGACGGTCGCTGGCCCTGACACCAAGCCCGACCGGCCCGGCGACGCGATGGCCACCGGCATGTCGCGGGGCATGCTGCTGGGCCACTACATGCTGCTCGAGAAGCTGGGCGCCGGCGGCATGGGAGAGGTGTTCGCGGCGTTCGACCCGCGCCTCGACCGCCGCGTCGCCATCAAGCTCTTGCGCGCAGGCTCGCTCTCGGCGGACGAAGGCAAGACGCGCCTGCAGCGGGAAGCCCAGGCGATGGCGCGCCTGCAGCACCCCAACGTCATCGCCGTGCACGACGTGGGCACCTTCGCCGACCGCGTCTTCATCGCCATGGAGTTCGTCGAGGGCGAGACGCTGGGCGAGTGGCTGCGCGGCGACCGCGCCTGGCGCGAGGTCGTCGACGTCTTCGTGCAGGCCGGCCGGGGCCTGTCGGCCGCGCACGCCGCAGGGCTGGTGCACCGCGACTTCAAGCCCGACAACGTGCTCCTCGGCCGGGACGGCCGCCCGCGCGTCGTCGACTTCGGCCTCGCCCGGCAGAGCAGCAACACGCCGTCGCCAGGCCAGCCGATGCCCGAGCTCATCATCCCCGACTCGGCGCTGGCCCAGCCGCTCACCCGCGACGGCGCCGTCATGGGCACGCCCGGCTACATGGCGCCGGAGCAGATCGCCGGCCTGCCCACCGACGCGCGCACCGACCAGTTCAGCTTCTGCGTCGCGCTCTACGAGGCGCTGTACGGCAAGCGGCCCTACGGCGGCGCCACCCTGCGCGCGCACGCGGACGAGATTGCGCAGGGGCGGCTCTTGCCTCCGCCCGGAGACACCGACGTTCCCGACGAGGTGTACGAAGCGCTCGCGCGGGGCCTGTCGAGCGACCCGGCCCGGCGGTGGCCCGACATGGACGCGCTGCTCAAGGCGCTCGCGCCGCGGCAGGGCCTCTCGGGGCGCGTGGTGCTGCTGGTGGCGAGCCTCACGGTGCTGGCGCTCGCCGGCACGGGCTTCGCGGTGTGGCAGCAGCGCCGCCTGCGCGTGTGCGGCGGCCAGGAGAAGCGCCTCGTCGACGTCTGGGACGAGCCGCGCAAGCGGGCGCTGCAGGCGGCTTTCCTCGGCGCGAAGGTGCCCGGGGCCGACAGCGCCTGGCGCGCGGTGGAGCGCTCCGTCGATGCCTGGGCGCTCGACTGGGTCAACACCTCGCGCGACGCCTGCGAGGCCACGCGCGTACGGAAGGTGGACAGCGAAGACGTCTACGAGCTGCGCCAGACGTGCCTGCAGTCGCGGCTCGACCAACTGCGCGCGCAGCTGAACCTCTTCGCGGCGGCGGATCGCGACGTCGTGGCCACCGCCAACTCGGCCATCGCGTCGCTGGGGCCCCCACAGGCCTGCCTGGACGCGCGCGCCCCCCGCACCCGGCCCGTCGATGCGGCGCAGCAGAAGGCCACCGCGGCGCTCCAGGGCGCGCTGACGACGGCCCGCGCCCTCTTCGCGGCCAGCAAGTACGCCGAAGGCGCCGCGCAGCTCGAGAAGGCCCTCGAGCCGGGCGCTTCCGAAGAGGTGCTGGCCGACGCGTACCTGCTGCTCGAGCACCTCCAGCACCGCGCCGGGCAGCGGAAGCCGGCCGAGGTGGCGCTCCTCGCGGCGGCCGAGCACGCCATGAAGGCGCAGGACGCGGCGCTGCTGGCCAGGGCTTTCAGCCGGCTGGCCGTCGCGCGCGAAGAAGACGAGCTGGCGGACCAGGCCGAGGTGTGGAACCGCCTCGCCCACTCGGCAGCCTCCCGCGTGCCCGACGAGTGGGAGGTGCTTGTCGAGCTCGCCCTCAACGACGGCATCGGCTCGAGCCACCGCAAGAAGCACGACGACGCGCTCAAGGACTTCCGCAACGCGCTGTCGCTGCAGGAGCAGCACCTGGGCCCCACGCACCCCGACGTCGCCCAGACGCACAACCGGCTCGGCGCGACGCTCACCAACCTGGGGCGCCTCGACGAGGCGATCGGCTCGTTCGAGAAGTCCCTGGCGCTGCACCTCGCGCTCGAGGGACCCGAGCACGCGAACACCGCCTCGGCGCAGCACAACCTGGCCTCGACGCTGCGCCGCAAGGGCCGCTACGCCGAGGCGCTGCCCTACGCCGAGGCCGCGCTCGCCACGCGCCGCCTGGTGCTCGGGCCGGAGCACCTCGACACGCTGCGCTCCATGGAGAGCCTCGC
>JANRKQ010000167.1:0-66798 GCA_033763395.1 Myxococcaceae bacterium
GCGAACATCATCGAGACGCTGCTGACCCGCGAGTACGTCGTTCGCGAGGGCAAGGCGCTCGTGGTGACCGAGAAGGGCCTGCGCCTCATCGAGGTCGTCGACCCCGAGGTGAAGAGCGCGGCGATGACGGGCGCATGGGAAGCGAAGCTGCAGCGCATCGCGAAGGGCCAGGGCGCGCTGCCCGAGTTCATCGACGGCATCGAGCGGTACGTCGAGGCCGTCATCGGGCGAATCCGCAACAACCCGCCGCCGGCGAGCCCACGCGCTCCCCCGCCCCGCGGCCCGTCGCAGCCTTCAGCTCGGGGCGTCGCGGGCGACAGCGTGGCGCAGCGACGGCCGGGTGTGGCCCCCGCGTCGGGCGGTGGAGCGACTCGCCTGGGCGTCCACGATTCGGCGCTGGCGCCTTCGGCACGTCGTTCTCGAATCGGCACCGACGCTCGGGCGACGCGCGGTCAGGCCGCATCGAGCCACGCTGGAGCCGGCGTGACGTCACACCTCGCTCGCGCCGGAGAAGACGCCGCCCGCGCACCGGCGCATGGCCCCGGCGCGCCTCCCCAGGCTTCGGCGATGAGCCCGACCCGAGGCGGCGAAACGACGCAGCCCGCTCGCTCCGGCGAACGCGGTTCTCAGGTACACGGTCCCGCTGCGCTGCTGCACGAGTCGGCGATGAGCACGACGCGAGCCGGCGCAACGGCGCAGCTCGCTCGCTCCGCAGAACGGGGTGCGATTCCTCCGGCGCACGGTCACGCGGCTCCGCCGCACGAGTCGGCGACGAGCTCGACCCGAGCCCCTGCCGCGCTACGCATCGGGCCACCCTCGGCTGGTGCCCCGCCCAACCGCCACGCGACCGACCGCCGCGCGCTGCTGGCCACGTTCGGCCACACGTCCTTCCGCCCGCACCAGCAGGAAGCCTGCGACGCCGCCATCGACGGGCATGACGTGCTCCTCGTGATGCCCACCGGCGCGGGAAAGTCGCTCTGCTACCAGCTGCCCGGGCTCGCCCGCGGCGGCACCACGCTCGTCGTCAGCCCCCTCATCGCGCTCATGGAGGACCAGGTGGCGCGGCTCAAGTCCCGCGGGCTGGCCGCCGAGCGCATCCACTCCGGGCGGCCCCGCACCGAGTCACGGCGCGTCTGCACCGACTACCTCGAAGGCCGCCTCGACTACCTCTTCATCGCGCCGGAGCGCCTGGGCGTCACCGGCTTCCCCGAGCTGCTCGCGCGCCGCACACCGTCGCTCATCGCCATCGACGAGGCGCACTGCATTTCCCAGTGGGGCCACGACTTCCGTCCTGACTATCGGCTGCTGGGAGAGCGCCTGCCGTCGCTCCGCCCCGCGCCCGTCATGGCGCTGACCGCCACGGCGACCCCGCTCGTCCAGCGTGACATCGTCACCCAGCTGGGGCTGCGGCCCGGGGCGCGACAGCTCATTCACGGCTTCCGTCGCCACAACCTCGCCATCGAGGCCCTCGAGGTGCTGCCGAAGGAGCGCCCCCACCGCGCCCTCGAGTGGCTCGAGCAGCCAGGGCGGCTGCCAGCCATCGTCTACGCCGCCACCCGCAAGAGCGCCGAGGCCACCGCCGAGGTGCTCTCGGGCTCGCTCCGGGTCGCGCCGTACCACGCTGGGCTCTCGGCCCAGGCACGCGAGTCGGCGCAGACTGCGTTCCTGAACGGCGAGCTCGACGTCATCGTCGCCACCGTCGCGTTCGGCATGGGCGTCGACAAGGCCGACGTGCGCACCGTGCTGCACCTCGCGCTCCCCGGCAGCGTCGAGGGCTACTACCAGGAGATTGGCCGCGCCGGCCGCGACGGCAAACCCTCGCGCGCGGTGTTGATGCACCACTTCGTCGACCGCAAGACGCACGAGTTCTTCCTCGAACGCGACTACCCCGACGCCTCGGTGCTGAAGAAGCTCGCCCGCGTCCTGGGCGACCAACCGCAAGACGCGGAGACGGTTCGCCGGCGGGCCCGCATCTCGATGGACGACTTCGAGAAGGCCCTCGAGAAGCTGTGGATTCACGGCGGCGTGCGCGGCGTCACCGAAGATCAGCTGACGAAGGGCCACGACGGGTGGATGGCGCCGTACGAGGCCCAGCGAAGGCTGCGGGTCGACCAGCTCGGCCTGATGGCCCGCTTCGCCGAGAGCGCCCAATGCCGAATGGTGTCGCTGGTGAAGCACTTCGGCGACCAGACCGACCGGCTCGAGCCCTGCGGGCAGTGCGACGTGTGCAACCCCACGGGCTGCATCGCGGCGTCGTTCGAGGCGCCCACGGGTTTGGAGCTCACCGTCTTGTCCGAGGTGGTTGCGCGGCTCCGGGCGCTCCCCGGACAGTCGATGGGCCGGCTGTGCAAAGAGGTGCTCGGTGACGCGCCTGACGCGAGGCCAGGGTTCGAGCGGCTCGTGCGAGGGCTCGCGCGCGCCGGGCAGCTGCGCCTCGAGGACGCGGTGTTCGAGAAGGACGGGCAGACGATTGTGTACCAGCGGCTGTACCTGACAGGCGCGGCGGACCCGAAGCAGGCGCTGCTTGCACCAAAGAGCCGGCCCGCGCCCGAGCGACGAGCGCGCCCGAAGCGGAGCGGCGGGCGTCGACGACGCGACCGGGTGCCGCGGCAGCCGGCGGTCGAACTCCCGTCGAGTGGCGCGAACGCGAAGCTGGTCGAGACGCTGCGGGCGTGGCGGCTGTCGGAAGCGAAGCGCCGTCGGGTGCCGGCCTTCCGGGTGCTCACCAATCGCGCGCTCGTCGCCGTCGCCGAGGCTCGGCCGACGTCACCGCAGGCGCTCCTCGCGGTGAAGGGCCTGGGGCCGAAGGTGGTGCATCAGTCGGGCGCACAGCTCATCGCCCTGTGCGCGCGCGCCTGAGCGGCGACGTCACGGCCTGCACTGCGATGACCTAGGCCCAATCATTCGTTGGCAGGAAGGGGGCTCGTGCGTCACAAGGAATCGACGAGCTGCGGCAGGTCGGTCAGCGGGCGCGACGGCGGGCTCGCCCGGCCCTGGTCCGGCACCAACTCGATGGCGCCGATCTTCTGTTCGACATCGCGCTCTCCGACCAGGGCATCGAGGTAGGCGAAGAGCGCCTCGAGCACCCGGTCCTCGTCCGACGGGGAGTAGCCAGGTACCAGCACCTCGAGGTCGACCTTCCCGTCATGGCGGCCGGTCTCGCGAAATGCGAGCTGCGCCGCCGTCAACCGAACGCCGGCGAGGTCGAGCGACCAGTCCATCGGCCGACGTTGACGGAAGGCCACCACCTTCCACTCGCGCAGCGGAGGCGCTTCCTTCACGAGCGCTTCGACGCACGGAAACTGGGCCACCGAGCCATTCGCGCTCACCACGAGCGCGGGCCGGTCAGCGGGTGAGTCGGGGAAGGGCGACTTCTCCGACGACGGCCGGACCGCAGACGCGCCCCAGCCGCGCCGAGGTCTTCTCGACGATGTCCACGGCCGCGGTCGCGCCTTGCGCACGAACAGCGTTCGCAAGGGCCACCTCGTTCGCTGAGAACCACCGCCAGAAGTTTTCCGCTGACCGAGCTTTGGCCGATAGAGCCGGCGGCTCACCGCGAGGCCCCCGGAGCTTGAAGAAGACGAAGAACCCGGCGAACGCGAGGCCCAACAGCGCGAGGACCAGACAGTAGACGATGGCGATGCGTCGCATGGAGCCCTCGCGAGGCCGCTACTCCGGCGCGGGCACGAGCTTCTTCGTCAACTCTCCCAGGTCGAGCTGGAGCTGCGCATCGGCGGCTTTCAGCTGCTCGATCTTTCGCACGCTCGCCAGCACCGTCGAGTGGTCCTTGTTGAACTTCTTCCCAATCTCGGGGAGCGACGACTGCGTCAGCGTGCGCACGAGGTACATCGCCACCTGGCGCGCGTGGGCGACGGGCTTGAGGCGGCGCTCTCCGCGGAGGTCGTCGACGGCCAGCTTGTAGTAGCGGGCGACTTCCTTCTGAATCAGCTCGGCGTCGAGCGTCACCTTCTCGGGCATCAGGTCGCCCAGCACCTGGGCGCAGAGCTCTTCGGTGAGCGGCTGCCCGGTGAGCGCGTGCACCGCCGTCACCTTGATGAGCGCGCCCTCGAGCTCGCGCACGTTCTTCACCACCACCCGCGCGATGAAGTGCGCCACCTTGTCGGTGATGGTGATGCCGTCTTGCTGGGCCTTCTTCTTCAGAATCGCGACCCGCGCCTCGAACGTCGGCTCGTGCACGTCGGTGATGAGGCCCATGGCGAAGCGGCTGCGCAGCCGGTCTTCGAGGCCGGGAATCTCGCTGGGCACCGTGTCGCTCGTCATCACCACGGCCTTGCCGAGCTGATGGAGCACGTTGAAGGTGTGGAAGAACTCGTTCTGCGTCTCCTGCTTCTTCCCGAGGAACTGGATGTCGTCGATGAGGAGCAGGTCGCACTCGTCGCGGAAGCGCCGGCGGAACTCCGGCATGCGCCCGTCGCGCACCGACTCGATGTACTGGTTGGTGAACTCTTCGCTCGACAGGTAGGTGACGCTGAAGTGCGGGTTCCGGGCGAGCACCCGGTTGCCGATGGCGTGGAGCAGGTGCGTCTTGCCCAGCCCGGTGCCGCCGTAGATGAAGAGCGGGTTGTAGGCCCGGCCGGGGTTCTCGGCGACGGCGTGCGCGGCCGCGGCCGGCAGCTGGTTGGCCTCAGAGACGACGTAGCTGTCGAACGTGAACTTGTCGTTGAGCCGCACCGGGTGCCGCAGGTGATTGACTGGAGGTGCTGCGGGCAAAGTCGACCGGGGGGTGGTGCGCTCGACCTTCTCCCAGGCGAGCTTCGCGGTGCGCCCCGAGGCCCGCTCGATGGCCGTCACCACCAGGTGGCCGAAGTGGTCTTCCACCCAGTCGCGGAAGAACAGATCATCGACCCCCATCGTCAGCGCGCCGTCCTGGTACTTGAGCGGCACCAGCTGCTGGAGCTGGGTCACCACGAAGCTCTGGCCATCGCGCCGAAGGACGTCGAGCGCTTTTTCCCAGAGATTCCGTGCCGTTACCGTCGATTCGGCCTGTTCGACGAAAGCGCTCAAAGACGTGACCCCTCACCCGAAAACGACGCACCAACGCAGAAGGGCGACGCTTTATCGACGGGGTTTTTCGTGATCAAGAACGAAAGCGAACCCCTTGAGACGACGAGACCTTCGGCGTTTTCGAGCCGGGTGTGGAACAGGCCCGTCGCGCGGCGTCGGCGTTTTGCGCGCAGCGGTCGCGGCCTGTGACTGTGGGTACGGGTCAGCGCAAAACCAGGCCGAAGGGGCACCGTTGCGGTGGGGCTGCTTGTCCACAGGCCAGACCGTGACGGGACGGCACCTTTTCCACAAGCCCACAGCGTTCTCCACAGTCGCGGTGACGAGTTGTTCACAATGACGGGAAGTGAGCGGCGGCCCTTTGGGCGCGAAAACCGAGGGGGGCGGCGTTGGCGTTGGGGGCCGCTGTACGGTGGGAGCCATGGGCGCCGTACACGTCACGCTCGACCTCGAGAACACCACCGACGCGGACATCGCGATGCGGGGCCTTGGGTCGGTCGATCAGGTTCGCCGGGTCAGCATTCGTGCCCTCGTCGACACCGGCGCGGTGTTGTTGGTGCTGCCCGAAGATGTCGTCGAGCACCTCGGTCTCGTGCGGAGAGGGCGCTCGGTCGTCTCCTTCGCGGACGACCGGAAAGCCGACTGGGATGTCGCGGGCCCGGTCACGGTTCGCATCGGCAACCGCAGCGGCGTGTTCGAGTGTCTGGTCGCACCACCAACCGCAGAGCCATTGCTCGGCCAGATTCCACTCAGGCGGATGGATCTCGTCATCGACCCGCTCCACCAGACGCTCGGTGTTCGCCCCGAGTCACCCATCTACCCGTTGTTGTCGGTGAAGTAGCGCGCCCCGGGTCGCAGACCCCTTGTTCGAGGCACCCGCTTCACCCCGCGCCAGCCGACCCGCTCACCAGCGAGCGCCTCGTCGTCACGGCGCCGGAAGCGTCCTCGCGCAGCATGAGTTCACCGACGACACAGGCCGGAGGAGAATCGGTTCACGGGTGACGCCACGCCCGTGCGTGCGGTCGTGGGGACGCCTTCACGACGCAGGTGCCGCGACGCAGCTCCGGGGAAAGACACCACGAGCGGCTGCTCACAGCCCCGCGACGCGCTCGACGGTCCACCACGAGGCGAGCGCCACCAGCACCACGCCCCCGGCGGGCACCGCGATGCGCGCGTACCAGCCTGCCCGCCGAAGCACGAAGACGAGCGGCACCACCACCGCCACCACGGCCAGTTGCCCCGCCTCGACGCCGAGGTTGAAGCCGAGCAGCGACACCGCCAGCGAGCCGCCCCTGGCGCCCAGGTCGGTCAGCGCCGACACGAAGCCGAACCCGTGCAGCAGGCCCAGCCCGAAGGCCAGCACCCAGCGGCCCTCGGTGACGACGGGGAAGACGGTGTTGAGCGCCGCGAGCAGCACCGACACGGCGATGGCGACTTCGACGAGCCCCGGGTCGGGCGCGAGCACGCCGAAGGCCGCCAGGCCCAGCGTCACCGAGTGCGCGAGGGTGAAGGCCGTCACCACCTTCGTCACCTCGACGAGCGTCCCCTTCAGCGTCTCGGTCGGCACCCAGCCGCGCCCGTCGCGCCGCAGCACCGAAGGCAGCAGGAGCGCGAAGAGGAAGCAGAGGTGGTCGAGCCCGATGGCCAGGTGGTGCACGCCCTCGAAGAAGGCCGCGGCGAGCTGCTGAAGGGGCGCGGGCGGCCGCAGGTCGACGTCGAGGTGCCGCGACGCCGACGAGAAGGCCCGCCACTGCCCGCCCTCGGCGCCCGTCACCTGCACCAGGCCGCGGTGCTGGGCGTCGATTTCGAAGAGCAGCGCATAGTCGAGCGAGAGCGCCGTGACGTCGGCGGGGCAGCGGGCGAGGAAGGGCCAGGCGCCGTACGCGCCGTCGGAGTGCCGCACCACCGCCACCTCGCCCAGCTCGATGGAGCACGGCGCCTCGCCCTGCCGCACCATGAGACCGCGCTTGAGGTAGGGCCTGGTGAAGGCTTCCCGCGCGCGCACTTCGCCCCACGTCACCTCGCCGTTCCCATCGGTGTCGAGGCCGACCGCGAGCTCGAGGTCCTGCAGCGAGACGTCGAGGCGGCCTTCCACCACCGGGCCCTTCGCCTCGAGCCGCCACAAGGCATCCGAGCCCTTGTGCGCGAGCGCTGACGAGGCGACGAGCACCACGAGCCCGGCGAGGCGACTCACGCGGAACAAATGAGCCTCCCGGAGCCGGCCAGGCGGCGGAGACGACGGACGAGGCGCCACGCTCCGGTCGAAGTCACCGCCGGCTCGAGCGCTGGGGCGTGCTCGACGACGGGCCGGTGGGCCGGGTGGGACACTCCGGGCGAAGAAGAGAAGCGACCCGCCCTCAGTCGAGCGTCGGAGATTGACGAGTTCGGGACATGCGCCCGAGGTGGCGCAGCAAGGGGGCTTCATCGCAGTACCTCCAGCGACGCGCGCAGCGAGAGGCACCACTGGTGCGCGAGCGACGGCCGACACACCGCGCGGAGGAAGGGGGTCGTCATCGCGGCCCCTCGAGCGACGTTCGCAGCCAGACGCACCACCCGTGCACGAACGACGGCGGAACACCGCACGGCGGGGGGGTCGTCATCGCAGCGCCTCGAGCGACGTGCGCAGCGAGAGAAACCGTGGGTCCGAGAAGCCCGTGCGCGTCAGCCAGTCGAGCGCAGGCTGCGCGGCCTTCACGTCACGAGCCGCGAGCGCCGCCTCGAGCAGCACCCGCGCGTCGGCCGGCTCGCGCTGCACCGAGAAGTTCTGCACCGCCAGCTCGAGCGCCGTCGACACGTCCTTTTCGACGTGCAGGGCGAACCGGGCCTCCTCGCGCCGGTGCACGCCATCACCGCGGCGGCGGCTCGCCTCGACGCGCTCTTCCAGCTCCGCCTGAGCCGCCTTCGGCGCGTGTCCGCTCTCGACGAAGGTGAGCAGCTCTGCATCGGTGAGCGCCCGGCCCGAAAAGAGCGCCGGCACCTCGCTCGCGCGGCCCGTGGCCGTCAACACCTCGGCGAGCAGCAGCCGGGAATAGCGGTCGCCCGCGTCGACCGTCAGCACCTGCTTCAAGGTCTCCGCCGCCGCGCTCGCGTCGCCCGAGAACCACTGGGCCTCGCCCAGCACCGACAGCGCCCAGGGCCGCAGCGGCGAGTCCTTCGGCGTCACCTGGAGCACCGCCGTCAACGCGCGCACCGCGTCGGCGGCCTTGCCGCGAATCGCCACCACGGGCGCGCGGCAGGTGACGAACACCACCGGTTCGACCTGGCCCTTCAGCGCTCCGCACGCCGCGTCGGCCTCGTCGTAGCGCGCCAGCACCGTCAGCACCGTCGCGCGCGTCAGCTGCGCCTGCACGTCGGTCGGGTCGGCGACGAGCGCGTCGAGGTCGACCAGCGCTCCCTCGAAGTCATGGAGGCTCTGCTTGATGGTCGCCCGGAGCAACCGCACGCGCGCCGGCGGCGCCTCGTCCTTCCACCACGTCGACAGCACCGCCTGCGCCTGGCCGAGGAGGCGTACGTCTCCGCCCTCGCGCCTCGACGCTTCGATGAGCCGCTGGGCTTCGGTCGCCGCGGCCTCGGCGTCGATGGGCGCTCGCTCGCGCCGGGGCGTCACCTTCGCCAACACCTCGGCCTCGGACGCGGGCACGACGAGCTCGGCGCCGCTCCGCTTCGGCGCCAGGAGCAGCGCGACCGTCACCAGCACGGTGCCCACCAGCGCGATGACAGCGTTTCGCTGCATGGTCACACCGCTCCCCAACGGACGCCGCAGCCTGGTGGATTTCTCGCCTACAGCTTCTCGAAGGCCGCGCGCACCGCGTCGACCTTCTCCTTCGGCGTGTCGGGCCGCACCAGCAGCTCGAGCACCGACTGCTTCGCCGCCGTCGCCTGCCAGCCCGTCATCTTGCCGCGCACCGCCGTCGCCGCCGTCAGCCCGCGCTGGGCCTGCTCGACGCCGGGGTATTCACACACCGTCACCGTGAGGCCCGCGGGAGAGTCGGCCGACGCACAGTACAGGGCCAGCGTGGTGCGCCCGAGCGCCTGCCGCGTGGCCCCAAAGGGCAGCCCCGACGCCGCCATCACACTTTCGAGCGTCGGCGTGACGCCCTGCGTCGGCCGGTGGGAGCGCTCCTCGTCGAGCTGCTCCGTGAGGCCGCCCACCACCGGAGGAAGCGCTTCGAGATCCTTCGTACGCGTGGCCACTTCGGCGTCCACTGGCGAACGACAGCGACACGCAACCGAAAATACACAGAAAAACCAAATGCTCCCCGTGTACGAAGAGCGCCGTCGTTCACTCTTGCGGAGGGTTTTCATGAAGCGTCTGCTTTCACCGTTTGTGGCCCTGGCACTCGTTTGTTCGTCGGCAGCGCTCGCGTCGAGCCACCGCGAGGCGCCGTTCATTACACGAAACCCGAAGGTGGATGGGACTGACTTCTATCTCTTCAACTCGTACGAGACCGGCCGCACCGGCTTCGTGACGGTCATCGCGAACTACCAGCCGCTGCAGGACGCGTACGGCGGCCCGAACTACTTCTCGATGGACCCCAACGCCCTCTACGAGATCCACATCGACCACACGGGCGATGGGAACGAGGACCTGACGTTCCAGTTCCGCTTCCAGAACACGCTGTCGAACAACGGCACGGGCGTGGCGCTGCCGAGCCAGTTCCCGGACGGCGGCATGTCGCCCACCGTCGCCATTCCGCTCATCAACGCGGGCGCGGTCGGCCTGCCCGACGGCGGCTTCGCAGCCGCCCCGACGGGTTTCCAGGGCCAGCTCGAGACGTACTCCCTGACCGTCGTCCAGGGGAACCGGCGCACCGGCACCGCGACGCCCATCATGGCGCCCGGCGGCGGCACCAGCTTCCGCAAGCCGCTCGACAACATCGGCCGCAAGACCTTCCCCGGCAACAGCTACGCGAACTACGCGGCGGCGCACGTCTACACGGTGAACCTGCCGAACAACCTCGCTGGCGGCAGCGGCCGCTGCATGAACCGGCAGGCGAAGGTCTTCGTCGGTCAGCGTGACGACAACTTCGCGGTGAACCTCGGTACCATCTTCGACCTCGTCAACGCGCCGGCCGCGCTCATCACGACCGAGGCCTCGCCGTGCACCATCTCGGGGCTCGGCACGCTGCCCGGCGTCGACGGGCTGTCGGCTTCGTGCCGCAACGTGGTGCCCAACACCATCAAGGGGAAGAACGTCACCACGCTGGCGCTCGAGATTCCGGCCGAGTGTCTGACGCCCACGCCCGACGGCGTCATCGGCGGCTGGACGACGGCCAGCGTGCGCCAGGCGCGCGTCATCAACCCCGACGCGACCTACACCACGCCGGCGCGCGAAGGCGGCGCGTGGACCCAGGTGTCGCGCCTCGGCATGCCGCTGGTGAACGAGGTGGTCATCGGCGTGCCCGACAAGGACAAGTTCAACACCACCGTGCCGGCGAACGACGCGGCGAACTTCGCGCCCTACGTGCTGACGCCCACCCTGCCGCAGCTGCTGAACGTGCTCTTCATGGTGCCGCCGCCCCCGGCCAACCGCACCGACCTCGTCACGGTCTTCCTGCGCGGCATCCCCGGAGTGAACGAGATCCCCGGCAGCACCGCGCTGGCCGAGATGGTGCGGCTCAACACCAACACCGGCAGCGTCTTCGCCCCCCGTGCGCCGGCGGCGCAGAACAACCTCGGCGCGCTCGGCTGCTTCACGGGCCGCTCCGCGACGATGGCGCCAATGCTGACGCCCGCGGCCTCCACGTGCGACGCCAGCGGCTTCCCCAACGGCCGGCGTCCGGGTGACGACGTCGTCGACATCGCGCTCCGCGTGGTGGAAGGCATTCTGTTCGACGGCACCACGGCGCCGGGCGGCGGCATTCCGTTCCACGACGGCGTGCTCCAGGACGCGCGGCAGTTCGACTCGACGTTCCCCTACCTGAAGACGCCGAACCCGGGCTCGTGACGTCCCGTTCCCCTTACGGAGAGACGACATGACCTCGATTCGGAAACTCTTCGCAGCCGCCGCGACCACCGCGATGATCTCGGCCGGCTGCTCATGTGAACCCATCGTCGCCCCGCCCGATGGCGGGACAGGCGGAGGCACCGCGGGTGGACGCGCGGGCGGCTCTGCTGGTGGCATGGCTGGTGGGACAGCAGGCGGTTCGGCCGGTGGCGCCGCAGGCGGTTCGGCCGGTGGCTCCGCAGGCGGTTCGGCCGGTGGCTCCGCAGGCGGCTCGGCCGGTGGTGCTGCAGGCGGCTCGGCTGGTGGTGCTGCAGGCGGCTCGGCTGGTGGTGCTGCAGGCGGCTCGGCTGGTGGCGCTGCTGGCGGCTCCGCTGGTGGGGCTGCGGGCGGCTCGGCGGGTGGTGCACCGACGCAGTTCACGCAGTTCGCGCGTGATATCATCGGCACTGACACCACCCCCACGGCCACGCCACGCCCGTCGGCAGAGTTCATCAACCTGCCCGACGACGCGCCCATCACCTACCCCCCCACGTTCTTCGACGGAGGCCCCTGACCCATGCGTCGCACCCTTCTTCTCGGTACCTTGTTGGTGTCTTCCGTCGTCTGGGCACAGAAGAACCCGGACCTCGAGAAGGCTCAGCAGCTCCTCGCCCAGCGCAAGTACCCCGACGCGCTCAAGGCCCTCGAGGCCGCCGAGAAGAAGGGAGGCCTGGACCGCGACAGCTTCCTCACGCTGCTCGAGACGAAGGGCCTCGCGCTCGCATCGACGAACAAGCTGGACGCCGCCGAGCTCGCGTTCCGCGCAGTGCTCGGCGTCGACCCGCGGCGTGAGCTGTCGGGCAAGTACGCCGGGGCCGTCAACAAGCCCATCGACGCCGCGAAGGCCTGGATCAAGGACAACGGGCCCATCTCCATCGTGGCGCTCGACCCGGGCGTTTCAGCCGGGCGGGTGAAGCAGGTATCGCTCGCCGTGAAGAACGACCCGCAGGCCGTCGTGAAGGCCGTGAAGTTCTACGTGAAGATGGACGGCGGCTCGTGGAAGCCGTCAGACGCCGCGCTCGTCAACGGCGCCGCTTCGCTCGACACTGACGCTGACGCCGTCGAGTGGTGGGCCGAGCTGCAGGACGCGACGAAGAACCAGGTGGCCTTCCTCGGCTCGGCGCTCAAGCCGATTCGAAACACCGCGCCAGCTCCGGTGGCCGCCGTGGTGTCCCCGCCGGCGCCAGAGAAGAAGCCCGAGCCTGAGCCGACGAAGGCCGAGCCGGCGCCCGCACCGATGGCCGAGGCCACCGCCACCACGTCGTCCCCGTCGGTGTCAGGGACCCGCATCGCCGGCTACGCGCTCCTCGGTGCGGGCGTCATCGCGCTCGGCGTGGGCACGTACTTCGGCGTCACCGCCAGCGGCCAGGC
This sequence comes from Myxococcaceae bacterium, assembly GCA_033763395.1. Taxonomy (GTDB): domain Bacteria; phylum Myxococcota; class Myxococcia; order Myxococcales; family Myxococcaceae; genus Xiheimicrobium. Next base: position 12,380 of record JANRKQ010000167.1, read on the forward strand.
CGCGGCCATTCGGACCGACAACGTTCCCGGCGCGAACCAGGCCGACCTCTTTGCCCGCGACCAGGCGCGCATTCAGAACGCCACGCTCGCCAACGTCTTCATCATCTCGGGCGCGGTGGTGGCCGCCGGTGGCGCGGTGCTGTGGTTCCTCGGCGCTCCCGACGCGCCGGTCGCCGTGGTGCCGATGGGCCCCACGGGCCTCGCCGTCACGGGCCGCTTCTGACGCAGGGCTCGAAATCCACGCGGGCTGTGTCAACGTGGAGCTGGAGTTCCCACCCTCTTTCGAAGGACTGCCCCCGCATGCGACGCTGGTTGCCTCTCGTTCTGTCCGTCCTCGCGCTCGGTTGCGCATCGACGAAGGCCTCGGAGAAAGCCGACTCCCCCGCCCCCGCCACGGCCAGCGCCGACGCGAAGGGCGAGAAGGCCGCGGCGAAGAAGCCCCTCTTCGAGCGCCTGGGCGGCAAGCCGGCCGTCGAGGCCGTCATCGACGACTTCCTCGGCCGCGTGGCGCAGGACACCACCATCAACTCGGGCTTCGCGGTGGCGCACGTGCCCCGCGTTCGCCAGCGCCTCATCGAGCTGGTGACGGTGGGCACCGGAGGCCCCGGCACCTACTCGGGCCGCGACATGACGGCGGCGCACGCCGGCCAGGGCATCACCAATGCGCAGTTCGACGCGCTGGTGGGCCACCTCGTGGCGACGCTCGACAAGTTCAAGGTGCCGGCCACCGAGAAGGGTGAGCTGCTCGCGATTCTCGGTCCCATGCGCGGCGCCATCGTGGAGGAGCCTTGACCATGCGACGCCTCGTCTTCAGCCTCGCGAGCCTCACGGCGACGCTCGCGCTCGCCCAACCCGCTCCGTGGACGGTGGCCCCCAAGCCGCGCGGCTTCGTGCGCTTCACCATCGAAGGCCCGCTCGACGACGTGCACGGCGAGACGCGCTCCGTGTCGGGCACCTTCACGGTCGATCCAAAGGCCGTCGGCGGCCTCAAGGGCGTCTTCGCCGTCGACCTGAACTCGCTGCGCACCGGCATCGACCAGCGCGACGAAGACATGCGCGTCGAGTTCCTCGAGACGAAGCGGTACCCGTGGGCCATCCTGTCCATCGACTCGGTGAAGGACGCCGCGCCCGCCTCGCTCACGCCTGGCACCACCGCCAACGCCACGGCCACAGGCTCGTTCGAGGTGCACGGCGTGCGGCGCGTGGTGACGATGCCCATCGCCCTCCGCATGGAGTCGGACGCGCGGCTGGTGGCCTCAGGCGCCTTCCAGGTGCCCTTCGCCGACTTCAACATCTCGCGCCCGCAGCGACTCTTCTTGAAGCTGGGCGACACCGCCGACGTGAAGTTCGAGGTGGCCTTCGTGCCGAAGCAGGCTCCGAAGCCGGCCGACCCGAAGGTGGCCGCCGCCACGCCGCCCGCGCCCGAGGCCGCGCCCCCGCCGGAGCCCACCGTCGCCACCGTGCTGCCGCCCGCGCCGAAGCCAAAGCCGAAGGCCAAGCGAAAGCCCAAGCCCGCCCTCGTCTACACGTTCCTCTACAAGGGCCTGGAAGACCCGAAGGCTCGCGGTGAGCGGCTCTTCCATGCGCCCGAGACGGGCGGCCCCGGCAACCAGATGACGTGCTTCCACTGCCACGCGAAGTCCGACGAGCGGCAGGGCGTGCTGCTGAAGGACGGCCACGTGCGCGCCGCCAACACCATGTACAACGCGGGCCAGCGCCCGAAGTTCTGGAATGGCTTCGCAGCCTCGGCCGGGCCCGCCTCGAGCATCTGCCAGAAGCAGTTCATGAAGGGCACGGGCCTCTCGGCCGAGCAGGAGAGCGACCTCGAGGCCTTCATCCTGGCCATCAGCCCTGACCCGGCCCCGCCGCTCGACTACGCGGCCAACAACTACCGCTCGATGGAGACGCTCCTGCGAGACCCGACGGGCGGTGACGCGACGAAGGGCAAGAAGCTCGCCGACACCTACTGCATGACGTGCCACCTCGACGGCCGCGTCGGGCCCGTGTGGGCGCCCGGCCTCTACGAGCCAGACTGGGTGGTGCGGCGCGTGCGGCGCCTCGAGGGCCACCAGAACAAGCAGATGCCGCCGTGGACCATCACGCGCCTGCCCGACAGCGACCTGCGCGACATCGTCACCTACCTCACGGCCAACCCGAACGAGCCGGCGGTGTTCTCGCGCAAGAAGGGCGGAACGGCCGGCGGGCAGCGCTGACGCTGCCTCCACAGGTGCTGGCGCCGGAACAGGTTCCGCAGGTGACGGTTCGGCGGGCGCCGGAGCCGTCGAAGCTCGTGACGGATCCGCCGACCGTGTTGAGGCGTGCACAGAACGCTGCGTCTGGCTGTGGCGCCCCCGCGCCGGCCTGGCGCCCCCCCGCAGCTCGAGGTGTGGGGCGCGGTGCAACGGCCGCAGTCGACCATCGCACCGCAGCCGACGGCATCGGCGCCGGGTGCCGGCGTGGCTCCTGACAGGTTCTGACAGCGGCCGGGGTGATGGTGGCGGGGCTCCAGTTCCGGAGCCCTCACCCCGGAGTCACCATGCCCTCGAAGTCCTTCTCAGCCCTCTCCACCGCCGCTGCTGACACGCTGTGGAGCGCCCTCAGCGACGTCTCCTCGTGGCCCTCGTGGGACGAGTCCATCGCGCGGGCGTCGCTCGACGGCCCGTTCGTCACTGGAACGGGTGGCACCCTCGCCCTGCACGGCCAGCCGCCCCTGGGCTTCACCCTCACCGAGGTGACAGCCGGCCGCTCCTTCACCAACGAGGCGCGCGTGGGCCCCATGACGGTGCGCTTCCACCACACGCTCGAGCGCCTCAGCGGCGGCGCGCGCCTCACCCATGGCCTCGACGTCGATGGGCCCGGCGCCGAGGCGCTGCTCGAACGACTCGCCCCAGGCGTCGAGCACGCGCTCGAGTCGCTCGCGCGCCTGGGCTCGAACCGGCCCCGCACGCTGGGTGGCGTCATTCTCTACACGCGCGACGTGGCGAAGAAGGTGGCGTTCTACGAGGCCGCGTTCGGCGTCGAGGTGCTGACGCGCGCGCCGGGCAACGTCTACGTGCAGCTCGCTGGCGCCGTGCCGCTGGGCTTCACGGCCGAGTCCTTCGCGCAGACGGCGCTCCCGCTGGCCATGCGCCCCAGCCAGGCCGACGCACCACCGCCCGCGCTCGAGCTGATGTTCGTGGTGGCCGATGTCCCCGCGGCTTTTCAGCGCGCGGTGAAGGCCGGCGCTGCGCCTGTCCTCGAGCCGGTGACGAAGCCATGGGGCCAGGAGGTGTCGTACGTGCGCGACGACGACGGCGTGCTCGTCGAGCTCTGCTCGCCATGGGCGTGAGGCGTCACCAGCGGAACGCGAGGCCTCCCTTCTCGGCGGCGGGAGCCGGTGACGAAGCCGCGGGTGCAGGAGGCGTCCTCCGCGCGCGACGACGCCGGCGTGCTCGTCGGGCCGTGCTCACCGCAGGCGTGAGACATCCTCCAGAGAGGCTGCCAACCTCAGCGGCAGTAGCCGTACGTCGACGTCGAGGTTGGAACGCACGTCTGTTGCCGCATGAGGCCGACCCCCAGACAGTCCGCGTTGGTGAGACACATCACCGCGCACACCGGCGCGGTGTAGTTCGGCGGGCGCACACACCTGAGGTCGCTGGCGCACCGGGAGTTGTTCACCTGCTCTGGAATGCGCTCGTCGCAAACAGCAAACCCTTCGCGAACGGGGCTCGAGCCGATGGGCAGACACCGCAGCGTCGTCGGAGTCGCCAGCTTGCAGCCCGTCTCGGGCGTCGTGCACTCGAAGCCTCGCAGGGTGCAGGGTGTCGAGACGCAGACGCCACCACGGCAGTCCTCGTCGCAGGTCTCGGTCATCGAGGCGTACCTGCACTGGCCGGTCGACCGGTCGCACGTGCCCTGGGCCTGGTACCGGGTGGCGACGAGCTCGGCGTTCGAGTTGGCCCGGCAGAAGTTCGCCGGCGGTGTGCTGCAGACGACGCCTGCGCAACGGTCCACCCCGCAGACGTTGGCCTGGCCACCGCCTCCACAGGTGCTGGCGCCGGAACAGGTTCCGCAGTTGACGGTTCGGCTGGCGCCGCAGCGGTCGAAGCCCGTGACGGCCCCGCAGTTCGTGTTGAGGCGGGCGCAGAACGCCGCGTCGGACTCTGGCGCGCACCCGCACCGACCCGGCGTCCCCCCGCCGCCACACGTCTGGGGCGCGGTGCAACTGCCACAGTCCAGCATCGCTCCGCAGCCGTCAGAGGCCATGCCGCATGAAAGCCCCAGCGTCGCGCACAGCTGCGGCGTGCACGGGGGCGCACCACACACGTTGGCCACGCCCCCGCCTCCGCACGACTGCGTGCCCGGGCAGGCGCCGCAGTCGAGCACGCGCCCACAGCCGTCGGGCAGCTGCCCACAGTTCTTCCCTGCACCAAGGCACGTGCGAGGCGCACAGCCGGCGTCGAAGCTCGCGACGTCGAGCGTGCCGCCACACCCGAGCGAGAAAAGAGCCGCCACTGCCACCAGTCGGAGTTCGTGCATGCGCGTTCCGGTATCGGCCAACTCCCGCTCTCTGGCCACCCGCGCCGCGATTCCGTCTCCGCGGTCCGGCTCCCAAAGGATACGACTGAGCCCCCGATGGCCCGCCTGCCCCGCCTGTTGAGCCTCGCGCTCCTCTTCTCGTCCCGGCGACGGCTGCGCGCCGAGGACGCCGCGCGCCAGTTCGGCGTCAGCGTGCGCACCGTGTACCGCGACATTGCCGCGCTCGAAGAGGCCGGGTTTCCCCTCGTGGGGACGCCCGGCGACGGGTACCACCTCACCGGTGGTGCGCAGCTTCGGCCGCTCGCCGTCACGCCCGAAGAGGCCGAGGCGCTCGTCATGGCCACCCGCTTGTTGCAGACAGGCGCCGACGCCGCCCTCGTGCAGCACCTCGCCTCGGCGCGCCTCAAGCTCGAGGCCGCCCTCACCCCCGACGCCATGGCGCGCGTGAAGCGCCAGGACGTCACCGTGCGCGTTCCGGACCGCTTCGAGGCGGGCCCGCTGTCGACGATTCTCGACGCGATTCACCACCGGCGGGTGCTGCGCGTCGCCTACGCCGGCCTGCGCCGCCAGGACACCACCGAGCGCGACGTCGAGCCGCTGGGCCTCGTGCGCAGCGCGCGCTTCTGGCTCATGCCCGCGTGGTGTCGGCTGCGGAGCGACCTGCGCGTGTTCCGCTCCGACCGCATCCTCTCGGCGTCGGCGACGGGCGACGTCTTCACCCCGCGCGAGGGGGCCACGATGGAGGACCTCGTGCGCCAGCACCTCGAGGGCCCCGACCGCCGCGGCGGGTGACGCGGGGGCCGCCTCGGAAACCGTGGGCGAGCAAGCTCGACGAGCCGCAGCAGGTCGAGCCGGTCGCCGGGCTCCGTCGTGTCGAGGCGACGTGCTGCCGACCGGCCGCGGCCCGGTCGCCGTGCCCTCGGAGCGCGCGTCCCGCAGAGCGCGCACCACCTGCAGCGTCGTGGGCGCACCAACGCGTCGCCGGGCCGCTTTCCCCTCCAGCGCCTCGCGGGCCTCGGCCGCCCCTTCCCCTCTGCCTCCAGCGAGCGGCCACGCCCACCCGCGCCGCGACCCGGTCGAAGCACACACAGGCCTCTTCGTCTCAGGCACGGCGCAGTTCTCCCGCGCAGCCCCCGCCATCGACGACACGAAGCTGCAGACCTCGGCTCCCAGCGGAGCGGCGACCGGGCCCGAAACCCGATAAGCACGCGCGCGTGTCGTCTCGCGCCCGAGAGCTCCGCCAGGCCACCGTCGACGGCATTCTGGGGCCCGACGGAGCGCTCGCGGCCGTCTTGAAGGGCTACGAGCACCGTCCGGCCCAGCTCGACATGGCCCGCGCCGTCGCCCTCGCCCTCGAGTCGAAGACGCCGCTCCTCGCCGAGGCCGGCACCGGCACGGGCAAGACGCTCGCCTACCTCGTCCCGGCCGCGCTCTCAGGCAAGCGCGTCGTCGTCTCCACCGCCACCCGCACGCTGCAGGACCAGGTCTTCACCAAGGACATTCCCCTCTTGCGCGACGTCGTCGGCCTGCCCTTCTCGGCCGCGCTGCTGAAAGGGCGCTCGAACTACCTCTGCGCGCACCGCTTTGAGGCGTTCGACCAGGCGCCCACCTTCGGCAGCCCCGAAGACGCCGCGCAGTGGCAGGCGTTTCGTCGTTGGGCGCTGTCCACCGAGACGGGCGACCGCGTCGAGACCACCGTGCCCGAGACGTGGAGCGGCTGGCCCCTCGTCACCACCACCAGCGACGCCTGCCTCGGCGGCAAGTGCCCGCTGTACGAGTCGTGCTTCGTCACCCGCGGGCGCCGCGCGGCGGCCGACGTCGACGTCATCGTCGTCAACCACGCCCTCTTCTTCTCCGACCTCGCCCTGCGCGCGCGCGGCGGCGAGGAGCCGCTGGGCATCCTCCCGCCGTACGACGCGGTGGTGTTCGACGAGGCCCACGCCCTCGAAGACGTCGCCACCGAATACTTCGGGGTGACGGTGTCGTCGGGGCGCCTCACCAGCCTCGCGAACGACCTCCTCGGCGTGCTGCCCGTCACCGACGCGCGCGCCAGCCACCTCGCCGCCCTCTCCGTCACCTTGCGCAGCCGCGGTGACGCCCTCTTCCGCGAGCTGTCGCTGCAGCTGCCCCACGGCCCCCTCTTCGACGACGGCAGCCCGCGCCGCGCGGGCGGAGACACCACCCTCACCGAGGCGCTGCTCGACGGCGTGAGGCCCCATGCGGCCGCCGTGCTCGAGACACTCTCGGCGGTGTCGGCGCTGGTGGCGGAAGACGACCCCGAGGTGGGCGCCCTCCACCGCCGCGCCGTCGAGAGCGCCGCGGCCCTCGAGCACGTGCTGCAGGCCGACGACACCCGCCAGGTGTACTGGGCCGAGGCCCGCGGGAAGAGCCTCGCCCTGCGCGCCGCCCCCATCGACGTGGGCGAGAGCCTGGCGCGCTTCCTCTACGAAGACACGCCCACCGTCGTCTTCACCTCGGCCACCCTCACCTCGTCGACGGGCCGCGACGCCAGGAGCTTCGACTTCGTCACCCGCCGCTTCGGCTTGTCGCCGCGTGGCACCCCCACCGTCTCGGTCGACTCGCCCTTCGACTACGAGACGCAGGCCGCGCTCTACGTGCCCCGGCACCTGCCCGAGCCCGCTGCCGAGGGCTTCACCCTCGAGTTCTCCCGCGAAGTCCTGCGCCTCATTCGCCTCACCGGGGGCCGCGCCTTCGTGCTGTGCACCAGCCTGCGCCACCTCGACGAGGTGCACGGCCTGGTGTCTCCCCACGTGACGGTGCCCGTCCTGAAGCAGGGCGAGGCGCCGCGCGGGGTGCTGCTCGAGCGCTTCAAGGACAGGCCCTCGGTGCTCTTCGCCTCGCACAGCTTCTGGGAAGGCGTCGACGTGCCGGGCGACGCGCTGTCGCTGGTGGTGATGGACAAGGTGCCCTTCGCGCCACCCGGAGAGCCGCTCCAGGCCGCGCGCATCGAGGCGGTGCGCGCCACCGGCGGCAACCCCTTCGACGAGTACCAGGTGCCGCAGGCGGCGCTGACGCTTCGCCAGGGCTTTGGCCGCCTCATCCGCACGCGCTCCGACCGCGGCATCGTGGCGCTGGGAGACACCCGCGTGCTGACGAAGCGCTACGGGCGCGCGCTGCTCGACAGCCTGCCAAAGGCCCGGCGCTTCACCCGCCTCGTCGACGTGAAGGCCTGGTGGGCGGGCGCGACGTCAGGGTGACGGCGCCGTGCCCGCGACGAGGCTCTTCATCAGCACCACACGCTTCGGCTCGGGCTGCGCCAGAATCGCGCGCAGGCGGCGCCGCTCGGCGTCGCACAACACCTCACTGGGGACGTTGCCTGGGCGCTGCAGCGCCAGCACGGCCGCCTCGAGGGCGCGGTCCTGCACCACCAGCTCGCGAATCGCGGCCTCCACCTCGGCCTCCGTCGGCAGGCTCGGCGGCGTCGACGAGCCGAGGGCCAGCCCGAGCGCCTCTCGCGTCAGGCCCACCCACCGCACCGCGCTCTCTTCCGGCAGCCGCTCGAGCAGCTCGGGTGCTGGGTCGAGCCGGTGCCGCACCAGCTCTCCACACTCGAGCGGCGGCAACGCCTCGAGGAGTGACTGGCGCAGGGTGAAGCGCTCCGTCAACCGCGCGGGAGCGAGCCGCACCAGGGCGTTGTCCATCAGCAGCAGGCCCGAGATGTCGCCGTGCCCGGCGTCGCGGTACAGGTTGAGCCGCGCCTTCGCCTGCGGGTCCGTCTGGAGGTACTGGGCGAGCTCGACGAGGGCGCTCACCAACGCGCGCCGGTCGCTCTCGAAGCGCCCGACGGCCTGCGCTGCACGGGCCCCGTCGCCCCCCGGCGGCGTCACCACGTCGACGTCGCACGTCTGACTCAGCAGCACGTAGCGGGCGCGGGTATGCGCGCCGTCGCCGGCTTGAAAGCGGGCGAGCTGCCCTTCGAGCCACGGGCCGCGCAGGGGCTCCACGGGTGTTCCAGTGGGCAGGCCAGGCCCCCCAGCGCCGGCGCGGCACGTGACGGTGAGGTGCTCGGGGCCGTCGGGGTCGACCGCCCACGCCTGCACCCCTGGCTTCACCCGGGTCGAGACATCGGGCCGAACGAGGAGCCAGCGCGCGTCGAGCCCGAGCCGCCAGCCTGGACCGGCGACGCCACCGTCGTGGGCGAGCGTGTCCTTCTCGGTGAGGGTCGAGGGGACTTGAGGCGGAGACACCGGTGCCGGAGGCGTCTTCGAAGCCTCACGACACGCCAGCGCCGCCACCGCGAGGGCCACGGCGAAGAGCCTCGCCGCGACGTGAGCCCCGCGCGTCAGCCGCCGACGCAGTCGTAGCTCCCTCGACACGGCTCGGTCGTGCCGTTGCCAATCTCGACCTCGGCCTCGACGATGCTCGTCACCAGGCCGATGGCGTTGAGGTTCTGCCCGTAGAAGCCGGTCGCCCGCACCACGTACCGGTTGGTCCGGGAGATGAGCTCGAGGTCATCAGGCGCCGGCGTCGGCCGGTAGATGACGAACTGGTAGAGCAGCCCTCCGCCCTGGAGCGGGTTGTCATTCGGCCCCGCGATCGGCCCCACCGTGAAGAGGTTCGTGCAGGTGTTGCCCTCGACCTCGGCGGCGGTGCAGGTGCCTGTGAAGGCGAGCGTGTTGATCTGCGCCGCGCGGACGCGCCGAATGGCCTCTTGCAGCCCCATCTCGGCGTTCATGGCGGCCACCGTCTGCGCAGTCGTGACGGAGTTCAGCGTGCCGGAGTCGCGGCTCTGCAGGAACAGCCCCGCCGCGAGAATCGAGACGAGGAGCAGGCACACCAGCGCCGCCAGCATGGCCATGCCGCGCGCATGCCTGGGCCGTCGAATCGAAGGCTTCATGGCGTCACCATCACGATGTTCTGCGGGAGAAAGGTCGCCTCGACGACGGCGCGCTGGTTGTTCTCGGCGCCCACCACCACCTGGTCGGCGATTTGCCCGACGGTGCCCGCCGGGTGGTTGAACGAGGCCGGCCGCGCGATGCCAGCGAACTCCGAGCCGAAGCCACGGGGCCTCGGTGAGATGGTGGTGACGGCCACACGAACGGCGCGCAGCAGCATCGCGCTGCGCTCGGCTGCCGCTGCCGAGGCTCCGTTCAAGGCACCACCACCCGAGGTCGGGTCCGGGTCGTACCCCGCGCAGTCGCCCCCCACCGTCAGCCCGCACGTGCAACGGGCGGCGGCCCCCGTTCCGACGCAGGTTGGTCCTCCGACCATCGTCGCGCCGTTGACCTGATTCGCCAGCACCGAGGCCACCTGCAGGTCTTCGATGCCGTCCTGCACGCGGTCGAACGCCGTCATCGCCATCGTGCCGTCGTACCGCTGCCGAAACAGCGCGGGCCGCAGGTTGGGGGGCCCGATGGCCGGCGGCCGACACACGAGGTACCGCGTCGCCTGGCCGAGCGCCGTCACCGCCATCTGCGCCGCGGGGCACAGGCCCGGCCCAGCCGTCGGGTAGTTGCTGGGGGCGGCGTTCGTCCTCAAGTCTGCCTTGAGGAGTGTCACCGCACCGCTGTTGATGCCGCCAGCCTGCAGACGACCGGCGCAGCCCGTCACGCCGTTGCTCATGAGGACGATGACGTTCGCACTCGCCGTGGCCCCTGCCGTCGTGAAGGGGTTGGCGGCGCCAGTGAAGGCCGAGCCGTTGTTGACGGCCCGGCCGGGCAGCGGCCCGGCGGCCCCCTGGCGAAACTCGATGACATCGGTGCCAGGCACCGGCGTCCAGCCAGCCAGGCCGCCACACCCGCCCGTCCAGGGCGCCGGGGCGGCGGTCGCGTCGGCCAGCTCTGGCTCGGTGCCCGTGACGTTCTGCAGCACCCGCACCGCCAGCGGCGGCGTTCCGAAGCGGTAGCCTGCGTTGGCCGCGTCGAACGCCATCAGCGACAGCGCGATGCGTCCGTTGACGCGGGTGTCGACCTGGTTGCTCGACTCGCGCCGCTGCCGGGTGATGGTGACGACGACCGACATCACCGCCGCGAGAATGATGGAGAGCACCGCCAACGAGACGAGGAGCTCGATGAGGGTGAGGCCGCGCCGTACGTCAGAAGCCCGCATCGGGAAGCTCCGAGATGAAGACGGTCGCGCGGGCGACCCGGTCGACTGGCGCCGGCCCGAGGTTCTCCCGCCACCGCGTTTCCACCACCACTTCACGCGCCGCGATTCCACCGTCTCCGGCCAACGCCACCGTGATGGTCCGCGTATAGCGGCGCCCGTTCTCGTCGGTGAGGACGCCACCGTCGAAGACACCCGGCGCCGCGAAGGCGGCGAACGGCAGCGACATCACGTCGGCGACGCCCGCGGCCGTCACCTGCTGCCCGTTCACCCGCGCGACCGAGTTGCCGAATTGATTCATGCTGCTGATGATGAGCTGCACCACGCCCACGAGGCCGAGAATCAGCACCGCGCCTGCCATCATGGTCTCGAGCAGCGTCGAGCCCCGGGTCACCCTCGTCATTGGGCCTCCGCGCCGCCCGCGGGCGGGACGTTCACCGTCTTCGCGGTAGGCGAGCTGGGCTTGTTGAACTCGCGCACCACGAACGAGAAGGGTGTCGTCGGGAGCAGGCCGCTGTCGACGAACACGCCGTCTGCGTTGTCGTCGGTGAAGACGAACCGGCGCCCATCACCCGTGTAGGCAATCGAGATGGAGTCGTTCAGCAGGCGGTTCCCGGTGATGAGGCCTGGCTGCAGGTTCACCTCGGCGCGAAACTCGTCGAGGTTGTAATCGTTGACCCGCCGGTCGCGGTTGTTGAACGGCAGCCCACCGACGTACGCGCCGAAGGTCGAGCCGCAGTCATTCTTCCGCCACACCAGGGCCGTGTTGCGCACCCGCGGCACGTCGACGGGCGCCGAGACGGGGTTGTACTCGGGGCCGTTGATCTGCACGACGTAGGTGCACCGCTCCGTGATGGCGCGCGCCCGGCTGTTCCGCAGCACCGTGGCCAGCGACTCCGTGGCCCCGTTGACCCGACCGATCTCGTTCACCGACTGCAGCGAGTAGGCGCTCATGGCGGCGATGATGCCGATGATCGCCACCACCACGAGCAGCTCGATGAGGGTCACACCGCGCCCCGCGCGCGGCCGACGAACGGTCGAGGTCACTTGATTCTCCGGTAGCTGCGGACAGCGCCCGGGCGCGGCGGCACCCGCACCGGAGCGCGCGTCAACCCGTCCTTGCTCGTGGACAGGTAGACGTTGTCGTTGATGACCACCAGGTCCGACGGAATGCCGGCGCCCGGCATCTTGATGACGGGGGTGTTCGAGCCGGCGTACGGGCTGGGCGCGGTGAAGGTGAGGCACGGCTGGAGCTCACCATCGATGGGCCGGAAGCCGTAGAGCGTCGTGTCACCGTCGAGGTTGCAGCTCGCGCTGGACGCGGGCGTCGTGTACGTCGCGACGACGACGCAGCCCGAGATGATGGCCGGTTCGCTCACCACCTGCTCGAACTGCTCCGGCGCTGGCGCCGTTCCAAGCTTCGGGAACTTCACCACCCACAGGGCGCGGCCATCGTTCTTCGACCCCTTGGGCTGCAGGTTGAAGTCGTGCACCGCGTAGAAGTAGTTGCCGTTGCGGAACTCGGTGGCCGGGTCGGCCGGCGTGCGCGCGTCGCCGGTGCCCACGAAGAGGTCGATGGTCGACCCGTTCTGCACCAGCACGGGAGCCAGGCGCGGCCGGTTGAGAATGGGGGGCGCGCTCGCCAGCGGCAGGTCCTGCTCGACCACCAGGCCGTAGGTGGGCGGCTCCGGGGGCACGGCCACCGGGTTGCCCGCCGTCAGCTGCGTCACCCGCTTCACCTGCACCAGGCCGCAGGGCGGTGAGGCACACGTGGCGTAGTCGTCGTTCCGGTTCGAGGTGGGGTCGAACAGCTCGTCGGGCTTCCACTTGCCACCCTCGTCCTCGAGGTCGCCGTTGGGCTTGGCGAAGCGGAGCGCATACAGCGTCGGGCCCGCCGGAACGAAGGCGCTCGACATGAAGGCGAAGTTGGTGCCCGGCCGGCGGTGGATCGCCGGCCGCGCGACGATGCCCACGTTGAGGTCGAACTCCGAGGGGCCCTTGTCGAACTTGTTGAACTCGCGAATCTTCTCGCCGGTGAGCGCGTTGAGAATGAAGACGCGGTGGCCATCGAGCTCCGAGGTGTTGGGGTCGTCAGCGCCGCCGCCGAACACCGCGACGAACTTCTCGTTCGAGCCGTCCTTCACGCGGCCGATCGCCGGGGCGCTGTAGGTGAGGCCGACGTCGTCTTCGGCGTAGTCCCACAAGAAGCGGCTCGTGTTGGGCGCGACGCCCGGGTTGGTGATGTCGAAGGCCGCCAGGCTGCGACCGCCTTCGCGCATCGTCAGAATCGCGATGGTCTTCCACTGGTTCGCCGCGCAGTTGTTGGCGTTGCCCGAGCCGTCACCGCAGACGTCGGCGATGGAGGGCGTGTTGTTGAGGTAGTTCGCCGCCCACCCGCCTTCCTTGAGGCGGAACAGCTGGGTGATGAGGTCGGGCCGCGAGCTCAGCGAGGGCACGAACTTCGTGTCCATCGAGCCGGGAATGAGGGCCCAGTCCTCTCGGCCGTTGGGGCAGTTGATGTCGGCCTCGCCGCTGCCGCAGGCCACGTTGCCCGTGTTCTCGATGATGGAGTGCAGCATGCCGTCGTTGGCCTCGACGAACACGCGCACGGGGCGGCCGGCGTCAGCGGCCGTCGTCTGCTGGAACGCCTCGAACGCGGCCTGCTGCGCGGGCGTCGAGCCACCGTAAGTGCGGTCGTAGGGCGAGCGGCCCACCACGACGGGCGCCGAGTGCGAGATGGGGCCGAGCCGGCTGGTGCGCACGCCGGGCGAGCCCAGGTACGACTCGCCAGTGTTCCTGAGGAAGCTGATGACGTCGCCCGAGGTGATGCTCCCGGGGAAGTCGGGGCTGTCGTCGAGCTGGTCCATCAGCAGCGAGCTGCCGGTGGTGAAGGGCACCACCTCACGGTCGTCGTCGTCGCACGTCTCGTCGCCCGGGTCCTCGCACAGCGCCGCGACGATGGTGCGCGCGGGGTGGGCGGGGTTGTTCAGCTTGGCGGCGTGCTCCCACGCCAGCGTGAAGACACCGTTGGTGGGGTCGATGCGGAACGCCGACAACAGACCGGACCAGTCGGGGCCGGTGAAACCGCCGTCGGGCAGCACACCCGCCGGACGGATGAACTGCGCCGCGTACAGCCGCGAGCCGTCGGTGCCGATGGCCGGGCGCGACCGCGAGAAGACACCCTGGGTGATGCTGGTGAACACCGTCTGGAGCGCCGTCTGCAGCTCCGAGAGGCTGGTGGCGTTGAACGCCTGCGTGGTGCCACCGGCGGCCGCGACGTCGTTCAGAATCGGGCTCCCCGCGGCGCCGCTGCCGAGCGCGATGACGAAGGTCTTCACGTCGGGCCGGCTCTTCACGCCCACCGCGGTGTTGCGGAAGCTCGACACCAGGCCCTGCACGCTCGTCGACGGGTCGCTGCCGCCCAGCGTGAAGCCCTTGGGCGTCGCCTCGAGGCCGTCGGTCGCCAGCACGATGAAGTATTCGCGGCACTGCTTCTCGTCGACGCCGTCGACGTCCCACCGGCGGCGGAGGTACTCGTAGGTGCTGTAGAGCGAGCCGTACAGCGGCGTCTCACCATTGGTGATGACGCCCGACGAGTTGCGCACGCGCTCGTCGGCCACGCACACGCCACCGTCGAGCACGCCACTGGGGCCCGGGTCACTCACGCTGGGCGGCACGCACTTACGCATCGCGTCGCGCAGGGCCGTACGCTGCGCCGCCGAGCTGTACGCGACGTCATCAGGAATGGGCACGAACACCGCGCGGTTCGGCAGCGCTCCGGTGCCCGTGGCGATACCTCCGTCCATCACGGCGCTGAAGCCCTGGTCCTTGCGGGGCGTATTGTTCCAGTCGACGACCCACGGCGCCGGGTAGGCCGAGCCGTAGAACGACGCCAGGCTGTTCGCGTTCGTCGTCGGGTCCGGGTCGAAGTAGTCCGAGATGAGGCGCCGGTGACTGAGGGCCGGGGAGCCGCCTTGCGAGCAGAACCCGCGCGGCGAGCCAGCGGCGTCGCGGTAGCTATTGGGCGTCGGCGCGATGGAGCTGGCCGGCGACTCACAGGCCCGGTGGTTCTCGTTCACCGTGAGGAAGGGCACCGTCGTGCCGTCCCGGTAGCCGAAAGCTCGCCCATTGTTCCGGCCATTCCTCGAGGCGTCGGCGACTTCGTCATTGCCCGCGTTCGGGCCGCCCCACTTGAGCCGGCACGTGCTCTCACCCATGAACATCGCCGCCGCCGCCGTGTCGGGGCTCACGCCAGCACACCCGGCGATCGTCTCGGGGCACGCCGTGCCAAAGGCGTTCGAGGCGTCCCACGTGGTGCCGCAGAGGCCACCTGGAATGCCCGACCGGCGGCCACGGCCGATGAGCTCGGTGCCCTTGGTCAGGTACTCGTAGGTGTAGAGCGTGCGCGGCGACCGCACTGACGACTGCACGGCGAAGTACTCGCAGTACGCGGTGGTGGGCGCCGAGAAGTCGTAGCGGCGAGCGCCGATGTTGTAGACGCAGGTATACGTCGTCACGTCGTACGAGGTCGCCCAGCGGGGCCGGGTGAAGGTGCACTGCTGGGCCGTGCGGTCGACCGAGTAGTCGTACCGCTCCGCCGCGTAGGTGCAGTTCTTCGACGCCGCCTGCCACGTGAAGGTGCGCGGCTGGTACCGACACTGGAAGCAGGGCGAGCTGCCCTCGGTGCCACAGCCCGTCGCCGCCACCTGGTGCCAGCCCACCGTCACCAGCGTGCAGGGCGTGATGCCCGCGCAGAGCGTCGAGTTCGAGCTGTCGATGACGTCGCCCGTGTTGCACGTCACGCCGCCCGGGTAGGACGGGTGCGGGCCCGCGCCCATCGGAGCCCCCAGGTTGGTGGGCGAGCCGCGGTTGGTGGCCGAGTTGGCCGCGCCTGAGAAGCCCGACGGGGGGCTCGAGGCGCGCACCGAGGTGCCCGAGATCAACCCGCCCGGGGGGTCGCTCTGGAAGCTCAAACGAATGGGGGTGCTGGCGCTCACGAGGCCCGCCGGCACGTTCGTCGTCGAGTTGCCGACCTGGAACGCCATGATGCCGTTGACGCTGTTGCGATTGAAGTCACCGGTCAGGCAGCTCTGGCTGGCTGGAATCTGCGCCACCAGCCGATACGGGTTCCCGCCCGGGTCGTTCGAGAACGTGTTCGGCGAGTTGTAGGTGCGCCCGTTCCACGCGCAGGTCGGCAGGCTCCCCGCGGGGCTGAACCGCGAGATGGTCTCGCAGGTGCCAGCAGGCGCCGTGATGTTCGTTGGCCCCGCCGTCACGTTGAACTGACAGGACCCATACGTCGCGCACGACGAGGGCGGGCCCGACGTCCACACGCCGTTTGGCACCCCGGGTGAACTCGCCGAGCTCGTGAAGTCGCTGCACGTGTTCCCGTTGAGCATGCGCGCCGTCCACGACTGGGTCGACATCGCGCCCAGCGTATGGCCAGCGGGGAGGGCCCCCGTGTTGAAGATGGTGGGGCCCGCCGTCATGGTGACGTTCGGCGTCTGGCTCTGCAGGGTCACGTCGCACGGAAAGTCGCCGGTACAGGCGATGTCCGACCCGGAGCGCCCCGGAGACTCGTTGGTCGACCCCGTCGTCCGCAGCGGGGACGATGCGGCCTGGAGCTGGCCTTCGGGGTTGTCGACGCCGAACGTTCCCGACAGCGTCTGCCCGCTGCTGTAGCGGCCCGAGGGCAGGCACGCCGTCGACTGCGTAATGGTCGGCGGCGTGGCAACGCCCACCGCGTCGCGGAAGAAGTTGGCGACATAGCTCGACGACGCCGTGCGGGACTGGAACTGGTACGAGTTGGCCGGCGTCGCGTTCATGCTCGTGATGGTAGCCGTCGGCGTGAAGGTGTCATTGAAGGCGCCGAACCAGTGCCGCGGGGTGTTGGCGCTCGTCGTGGGCGCGCTGTTCTTGAGGAACAGGCTGCACCCCACGCTCCCGGTGCAACGAAGCGCCGAGGCGCCCGCGCCGAACCACTGCCCGACGCCGGTGCCGAGGTTCGGGTTGCCCGCGAGGGTCTGTGCGGGAGCGACGGCCGGATTGACGACGGGCGCGCTGGTGCCCGCCGCGCCGCACGAAGGCGTTCCGAGGGCCACGTACTGGTTGACGGTGTCGATCACCGACTGCGTGACCAGCGTCGTGTAGTTGCCGTTCGTGCAGCTGGGGAACCCCGACAGCGTGACGGGCACCGGCGTCGCCGGGTTCCGGTAGATGTTGCAGTCGAGGTTCGACGACGGGTTCGCGGCGATCTTCGTCAGCGAGTAGCAACGGTCGCCGCTGCAGGTCGGCACCGTCGTGTTGGGCAGCGCCGGTCGGGTGTAGGTCGCCGCGGTCTTGCACACCGTGTCGAGGTTCGCGCCCGTTCCAGCGCCGTTGCCATCGGGGAAGTTGATGGCCCGCGCGCCGTTGGTGCAGTCGGCCGGGGTACAGTTACCAGACGCGTCGCAGGTGGCCGGACCGCAGATCGTCATGCCGCTGCCGGTGAGGTCGACTTCGCTCGAGAACACGCGGCGGCGGCCCGGCGCGCTGACGACGTCGTAGGTGCAGCTGCTCGTCTCGGTGCTGGGCTTATCGGCGCGCAGCAGGAACTGGTAGTAGGTGGCCAGACCGATGCGCGCCTCACCCGTGAAGTCGGGGATGACGGTGTCGATGACCTTCTTGGCCGTGCAGAACTTGTTGGCGCAGGCCGGGTTCGTGTTGCGGTCCCAGTCGCCTCCGGGCGCGCTCATGTCGGTGGGCGGCCAGTCGGTGTTGGTGGGCTCGAGCATCGACCGCGAGCTGTCGAGAATCACCATCACGCGCGGCTTCGCGGGCTCGGCGTTCACCACCAGGGCACTCAGGAGAACGGCGGCCAGCAGGGTTCGGGTCACGGTCATGGGGGCCTCTGGGGCGGCGCTCGACGCAAGTTCCGGGCCGTTGCGCGTCGACAGGATGTCAGGTGGTTGGGAGAAAGCGAAAAAGTTTGCGACCTTCGGCCTGCAAACGTTTCAGGGAAGGTGGATCACCTACTCGCTGTACTGAAGCGTAGGCAGCTGAAAGGCGATGCGGGCGTCGACCTCATATTCACTCCCATCGGGAAACCTGGTGCGAATGCCGTCGGCCGAGGCGTCGCGCTGCTGGCCCTCGAAGGCGCCGGTGACGCACTTGACCCGCTCTTCGCTCCAGGCGCTCTGGCCGAACTTCACCTGGCTCAAGACCACCGCCGAGCCCTTGACGGTGACCTTCGCCGAGACGTCGGCCTCCTGGCCAGCGAGGTCGGGCCCACAGCTCGCCACGGCCTGGCGGCCGAACCCATTCATCGCCTGGAAGGCGTAGTCGATGACCATCTTGTCGAGGGTCTCGTTCGAGGGCGCCGCGGCGCGCGGCTCGTCGTCGAGCGGCCTAGTGCGCTGACTGAGCGCCACGGCACCCGCGACGCCCACGGCGGCCAGCACCACTGCAAGGACACCGATGTTGCGAGGGCTCATGTGCTTCCCTTGAGCGAAGAGCGTGCCAGGACGGCCCAGGCTTCAGGCGCCTGGACCCGCCCATCAGGGGGGGATGATGAAGGCAGGCTGCGAGAGGTCGATGGAGAGGACAGGCGGGTCGGCGAGGAAGTCCGAAGGGGGACCGGCGAGGAACCGGGGGGGCGGGCCGCCCGCGTCGGAGCGTCCTGCATCGACTCCGCCATCCGCACGTCCGCCATCGGGGCGCCCCCCATCGGGCCGACCGGCGTCAGGCCCGCCAGCGTCGAGCGGCATCGCGCCGCTTCGCGTGAAGGGGACCTCGAACACCCGGTCTGGCGCGCCACCATCGACTGAGCCAAAGGCGAGCACCGAATCGCTCGAGCCGTTGAACCGCGCGCTCAGGCAGCTGTCGGGCAACACGGCGAGCGGGAGCGTCAGGGGGAGCTCGGTGGCGACGCCGCGGCGGTCCATCGAGACGACGAAGCACCCATCGAGGGCAGGGTCGTAGGCCAGAAAGTCGAAGCCCGCGGCCGTCGCGCGCCCGGCGCCCTGCTGGTACTGGCGGGCGTCTGGCGGTGGAAACGCGACAGCCGACTCGGCGGCCGAGAACACCAGCGGCAGCGGGGGGCCTCCATCGGGCGGCACCTCGACGGCCAGAATGAACTGCTCGCTGGCGGCGATGGGCATCAAGGCCGTGCTCGTCAGCGTCACGAAGCGCTGGCCCTTTCGGTAGAGCTCGATGGGGCCGCTGGCCGTCTCGCTGCAGCCGACCCAGAGCCCCCCCCCTGGCGTGGGCAGGGCGACGCGCACGTAGCCAGAGTCAGCCGCGCCGAAGAGGCCCTCGCACGAGGCCACGCGCAGGTCGTTGCCCTCGGGGTCGAAGAGCGGGAACGGGCCAAAGAAAGGGCCCGCGTCGACGGCGCCGGCGTCGAGCCCGCCCGCATCGGGGTCACCGGCGTCGGGGGCGCCGCCGTCCACCTCACCGCCGTCCACCTCACCGGCGTCGGGGTCTCCGGCGTCGACGACGGGCACGCCGGAGTCGGGAAAGTCTTCGACCCAGACGTGGAGAAAGCCCCGCCGCACGTACAAGAGGCGCCCGGCGTACTGGAACGTCTGCTCGGGGAGCTGGTTGAAGCCCAGACTGACGGGCGCGCCGGCAGTCAGCGGCGAGAAACCCAGGGTGCGGGGCTCTCCGAGGCGTCCGAGCAACAGCGGCCCGCCCGCCAGGAAGGTGCCGCCGTCGAAGACGAGCCCGCCGTCGGGGTCGATGGGCTCCACGGGCCCTGCATCGGCGCCCGCGTCGGGCCCTCCATCGAGGGTGCCCGCGTCAGGGCGGCCCGCGTCGGCGCCGCCGTCAGTCGGAGCCGGGTCGGTGACGCGCACGGTGGCCAGCTCGGTGACCACGCCGCGCGGGCCATTCCACCGGGCGGTGAGGGTGATGGTGGCGCCGGCGACGCAGCCGGGAGTGGCGCGCGGGCAGCGCAGCGTGGTGCGGCCGGAGCCCTCGACGAGGGGCACGCTGGCGGCGCCGAGCTCACCAAGCGACGCCGACAGCTCCACGGCGCCGGTGCCGGGCTGGGCGCCGACCGACGCCGAGACGTTCACGGTGGCCTCGGCGCCGACGCGGAGCGAGCCGGCCGACACCGAGAGGCTGGGCGTGTCTGTGCCTGGACAGGCGGCGACGACGAGGGCCAGGGCCAGCGGGGCGCCGTGACGACACGACTGAGAGCGCTTCATCACCTCGACGACTCCTTTCACCGCGGCTCGCCGAACTTCCCGTTGATGAGCGCGCCAATCTCCTGCTGGCACGCCTCCTGGCCTTCGCCCCGGCACGTCACCTTCACCACCATGCCCTGCGCGGCGGCGAGCATCAGCACGCCCATGATGGACTTGCCGTTGACGCTCTGCCCTTCGCACTCGATGTCGACGTCACAGGGGTACTTGTTCGACACCTTGACGAACTGGGCGGCCGCGCGGGCGTGGAGGCCCAGGGCGTTGGTGATGGTGTAGGTGGCTTCTGACGGGGCGCTGCTCACGAGGGGAGTGAGTGTACGCAGAGCCGGCGCTGCCCGCGACTTTTGGGGCCGGCCCTGCCGAACGTGCTGGGGGCGCCTGAAACAAGAGGGCGTCTGGCGCAGGGGCTTCGGCTACACCACACCCCATGGGCTTCCTGCACGACGCCGTCATCTTCCTCGTCGCGGCGGTCATCGCGGTCTCGCTCTTCAAGCGCACGGGCCTGGGGAGCGTGCTGGGCTACCTGGTGGCGGGCGTGGCCATCGGGCCGTCGGCCTTCGCCTTCGTGTCCGAGGTGGACTCGGTCATGCGCTTCGCCGAGCTGGGCGTGGTGCTGCTCCTCTTCATCATCGGGCTCGAGCTGCAGCCCTCGCGCCTGTGGCAGATGCGCGGGCACGTCTTCGGGCTGGGCGGCGCGCAGGTGGGCCTGTCGACGGTGCTGCTGGCGGCGGTGGCGCTGGCCTTCGGGCTGTCACCGGTGGCGGCGCTGGTGACGGGCTTTGCCCTGTCGTTGTCGTCGACGGCGCTGGCGGTGCAGGTGCTGGCCGAGAAGAACCAGCTCACCACGCAGCCGGGGCGCATCGCGTTCGGCATTCTGCTCTTCCAGGACCTGGCGGCGATTCCCTTCCTGGCGGTGTTGCCGCTGCTGGGCACCCACGCGGAGCCGGCGCAGCAGGGCACGTTCGGCCTGGGGCTGCTGAAGGTGCTGGCGACGTTCGCGGTGATGGTGGTGGCGAGCCGGGTGGTGCTGCGGCCGGTGCTGAAGGCGGTGGCGGCGCTGCACAGCCAGGAGCTCTTCACGGCGTTCGCGCTGCTGGTGGTGGCGGGCACGGCGGTCATCATGGAGTCCATCGGGCTGTCGGCGACGCTGGGGGCGTTCTCGGCGGGCGTGCTGCTGGCGGACTCGGAGTACCGGCACGAGCTCGAGGCCGACATCGAGCCCTTCAAGGGGCTGCTGTTGGGGCTCTTCTTCATGGCGGTGGGCATGTCGGTGAACCTGTCGCTGGTGGCGAAGCACCCGGCGCTGGTGACGGGGCTGGTGGCGGGGCTGCTGCTCATCAAGAGCGCGGTGCTGTTCGGCATCGGCAAGGTGAAGACGGGCTCGACCCTGGGCGCGCTGCGGCTCGCCATCTCGACGTCGCAGGGCGGCGAGTTCGCCTTCGTGGTGTTTGGCCTGGCGACGTCGACGGCGGCGCTGACGCAGGACATGTCGCAGCTGCTGGTGCTGGTGGTGGGCCTGTCGCTGGCGGTGACTCCGGTGGCGTTCACGCTCTTCGAGCGCCTGCTGGCGCCGAGGCTGGTGCCGAAGAAGGAAGAGAAGGCCTTCGACACCCTGGTGCACGAGGGAGAAATTCCGGTCGTCATCGCGGGCTTCGGGCGGGTGGGCCAGGTGGTGGGGCGGGTGCTGATGGCGCGGCGGATTCCCTTCGTCGCGCTGGACATCTCGAGCGAGCACGTCGACTTCGTGCGGAGGTTCGGGAACAAGGTGTTCTACGGAGACGCCTCGCGGCTCGAGCTGCTCGAGGCGGCGGGCGCGGCGAAGGCGCGGCTGTTCGTGCTGGCCATCGACGACGTGGAGAAGTCGGTCGAGGTGGCGAAGACGGTGCAGAAGCACTTCCCGCACCTCACCCTGGTGGCGCGCGCGCGGAACCGGCAGCACGCGTACGAGCTGCTGGCGCTGGGCGTGACGCACCTGATGCGCGAGACGTTCGTGTCGAGCCTCGAGATGGCCGGAGACGTGCTGACGCTGATGGGCATGCCGAGCAGCGAGGTGACGCGCACGCTGGCGGGCTTCCGCTCGCACGACGAGGCGCTGCTGATGGACAGCTTCCAGCACCGCGGCGACGTGGCGAAGCTGCAGGAGCGCGCGAAGCAGGCGCGGGCGGAGCTGGAGAAGTTGTTCGAGGCCGACGCGCAGGAGCAGCCGAAGTAGCGCGAAGGAAGTGGCCACCGCGCCATCCATGAAGAACCACCGGCAGGTGGATTCATCCGGGGAACGAACGGGACGTCCAACGCTCTGGGCGTCGGGCTGCGCGAAGCGGTACGCTCCGTTCATGTTCGGCGAGATGCTCGACACCACCCCAGCGCAGCGAGCGACGTACTACGCACGCCTGCGCGCGCTCACGGTCGTCGAACGCGCGGCGATGCTGTCTCGCCTCTGTCGGGGCGTGCGCGCGCTGGCGGAAGCAGGCATCAGGCACGCGCAGCCCGCTCTGTCTGCCGACGAGGTCCGGCGCGAGTTGACGGCGCGCTTGTATGGTGAGGCCGTGGCGCAACGGTTGCTCGGGTCGCGGAAACGATGAGTGCACTCGAGGTGGTGGAGGTCGCGCTGGCGGTCGCCCGCGCCCTCGAACAGTGCGGCATCGAGTACACGCTCGGCGGCAGCGTCGCGACGTCGCTTCAAGGAGAGCCCCGGTCGACGAACGACATCGACTTCGCGGTGAGGCTCACCGAGGCCGGGGTTCAGCGCCTGGTCGAGACACTCGGCCCCGACTTCGAAGTCGACGAAGAAGCACTCGTCGAGGCCACTCGCCTCGGCCGTTCGACCAACATCTTCCACCTTCCCTCCATGACGAAGATCGACCTCTTCGTCCGAGGGGCCGAGGCCTTCGACGTCAGTGAGTTCTCTCGGCGGGTTCGCGTCGAGCTCCAACCTCCCGACGGGCTGTATGTGGCCTCGACGGAGGACAACCTGCTCCGGAAGCTGCGCTGGTTTCGAATGGGTGGCGAGACCTCCGACCGGCAGTGGCGTGATGTGCGTGGCCTGGTTCGCGTCGCAGGCCACGCATTGGACCTCGGGTATTTGCGCCAGTGGGCGACGAGCCTCGAGGTGTCCGACCTGCTCGAGCGGGTACTGGCCACGATGACGGAAGCCTGAGGCGCAACGGGCGCGCGTCGCCGTGTTATGGCGCCCCTGTGGGCTCGCGACGCGACAGAATCGACCTCGGCTGGCTGGCCCTTGGGCTCGCGCTGTGGGCCTTCGCGCTCGCCCCGCTCGTCCACGCCGCCAACCGGCACCCGCACCGGCACGCCGACGCGCCGGCCGACGCGCCGCACGGGGCGAAGACGGTCGAGCACCTCTCGGCCGCGCTCCTGAGGACACCTCCGTCACCCGAGCCGGTGCTGCGGGTCATCGCGCTTCGCGCCCCCGTGGAGGCGCGGCCCCAGGCGCCACGGCTCGCGCGACGACGGTCTCCCATCGAGGCGCAGGGCCCGTAGCGGTCAACGGTCGTTCCCCGTCCTGTCCGAGTTCCTTCGACGCGCGCGCCCGACGGGTGTCGTCCGTCGTTTCGCCTGCTCTCTCATCTCCTTCCTTCTTTGGAGTCTTCGATGTCGCTTCGCACCTGTGTGCTGTCCTCCTGTGTCCTCGTCCTCGCCGTCGCCGCCGCGTGCGGCACCCAGCCCACCCCACAACCCACCGCCGTCACCCTCGCCTTCAAGCCCGTCGACGCGGAAGGAAAACGCTTCGCCTGCGGCGCGCAGAACCTGGCGCTCGCGGGCCTCACCAACGCCCGCCCAGGAGACCTGCGCCTCTACGTGCACGACGTGAAGCTGCTCAAGGCCGGGAAGGCCATCGACGTGGCCGTGACGGACGACGGCGTCTGGCAGAAGGACGGGCTTGTGTTGCTGGACTTCGAGGACCGCTCGGCCGAGTGCAGCATCGTCGTCTTCGGCAAGGCCACCACCACCGAGACGAACACCGTCATCAAGGGCACCGTGGCTGAGGCGGGGCCGTACGACGGCGTACAGTTCACCGTGGGCGTGCCGTTCTCGAAGACGTACCTGCCGCTCGACTCGTCGCCGTCTCCGCTGAACAGCGCGGGCATGGACCACGGCTCCGACGGCCGGCAGCACTTCCGGCTCGTCTTCTACACGCCGACGACGGCGGGCGACGGCGGCACGTTCCAGAACTTCCACAACCTGGTGATGTATCGCTCGGTCTGCGACGCGGTGACGGTGGACGGTGGCGTGCCTCCCTCGGAGAGCGCCTGCGCGAAGCCGAACCGGCCGGTGATTCGCATCGATGGCGCGTTCGACGTGTCCACGCAGGCGGTGCTGTTCGATGTCTCGAAGCTGCTGGCGGGCTACCCGACGCCCGGGAGCGGCCCGTCTCCGAAGCTGTCGTCTGACGGGCGTATCGACTGCTTCGGCCCGCTCCACGCGCGCGACCTCGGCCCCCAGGTGGGGGCGGAGCGCTGCGGCACCTTCTACCCGAACCTCGGCGTCAGCTACGCCACGGGCACGGGCGCCGGCATGCAGACCGTCTTCCGCCTCGGCACGCCATGACGCGGCTTCGGGGACTCGTCGTCATCGGCCTCGTCGTCCTGGGCTGTGCTCCAGCGGAGCCGGCCTGGGTCTGGTCGTTGCCGCCCGGGTTCCCGACGCCGCTGGTGCCAGCGGACAACCCGATGCGCCCGGCGGCGGTGGAAGCCGGGCGCCTGCTCTTCTTCGACAAGCGTTTGTCGGCGAACGAGACGGTGTCGTGCGCGAGCTGCCATCGCCCGGAGCACGCCTTCGCCGACCCGAGGCGACGGTCGGTGGGGCTGTGGGGCGACGAGCACCCGTTGTCGGCGCCGTCTCTGGCGAACGTCGCGTACGTGGCGAGGCTGGGCTGGGCGACGCCCGAGGTGACGAGCCTCGAGCTGCAGGCGAGGGCGCCGCTCTTCGGCGAGGGGGCTCCGATTGCCGAGATGGGGCTCGACACACCGGCGCTCCAGGCCGAGGCCCTGGCGCGGCTGCGGGCCGATTCGCGCTACCGGGCTCTCTTCGAGCGGCTCGAGCCGGGGCTGGGCGCGCGCTTCGACTTTGATGACGTCATCCGCGCGATCGCGAGCTTCGAGCGCACGCTGCTGAGCGGCACCTCGTCGATGGACCGCGCCTTGCGGGGCGAGGTGACGGCCGTGTCGAACGCGGCGATGCGCGGGCGGCGGCTCTTCAACGAGCACGTCGAGGGGAGCGTCTGCCACCACTGTCACAACGGGCTGACGCTGGCGGTGGGCTCGCGCTTCGAAGGCATGGCCTTCGACGAGACGGTCTACGTGAACGTGGGGCTGTACAACGTCGGAGGCACTGGCGCGTACCCGCCTGGCGCCGAGGGCCTGGTGCGCGCGACGGGCAGCCGGGAAGACGTCGGGAAGTTCCGCGTGCCGACGATGCGCAACGTGGCGAAGACGGCGCCGTACATGCACGACGGCAGCGTCGAGACGCTGGACGAGGTGATGGCCATCTACCAGCGCGGGGGACGCCTCATCGAATCAGGGCCGCTGGCTGGGGACGGGAAGCTGAACCCACTGAAGGACCGGGGCCTGGGCGGCATGACGCTGTCGAAGGAGCAGACCGCCGACCTGCTCGCGTACCTCGAGAGCCTGACGGACGAGGCGTTTCTGAACGACCCGCGGTTTCAGAACCCGTTCCCCGAGGAGGCGTCGTTCGGCCCGTGAGCGACTGAGGTCACGCTTCGCTGAAGCGACGACACGCATTCAGCCCGCGGTGTTCGGGGTCACGCGGCCGAGGCGCGCAGGAGCAGGCGTAGGAGAGCCGTCACTGATTCGTCGAGATGAGCCGTTGCGGCGGTGAGCCGTTTCCGCTTGGCTCGTTCGAATGTTGCTGACGCGTCTCGAGGTTCAGAACTGGCGGAACTTCCAAAAGGCGACGGTCGAGTTCCAGCCGCGAACGTTCATCATCGGTCCGAACGCGTCGGGGAAGTCGAACCTCCTCGATGCACTCCGCTTTCTCCGCGACATCGCGGCAGAGGACGGTGGGCTCCAGCGGGCGGTCAAACGGCGTGGTGGGTTTAGTGCCATTCGGACGTTGTTCGCTCACGGCCCAGACAGCAGCGTCAACCTGCGGATCGCTGCGACTGTTGGCGGACAGCCCTGGGTGTACGAACTCAATCTTCAGAAAGACGACGACGACCGCGCGTCGGTCCAGGTCGAGTCACTCCTCGGAGCGAATGGGCAACTCTTCTTCAGAGACGCCACGAAGGAGTCGCGAGAGTCACAACGCCAGACACGACTTCAACAGGCGCTCGACGGGCCGGAGAAGGAGCCTTTCCTTCAGGGTCTCCGCAGCATTCGGTATGCGCACCTCGCGCCCGAGTTGCTCCGAACGACGAAGCTGCACGGAGACGTCGACCTTGAAGACTACGGTTCGCGCTTCCTCGAACGGGTGTTCTTGAGCCCGAAGGCCGAGCGTTCACGCCGCTTGAAGGTCGTCAATCAGGCGCTGAAGGGGCTCCTTCCCTACTTCGACACGCTCGAGGTCGACCGGGGGCACTTGGGCGGCTACCACCTCAAACTCAAGGTGAAGCACTGGCGGTCGCGCGCTGCAGCCCAAGACGAGTCGTCGCTCTCGGACGGCACCTTGAGAGTCATCGCACTGCTCTGGGAGATCATCGACGGGACGGGGCCGCTCCTGCTCGAGGAGCCCGAGCTCTCGCTCCACGCGGCTGCGGTGGCAAAGCTCCCTGCGCTTTTCAGCCTCGCCAACGAGCGGGGCCGGCAGATCATCGTCTCGACCCACGCGTTCTCGATGTTCCGTGAGGTGGGGTTCGCCGCGGAGGAACTGGTGTTGATCCGAGCGGCCACTGGCAAGAGCGCGAAGGCGTCGGACGTCGTCATGGGCTCGAAGGTGAAGCCGATCGTGAATCACCTCAAGCACCAGCTGCCGCTCGAACCGGTGCTCGAGGCCCAGACGTCGCCGCCAGCTCCCGACAAGCTGCTCACCGCAGGTGCCTGATGGGCTTGCGTGCCTACGTCGAAGGGCCGTGGAGAACCCGAAGGCGCTGATTGCGGCGGCGAAGGGCCAACCCACCCAAAGGCCCGAAAAGAGGGTCGATCTCCGGTGTGGGACATCCACCGCGTCGCCATGGCCGGTGGGTCCGAGCAGGGCGACCGGAGACGCGAGCAGGGCGACCGGAGACGCGCACAGAGCGACCGGAGACGCGAACAGAGCGACCGGAGACGCGAACAGAGCGACGGGAGAGGCGAACAGGGCGACCGGAGACGCGAACAGAGCGACGGGAGACGCGAACAGGGCGACCGGAGACACGCACAGCAGGACTGGCGATGCGAACAGGGCGACTGGCGACGCGACGGGGGCACCTGGCCAGCCGGTGCCCAGCCCAGCCACACCTCGCGCCCCTCGCAGCGTCAGAAGCGCCAGGCAACGCCGAGCGTCGGCGCGACGCTCAGCTGCACCCCGTAGAAGTTCACCGCGACGAGGGCCTTGAGACTCAAGCCGAAGTCGAAGGTGTAGCGCACCCCCGCGAGCCCTCGGCCCGCGAGGAAGAACCCGCCGACCGAATCTCCGGGGCTCTGCGCGATGAAACGGCCCACCGAGAGGCCAATCCCAACGGTTGGCGTGAAGCCCTTCTTGCCCAGGAAGTCGACCGAGAACGTGTACCGCCCTCCCAGCGCGTTCGACCGTGCCGGCCCGTCGTTCCCCACCAGGCTCACCCACTCGAGCGCGAGCTCGTGGTTGAAGCGGTCTCCGATCTCCATGCCCAGACTGGCCGTGGTGCCGGTGAACGAGCGGTTCGACTGGCCGAGCGGGACCCCAACCACCATCGCGCCCCCTTCGACCACCGGCCCCCACGCCAGCCCCGACCCTGCAGCGAGGCACGCCATCATCACCGTCAGGCGCATGCCGGTTCGGAGCCGGCTGCACGGCTTCGGGCGCACGGAGGGGGAAGAAGACTTCGAGGGGAGAAGGGCTCGTCGCATGGGGGGTTCCTCGTGAGTGGAGCGGTGATTCGCGCCACCAGCTGACACCCCTCTTGTCGCTCGGCGAAGCGTGGACGATCCCTCGGACCCGCGACCGGAGCAGAACGCAAGAGATACGCCACTCTGGATGCGTGGACCGACCGCCGACCAACGGGGGCTCGGGTTCGGTGCCTCGGCCGAGCGGACGATGCACCGTCGTACGCTACGGAACCTCGACCTCTGACGTGACCTCGACGTCACCGAGGTCGACGACCTTGCACGCACGCGGTCGACCTCGAGCCCTTCTCCCGAGAGCGGGGCGCCGCCCGGACCGTGCAGAAGGTGGCCCTGTCGCGCAGCAGTCCTTCCTCGGCGAGCCGGCAAGAAGCGAGAATTGGGACGTCGCTCAAGGCCCGAGGCACCAGGGCGGCACGGCGCTCCCTATGGCCGTCACCTGCAGCACGCTGGTGCTCATCGCGCCTGAAGACACGAGGCGACCGAGGAGCTGGAACTCGTAGCTGCCCGGCAGGTCCAGGTAGACCGTCGCGGGCACGTTCGCGGGGCTGTACGCGTACTGGTAGTCGCGGCTGTTGCTCGTGCGCCCCGTCGCGCCCACCAGCGCGAGCGCGGAGCCCGGCGGCCTTCGCAGCACCGTCCACGTGTAGTCGATGGCCACCTGGTTGCGATTGGCGAAGAGCGGGAGGCGAATTGCCTGACCCGTTCGGTCCGTGAGGGAGCCACCCGCGAAGACCCGGAACGGTGCGGCGGGGTCGAGGCAGTCAGCGGGCGCCGAGGGGTCGATCACCAGGCAGAACCTCGAATCGCACGCGTCTCCGACGCCGTCGAAGTCCGAGTCGGTCTGAGCGCGGTTGGCGACGAGCGGGCAGTTGTCTGACACCAACACCGCGTCCCCATCGGGGTCGACATCGCACGCGTCGCCCCGCCCATCGCGGTCGAGGTCGGCCTGCGGCGCGTTGGACACCCCCGGGCAGTTGTCCACGGAGTCGTCGATGCCATCGGTGTCGGCGTCACGGCGGCAGGCCGAGCTCGCGTTCGCGGTGTTCATCGGGCTCGACACCCACGGGCAGAGGTCGGTGAGGTTGTCGAAGGAGTCTCCGTCGACGTCGGGATCGCAGCGGTCTCCCTGGCTGTCACCGTCGGCGTTGGCCTGCGTCGGGTTGGCGAGCGCCGGGCAGTTGTCGGTGGCGTTCGCCACGCCATCTCCGTCGAGGTCAGCGTCGCAGACGTCACCAAGTCCGTCGGCATCGGCGTCGAGCTGCGAGGCGTTCGCCAGCGCGACGCACGAGTCGCACGCGTCGCCGACGCCATCGGCGTCCTGGTCTGTCTGCCCGCGGTTCGACGCGAAGGGACAGTTGTCGGTCGCGTCCGCAACACCGTCTCCATCAGCGTCCTCGATGTACATCAACAGGGGCTCGTCGCCGGTCACCCGAAGGCAGCCTCCATCGGTCGTCGTCCCGCCGACACCGCCACCCGCGGAGCCACCAGCACTTCCACCGGCGGTGCCACCAGCGCTTCCACCCGCTGAGCCACCGGCGCTCCCACCCGCCGAGCCACCAGCGCTCCCACCCGCGGTACCGCCCGCGTTGCCAGCCGCGGTACCGCCCGCGCTTCCGCCTGCAGTCCCGCCCGCGCTGCCACCCCCCGCACCACCAGCGCCTCCACCACCTCCGGTCGCGACGCACGCGCCGAACGTGCACGAGTTCGTCGCCCCGCAGCTCTGGCACGACTCACCTCGCACCCCGCACGCTGAAGGCAACGAGCCCGTCTGGCACAGGCCCGCCGCGTCACAGCACCCGGTGCAGGTGGCGGCAGTGCAAGGTCGTGGGGGCGTGCCGCAGCCAGCCACGCCCAGGAGGAGCAACCCAACAGCAACGAGGACGGCGCTTTTCATGGAGGTGCTCCTCGGGGGCTGACGCGGGACGTCGAGGAGAAACCCCAGCCCGGTAGTGAAAGGCAAGGGGGCGCGGTCGACCGGTGCCAGTGAAGCGCGTCGAGCGCACTACAGCGAGCCGGCCACCAGCACACAGCCCGCCACGACCAACAGGCCAGCCACCGCGACGCGAAACGTCCGCTCGTCGAGCGCGGCGTGCAGGCGCTCTCCGGCGAGCGTGCCCACGGCCAGCGGCACCAGCAAGAGCGCGCTCTGCTGGAGCGTCTCGCCCGTCACCGCGCCCACCTGCACCAGCCGCGGCACCACCAGCCCATTCATCACCACCCACAGCGCCGACAGCGTCGCGCGGAACGCATGCTTGTCGGGCAGCTCGCGCGCCGAGACGAACACCGCCAGCGGGCCTCCCGTCGCGAAGACGCCATGAATCACTCCCGCCCCGAGGAGCCCCGCCACCCGCCCCGCTTCCGGTAACGGCCTCGGCGCCGCGTGTGCGCCCAGCGATTGTTTGAGCTGCCACAGCGCCACCACCACCACGAACGCCCCGAACGCCGGCTTCGCCACCTGCGCGTCGAGCCCCTTCGTCAGCGCCGTGCCCACCAGCAGCCCCACCGTCATGAGCGGTACCACCCGCCGCGTCAGGAAGCGCCAGTCGACGTGCCGGAAGCCCCGAGCCACCAGGTACGCCGACAGCGCCAGGTTCACCGGCACCAGCAGCCCCAGCAGCGCGTCGACAGGCAGGAACAGCGCTCCGACGGTGAGCGCCACCACCATGCTGCCGAAGCCGGCCGCCGCCTCGACGAGGAAGCTCACCGCCACCAGCGCCCACAGCCCCACCGTCGTCACACGCGCTCGAAGAGTCCGTCGAGGAAGTCGAGGAGGAACTCGTTCACCTGCGAGCGGTCTCCGATGGCGCCGACCATGCCGTACATCGCCGCGCTCCCCTCGGGCGCCGGGTGCCCCTGCGACAGCGCTCCCGCGCACTCGGCGAGGTCTTTCATGAACACGTCCTTCACCGCCGCGTGCGCTGGCGTCACCATGCAGTGCAGCGCGGGCGGGTCCATCTGCCGGTCGAGCTTCCAGCCCCGCGCGTCCATCGCGTCGCCCAATTCGTAGACGTTGAGGGTGTTCGAGGCGAACGCGAACACGCCCATGTGCGGCTCTCCCAGGACGTGGAGGCCCGCGATGGCGTTGACGCCGCGCTTCATCGCCTCGGTCGACTCGAGGATCGACCGCGCCCGCTCGAGGTAGCCGGCCTCGCCGAGGTGGTGCATCACCGCCCAGGCCGCCGCGATGGCGCCTCCGGGCCGCGTGCCGCAGAACGACGGAGACGCGTACAGCCCTCCGTTCCAGCCGCCCCAGGTGAAGAACTGGTGCCGCCGGAAGCCCGCGTTCCGGTACAGCACCACCGACGCGCCCTTCGCGGCGTAGCCGTACTTGTGCAGGTCGGCCGAGATGCTCACCACGCCCGGCACCCGGAAGTCCCACGGCGGGAGCGCCCGCCCCAGCTTCTCGGCGAAGGGCAGGAAGAAGCCGCCGAGGCAGGCGTCGACGTGCATCCACACGCCGTGCTTCGTCGCCAGCGCCGCCAGCTCGGTGATGGGGTCGATGACGCCGTGCGGGTACGGCGGCGCGCTGCCCACCAGCATGATGGTGTTGGCGGTGAGGAGCCGCTCGACGTCGGCGAGGTCGACCCGCAGGTCGGGCGCCAGCTTCGCGTGGACGATCTTGACGCCGAAGTAGTGCGCCGCCTTGTCGAACGCGGGGTGAATCGACGCCGGCACCAGCAGCTCGGGCGCCGTGATGCCGCGCTCCTTGCGGCCGTAGTCCCGCGCGGCCTTCACCGCCATCATGATGGACTCGGTGCCGCCGCTCGTCATCGTGCCCGCGACGTCGCCGTCGCCGTGCATGAGGCCCGCCGCCATCGAGACGACTTCACACTCCATGCGGCGCAGCGACGGGAAGGCGACGGGTGACAGCCCGTTCTCGGCGATGAACTCGCCGTAGGCGTCCTTGAGCAACTGCGAGACCTCGTCGCCGGCGTTGTAGACGAGCGAGAAGGTGCGGCCGTCTTTCCACTTCGCGTCGTCGGCGTGGAAGGCCTTCAGCTCGGCCAACACTGCGCTCGAGGGCTTGCCCAACTGCGGGAGCGTCTTCGCCATGGTGTCTCTCCGGTGCGCGCGACACGGCGTCGCGCTGGAGACCTTCTACGGCGCGGTTTCCCTTCGGTGGGCGAGGTTTGCACGAAAAACCAGACGACTCGGGATGGTGACGTAGAGTCGTCGTCATGCAGCCGGTGCCGCTCTTCATCGTGCGCGAGGACGCGAGCGTCGACGAGCTGGGCTTGTGGCACCACGAGGCCCGCACGCTGGAGCTCGTCGCGAAGGGCTTTCCCTTCCTCGGGCCCGGACGCCACGTCATCGAAGGCACCTTGCCGTGGCTCTTCTGGGAGATGTTTCCCAGCGGCTTTCTCGGCGCCCGCTTTCGCCGAGCGTTCCCCGAGCTGCGCCTCACCGATGCTCGCTGGCCGACCGACGCCGGCGAGTGCTTGCGCGCGCTGAGCCAGCGGGGAGAGGACCTCCCGGGAAACGTGCTCGTCGGCGCCGAGACGAAGGGTCGCTTCGAGCGGGATTATCTTCCCGCGTTGCTCGCGGGGCGGCTGAAGCGTGACGACGTCGCGCGCGTCATCGACGAGTCGCTCGACGCGAATGGACCCGGCACCTCGTCCTCCGTCGGAGGAGAGCGGCCCAAAGTGCTCCTTCACGATGTCGGCGAATCACGCAGCGAGATGCTGCTGAAGTTCACGCCGCCGCTCGATACGCCGCTGGGCATTCGGTGGAAGAACCTGCTGCGCTTCGAGGCGCTGTGCGGAGAGACGCTCCGACACCATGGCATCGCCGCGGTGGCCACGCGAGCGTCGTTCCAGTTCCTTCCGTGGGCGCCGCGCGCCGGGCTGTTGATGCGCCGGTACGACCGGGTTCCCGTCGGCGGGAGACGTGGCACCGCGACGCTCTGGGCGCTGGCGACCGAACGCGGCCTGGGCGATGCCGCCGCGCCGACGGTGCTCCACGCGTTGCACGCCGACGGCCTTGTGACGGCCGCTGATGCTGCGCTCGTCGAGCGGGTTCACCGGTTCTCGGCCGCCATCGGCAACACCGACGCGCACCTCGGCAACTACGGCCTCCTGTTCGACGCGTCCGGCGCGGCCGCCGTCGCGCCGTTCTTCGACATCTCGCCCATGGTGTTCGCCCCCCGCGCCGATGAGCTGCCCGATGTCCGGCTGACACCGCGGACGGAGCCGATTCCCACCGACGTCGCGCCACTCGTGGCGACGCTCGATTCGTTGGTGAGCGAGGACGACGTCATCGACGCCGACTTCCGCGAGGCCTGGCGGCGTCACGTCGGCTGCTGAAGGCTCAGCGCGCGAAGCCAGCGAGGAAGTTCGCCAGCGCGCGCGTGCGCTGGAGCAACGTCTCGAACTCGATCTGCTCGTCGTGCGTGTGAAAGCCCTTCCCGCGGGGCCCGAGCCCATCGATGGTGGGGATGCCCATGGCCGCGGCGGTGTTGCCGTCGCTCCCGCCGCCCTGCCGGGGGGCCTCTTCGTCCGACAGCCCCACCGCGCGCGCGCACCGGCCGTAGCGCCGCCTCAAATCGTCGGCGCCCTCGGCCTTGTTCATCGGCGGCCGCATCGTCCCGGGCTCGATCTCGACCTTCGCCCCCGGCACCGCGGTGGCGGCCTTCGACGCCACGTCCTTCAGCGTCGCCACCAGGCGCTCTCCGTCTGCAGGCGTCTGGAAGCGCAGGTCGACGCCCGCGCTCGCCTCGGCCGGCACCGTGTTCTTCGACGTCCCGCCCGCGATGGTGCCTACGTTGACGATGGTGCCGGTCTTCTGGTCGCTCAGCGCTTCTGCCTGGTCGACGAACTTCGCGAGCGCGCGAATGGCGCTCACCCCGTCCCAGTAGTTGTTGCCCGAGTGCGCCGCCTTGCCGTGCGCGCGGCACACCACCGAGCCCGTGCCCTGGCGCTCGGTGACGATGGCGTCGTTGCTCCGGCCCGGCTCGAAGACGAGGCACGCCTGCGCGCCGGCGATGAACGCCCGAATGAGCGAGCCGCCTTCCGGAGAGCCCACCTCTTCGTCGCTCACGATGACGACCCGCAACGGAGGCAGCGCGTCGAGGCCCTTCGTCTCGGCGAGGGCCTTGAGCGCGAACGCGATGCTGACGAGGCCGCCCTTCATGTCGAAGACGCCCGGGCCCCGGCGCAGGCCGCCCTCGACCCGGTAGCCCTCGAAGGTGCCGGGCGGAAACACCGTGTCCGAGTGGCCGAGGAGCGCGAGCGGCGCCTCTCCGCGCTGGCCCTTCGTGCGGAAGATGACATGGTCGGCGAAGCGCCCCGAGGGCATGCGCTGCGCGGTGAGGCCGGGAATGGTGAAGAGTTCGACCAGCCGCGTGACGAGCTCGTTGCCGCCCTGCTGGTGGCCCGAGAACGAGTTCACCTCGACGAGCGCTTTGAGCGCCTCATCGATGGCCTGCGCCTGCGCGGTGACGAGCGAGTCGAGCGACATGACGCGCTTGTAACACCCGACACGGCCGGCCACTTGTCGACGCGCCTGAATGCCGCTCGAGCGGGCCGCTGCGCTGGCGACGACGTGGCGAGACCTGCGTGTGGTGAGCGCCAGACAGATCACCGTCCCCAGGTGAGCACGCCGAGGTGCGCGGGCCGCCAGCCACTTCTCCCGTCGCGCCTCTCGCTGCGCCCAACCTCGAGGTGCGCCGCAGCTGCGGCTTCGGGGGCGCTGCCGCTCTCGTCGCACCCGGTCTGCTCGCAACCCGTCGCGCGCACACTATGAGGCGACGCGTCCGTCGCGTCAGCGGCTCACGGACACCTGCGTCGCGGGGTTGACGTCGGCGCGCGGGTCGATGAGCACGCCAGGCCCCATCTCGACGCGCTCGGCGGGCGTGGCGTCGTCGAGGCAGAGGTGCTCGTAGTTGTCCTGGTCGTCCACGTCGCCGAGCGCGAACGGGGTGATGACGCCGGCGCTGGTGCTGACGCGGTAGGCGACGCGGCGAGCGTCGGCGTCGATGCCCGGAGCCGCCACCACGCCGCCAGCCCAGACGACCATCACCAACTGTTTCGTCGACGCAGGGCAGTCGGTGTCGATGGCCCCGGGCGCGTAGCCGAGCGCCAGCACCAGCGTCGGGCCTGCCTCGAGCCCCGTGACGGCCACGGAGGCGCCCTTCGCGCTCGCGCCCGTCTCGAACGTGAGGTCGCCCACCACGGTGACGGTGACAGGCGGGTCATCGACGGAGCCCAGGTCGCCCAGCAGCAGCACCGTGTGGTTCTCGCTGCGCGCGATGGCCGGCCGGGTATTGGCGCACAGTGGCGTCTTCGTCGCTCCGCTGCGGGTCGTCACCTGGAACGCGCCGGGGGCTGGCTGCACCGAGAGGCGGTGCGAGAACGTCACCGGCATGCCGTCGCTGCCTGGCGCCTCGAGGCAGATGCCCGACGCGCTGTCGGGGATGGCGTCGTCGAGACCGAAGAAGGCGTTGAGCAACCGGACCGGCTCGGCGTCAAGGCTCGTCTTCGGGGGCACGCGCGCACAGGCGACGAGGCCACACGCGAACGCCAACGCCATGGAGGCTTTCATGTTCGGGAGTGGGCCACGCAGGTGTTGAGGAGTTGCGGAGCCGGGCCACCTGCGCCGCGACGTTCGAGGGCGCCATGGCCACAGAGTCCACAGCAGGCGCTGCAGCACCAGCTTGCCGCCATGGGGTCGGCGACGGGGTCGCCGTGGTGTCACCCTGTCAGCGGCGCGAGCCCAGCGCACGCCATCGTGGCACGTGGGGGTGGCGTGAGCGCACCAACGCCCTCGGAGCACGGCCCGGCACGCGGCTCGCACTCCTCGCGCCACGGGGCCGGAACGAACAGGAGGGTCGTCATGAAGCAGTGGCTGGTGGTGGTGCTGTGCGTATCGGGGGTCGCGTGGGCTGACGGAGAACCGCCGCCGGTGCGGCTCACGTTCGAGGTGCAGTCGGCATCGAAGGGGGCGCTGCTGTCCGGCGAGCTCGCGGTGCAGCCAAACCGACCCGCTGCCATGGAGCGGCGCGCGGCGAGCGGTCCCGAGCGACAGAGCCTCTCGCTCGAGGTGCGCCCGCTCGACGACGGGACGCTCCTCGTCCGGGCGAACTGGAGCGACATGACGGCCGACGGCGCCGCCGTAAAGTGGGAGCCAGCCTTCGTCGTCCGCCGGGGGGCCGACGCCACCGTGCGTCTCGACTACCCCGGGGGCGCGCGCGTGCTGCACCTCAAGGCCCAGTGAGGCCACGCCGCGCTCACGGAATCGTCGGCAGCCCGAGCTGGGTGAGTAGCTCGTTCACCACGCCGTTGGCCATGCGCCGGGGAATGATCATCACCAGGCCAGCGGTGCCGATGTTCGTCTCGGCGGGGATGAGGAAGAGCGCGAACAGGCGGGCGAGGAAGGTGGGCTGCACCCAGCCCTGCACGGTGAGCGTGCCGCCGTCCAGCGAGGCCACGAGCATCATCGGGGCGACGAGAAAGCCGCTGCCCTTCTGGTAGGTGCGGGTCGGCGTGCCGCCGCCGGCGATGAGGCGGTAGCCCTTCTGGCCCGCCCACGCGTCGATGGTGGCCCAGGGCTCGCCGCTCACGGGGCCGCTCACCGTCGAGCGCTTCTTCGGGTCGGCCTGAACGAGGCTCATTCGCCACCGCCTTCCGCGTCGCGCACAGAGCGGATGAACTCGGCCGCCGCTTCTTCTGCCGTCTTGCCTTCCAGGTCGTACGCCATGAAGGCCGCGTCGCGGTCGATGCGCTCCGTCACGCCCGCGATGCGAATGAGGTTCTCGAGTCGCTGCAGCCAGCCTTCGAACGATTCTTCGGGCATCGTCCCCTCCCCGCGGGTGAGGCCGTCATGATGGACGAAGCGGCCTGTGCGCTCAACGCAAGCGAAACCGGAGCCGCAGGCCGTCCATCGGCTCGAGCTCGTCACCGTCGCGCAGGTGCGCGTAGAGCCGCTCCCGCCCGTTCACGCGCAGCAGCGGGCCCCGACTCGTCCGCGCGCGCGCCAGCCCCGCGATGTCTTCGACGAACCAGCGCGCCCCCTCGGCTTCCACCCGCAGCGCCAGCGCCGCCGCCGCGTGCTCGACGGAGGCCGTCAGGTGCACGGCGCACTCGTCGAGCTGGCCGATGAA
Source organism: Myxococcaceae bacterium (assembly GCA_033763395.1). Classification (GTDB taxonomy): domain Bacteria; phylum Myxococcota; class Myxococcia; order Myxococcales; family Myxococcaceae; genus Xiheimicrobium. The sequence continues at coordinate 49,246 of JANRKQ010000167.1, forward strand.
GTTCGGAGACGTCCCCGACAGCCCGATGCTGCGTCCGACGGGCGGGCGAACCACCACCCCGTCGGGCACCGAGAGCACCTCGAGCGTCGCCTGGCTGGAGGAGAAGAGGAGACGCTCCGCCGGCGTCGTGAGCCGTGGCTGACGTACGCGCGCCTCGCTCCAGCGCGCCTCGAGCCGCTCGGGCAAGGCCGCCAACCCCACGGGCCCGATGCGCACCGACTCGAGCGGCACCGCGTTCGCCCGCGTCGCGAACGACTCGAGGAGCGCCTCGACGTCCTGCGCCGCGCGCAAGCCCGTGCCGAAGCTGGCCGGGTCGACCTCGAGGTGACGCAGGAAGCGGCAGGCCGCCGTGTCGAGCGCGCGCTCCATCAGCCCCACAGGCGTGTAGAGCCACGACGCGACCGGCCCCGGCGAGCGCACCACCAGCCGACGCGGAAACCCGTGGCGCCAGTCGACGTCGAGCCACCCGTCTCTCCACGCCGCCGCCAGCGGGCCCAGCGCGCGCGCATCGTCCTCGAGGCTCTGCGCTTCACCCACGACGCGCGCGCCAGCGGGGTTCCCGTGCTCGATGAGCCAGTCACCCCACACCAGCCAGCGCTCGTCGTCGTCGAGGTCGTCGAGCACCGCGCGCTCCAGCGCCTCGTTCTCGGGCGGCGGCGGCGAGAGCCACACGCGAAGGGCGGTGCCGTTCGGCAGCTCCACCACGTCGCCCTGGCACAGCTCGGCGTCACGCACCCGCTCCCCGTTCTTCCACGTGCCGTTCGTCGAGCCCTGGTCGAACAGCCACCAGCGGCCGAACTTCGACTCGATGCGGGCGTAGCGGGCCGAGACCAGCCCCGACACGAGCTGGAGGCCGTTCTGCGGCGTGCGGCCCAGGGTGAAGCCATCGACGAGCGGCATCCACGCGCCCACCGACAGGTCAGCAGACGCCGTCGCGAGGACCTCGAGAGCCGGCAGGGGGCGGAGCATACAGGAGAGAGCGTCGCACACCGGTCTCCGCTTGAGCCGACCAGCAGGCCGCCGACGTCATGACGGAGAGCCTGAAGTGGTTGCCTTCGAGGCGGGACTGACCCACGGGTCAGCGTCCGCCAGATGGGGCTTCAGCCGCCGCGAATCGCCAGCTCGAGCGGGTGCGGCGTCAACTGCGCGGCGATGCGGGGGTCGATGGAGAGGCCGATGCGCTTGAGCTCCGCCACCGCGTTGTTGAACGTCTGCGCCAGCCCATCGCGGGCGACAGCCTCGGGCGTGATGGCGGCGAGCACCTCGCGCGTCTGCCGCGTAAAGGCCTGGCCAAAGAGCCGGTTCTGCACGCCGGCCGAGTCGATGTGACTGCGCACCTGCTTCACGGCGAGGAGCACGAGCGCAGCGCCGCTGGGGTCCTGCCGGGCCACCTCGAGCTCCGCGCGGCCCGCCGCCTGCCCTGCCTCGAAGCCCGGGCGGAAGCGCTCGGCGAGGTTCCGCGGCACTCCGGGCCCGACGCTGAAAGGCTGGTTGAACTGCTGCGCCAGCGTCTCGGTGATGGCAGCTCGCGTGCGCGCGTCAGCCGGAGACGTCTGCGGAAGCGGGGTCGGCGCGATGGGAGAAAAGCCCGGGGCTCTGGGCGCCTCGAAGGTGTCCGTCGGAAGCCGCGGGGGAGGCAGGGGGCGCTCGGGAGGCGTCCGGGACGCGAGGCGACCGGCGCGGGGACCAGACAACGGCAGCATGCGAACCATGGAGACTCCCTTGGGAATTGGCGCTGTGTCAGCGCGTGGTTGAGAGAGCTACGAGGCGCTGCCCACACTGGATTCCATTCCCCCCGACGGGCCACTGGGCCTAAAGCAGCCGCCATGTGGACGTTCGTCCTGGAGCGCTGGGGCACCCTCGACACGCGCACGCTGGGCCTGTTCCGCATCGGCTTCGGCCTGCTGCTCATCTCGAACCTGCTCGACCGCACCGGCTTCTTCGGCGACGACCTCGTCAGCTTCTATTCAAACGACGGCATCTGGCCGAACCACTACGCCCTCTTCCTGCCGCCGACGCCCGGGTACTGGTCGCTGCTGTCGGGCTTCTCGACGCCGACCGAGGTGCGCCTGGCGATGGCCGCCATTCTCGTCATCTACGTCGCGTACACGCTGGGGCTGTCCACGCGGGTGATGCAGGTGCTCGCGCTGCTCGCGCTCGAGTCGGTGAACTTCCGCTTCCTGTTGCCGCAGCACGGCGGCACGGTGGTGATGAACATCATCGCGCTGTGGACGGTGTTCATTCCCCTCGGCGACCGCTTCTCGCTCGACGCCCTCTTCGCGAGCCTTCGGCACGACCCGGGCGCGACGCCCGACGCGCTCACCCGCCGCGATTGGCTGACCGGCCGCGTGGCCACCCGCTCCGGCTTCGCCGTCTTCGGCCTCTTCTTCAACTTCGCCGCCATCTACTTCTTCAACACCGTGCACAAGCAGGGCGCGTCGTGGCGTGACGGCAGCGCGGTGCACTACCTCCTCTGGCAGAACCGCATGGCCACGCACCTCGCCGAGTGGGTGCGACTCCACGAGCCGGCCTTGGTGAGCCCGGCGCTCACCTTCGGGACGCTCCTCATCGAGGGCAGCCTCGTGGTGTTGCTGCTGTCACCCTTCGCGCAGGACAAGCTGCGGCCCGCGGCGCTGGCGTGCATCTGGGGCCTGCACGGCGGCATCGCGCTGATGACGACGCTGGGCCCCTTCTCGTACTCGATGATGACGTTCGGGTTGCTCGCCGTGACGCCGGGGCTGTGGGCCTGGCTCGAACGCCGCTGGGAGCGCCTGCCCGTCGTCACCGTGCGCTACGACAGCGCCAGCGCGCTCCACCGGTTCGGCGCGCGGCTGGCCTCGCGACTCGACCTCGGCCGACGGCTCACCTTCGAAGACGTGCCGGGCGCGCGGCTGTCGGCCACCGAGGTGACGGCGGTGGTGAGGGCCCTGCCCGGCTGGCGCTTCATCGCCGTGCTCGTCGCCCCGCTCTTCCCCGCCCTCCGCACGACGCTGCTCACCCTCGAGTCCCAGCTGACGCCGAGGCCTCCACCGGCGCCGCCTCCGCCGTCGTTCCAGCAGCTCGCCGCCGCGACGCGCACGCTCGGGCCGATGCTGGTGTTCATCGCCGTCATCAGCCAGCTGCTCATGGAGAACTGGTCGGTCCCGCCCGAGCTCAAGCCCGCCACGCGCCCGCAGTGGATGACCGACCTCATCAACTACTGGCAGGTGCCGCAGGGCTGGTCGATGTTCGCGCCCGACGTGCCGAAGCAGGACGCGCGGCTGGTGGTGGACGCGACGCTGGCCGACGGCACCCACGTCGACCCGCTCACCGAGGCGCCCCCCGACTTCGACGCGCTCGAGCACGGGCCGTGGTTCATGAACCAGCACTGGTGCGAGGTGCACGCGCGCATGCCGGGCTGGCGGCACCACTGGCGCAACTTCCGCGACTACCTCTACCGGCGCCACGCGGCCCGCGGCCTGCCTCCCGAGAAGAACATCGTCTCGCTCGAGGTGTACAAGCTCGTCGGCGACATGCCGCCGCCGGGCTCGACGGCGGTGACGAACGTGAAGCGCGAGCGGCTGTTTGGTGACGGGCCGCTGTAGTCTCTTGGGGGTACGATGTTGAAGGCGGTCTTGATTGCAGGGCGTGGGGCCTCCTGGGGCACCTCTCCAGCGCAAGGCCTTGAAGCGGGAGGAGACGCGACGTGCGTCACCGGCGCTTCGTCGGGGCGAGCAGGCCATCGAGCATGGCCTTGACGAGGTGGGCCCAGACGTCGGCCGCCGCGGCGCCCTCCTCGGCCTCCGGCGATGGACCGGCGCGCCACGCGACCTGGGGCCTCTGACGCTCGAGGCTCACCCAGGCGTCGGGTTGGCTCTCGTCGTCGAGCCCTTGAGGGAAACGCGTGCCGAACAGCAGCACCCGCGCGCGCTGGCGCCACGTCTGCCTCGCCTCGCGGCACGCCTGCGCCGCCGTCTCGGCCTCACGCAGCTCGACCTGCCCACGCTCGCGGAACTCGCGCAGCACCAGGGTGGTGACGCCCAGCTCCTCGGACAGGGGCGCCTCGCGCCCGCGCACGAAGACGAGCTCGAAGGTGAGGGCCTCGGTGTCGAACCAGTCGGCCATCTTCCGCACCAGCGCCGTCGTCGCGCCCAGCAGCCACACCAGCCGCTGGAACGTCGCCTTCGCGTCCAGCACCCGCGCCTCGGCGAGCGACGCGTCGAACACCAGCACCACGCGCCGCTTTCGCCGCACCGCCACCGACTCGTCGCGCGCGTAGTAGAGCAGCTCGCCCTCGACGAAGCGCACGTCGAAGAGGTCGGGCCGGGTGGCGCCCTCTTCGTCCATGTAGATGAGCTCGCTCGTCACCAGGTTCTCGAGGCTGCCGGACGTCGCGATGCTCGAGAAGCCGCCCACGGGGAAGGCGCTGTCTTCTTCGAGCGAGGTGGGCGCGTCGCCGTCTTCGAAGACGTGGCCCTTCAGGCGGGCGGGCAGGCGCTCCTCGACGTGCTGCGCCGCGGTGGCGAGCTGCGCCAGGGCCACGCGCGCCCCCAGCGAGCGCAGCGAGCCGACGTTCTCGACGAGGAACACCTCGGCGTCGCTCAACAGCTCGCGCGCGCGGCGAGCGGCCTTCGCCAGCACCTGGAAGCCCTCGGCCACCCGCGCCGCCACCAGCGGCATGGTGAGCGCGAGCCGGCCCGCCTCGAGGACGTCTCCGATGGGCAGCGTCGACAGCCGCCGCACCACCGCCTGGCTGAGGCCCGTTCCACCCTCGGCCGCCAGCCGCGTCAGCACCTGCGTCACCACCAGCGCGATGGCCACGGGCCGGAGCTCTTTGGGCGCCGCCACCACGCCCTCGGCCAGGCGCGTCCACCGGCGGTCGGCCGTCAGCCGCGCCAGCACGTGGTCCTCGTAGGCCCGCAGCGCGTCGCGCACGGCCGACGGCGCGTCGACCTCGATGGGAGACAGGCGCTCGCCCTGCAGCAGCACCGTCAGGTCGAGCACCAGCGTGGGTGCGTGGAGAAAGGGGCGCTCGGCGTAGGTGGCCTCGAGCGCCTCGAGGCAGGCCTGGGTCCAGGTGGTGGCGTAAACCGGCGCACGGGCCAGGGCCACGCACGCGCTCACGAAGGGCGCCGCCAGCGCCGGGTCGAGCCGCTCATCACTCACGGCCGTCACTCTTGCACCACCGGGCGGGCCTCGTGGAACTCCCTGATGAAATGGGTGCGGTTTCGTGCGAGGCCTGCGGGGCGCGTGGTGGAATCCCGCGGGGGTGCAGGCGACAATGGCTCAGGTGAGCGGTTTTTCTCCTCAGGTGCAGGCGGCCTACGAGCGGCACAAGCCCGCGGTGTACCGCCGCTGCCTGAGCCTCTTGAAGGACGCCTCGCTCGCCGAAGACGCCACGCACGACGTGTTCCTCAAGCTGGCCGCCAACGAGCAGCGCCTCACGCACCCGCAGGCCCTGCTGGCGTGGCTCCTCCAGACGGCCACCAACCACTGCCTGACGCTCCTGCGCGGGAGCAAGCGCACGGAGTCGCTCGACGCGCCGGCGGGTGAGGAAGACGGCGCGCCGCCGCCGGACCCGTCGCACCGCCTCACCGGCCAGTACGAGGCGCGGGAGTTCTCGAAGAAGCTGCTCAACGAGCTGGGCACCGTCTCGCGGGACATCGCGCTGTCGGTGCTCGCTGGCGATGAAGAGCGGCAGGAGGCCGCGGCCCGCCTGTCGGTGTCGCGGAAGACCGTCACCCGCAAGCTCAAGTCCATCTCGGACCGCGCGAAGGGCCTGCTGGGCAAGAAGCGCCATGACTGACGGCCGCGGGGCCCGGCCCCGGGCGAAAGGCGCCTGTCCCTCGTGCGGGCAGGTGTTCGACCTCTCGCTCAGGGTGTGCCCCACCCACAAGGTGCCCCTCGTCGAGCCCGCCACCCGGCCCACGGAGGTGGCGTCGCTGTTCGACGAGAGTGACGCCCGCACGGACCTGGACCGCACGATCCTCGGCGCCGAGGCGCCGGTGACGTTGCCGGCGGCGCCCGCGGTGCCCGCCCTGCTCGCGCCGAGGCTCGCCCAGGCTGCGCCCGACGCGACGCTCCTCGAGCCTGCGCTGCGGCCGTACGCGCCCGAGGAGACCCCGCTCGAGTCGTCGCCGGTGCAGGCCGCCGCGAGCAGCCGACGGGGCCCGGCCCCCCCTCCTGATCAGCCCCCACCGGCGCCCGCGAGCAGCCGACGGAGCCTCCAGCCGGTGTCCGCCGACGAGGGGTCACAAGCCGCGGTGAGCTCGCGCCGGAGCCCGCAGCCAGGCTCGACCGCCGACGAGACCTCGCAAGCGGCCGCGAGCAGCCGCCGGAGCTCCCAGCCAGCCTCGACCGCCGAGGAGACCTCGCAGCCGGCCGCGAGCAGCCGCCGGAGCCTTCAACCCGTGCCGCCCGTGGACGAGGGACCGGCGAGACCCGGCTCCTTCGGCCCGACGCCGCGCCTCCCCCGCGGGCGCCTGCCTGACGTGACGCCCGTCGACGCGCCAGCGGTCGCTCCGCTGCGCAAAGACGCGCCCACCCAGCCGGCGGGCGTGCCCGCGATTCCCCTCGTCAACGTGGCGATGGGTTCCGCCTCGCGGCCACCCGACAAGCCCGCGCCGTCACGCTCGGCGTCGAACCTCGGGACGCCGCTCACCAGCGTGGCGGGGCAGCTCTTCGACGGCTACCTCACCACCGGCGTCCTGGCCGAAGGCGGCATGGGCATCGTCTACGAGGCGCAGCACCCGATTCTCGGCACGCAGGCGGTGGTGAAGGTGCTCAAGAAGCTCCTCACGGCCGACCCGGTGTCGATGCGGCGAATGGTGACGGAAGGGCAGACGCTCTCGGCGCTGACCCACCGCAACGTGGTGCGCGTGTTCGGCTTCGGGTACCTCGCCGACGGCCGGCCGTGGCTCCTCATGGAGCGCCTCGTCGGCGAGACGCTCTACTCGCTGCTCGAGGGCCGCGGCGCCCTGCCCCTCACCGACGCGCTGCCTCTCATGCGCCAGCTCGCCGCGGGCCTCGAGGCGACGCACGCGCTGGGCGTGGTGCACCGCGACCTCAAGCCCGACAACGTCTACGTGGTGGTGGAGCCCGACGGCGAGCGCCTGGTGAAGCTCATCGACTTCGGCATCGCCCGGCCCGACACACTCGAGGCGCCCGCCGACGCGCGCACCGCCGTGGGCCGCTTCGTGGGTACGCCGGCCTACGGCGCGCCCGAGCTCTTCGTGGGCAGCCCCTGCTCGCTGGCCGCCGACGTCTACGCGCTGGGCATCGTCTTCTTCGAGATGCTGGCGGGCCGCCGGCCCTTCGTCGAGACCGACCTGCCCACGCTGACGAAGCACCACCTCGACACCGAGCCGCCGCGGCTCGCCTCGCTGGTGAAGGGCGTCGACCCCCGCATGGATGCGCTGGTGGCGTCGATGCTGTCGAAGCGGCCCGACGAGCGGCCCACCATCGAAGCCGTGCGCGCCGCGCTCGAGGTGCTGGCGACTCCGGCGCCACGGCCGACGAGCGCCTTACCGTGGGTGCTGGTGGGAATCCTCACCGTCGCGCTGGGCCTGGGCCTCGCCTGGCTCCTGCGCTGACGTGCGACGAGGCGCGGGTCTGCCGAGCTGGTGTCCTTCACGGGCACACGCCGGGCGGCACCACCCCGGCCACCAGCATCGTCACCGGGTGACCCTTCGTGTACGCCGTGTCGGGCAGCTCGTCCCAGGTGATGCCGTCGGTCGAGCGGTAGAACCGCTGTCGGTCGTACCAGACGTCCCACCCGCCGCGGACCGCCGAGAAGGTTCCCGTCGGGCCGATGGCCACCGGGCCGATGTTCGGGCCGCTGCTCATCGTGCCCTGGGGCGAGCGCGTGACGGTGTTCGTCGTCGTCCAGCTGAGGCCGTCGGGCGAGCGGTGCACCTTGCCGTTCGACCACACCATGAAGCCGGTGCCCGTGAAGAGCAGGCGGCTCTCGGGGTAGTCGGTCGGGCCCATGATGACGGTCCAGGTGAGGCCCTGGTCGGTGCTGCGGCAGAACACGGTGCGCATGCCGTTCCAGGTCGCCGAGACGAAGACGCCATTTCCGTAGACGGGGTGCGCCGAGCCACACGCGTCGACGCGGCCGCCGCCGACGAGCTGCGGGCGCTGCCAGGTCGCGCCCTCGTCGCGGCTCACCTGCCAGTCGACGTTCGCGCCGTCCTGGGCGCTCACCACGAAGGTGCCTCCGCCGTACGCGCCGCCGCGCACGTTCCACAGGTCGTTCGAGCCGCTGCGCAGCATCAGCTCGGGCCCCATGGCCCACGTGCGGCCCCGGTCGTCGGAGCGCCGCGAGCTGCGCGTCGCGAGCACCAGCCGTGACGGCCCCACCATCACGTCCTGCACGGTGGAGCCGGTGTGCACGAGGCTCCAGGCGAGCCCGTCGGTGGAGCGCCAGATGGTGCCCGGCGCGCCCCAGCCCATGGTGTGCACGAAGCCGTCGCCGACGAAGGCCAGCGCCGTCGAGGACCACGCGTTGTGGTCGCAGTCGGTGTTGTTCGAGCCGCCGTCGGGGAGCGCGAAGTTCCCCGAGAAGCAGCGGAAGCGCAGGTTCGCCGGCAGCGCGTCGTCGAAGGACACGTCGTTTCGCCACGTGCGGCCGTCGTCGCACGAGAGCGCGCGGCGCCCCTGCTTGCCCACGAGGAGGAAGACCGGAACGCCAGCGTCGATTGGTGGGGTGACACCCGCGTCCACCACCGGAGCGCCCGCGTCGAGCGGCCCCCCGGCGTCAGGTGTCGAGCCGGGGTCCGTCACGACTCCCGCGTCGCCCTCGTCGGAGCCGGCGTCAGCGGGTCCACCCGTTCCAGCGTCGGACCCACCGCCAGCGTCGACTGTCGATGGAGGGCCGCCGTCTTCCACGGGCGCCGGCGCGTCACCCGCGACGCCCATGCAGCCGCCCCACAGCAGCACGCCCACGAAGCCCGCCAACCGCGCCGATGGACTCACGAGGGGTTTGAAACCCAAGCCCGACCGCACGGCTCAGCGGATCGCCGCCCGCCGTCGCCCCAGGGATTTCCACGACTTCTCGCCCTCAGGACGACCGCCGTCGGAGCCGAATCGGGCCCTTCGCGGTCGACCCGTCGACGACGCGCCCCTGCTGGGTGATGTCGACGAGGCCCTTCGCCACCAGGCGCCGCGCGGCCTCGCGCACGGGCTCCATGAGGGGCCGCCAGTCGTCTGGGGCGACGGCCCGGGCGACCTCCGAGGGACACATCGTCGCCCCCCGCGCGCGCGTCTCGAGCATCGAGAGAATCGACCGCTCGAGGGTGTCGTCGCCCGCCTCTCGCTTGCGGCGCCGGCACCCGTCAGAGCAGTACTTCACCTCACTCCACGAGCGCTCCCACTTCTTTCGCCACTCGATGGCGCGGCCGCAGACGGCGCAGGGCTTCGACTCCATCGCGCAGCCTTAACCGTCGCGTCGGCCCGGCGCAGAACGCGGGCGACTGCGCTCAGGTCTGAATCAAGATGGCCTGGTGCACCTTCCAGTCGAGCCGCTGCACGCTGCCCACGTCTTCGCGGCCGCCCAGCGCGAGCGCCGGCACGAAGCCGTAGCACTCGGTCTCTGACGGCGGGCCCACCTTCGCGCGCACCGCCTCGTAGAGCTCCTTGCGGAGGAACGTCGACTGGAACTCCGGGTCTTCGAGCGCGTCGAGGAAGCCTTCGACGTTCTGGCTCAACACGCGCATCTTCTTGTAGTGAATGTCGATGAGCGCGACGTCTGACTCGCGCTCCGGGTCGCCCAGGCCGAGCTCGGCGGCGCGCGCCCGCAGGTCGCGGAACACCAGAATCTCGCCGAACGCGGTGCGCCCCAGCGAGCGCCGCCCGTCGACGTTGCCCATCAGCCAGTCCGTCATCTCTTCGTCGAGCGCGCCCGGCTCGGTGACGAAGACGAGCCCGCGCGCGTAGCGGCCCGGCTTCAGCGTCTCGACCAGCCGCTGGTACGACGGGTGCGAGTCCACCGCGAGCTTCTTGCGCGGCTTCGCCTTCGGAGCGCTCTGGGCCTTCGTCGGCTTCGGCTTCGAGGGCTGGCTCGCCCGGGCCTTCGGGGCCGGCTTCGACTTCGGGGCGGCCTTCGCCCCGGGCCTGGAGCCTTTCGTCGGCTTCTTCACCTTCGCGGGCATCTTCGAGGGCTTCGACTTCCGGGAGGGCTTCTTCGTCGCGGTCCGCGCCATGAGGGCCGCGAATCAGACCCGACATGGAGCCCGCTGTCACCGATTCTGTCCATGCTCCCACGCGAGACTGCCGGTGTCGGGCATGGTGTGCGACACTGTCAGACGACCGTGCCGCGCCCCCGGCTCTTCTTCTTCAACGAGCAGCCCAGCGGAGCGCTCGAGGCCACCTTCACCCCGACGGAGGTGACGCAGCTGGGGGTGCTGGGGGCCGGCGTGTCGATGGCGCTGCTCGACCTCACCGACGCGCGAGCCGAGGTGGTGCGCCGGCTGACGCGGGCCCGGGTGCCTGTTCACGCCTGGCTGCTGGTGCCGCGCGAGGGGGGCTACTTCGCCACGCACCACAACGCGCCCCTCGTCGAGCAGGCCTTCGACGCCTTCTGCGCGTGGAGGGCGCGGCACCAGCTCGAGGTCTCCACCGTGGGGCTCGACTTCGAGCCTGACGTGCGGGAGCTGGACGCGCTCATGGCGGCGCCGGCGCGAACGCTGGCCCGCTGGCTCACCTCGCGCAGCCGCGGCCGTGCGCTCGACGCCGCCCTCGGGGCCTACCGGGCGCTGGTGCGCCGCATTCAGGGCCTCGGCTTCCGGGTCGAGACGTACCAGTTCCCCTTCGTCGTCGACGACCGGCACGCCGGCACCCGCTTCTGGCAACGCACCCTCGGCGTGCTCGACGTCGAGGCCGACCGCCAGGTGCTGATGCTCTACACGAGCCTGATGGGCGCCCTCGGGCCCGGCCTCCTGGAGCAGTACGCGCCGCGGGCCGGGGCCATCGGCGTCGGCTCGACCGGCGGCGGCATCGACCCCTTCCCCAAGCTGTCGTTCCCCGAGCTCGAGCGCGACCTCGTCGTCGCCGCCAGGCACGCGCCAGACGTCTACGTCTTCAGCCTCGAGGGCCTGGTACAACAGGCTGCCACAGATGCTTTGATATCCATTGAATGGGACCGACCTGTGGTACGGTCTGCCAGCCACCGGCTCGCCGCGACCGTCGCTGCGCGGGTGCTCGGGGGGCTGGCCCGGCTCGGCTGAAAAGCCCGGCCAGTCAGTGGATGGTTCGAGAAAACCGTGGTTGATCAGCTCTGACTCGTCGTTACTGAAGATGCTTCGGTGCGTCACGAACGCACAAACCTTTGAATTGCCTTCGAAAGAGATGCTCGTGCGCGGAGTAACCCTGGTGCTGGTGGTGGCGGGCGTGGCGGGGGCCACTCCACTGACGTTGTCTCAAGCGCTCGAGCGGGCGGCGTCGAGCGCCCCCGAGGTGCAGGTGGCGGCGCGCGTGCTCGACGAGGCCGAGGCCACCCGGGTGGGGGCCGGCATCTTCTTGCCCAGCAACCCCCGCCTCTTCGTCGACTACCGGCGCCTGGCGTTCAGCCCGCCGATGGACCCCCTCAACGGCTACAACCTCGGCGTCGACGGCACCCTCGAGGTGAGCGGCGCCGGCTTTGCGCGCGTCGAAGAGGCCGACCGCCGCGTCTCGCTGGCGCAGAGCGAGCTGGTGCTGGCCCAGACGTTCGCGCGGGTGCGCGCCTGGGTGGCATACGTCGAGGCGCAGGCGGCGGCGGAGCGCCTGCGCATTCTCGAAGGCGCCCTCGCCACGGCGCAGCGGGTCGAGAGCGCCTCGAGAGAGCGTCAGAAGAACGGGGTCGCCGGAGAGCCTGACGTGGCCGCCGCCGCCCTCGAGGTGGCCAGCGTGCGCGCCGAGCTCGAGGAGTCCCGGCGGCTCCAGGAAGCCGCGCGGGCCAACCTGCGCCAGGTGCTCGACCTCTCGGCCGACGAGCCCATCGAGGTCGAGCCCACCTTCCGCGAGCCCCTCGACGTGGGCAGCGAGGACGAGTTGGTGACGCGCGCCGTCGACCGCCGGCCGGAGCTGGCCTCGGTGAAGGCCCGCCTCTCGCTGCTCGAGACCATCGACTCGCGGCTGTTTCGCGAGGGGCTCCCGCGCCTGTCGTACAACCTCGGCTTCGACGCCGCGCCCGCCTCGCCCGTCTTCGGGTACGCGGGCCTGGGCCTCGAGCTGCCGGTGCAGCGCAACCAGACCCTGCGGGCGGTGGCGCAGGCGCAGCGCGAGACCGAGCGGGTGCGCCTCGAGACCGAGCTGCGCCGGGTGCGCCGCGACGTCGCCGCCACCCGCCGGAGCTACCTCTCGCGCCTCTCGCAGCTGGGCACCCTGACCAAAGACGCGGTGCCGGCCGCGGAGCGGAACGAGCAGCTCGTCGAAGAGGGCTGGAAGGCCGGCCGCTTCGACATCTTCCGCCTCACCGCGGCCACCCGCGAGCTGAACCGAACTCGTCGCGAGCGCCTCGAAACCCTGCTCGCGGCCTGGACCGACTTCGTCGAGCTCCAGCGCGCCTCCGGAGGACTGACCCCATGAGCACCGACACCCTGCCCCCGCCCACCAACGTCCCCCAGATGAAGAAGTGGCCGGTCATCATCGGCGGCGTCCTCCTCGCGCTCATCGTGGCCGTGGCGGTGCTGCGGCAGGGCGCCGACGGCCAGGTGGCCGCGGCCCCCGATGACGCGCCCACGCGCGGCACGCCCTACCTCGACGGCGAGTCGATTCGTTTCTCGAAGGACTTCGAGACGCGCGAGCGCATCACCTTCTCTCCCGCCCGCGACGAGCTGCTGACCCCCGCGCTGCAGGTGACGGGCGCCGTCACCTATGACGCCCGGCGGGTGGCGGCCATCGGCGCGCGCATCGACGGCCGCATCCGCACGCTGGCGAAGGTCGAGGGCGAAGACGTGAAGGCCGGCGAGGTGATGGCCGAGCTCGAGTCGGTCGAGCTGGGCAAGGCCCAGGCCGAGGTGATGAAGGTGCGCGCCCGCGAGAAGGTGGCCAAGCTCGATGAGGAGCGCGAGCGCCGCCTCGCCGACGCCAGGGTCTCTCCGGAGCGAGACGCCCAGTTCGCCAAGGCGAACGCCGAGGCCCTCACCGCCGAGCGCGTGGCGGCTGAGAAGTCCGTCGAGGCCCTGGGCGGCTCGGTCGACGGCGAGCTGGGCGTTCTCCGCCTGCGCGCTCCCCTCACCGGCCGCATCGTCGAGTCGAAGGTGAAGCGTGGCGAGACGGTCGAACCGTCTGACACGCTCTTCGTGGTGGCCGACCTCTCGAAGGTGTGGGTCGAGCTGTCGGTGTTCGAGCGCGACCTGCCTGCCGTGCGCGAGAAGGACGAGGTCGAGATTCGGCTGCCCTCGGCGCGGCAGGTGAGCATCAAGGGCACCATCGCCCACGTCAGCGAGGTCATCGACCCCGAGACGCGGAGCGCGCACGTGCGCGTCGAGGTCGAGAATGGCGAGAAGCTGCTGCGCCCGGGCCTGTCGGTGCTGGGCGTCATTCACGCCTCGGGGCCGCGTGAGTCGCGGCTGGTGGTGCCCCGGTCTGCCATCACCCGCATCGACGGCAAGCCCACGGTCTTCGTGCAGGTGGGCGAAGGTGTGGTCGAGCCCCGTCCCGTCGAGCTCGGACCCGAAGACACCGACGACGTCGCGGTGCTCAAGGGCCTCAAGGCCGGCGAGAAGGTCGTCACCGGCGGCGTGCTGGCGCTGAAGGCCGAACTCTTCCGCTAAACCGAACGTCCTCTTCGAAAACGCCGGTCGCTTCCGCGCCGCGGGGTGGTGACCCACCAGCGCATGCTCGAAGCCCTGGTGTCGATGTCCATCCGGTACCGCGTCGCGGTCGCCGGCGCGCTGGCCGCCCTGCTGCTCGGTGGCTTCTTCGCGATGCGCGCGCTCCCCATCGACGCTCTGCCCGACGTGTCGACGGTGCAGGTGACGGTGCTGACCGAGGCGCCGGGCCTGTCGCCGGTCGAGGTCGAGCGCATGGTGACGGCGCCGGTCGAGCTCGCCTTCAACGGCCTGCCGCGGCTGACCGAGCTGCGCAGCCAGTCGAAGCCGGGCCTGTCGCTCATCACCATCGTCTTCGAAGACGGCATGGACGTGTGGTTCGCCCGCCAGCTGGTGGCCGAGCGCCTGCGCGAGGTGAGCGTCGACCTGCCCGCCTTCGTGCCGCCGCCGCAGCTGTCGCCGGTCTCGACGAGCCTCGGTGAAATCTTCACCTTCACCATGAAGTCGACGACGGGCGACCACTCGCCAATGCAGCTGCGCACGCTGCTCGAGTGGGAGGTGATTCCCAGGCTGCGCGCGGTGCCCGGCGTCATCGAGGTGGTGGGCATCGGCGGCGAGCTCAAGCAGTACCAGGTGGTGACGTCGCCGGAGCGGCTCAAGTCGTACGGCGTCACCCTGTCGGCGCTCAAGGAGTCGCTCGAGGCCTCCACCTCGTCGGTCGGCGGCGGCTACGTCGAGCGCACCGGCGAGTCGCTCCTGCTGCGCGGCAACGGCCTGCTCGCCTCGGAAGAAGACATCGGCAACGTGGTGGTGCGCGGCGGCGAACAGCGCGTGCTGGTGAAGCAGGTGGCCGAGGTGAAGGTGGCGCCGGCGCTGCGGTACGGCGTCGCCACCCGCGACGGCGAGGGCGAGGTGGTGTCGGGCACGGTGATGATGCTGCTGGGCGCCAACAGCCGCGACGTGGTGAAGCGGGTGAAGGAGCGCGTCGACCTCGTGCAGCGGGGCCTGCCGCCGGGCGTGGTGATGGAGGCCATCTACGACCGCGCCGACTTCGTCAACCGCGTGGTGGCCACCGTGGTGAAGAACCTGCTCGAGGGCGCGCTGGTGGTGCTCATCGTGCTGGCGCTCTTCCTCGGCAGCCTGCGCGGCGCCATCGCGGTGGTGCTGGGCATTCCCGCGTCGATGACGGTGGCCCTCTTCGGCATGCACCTCTTCGGCGTCACCGGCGACCTCATGTCCCTGGGCGCCATCGACTTCGGCTTCCTCGTCGACGGGCCCATCGTCATCCTCGAGGCCATCATGGCGGCCATGGCGGGCAAGACCTTCCTCAAGAAGAAGGACGAGCTGAACGCCTTCACCGCGTCGGCCTCGTCGGTGGCCCGCCCGGTCGCCTTCTCGGTGGCCATCATCATGCTGGTGTACCTGCCGCTGCTGGCGCTGCAGGGCGTCGAGGGGAAGATGTTTCGCCCGATGGCCACGGTGATGGCGTGCGCGCTGTTCGGCGCGCTCGTGTACTCCGTCGTCTTCTTCCCCGGGGTGCTAGCGCTGGTGATGCCGCCTCCGAAGGACGACGGGCCGCGCTGGCTCACCTGGCTCAAGCACCGCTACGAGGCGGTGCTGCCGAAGCTGCTCGCGTACCGGCTGCCGCTGGTGGTGGCGATGGTGGTGCTGCTCGTCGTGTCGATGCAGACGCTGCTGGCCCAGGGCGCCGACTTCGTACCCCGCATCGACGAGGGCGACCTGGTGGTGACGATTCGGCGCGCGCCGTCGGTGGCGTTGTCCGAATCACGGCGCCTCGACCTCGACGCCGAGCGCATCTTGAAGAAGTTCCCCGAGGTGGTGACGGCGGTGGGCTTCACCGGGCGCGCCGAGCTGGCGTTCGACCCGCGCGGCTTCGAGGCCACCGACATGCTGGTGCACCTCGTGCCCAAGGAGCAGTGGAAGACGGGCAAGGACCTCGACGACCTCGCGCTCGCCTTCAAGCGCGCCATCGAACACGAGGTGCCCAACACCTTCGTGTCCATCAGCCAGCCCATCGAAGACCGCACCAACGAGCTCATCTCGGGCAGCCGCGCCGACGTGGCCATCAAGATTCTGGGGCCCGACCTCGACACCCTGGTGAAGCTGTCGAACCAGGTGGGCGACGTGGTGAGAGAGGTGCGCGGCACCGGAGACCTGCGCGTCGAGCGCATCATGGGACTGCCGGCGCTGTCCTTCACGCCGGACCGCGAGCGGCTGGCGCGCTACCACGTCGAGCTCGACGAGGCCTTCGAGGTCATCGAGGCGGCGCGGGTGGGCGCGAAGGTGGGCACCATCTACGACGGGCCGCGGCGGTACGACCTGCGGGTGGTGGTGCCGCCCTCGGTGGTGTCGAAGGAAGGCATCGCCGACATGTTCTGCGAGACGAACGACGGCGAGCTGGTGAAGCTGGGCGAGCTGGGCACCATCGACGAGACCGAGAGCGCGGTGAACGTGCGCCGCGAGAACTTCGAGCGCCTGGTGCGCGTCGAGGTGAACCTGCGCGGGCGCGACCTCGTGTCGTGGGTCGACGACGCGCGGGCGAAGGTGGCGAAAGAGGTGCCGCTGCCGAGCGGCTACACCATGACGTGGGGCGGCCAGTTCGAGAACTTCGAGCGCGCCCAGGCCCGCCTGGCCATCGTGGTGCCGCTCGCGCTCCTCATCATCTTCTCGATGCTGGTGCTCACCTTCGGCTCCGTTCGCCTCGCCGGCGCCGTCTTCACGCTGGTGCCGCTCGCGCTCATCGGCGGCGCGGTGGGCCTCCTGGCGCGCGGCATGAACTTCTCGATTCCCGGGGCGGTGGGCTTCATCGCGCTCGCCGGCGTCGCGGTGCTCAACGGCGTGGTGATGACGACCGACGTGCGCAAAGCGCTGGCGGCCGGCATGCCGCTCGTCAACGCGGTGGTGCATGGCGCGGCGCACACCTTGAGGGCCGTGCTGACGACGGCGGCGGTGGCGGCGCTCGGCTTCGCGCCGATGGCCATCTCGACGGGCGCGGGCTCCGAGGTGCAGCGCCCGCTGGCCACGGTCGTCATCTTCGGCATCGTGGGCGCCACGGTGCTGATGCTCGCCGTGTTCCCCGGCATTCTGCTGATGATGCTCAAGGGCTATCGGCCGGCCGCGGCGAAGGAGGAGGCCGACGAGGAGCGCCCGGCGGACGCGGGGGTGCCCGTGCCGGCCGAGCCGAAGGCCGCGAGCTGAGTGGCGCACACGACAGGCTGCGTGCATCACGTGGAATCGACTCGCCACGGGCCACTCCAGGCTCGCGGCACGCTCCGCGGAGACGTGGGGCGCCTCACGCGCGGTGAGTTTCCATGCAGTCGCATGGAGTTTGGCCACGCAAGCCCCGACCGCAGGCCCGCAAGACGCTTTTCCATGCATTCGCATGGAATTTACCCTTCTCGCCCGCCGAAGTCGGCCCCGTGACGCTCCTTTCCATGCAGTCGCATTGATTTCTCGTCGGCATGTGGCTCAAACTCCTCGCATGTCATCGAAATCCAGCCGAGCGGCTGGACCTTCCAGGCGCGCTCAGACGCGGCAGACCGCGGAGCCCCCCAGCTGGGCGACGGCGCTCGCGACCGAGGTGCGCCGTCAGCGTAAGGCGCTTCGGCTCACACAGCTCGAGCTGGCAGCGCTCGCCCGGTGTGGGCCCGACTTCCTCTACGACGTGGAGAACGGCAAGCCGACCTTGCGCCTCGACAAGCTGGTCGGGGTGCTCGAGGTGCTGGGGCTCCAGCTGGCCCTCGGCCCCGGCCCGGGCGGACTGACGGTCGTGACCTCAGCCGAGGGCCGACGCTCGTGA
>JANRKQ010000168.1:0-5834 GCA_033763395.1 Myxococcaceae bacterium
CGACTTCAACAAGCGCCGTCAGGCGAACGAGTCGGTTGCGGCGGAAGCCCAGCCGACGGCGTGAGCGTCGACGTCACGCTCCCACGCGCGACGGTTCGGTTTCTGGCCAGCTTGTGCCGTGCCTCGCGCCCGCCACGGGGCATCACCCCATTTCAACGAGGACAGGCCCTCAGAGGCCGTGCGCGTGCCCACTGGTCTGCGTGCCGCTCGTGCTCCCGGGCCTGTTCATGCGGCGCGGCTTGATGCTCAACGTCGGTACGGCGCCTGGCAGCCGAGTGAGGTGACGAGGAGCGCCCCAGCCCCCGCTCAACGAGGCGCGCGAGACGCTGCCCTTCGTGCCTGAGACGGGGTGTGTCCAGGCCGCGGCGAGAGCCTCGACGACCGCGCCGAGTGAATCACTCCGGCTGACTCCCGCGGACGATGAAGCCCCGGCCCTCACGGCTGGGCTCACACGAAGCGGCGGCGCCGGGCGAGCAGCAGCAGGCCGAGCAGCGGCGCGAGGCTCCCGGCCTCCGTGCAGCCGCAGCCCATGCCCTTCGCGCCGATGCGGTTCATGTCGGGCGGCGGCTCGTTGACGCCCACGATGTTCGACGAGCCTCCATCGGCCCGGCCACCGCCCGAGGCGCCTCCGCCAGCGCTGCCTCCCGCTGACGCGCCGGTGCCGCCGGCGTCACCACCACCCGCTGCGCCGCCGCCCATCGCGTCGCCACCCGCGGAGCCACCACCCGCCGAGCCCCCGCCGGCCGCGCCGCCGCCCAGCCCGCCCATCGGCAGACAGAACTTCCCTTCCGGCAGCCCCGTGCAGATGGTGCCTGCCGGCGCGCACGACTCGAACTCGTCCGTCCCGCAGGGCTCGAAGCACTCACCGCTGATGCACGTCGTCCCGCTGCGGCAGGCCGCCTCGTCACGCCACACCGTGCAGCCCGTCGGCGCCGTCTCGCACCGCTGCGGCGCGTTGCCGGTGCACCGCTTCGCGCCCGCCTGGCACGCGTTCATGCACGGCGGAATGCAGACGCCCAGCTCGCAGCGCTCTCCACCGCCGACGTCGCACTGGCTCGTCTGCATCCACGCGCGGCAGCCGGTGGGCTGGAGCTGACACGTCTCGACGACGCCCGCAGCGCCGCACCGCTTCGTGCCCTCGGTGCAGGTCGTCGCGCAGCTCGCGCAGGTGCCGTTGGCGCAGTAGCTGTTGGGCGGGCAGTTCTGCGCGGGCCCCCACACCGGGCAGTTGTTCGCGTCGATGCCGCACGTCTCGATGCCGTTGCCGTTGCAGCGCATGGTGCCGTTGGCGCACGAGGTGCCGCACACGCCGCAGGCGCCGCCAGAGCAGAACGTGGTGCAGGCCTCGGTGAGGCTCCACGAGGTGCAGCCGCGCGCATCGGCCACGCACGTCTCGACGTTGCGGCCGGTGCACCGCTTCGCGCCCGCGGTGCAGGCCGTCGTGCACGAGGCGCAGGCCCCGTTGGCGCAGACGCTCCCGCTCGGGCAGGCGCGGCCCACCCACTGCGTGCAGCCCGAGAAGACGTTCCACTCGCACTCCTCGACGCCCGTCGCGGTGCAGCGGCTCGCCCCCATCGCGCAGCCCGTGCACGAGTTGCAGCTCCCGTTGCTGCACACCTCGCCGTAGCTGCACGTCTCGCTCGTCTGCCACTGCGTGCAGCCCCCGGGGCCCGTCACGCAGGTGCGCACCGTGTTGTTGCTGCACTGGGTGGCGCCCAGCGTGCACTGGTTGGTGCAGGCCTGACAGCTGCCGCCCGTGCACACGGACATCGGCGGGCAGGTGCTGCCGAACCAGTTGGTGCACATGGTGGCGGGGTCGAGGCGGCACTCCTCACGGCCTCCGGACGTCGTGCAGCGGCTGGCGCCCGCGGTGCAGGCGTTCTGGCAGCACGTCGACGTCTGCTGGGCAATCTGGTTGAGCGCGCTCGCCAGCGCCGTCTGGTTCGACGCCACGTACGCCGAGCCGGTGCCGCCCGCGCTGGCGATGGCGTCGAGCACCGCCTTGTTGTTGCCCGAGGTGAGCGACTGGTCGAAGCCCACCACGTACACCTTGATGCCCAGCGCGAAGAGCGACGCAGCCGCCGACACCGTGCCCTGGTTGTCGAGGCAGTCCTTCGCGCCGAGGCCACAGCACGAGCTGCCCGAGCAGGTGCTGGTGTTGGGGCAGCCCGGCGTCGTGGTGCTGCAGGTGGCCGGGTTGAGCGAGAGGTTGCAGTTGGGCAGGCCGTCGGTGATGAGCAGCACGTGCCTGGGCGCCGTCGTCGACACGGCCTGCAGCGTCGCGCGCGCCTGGAGCAGCGAGGCCGCCGTGGGCGTACCGCCGCCGGGCCCGAACGCCGCGTAGGCCGCCGCCACCTGCGCCGCGCTCGAGGGCACCGCCTGCACCGTCGTGCCCGTCGTGCACGAGAAGGACGTCGAGGCGCCCGGGTACATCATCACGCCGTAGCGGAAGCGGTTGGCGAACTGCGACGCCATCTGCGGCACCACCTGCGAGGCGATGGTCCACTTCGAGGGGTTCGCCGTCGACGCCGCGCCGCCTGTCGGCGACCCCGCCATCGACCCCGACTTGTCCTGCACGATGAAGAGCACCGGCAGCTCGCCGCACGGCTGCGCGAGCGCGGCGCTGGTGACGACGAGAGACACGACGAGGGCGCGGAGAACCAGAGCCATGGCCTGTTATCGCCTGTGCTCACCTCGAAGGTGCGTAACATCTGGAATACAGGGCGAAATTCTCAATGTCCGAGAGGAATGGGCCCCTTTGGGTGGATACTCCGTGTCCGTGACGCAGCCGCCTTTACAGCGCCAGACGCTGGCGCTCGAGCTGACGAAGGTGACGCTGGCGGTGCAGCGCGCGCACAAAGTCGAAGAAGCGCTGCGGGTTGGCGCCGGTGGGCTCGAGGCGCTGGGCTTCGACGTGGCCATCGTGGAGCAGGATGGCGGCACGTACCGGCTCCGCTACCTGAGTCCCCGGCCTGCGCTTTCGCAGCTGGCCGCGGGGCTGGCACCGACGCTCGAAGCCTTCTCGGCGCGCTCCAGCGTCGAGATTGCGTCGGTCATGACGACGGATCAGGCCGTCTTCGTCGAGGACCTCCGCGACGCCACGCGGGGGTGGATGTTGGCCGTGGGCGCGCCCGAGGCGTTGGCGGCGAGCGTCGACGCCGTCGTCCGTCGGCGGGCGGTGGTGACGCCGCTGTCGCTGCGCGCGCAGGCCTGGGGCGGCGTCATCTTCATGCGCGACGACCTCGAGCTGGTGGATCAACCCCTGCTGAGCCTCTTCGCGCTCCAGGTGGGGAGCTGGTTGGGCGTCGTCGAGGGGCTCGAGCGGCTCGACCGCCGCACGGCCGAGCTCGAGCTGGTGCACGCGCTGGCGGTGTCGTCGACGCGCAGCGACGTCAGCGAGCTGTGCCGGCGGGCCCTCGAGACGGTGTGCAGCACCGCTGGCGCCGACGCGGGCGCGCTCCACCGCTTCGAGCGCGAGTCGGGCGAGTTCGTCAGGGT
The DNA here is from genome assembly GCA_033763395.1 of Myxococcaceae bacterium. Taxonomy (GTDB): domain Bacteria; phylum Myxococcota; class Myxococcia; order Myxococcales; family Myxococcaceae; genus Xiheimicrobium. The sequence continues at coordinate 3,499 of JANRKQ010000168.1, forward strand.
GGGCGACGCGCTCGGCTACACCGGGCCGCTCGCCGAGCAGTACCGGCGCTTCGTGCTGCCCGCCGAGGGGCTCCCCGCGCCGGTGACGATGCCGGTGGCGGCGATGCGGGAAGGCTCGAAGCCGGTGGCCGAGGCCGGCTTTCGCTTCGCCGCGCTGGTGCCGCTGTCGCTCGAGGGCGCGAGCGTTGGCATGTTGAGCCTGTTCCGCCGCGCCGACCGCACCTTCGACGACTCGGAGCTGCGCAGCGCCGAGATTCTGGGCCTGCAGATGGCGTCGCTGCTGGAGCGGCAGCGGCTGTACCTCGAGTCGCAGCGCCTCTACGCCGACTTGAAGGCGAGCTACGACGAGCTCGAGCGCGCGCAGGCCGAGCTGGTGCGCCACGAGCGCCTCGCGGCCCTGGGCGAGCTCGCCGCCGTCATGGCCCACGAGGTGCGCAACCCCCTGGGCGTCATCTTCAACTCGCTCAACACCCTCAAGCGCCTGCTCAAGCCGACGGGCGACGCCGAGATGCTCCTCACCATGGTGGGAGAAGAGGCCGAGCGCCTCAACCGCATCGTCGCCGACCTCCTCGACTTCGCGCGCCCGTACGAGCTGGTGAAGAAGCCCATCGCGCTCGAGCCGTTCATCGCCAGCGCCATCGACGCCGCCACCCAGACGTTGCCTTCGACGCTGCCGGTGAAGGTGGTGACGCGCTTCGAGAAGGAGCTCGCGCCGTTTCCCGTCGACGCCCACCTCTTGCGGCAGGCGCTCATCAACCTCGTCGTCAATGGCGCCCAGGCCATGCCGCGCGGAGGCGTCGTCACCGTCACCGCGACGGTGGAGCCGAAGGGCGCCGTGCCGTGGCTCGTCCTCGAGGTGCGCGACGAGGGCCTGGGCCTGACGGCGCGGGCCACCGAGAAGATGTTTCAGCCCTTCTTCACCACCAAGGCGACGGGCACGGGCCTGGGCCTCGCGGTGGTGAAGCGCATCGTCGACAGCCACGGCGGTGAGGTGACGGCGCGGCCGAACGGCGACAAGGGCACCATCTTCACCATTCGGCTGCCGGGCGGCTCGGAGCGCGACGGAGCGATGACGCCGCCCAGGCCCTCGCCCGCGGTGCCGAGGCGGTGACGCGGTGACTGAATGCCGCGGCCGCTCGACGCGTCGCCCGGACATGCGCCTCGCGCTCGTCATGTCCCTCGTCTGCGGCGCCGCCTCGGCGCAGGACCTCGGCTGGCCGGAAGACGAGTTCCCCGGCGCCATCGTGCGCAAGCCGAAGCCCAACCTGCCGCCGAAGAAGCCGAAGCCCGTTCCGCCGCCCGGGCCCCAGACGCGCCCACAGCCCGTCCCGGTGACGCCGGTCGCGCCCAGGCCGCCGCCCCCGGCCGCGCGTCTGCCGCCGTGCACCCTCGGCCTCGAGGTGGTGCAGACGGTGACGGGGCCGGGCCTCAAGCTCGAGGGCTTCGTCGTCAACCAGACGTCGCGTCGCCTGACGGTGTCGCTGCTGAACGGGTGCCCCAACCCGCCCATGCAGTTCACCGGCCTTCCGCCCGGGGTGAGCGCCTTCGAGACGTGCGCGATGGGCCCATGCGTGAAGCGCGACCCGGTGGTGGTGACGCTCGCGCCGCGCGAGCGCCGGCGGCTCGCCGAGGGCTTCGTGCCATGGGAAGGCAACGCCTGCAGCGCGCCGCTGCCCGTCGAGGACTTCGCCATTCGGGGCGTCGTGCACCTCGCGGGTGAAGCGGTGGCGACGTGCGAGCGGCCGACCCAGAAGCGCTTCGAGCGGGTGGTGGTGCCGCCCTCGAAGTGCCCTCCGCCCGAGCCGTGTGGCATTCACTGTCCCTTCGGCCAGGCCACTGACGCGAACGGCTGCGGCCTGTGCGCCTGCAAGCCGAACCCGATGGAGCTGCGCCGCGCCGAGTGACGGCCGTGAATGGAACGAAGCCTGCAGGGTGAGCCCGCATCATCGGAGGGACACCCTGTGCAGCGATTCTTCAGGTACCTGAACGTCGGAAGCGAGCGCGCTTGCGATGAGCGTGACGCCCAGCGCGTTCGGTTGACCCATGGCATCTACGTGACCCTGGGGGTCATCACGGCCCCGTACGCGGCGCTCTTCGCGCTCCTGGGCGTGAAGGCGCTGGCGGTGGGGGTGGTGCCCATCGCGAGCATCTACCTGGCGGCGCCGCTGGTGACGCGCCGCTTCGGCTTCACGGTGACGCGCCTCATCCAGTTCACGCTCTTTCCCTTCGTGGTGGCGCTCTACGCGAGCGGGCTGGGCGAGGGCACGCTGATCCACCTCCTGTACTTCCCCGCGGTGGCGCTCCCGTTCCTGGTGACGCCGGTGAAGGAGCGCGCG
>JANRKQ010000169.1:0-6728 GCA_033763395.1 Myxococcaceae bacterium
TCAACTGAATACGGCCCCCGCTTTTCTCCGGCAACCAGATTTGCTCAACGTTTGTCGAAGGTTCTAACTTATCAATGGTCACCCCGGTACTCTTCGCTTCTCTCTTGCTTCTGGGGCGGCTCGACAGCCCCACGACGGACCACGCCGAGGCGCTGGCGAAGGTGGCGCTGGCGCGGGCGAACGAGCCGCGGGGGGCGGCGGCCCTCATCCGCCTCCATGGACTCGAAGACGAGGTCGACGACCTCAACCTGCTCGCCGAGCCCTTCTTCACCATCGCGGCGCGGCGGTCGACCGACCCGGGTGTACGGGCGCTGGCGCGGCAGCTCCTCGTCGACCTCGAGCGCGCCCGCGGCCGCACGGTGCGCGCGCAGGATCAGCTCAAGGAGCAGGGCTTCATTCAGGACGTGTGGGTCGTCGGCGGCTTCGACAACGAAGGGAAGGGTGGGTGCGACACCGACTTCGGGCCTGAGTCCGCGCTCGACCTCGGCGCCAGCTACCCCTCGAAGCGCCTCGAGGTGGGGTGGCGCAAGCCGACGGCGAAGAGCCCCGATGGCTATGTCGACCTGTCGGTGCCGCTGCGGCCCTCGACCGAGGCGGTGGGCTACGCGGTCACCTGGCTGGCGGCCACCACCGAGACCCGCGCGCAGCTCTTCCTCGGCGTGTCCGGCGGCTTCCGCCTCTTCGTCAACGGCGCGAAGGTGGCGCAGAGCGACCGCTACAACGCCCCGCGCCCGGACCAGCACCGCCTCGAGGTGCGCCTGCGCAAAGGCCTCAACCGCGTGCTGGTGAAGGTCTGCCAGGAGAAGGGCCCGTTCGGCTTCTTCCTGCGCGCCGAGAAGCCCGACGGGGCGCCGGGGAGCTTCCAGGTGGCGCTGCCCGACGCCGTGCCGCCGCTCGAGAAGGGGGGGCCGCCAGCGCCGGTGAAGCTGCCCACCCTCGCCGAGGCGGTGCTCGCGCGCGTGGCCCAGGCTCCAGCCGACGCCGAGCTGCGCGCCGACGCGGCCGTCATCCTCGAGTGGACGAAGGGCTACGACGAGAAGGAGCGCACGCCCATGCTCGAGGCCGAGAAGGCCGCCGACGCGAGGCCCCAGGACGTGGCGCTGCAGCTCATCGCGGCGCAGCTCCAGCTCGACGACGCCAACCACCGCCGCGCCTTCCTCGAGCGGGCGCTCGCGGTGGAGCCGCAGCACCCGTACGCGCGGCTGCTGCTCGCACAGCACGAGCTGTCGATGGAGCACCCGGCCGTCGCGCTCACCCTCGCCGACGGGCTGCTCGCGCAGCACCCGCGCTTCGCCGCCGCCGCGCTCGTGAAGGTGCGCGCGCTCGAGGCGCTCGGTGAGAAGGTGGCCTCGCTGCGCGCCGTCGAGGCGGCCTTCTCGGCGCTGCACCTCGTGCCCCGCGTCGCGCGCAAGGCGGTCGCCGCGTCACGCCGGCAGGACCGCGTCGACGAGGCCATCGCCCGCGCCCGCATGGCGCTCTCGCTGCGCTTCGACGACACCGCCACGCGCCGGGTGCTCGCCACGATGCTGGCCGACCTCGGGCGCGTCGACGAGGCCGTCGACCAGTACAAGAAGGTGCTCGCGCTCGACCCGCTCGACCTGGGCACCGTGCTCCGCCTGGCCGAGCTGTCGGCGGCGAACGGCCGGCCGGCTGACGCCCGGGCCTTCTTCGAGTCGGCCCGCCAGCTCGCGCCCGACGAGCCCGACGTCTTCGAGCGCGAAGGGCGCGCGCTCTTGCACCTGGGTGACCGCGACGCGGCGCTGCTGGCCTTCGGCCGCACGCTCAAGCTGAGGCCCCAGCACCCCACCCTGAAGGACCTCGTGCGGACGCTCCGGGGTGATGACGCCGATGGCGCGGCGCCCCACGCCCTGGCCGTGGCGCCGCTCCTCGAAGGGCTGGGTGACGGCGCCGGAGAAGACGCCGTCACGCTCGCCGACGTCACCGCGGTGAAGGTGCAGACGACGGGCCTCTCGTCGCGCTTTCAGCAGCTCGCCGTCAAGGTGTTCACCCAGCGCGGCGTCGAGGCCTTCCGGCAGCTGCCCATCACCTACTCGCCCGACCGGCAAGAGGTGAAGGTGCTCAAGGCCCGCATCACCCGCGGCGACGGCAGCATCATCGACTCGTTCGGCGACGGAGAGCGCAACATCAACGAGCCGTGGACCGGCATGTACTACGACGCGCGCGCCCGCGTGCTCACCTTCCCGGCGCTCGCGCCCGGCGACGTGCTCGAGGTGCAGTGGCGCGTCGACGACACCGCGTCCGAGAACCTGCTGTCGGACTACTGGGGCGACGTCGACGCCGTGCAGTCCACCGTGCCCAAGCGCGAGTACCGGTACGTCGTCGAGATGCCGGCCTCGCGGCCGCTGTCGTGGAACGCCGCGACGCTGCCGGCCTGGGTGAAGGCGAGCCGGGAGGCGAGAGGCGACCGCGTGGTGTACCGCTTCGAGGCGAAGGACGTGAAGAAGGTTGTGCCCGAGCCGCAGATGCCCGGCTGGGCCGAGGTGGCCACCCCGCTGCACCTGTCGACGTACCAGTCGTGGGACGCGGTGGGGCGCTACTGGTGGGGGCTGGTGCGCGACCAGTTGACGCCGAACGGAGAGCTGCAGAAGACGGTGGACGCGGCGCTCAAGGGCGTCGACCGCAAGAAGCCCGCCGACGTGGTGGCGGCCATCTACGGCTTCGTCGTCACCAACACCCGCTACGTGGCCCTCGAGTTCGGCATTCACGGGTACAAGCCGTACCGCGTCGACCGCGTGCTCGCCCGCCGCTTCGGGGACTGCAAGGACAAGGCGTCGCTCATCGTCGCGATGCTGAAGCTGGCCGGCGTCGACGCGCGCCTGGTGCTCCTGCGCATGCGCTCGCTCGGCGCGCTGGCGCCCGAGCCCGCGTCGCTCGCGGCCTTCAACCACGCCATCGCGTACGTGCCGTCGCTCGACCTGTACCTCGATGGCACCGCCGAGTTTCACGGGAGCCGCGAGCTGCCCTCGGCCGACCGGGTGGCGAACGTGCTGGTGGTCGAGCCGGACGGCCGCTCGCGGTTCCTCGTCACGCCCGAGGCCCCGCCTGGCGACAACGTCACCACGCTGGCGCTCGACGTCACCCTGAAGGCCGACGGGAGCGCGACCGCCCGGGGCCGGCTGACGGCGTCGGGCCAGGCGGCGCCAGAGCTGCGTCGCCAGTACCAGACGCCCGCCACGCGCCAGGCCACCTTCGAGCAGGTGTGGGCGAACTCGTTCCCCGGCGTCACCGCGAGCGAGGTGACGGTGAGCGACGTGACGAAGCTCGAGGCGCCCGTGGCGATGTCGTTCAAGATGGCGACGCCGCGGTACGCCGAGTCGGGCGCGGGGCTGCTCCGGTTCTTCCCCTTCGGGGCGAGCCGGGCCTTCACGCAGGTGCTGGCCCCGCTGCCCGCGCGGACGAGCGACGTGGTGCTGCCCGGCGTGTGGACGAACCGTTTCGAGTTCTCGTATTCGTTGCCGCCTGCGTGGGCGGTGGGAGAGCTGCCGCCGAAGGCCACCGTCGCCTCGCCGTTCGGCAGCCTCACCATCGAGGCCCAGGCGAAGGACGGCGCGCTCAAGGTGACGGGCGAGCTGGTGATGGCGACCGCGCGGGTGAGCGCGAAGGACTACCCGGCGTTCCGAGCGTGGCTGCTCGAGGTCGACCAGGCCTTCTCCCGGAAGCTCACCGTGCAGGGTGCGGGGCCAAAGACGGCCCAGGTCGTGACACCCACCGCGCCAGCGCCGCGTTGACGCTCTTCGCGCTCGTCGCTGCCAGCGCGGCGAGCACCGTCGGGCTCGCCGGCTCGAGGCGCAGGTCGACGCCGTCACCGAGCCGGCGCTCGATGAAGCCCTTCAGCCCGGGCATCGTCGTGGCCCCGGCGTCAGTCAGGACGCAGACGGCCCACGCCCCGCCCGCTCGCTGAATGGTCGCCGCCTTGACGCCCGGGCGCGTCGCCAGCTCGGCCTCGAGTGCGTCGAGTGAGAGCCACGTCGCGTCGGGGCTTTTGACCCGGCGGCTGGCACGGCCCGCCACCTCGAGGCGCCCCTCGGCGTCCAGCGAGGCGAGGTCTCCCGTGTCGTGCCAACCGTCGGGCGACGGGTCGCCACACCACGCTGGGGTGCGCACGCTGAGCCGCCCGTCGTCGATTCGGCACTCGGTCCCCGGGAGCATCGCGCCATCGAGGGCGAGCCCGGGTCCTGCTTCGGTCATGCCGTAGCCGACGTGCAGGCGGCCTGACGCACCAACCCACGCCTTCGCCGCGTCCCGCAGGCGTGCGCCGACGGGGGCGCCACCCACGAGGACGCGCGTCGGGCCTCGGCCGTCCGGGGGCGCGGCGTCGAGGACGAGCTCGAGCAGCCGAGGCACCGTGCACCACCAGGTCGCGTCGGCGTCGGCCAGCCGGGACGCCAGCGAGCGGGGCGACCATGTGCCGCTCAGCGGCGCCAGCACGAGGGTCTGCTGGGCGACGAGGCCCAGGAGGAGGTCGAGCACCAGGCCGAACGCGTGGGTCCACGGGAGCGTCAAGACGCGCACCTCATCGCGGCCCGGCTGGAGCACGGCGTCGTGGGTCTCGAGCTGCCAACACAGCGCGGCCTGGCTCAACAGCACCCGCTTCGGCGCGCCCTCGCTCCCGCTGCTCTCGAGCAGGACGCCCGATGGCCTCGCGGCGGCCTGTCGCGTGGCTGGGCCGCCAGAGAGCCCCCCTTGCGAGTCGACCCTCCAGGCCGATGGCAGCGGCGCCTCGGTGCCGTCCTTGAGGGGGCGCCACACCAGCCCACCGGCCAGGCACGCGAGGAGCCGAACGACGGCCTGGAGGCCCCGGGGCGTCGCGTCTTCGATGACGTCACCGGGCCGCGCGCCGGCCTTCCGCCAGGCGTGCCATGTCTCGAGCGCCCGGGTGTGCAGCGACGCCGCGGCCAGCACCGTCTCGTGCCCCTCGTCATGCTCGACCAGCACCGGCACGGCTGAGCCGGGGCAGAGGCGGGTCAGCCACGCCCACAGCGGTCTGCCCTCAGCCACGGGTGGACTCCAGCATCGAGACGCGTCGGCGCCACGCGGCCGGGGTGAGGTGCTCGGGCACGTCGCGCCCAGCCCTCAGCATGAGCGCCCGGTCCGTCACCAGCTCGGCCACCGCCAGGCCCTCGTCTGCGACGTCGCACGCCTCCTGGACGAGCGACAGCGCGTTCATGCCGCACGGCACGACGTCCTGGTTGTTCCCTTCACACGAGAAGCTCATCACCCGAGACGGCATGGCCAGGCCGCGCAGCCGCTGCCCCAGCGAGGAGAGGAGCTGGTGGAGCCCCTTCACGTGCGAGCGCCCGTCGGCCTCGAGGTTCCGCGGAAGGCCCTGGTTCGTGGCCGGGTCCATCAGCAGCAGCACCTGCCGGTCGACCAGCTCCACGAGGCGGAACACGACGTCGGCCATGAGGTCGGCGGCGTGCGCGACGCCGAGGGCATAGAAGTGGCCGCCGTGCCAGATGGCCGGCGCGGGCCCCTCGAGCACGAGCGGGTTGTCGGCCACGCGCAGGGCCTCGGTCAGCAGGCGCTCCTTCGCCGCCGCGAGGGCCCACCGACTGCCTCCGAGCACCTGGGGCGCGCACCGGACCGAGTAGCGGGCCTGGAGCGGGCGCTGCGTGGCGGGGACGGGCCGGGCGCCGCTGTCGAGCGCGCGCTCCTTCATCGCGAGCACGATGGCGCGGCCTGCCTCGACCACGTGCCAGTCCTGGCCGGGAACCTCGAGCCCCTCGGGGCGGAAGGGCTCGTCGTCGAAGCCCAGCCCGAGCGCGGCCGCGGCCGTCACCTCGTGCGAGCGCTGGAGCAGCTGGCTCACCCGCTCCGCGAGCTCGATGCCGAACGACGCCATCATGGCGTTGGTGTTGACGAGGCTGAGCACGTCTCGGGGCCCGGGCACCTCGCGCCGTCCCCCGGCGCGCTCGAACACGGGAGCGACGGCGTGGGCCATGGGCACGAGGTCTCCGCTGGCTCCCAGGCTTCCCCAGGCCGGCACCGACGGCAGCTCATCGGCGCTGGCCAGCGCGAGGAGCCGCCTCACCGTCTCCGGGTGGGTGCCGCTGAGCCCTCGCGCGGCCTTGAAGGCCTGCAGTCGCAGCGCCCGCCGGACGACGGCCGTCGGGAGCTTCGGACCGGTGCCGACGCAAAGATAGTCGAGCAGCTCGAGCTGGTGGCCGACCGCGTCGGTGGCCGCCAACGCCGTCACGTCGTTCCCGAAGCCGGTGTGCAGCCCGTAGACGGTCACCCCCGGCTCGGCCCGCAGCCGCTCGAGGCGCTGCCACGCCTCATGCACACGCGCCTCGTCCGCGGAGGTGAAAGGCCAGGCCCCATTGGGCCGCCCCGCCTCGACCAGCTCGTCCCAGCCCGGGTGCGGCTCATTGGTGAGTTCCACGGACTCGATGCGACTCATGGTGCTCCTCCCGCCCCGCGGCCGCCAGGAGAGCGGCCAGGTCTAAGCCGTTGTGTGCGCGGCGCTGGAGGCCTCTGCAAGTCAGACTCCAGTGTCGACGTCGACCCACGGAGCCCCGAAATGACCCCGCCGGGAAGGGCGCCTTCTGGGTCGCTGGTGCCCGCCTGGGGCGGCGGTGACTCGTGCGCGGCGCCATGAGCGTGACGGTGCGTTGAGGTTCGGTTGAGGCCTGCCCTCGGAGTTTCGCAGGTCTCTGATCGAACAGGCGCCCGTCAGAGGCCTGACGGGGCCCTGCGCTGGCACGGCG
>JANRKQ010000170.1:0-3106 GCA_033763395.1 Myxococcaceae bacterium
CGGCCATCGTGGCGGCGCTCGTCGAGCGTGGCTTCACCCTGCTCGCCGAGCGCATGGAGGAGGCGACGCGCGGTGGGTCACCGGCCCAGAAGCTGGAGCGCGCAGGGCGGGCCTACGTCACCTTCGCGCTGCAGGAGCCGGTCTACTTCCGGCTCATGTTCCGGCCAGAGCTCACCGACTTGAAGCGTTTCCCCACCGTCGAGGCGGCGGGTGCGCGGGCCTATTCGGTGCTCGAGCGGCTCGTCGACGAACAGGCCCCACGTCTGGGGCAGGCGAAGAAGGACGCCATGGTGTCGATGCAGTGGGCCCTCGTGCACGGGCTGTCGACGCTGCTGGTCGACGGGCCGCTGGGCGCCGAGTTTCCCGACGCCGCCGCGCGCGACCGGCACGTCGAGCAGGTCTTGAAGCTGTTCGCCGAGCGCTGACGCAGGGCCGTCGACTACAGCGGCGTCACTTCACCGGTGTCCATGTCGTACATGCCGCCCGCGAGGCGAATGGTGCCGGCGGCCTCGAGCTCACGCAGAATCGCGCTCTCGGCGCGAATTCGGCGCAGCGTGCGGCGCACGTTCTCTTCCGCCACCCGGTGCACGAAGCGCTCGTTCTTGCTGGTGCGCTCGCCGGGCACGTCCTTCACCTCGTCGGCGGCTGGAGCGATGGCGCGCAGCACGGCGGTGAGGTTGCCCAGTTCCACGCGGTCGATGGCGCCCTTCACCGCGCCGCAGTGCTCGTGCCCCAGCACGTAGACGACGCGCGCGCCCACTACCTTGCAGGCGAACTCCATGCTGCCGAGGATGTCGACGTTCACGAAGTTGCCGGCGACGCGGGCCACGAAGAGGTCGCCGATGCCGCAGTCGAAGACGTCTTCCACCGGCACCCGCGAGTCGAGGCACGAGAGGATGACGGCCTTGGGCCACTGGCCCTCGACGGCGGCGCGAATCTGGGCGCGGTGGTCCCGGTGGGTGATGTCGCCTTCGACGAAGCGCTTGTTGCCCTCGACCAGCAGGTCCAGCACCTGCTGCGGCGTGAGGGCCTGCTGCTCGTCCTTCGTGAGAACTCGGTCGGTGCGGGTCTGGGGGTCGCTCACGGGTATCTCCTGTCGGGGTGGGAAACCGTGCGAACGATGCGGGCCCCGCCCCGAGGACGCAACGTTTCTCTCGCGAGAAGGCCCCCATCGTCTTCTGGTGGGGCGCGCGCGGTCACCCGTCGAGGAAGGTCCCCAGCACCACCCAGCGGCGCGCATCACGTGCCCGGCCGCGCTTCGCCTCGAGCGGGTTGACGTAGTGCCAGAACGGCAGCCGGTAGCAGGTGACGCCGCCCACCGTCGCCACGTCGGAGGTGTCCGTGAAGTGGCCGGCCCGCGCGGCCACCAGCGTCTGCCGCGCCACCGCGTCGGTGCAGAAGGTGAGGTGCACGTCGGTGTAGCCGCCCCGCGCGCGCGGGTCCTCCGGGTGGTGGTCGTTGTGCGGCCCGGCGTAGTCCCCCGGCCGGTAGCAGAGCACCTGGGTGCCGTGCCCTGTCGCCAGGCGCCGCCCGGCCAGCGCTTCGGCGAAGGCCACGTACGAGGGGCTCGCGAGCATCGTGTGCAGCCCGATGTCTCCCGCGCGCTGGAAGGCCCGGGAGCGGCGCGACGAGAAGGTGGCCGTCGACACGCGCACCGTCTTCGGGAGCAGCTCGCCATAGTCGTGCTGCATGCCGGTGATGGTCCACTCGGGAATCGGGTCCTCCATCGGCGTCATCACGTCCTTCAGCGTGCGGTCGATGAGGCCCAGCACTGCCTTCGCCGCGCGGGCGTCGAGCAGGCCCTGCGCCGAGAGGAAGCGGCGCTGCTCCGACAGCTCGAGCCCTGCGCGCCCACGCAGCACGGCGCGCCCTTTGGGGGACAAGAGGGCCTCGAACTCGCGGGGCAGGTGGCGCATGGCACCAGGCCCTACCACCGCCGGCCGAAAACTCGACGCGCCACAGGGCTGTGGAACCCTGTCGCGCATGACGACCCGCCGAACCACGCTCCGTCGCGCTCTTCGCCTCCCGCTCTCGCTCGGACGCCGCCTGCCGGCCCTCACCGCCGACGTCTCGCGCGGTGGCTTCCAGGCCGAGCTGCCCCAGGTGTTCCTCCCCGGCTCGAAGGTGCACGGGTACTTCCTCGTCGACGGCGCCGAGGTGGACTTCACCGGCACCGTGGCCTGGGCCGAGGCGGGCAGCCCGATGACGTCGGTGTTCAGCCGCATCGGGGTCGCCTTCGACGCGCCGCCGAAGGGCCTCGAGCCCCTCTTCCTGCAGCTCGATGGCCGCAAGAAGCGCGTCAAGGCACGCTGAAGGGGTTCAGCCCTCGCCGGTCGCCAGCCGTCTCGCTCGGCGCGTGGCCTCGAGCAGCTCGCAGAGCTCCTGGTTGGTGGCGTCGGCCTTCTGCGCCAGCGCCGCGGCCATCTCGGCCATCCACACCGCGCCGCGCGCGAGCTCTTCACGCGCCAGCTTCGCGAACAGCTCGGCCTCGAAGGGCACCGTCGTTGCCTTGAACGTCATGGGTCCTCCCGTTGGTGTGGCTGAAGTCTGAGTGCCGCGAGCCATCGGAAACGGGTCAACCGGCACGCGGGTAGGTGCCGTCGGCCTGTGGTGCGCAGAGGTGGTCCCGGGGAGGTGTCCTTCGCTGAGGGGAGGCGGCTCACGTCGGAGAGTGTCGCCTCGCCGCCGAACCTTTCGGGCCAGCCTCCCGGGCCGTCGGTGACTTGCCTGCATCCACGCGGGTGACGTCGTCGATGGCTACCCCGGCCTCGACGTCAGCACCCATGCGATGAAGCCGGCGTACGTCACCAGCAGCGGGAGCCCCCGCCATCTCGCCAGCCCGCCCTTCCAGGGCGCGATGAGCAGCACCAGCAGGGCCCCGGTGCCGAGGCTCGCTGCCACCGAGCTCCAGGCCACCGTCGCTGGCGTCAGCAGCGCCGCGGCCGGCGCGATGAAGAGCCCGTTGAAGAGGTTGCTCCCCAGCACCGTGCCCAGCGCGACCTCTTCATGCCCCCGCACCCGCGCGATGAGCGTCGTCGCCAGCTCGGGCACCGACGTGCCCACCGACACCATGGTGACGCCCACCACGAACGGGTCGAGCGCGAAG
>JANRKQ010000171.1:0-162994 GCA_033763395.1 Myxococcaceae bacterium
GACTTCTGGGAGCACGGCCCGAAGGAGCAGACGCCCGCATCGGCGCCGGCAGCACCAAGCTCAGGGAGGTCGCCATGAGGACGGCGAAGAAGGCCGAGCTGCACCAGTTCATCGTGCTCGCCGTCGAGACGACCGAGGGCGGCAAGGACAAGGCCATGTTCCGCTGGTGCAAGCGGTGCGGGCTGGTGGAGTCGACGTTCAGCCCGGACTGGGGAAGCAAGCCAGTCTTCTTGGTCCCCGGCGACCTGGAGAACCTGCAGGGTGGCAGTCGCTGGGGGCGCCAGTCGCCACCGGTTTGTCGGTTGAGTCGCCTTCCGATGGGGCTGCCGTCATGAGGCCGAAGAACGTCAGCCTCGTCGATGAGTTCGCCGCCCTCGGGCACGTCATCGAGTCAGCGGAGATGTTGGCCGAGATGATCGTCAACGGCGAGTTGCCCGATGTCGAGGCCCAAAGTCGGGCGCCGAAGATGGTCGCCGCCGTCCTCGGCATGGCGAAGGGTCGAGTCGAACTCCTGCGCCAAGTCGTCTTGCGCCAGGCCGACCCGAAGCTGCTGGTTGGGAGGAGCAACTACCGGCTGGGTCCGGTCCAGCGGCACGAAGACCCGGACATCATCCTCGGACCCAAAGCCCGAGTGCGCAGGCGAGGCGCACAACGGAGAAGGTCGAGATGATCGACGACCACGCCCGCATTCTCGATGCTCTCGCTGCGTGCCTTGATGACGAGCGCCCTCAGATGGCGCAAGACGTGAGGGCGCTCATCCGGGGGCCGATGTCTCTTGAAGCAGTGCTGGCCAGGCTCGCCGAGTTCGAACGTGAGCCGGGCCTCCCGGTCCATCTGTTCGGGTTGATTGCTGCAGCCAAGAAGGCCGTGTCTACGGGAGACGACTCGGCCTTCTGGCGTCGAGCCTGGCATCTTCTCGGGCTGGTGTAGCCCCGCTCAACGGGCTCGCCGAGATCCAGCCTTGGCCTTGGTGCTCGGCCTACCGGGGCGGCGCACCGCAGGTCGGGCGGGCCGGAAGAGCGCTCCGGGGTCACACCCGAGCACATTCGAGAGCCGCACCAGGGTGCTGACGGAGACGTCCTTACGGGCCTGCTCGATGAACCTGAAGAACCTGATGTCGAACCCGGCCCGCTCGGAAAGTTGCTCCTGGGTGAGCCCGAGCCGTTCCCTGCGTCGCCGCACGTTGGCGGCGATGAAATCGAGGAAGGGCTGTTCCGGCGGACCGGCCATTCGGCCATCGGTACTGCCGAGGCGTGCCTACAAACAGGTGGCGATCGCCACCAGAACCGTAAATCATCCGAACCGAAGGAGGGTCGTCATGGTGAGAGCCAGTGCGATCATGGGGGCGCTTCTGCTGGTGGGTGTGGCCAGTGGCTGCCAGCCCACATACAAGGACGTCGCAAAAGCTGAGGCGGCCAAGGACGTGAGGGAGCTCGTTCGACTCCTGCATCACGAGGAGACAAGCGTTCATGCTCCGGCCATGGCGTCCCTCGTGCGACTTGGGGGCCCTGAGGCCACCAGCGAACTCACCCGGGCGATGCAGGGAGGCTCGGAGCCCCAAGTCATCGACGCTGCTCTTGGCGAGTGGCCAGCTCATGTCTGGGTGCTCGACGTGGTCTGGGTCGAAATCACCAAGGCGTCGGCCGACCCACAGGCCGTTGAGCGCATCCTCAAGGTGTTGGTAGCGAAGGCTCCCGCCGCTCTCGGCACCTTCATCTCAGGGCACCTCGACACGCTGAAGCAGAACCTCGGGGACGAACCTGCACGGCGTAGCGCTCTCCTGGCGCTCGCAGACGACCCGCTGGTTCCTGTGGAAGCGGCCACGACACTGGCAAATGAACGCTTCATCGCTGCGGCAGGCGCCTTGAAGGGGAAGCCCCTCGCCGACGTCCTCCAGCAACTCGACGCTGCTGTGTCGATTCACGGCCGCCTGTCGAAGGCGGAGGGAGCCTCTGGCGACCAAGCGTGCATCTTGGCCTCGGCACTGACGGCCCTCCTACCCGCACTTGTGGACGCACCCGAGCGCACGGACATCGATGCTCGCCTCGGAACCATCGGCGACGCCGTCTGCGACCGAGACCGAGGCAAGGTAGTCACCGCAGTTCTTGATGGGCTCAAGTCGCTACAGCTCGGCTACCAGCCGGGTCGGAAGGTCGAGGTCACCCCGGCGAAGTACTGCTGCATCTACTTCGGCGAGTGCGACAGCGTGCTCCGGACACCCGAGCAGTGCGCCCAATCGAATGATCCGAACGGCAGATGGGCGCAGGTGAAGCCGGCCGAGTACGCCCCTGACCCAGCGTTTGGACCGAAGGAGGATGCGGACCGACTCCGACGAGCGGCCGACCTCCTTGTCCTGCTTGGGCACGTCACTCGGCGTGCCGAGCACGAGGACCTCGCCAAGTCGCTAAGAGTTCAAGCGGACCTCCAGGCTAGCGGAAGCAAGACGGTCACTGACCTGGGGCAACTGCGGCAGGACGTCGACGACCTCAAGAAGGAGCGCAGCCGCTACCTCTACTTGAAGGGCTACATCGTGGCGGACGTTGGGGACAATACCTACGAGATGGCGACCGTCTCAGCGGTGCCGAGCTGCATGTCGTTCTCGTGCCCGACGCCGCCCAACCTGCGGGTTGGCAAGCACTCCATTCTCAAGACCACGGAAACGTCCTTCACCACGAAGGGGCTCTTCTCACTGTGGGCCGAGAAGAGCGGGGAGCAGGACATCAAGACGAAGGACGGGTTCACCGAGACGTGGGCCGTGTTCACCGAGGTCGACAAGTCGGTGCCCAAGGGCATCGAGGCCGACATCGAGACCAAGCAGAAGGAGTTGTCGGCCCTCACCAAGAACTCGGCGGCGACCATCAAGAAGATGGAGACCGACCGCCGCCAACTCGGCCTCGCCGTTGATGCCGTCGATGCTTCTGTTCTGGGAGCGGCCCAGGGCAGTTCGCTACCCGCCTCCCAAGAGTCGCCACGAAAGAATGCTGGACGAGCGGGCTCTGGCGGACAGGTAGACCTCGGGGAACCGACCATCATGGGCTCCCTCGACAAGGAGGTGATCCAGAAAGTTGTTCTCGCCAACCGTGACAGAGTGACGGCCTGCTACGACGCAGAACTCAGCAGAGCGCCAGGGCTCAGCGGCCAGGCCTCGGCGAAGTTCGTGATCGGCGCCGACGGCAGCGTGACCCAGGCGCAGGCCACGAAGTCGACCTTGGCGAACGAGACACTGGAGAACTGCTTGGCCCTCCAAGTGCGTGGCTGGACCTTCCCGAAGCCGAAGAATGGCGGCGTGGTCGTCGTGAGCTTCCCCTTTGTCTTCAGGTCACCCTGAACGCCTGCGTCGGAAAGAAGTGCCGGGGGAAGGACCAGCAGGCATTCCAGGAGTGCCACGCTGGCTGCGCCCAGGAGCGCAGCGACAAGTACCAGAGCTACTACGCTAAGTACGTGCTCGACTGGTAGCCCGTGGGGTCAGGCCATCGGCTCCTCTCCAGCGCCCAAGCGGGCGGACGTAGCAGTCGGTGGTCCCGCATCCCTCGGCGGTGAGCCGCTCGCACCTTCTTCATGGTCGCCTTGAAGAAGGGCAACGGCTCGTCATCGGCGTCCAAGATGCCGAGTTCGGCGTTGATGGCGGCGACAGCGGAGCGCCACCCGACGCCCCGGCTGCCCACTTCGTAGAACTCGTCGGCGAGTTCGATGACATGCACCTTGCCGTGCTGGCGTTCGAGGGCTTCGAGCTCCCGCTGTTGGCGGGCGTAGTACTTCTTCATCGCTGCCCGGCAGCGTCGGAACCTGGCCGGCACAGTGTCCAGGTGGGGCCGGTTCTGGTTCTCGGGGAATCCAACGGTTATCGGCGCCTCAAGTCGCAGCAGGCGCTCGACCTGCTCGAAGAACGCCGAGTTGTGCCCCGGTTTCGCCCGACTCAGGAAGTGCGCAGCGAGGTGGGCCATCTCGTGGAGCAGCGTGGCCCGCACTTCGGCGTCGTCTCGGTGCTCGGACACGTCGACCGTGAGCGTCTTGGTGGTCCTGTCCATGCACCCATAGCCGCCGCTTGGGACGGGTTCGATTCGTAGGCCCCAGGCAGGCAGCTTCCCCCTCCAGAACTTCTGGTTGTAGTGCCGAAAAAGGCGCTGGAGGCGACCAGGAGACCAGGTCGAGAGCGAACTTGTCATGTGGTGCCTCGGGTCATTCTTCGTCGGTTCTTTGGGCTCTTCTTGCGAGCGGGCCTCACGTAGCCGAGGGCACGGAGCAGGAATGGGAGAGAAGTCTCCCTCGCAGCCAGATCAGCGATGCGTTTGAGTTCTTGGTGGCGTCTGGGTTCGTCTCGGGGAACGAACACGCCGTCCCTGTCGAGGTCGAACTCGCTCTCGGACCTCGGGTCGTCTTCGTCCAGCTTGGGGTCGACCTCGAAGATGCGCACCAAGGCAGTCGGGTGGTTCTTGAGGATTCGCTTCCTGGCTGCGAGCGCCTGCTTCCGGGTGTTGAGGAAAACGACGTCACCACCGTCGAGCGTGTCGCCTTGCCCCTTCGGCAGGTACTTGAGGATGGCCGAGTTGTTCCACTGGTGGCCGTCGGCGTCATCGACGAAGACCTCGTAGTAGGGCCGGGTCATGGCGACACCTCCGGCCCCGAAGGACTCAAGACCCGAAGTGCGCCTTGGGGGAGTTCGAGCGCCAGTTCAAGACGATCGAGCCACCCTTCAGGTGGGGTGGCGGCGCCGGTCACCCAACCCGACAGCGTCGACGGAGCGACTCCGAGCTTCTGCGCCAGACGCACCTGGGTCAGGCCGGCTGATGCAAGGGCGATTCTGTATTCCTTCTGGTTCAGCATGCGATTCTCCTCCTTGGGCGTTGAAGGTTCAACGACGCCCAACAGAACAGGGGCTGTTCAGGAGAGAAACGAGGGGCGGGCCCCCGGGTCTGTGAACCTCAGGAGATTCCAGGCCTCACTTCGAGTCGTTCGCCTTTTCCTTCTTTCGCTGCCGGCGCTCGGCCGTATGTTGCGTGCGACCGCACCAAGGATGAATGACGGGCGAAGGCGAGGCTCCCTGGGGTCTCTTCTTTCGCTGGGCGACGAGCACCAATGGTTGGTCGCACCGCTCGCAGAGCTTGTAGAACGGTAGGCGGTACTTCGGGTGGAACCAGTTCGCCTCTCCGAAATCGTTCCAGCGCTTGGCGATGACCTTGCGTTCGGCACGTGCCTCGGCCGCAGAGAGCAGAGGTGCCCTACGCAGCACCCCGAGGAGTTCGCCGCACAGTTCAATCGCCAACACTCCGGTCTGATGAAAGCGGAGAGTCTGCTCTCGGAGTTCGGCAGAGGTGAGTTGGAGCTCGATTCCCCTGCGGCGAGCGAACTCGACCTTCCCAAGCATGCGGGCTTTCTCTTTCGCAGAGCGCCCTTCAAGCGGGTCTTCTGCATCGGGGTCGTAGCCATATTCCTCGCACGCCCTCCGGTGCGCAGCGTCAAGGCCCATGGCGTTCAGGAACGGGTACACGGCAAGGAGGCCGTGCCCCTTGGGGAGCTGGCTGGCTCGCTCCAGTCCCTCCAGTATTCGCTGAGCCCGGCTCTGCGTCATGACCAGAGTGAACGTCGCCTCACTTGGGCCCTCAAGCTGATTCGTCGCAGAGGTCCGAGTCGGCGGCACCGACGCATTGCTACTGGCCGCCGCTGCGCGGCGGCTCGCCCGGAGGCAGCAGGTAGCGGCCCTTGCCCGTGCGCTTGGCTCCGAGGCGCAGGAGGTTCCGGCGCCCCGTGCGCTCCGACATGTCCTCGCCCGTCTTCGCCTTGAAGTCGTTCACGACGTCCTGGGTGCGCACCTCCTGCCCGGCGTACTGCTTGAACCAAGCGTCACGGTCCTCAGCGCTGGCCTGCCCGTTGACGGCACCGGGGTACGAACTCCCGTGCATGCGGAGGAATGAGAGCTTGTGGTTCAGGAAACGGGTCGCAGTGTCCACGTCGCTCGGGGCTGCGACGTCGGCATCACGGCCACGGGCCGCAGCGCTGACGTACCTGGCGAACGAGATGGCCAACCGGGTGGGCACGTCGCTGGCTTCCGGCAGGTCCTCAAAGAGAGCAGCGTTCGTCGAGTGCAGGTTCCGGTGAACGGCCTTCATCAGGTCCCGAACAGGGTCCAGGTCGACGTCCGGGTTTCGGTCACGAAGCAGTGCAACGAGCAGCCGAGCCTCTCGGACGCCTGGTCGCCGGTCCAAGTCGGCGGCGCCCCCTTGAATCGACTCGTACAGCCTGGCAGCAGCGTTCCAAATGCGGTCGATGTCCTCGGGAATCTCCAGCAGCAGGTCAAATCGGGAGAGCACCGGGCGCACACGAAGAATCGCCGCTTCCGGGGCGCCGATAATGCTCGCGGTCGTGACCTGCGCCGTTCGGTTGAGATCGAGGAGCATCGCCACGTTGGTTGACCGGGTCCGACCACCGGCAACCGTGTCCCTCACCCGACCGTCCTCCGTGACTTCCTGGAGAATGGGGGCGAGCTTGCGCAGCTCAGCGCCCTGCCAGCCATGGGCGTCCTGAAGCACAGCGACACCGTGGTCGGAGTGAATGAGAGCGCCCGGCTGGGAGAACCAAGTGCCCTCCCGCCTAGACGAAGCACCGACCAGCCCTGCCGGCGATGCCTTGCTGGGGGACAGCTCGACCGCCACCGGGTTCAGGGCTCTGGCCGCCAGGCCGATGAGCTTCTTGCCGTGGCCCGGTGGCCCCACGATCATGCCGTGCAGCCGACCTGGTGCATGGTCAACCTGACCGCACGAGAGCGCCTGCAGCACGGCGAAGCGAAGGGCATCTCGCAGGCGCGGCAGCTCGTCCAGACTGACGATGCGAAGCTCCTTCACTACGAAGTCGAACAGGTAGTCGGTGGGAACGATGCCCCGGGCGTGGAGCGAAAGAAGCAGGCTCTGGACGTCTGAGCGCTCGGTCGCCGTGGCCCCCAGCAGGTCGAGCATCGAGTTCGACTGCCTGACGTCGACAATGTGAACGAAGAAGCTCTGTCGCTCCCCTCCGATGCTCTGGTCGGGGCGCTTCCTGTCGAGCCGAATCGGCAGGGCGATGGGCGTGACGAGGAACTCGACCATGCCGCCCGCCTCGCGGGCGGCATGAATGGTCTCCACCTCGGCGCCGACAACGTCGACCGAGTGAATCGAATCACCGTCCGGTCCGACGATCTTGAGGCACGTAGCCACGTCCTGGCTGAACTTCCCGTTCCCGTCTGGAACCAGCACGAGCTCGGGGTCCCTCAGCTCGGTGATGTGGCCAACGATGCGGAAGGGTCGCCACAGGCTGGTGGGCCGCCGCAGGGCGTGAATTCGAACGGGAGCGGCACCTTCCCAGGTGGCGGGGCCGACGCCGGTCT
Source organism: Myxococcaceae bacterium (assembly GCA_033763395.1). Taxonomy (GTDB): domain Bacteria; phylum Myxococcota; class Myxococcia; order Myxococcales; family Myxococcaceae; genus Xiheimicrobium. Next base: position 7,358 of record JANRKQ010000171.1, read on the forward strand.
CCATTCTGGCGATGACCTTCTTCGTGAGCTTCAAGAGGTCTTCGTCCTTCATCTTCGAGTTCGCCTGCTTCTTCAGGTAGGCGAAGACCTCCCGCAGCAGGCGGCGCATTCCTGCCTCGACGTTCGCCTCTCCTTTGCGCTCACTCATGGCCCTGCTCTTCGCTGGGCGGCGCAACCTGAGCGGACGGGTACCCAGCCCTCGGGTTTGCCCTCGTCAGCGGCGAGTCGATGATGCAGCCGTCAGCTCCGGTGCCGCCGCACCGGCAGACCTGCAGGGTGCGATCCAGGCGGCGACGCAGCGTTGGAGCAATCTCCTCGAACGGCTTGCCATCGAGTTCGGCATCGAGGGCAAGGTCGCTGCCTCGGCTGTCGGTGCTTGGCATCACCGGCGCGGAGCGCCGGTGATGGGCACGAGCGCCAACGCTGGGCTCGGTGATGCGAATGAGCGGCGAGTCGCCGAGGTTCGGGGCGAGGTCGAGGTTCAACGGGGAGCGGGTCTTCGTGTTCGGCATTGTGGGATTCCTTTCGTCGACGACGGTTCAGCGTCGAGGAGGAAGCCACGAACTCAGCCTGCAGATAAAAAGGGGGGTCCGCCCCCGGTCTGTGAACCTGCAGAAAGAACTCGGGGTTCAGCCCCACGAGGGTTGGCGTGAAGAGAGCGCACGGGAGCCGGCGCGCGGCGCCGGCTCCAGAAGGCGTCGTTCACCTGGAGGCCCCGGCACAAGTCCGCTGACCGCTTGTCCGGTTGTCCGCTTCGCTGGGGAAGCCGCTCCAGAATTCCCCAAGAAAAAACGGAGCCGGGGGTCGTCTGGCTGGTATCGAAGAGGCCGGGGTGGGGGTCAACCTGCAGGTTCGTCGGTGCGCCAAGGGGGCCTCGTGTGAGCCCGAGGCTCGGTCGCCACAGAGGACCCTCCCCCCTTCAGTAACCCGGTCATCGATAGCTCTCCCTTTAGGCGAGTTTGGCGAGTCGGCCCCCGGTTCCTGAAGCGCCCACGGCGGCACGAACATCGAAGTCAGATGCTGCCTACTTCTGGCGAAGGCGCACGTACTGGCCGGCGCAGGCAACGACGACTTTCTCCCCACCGACCTTGGTGTCACTCTCCTTCAGCACGGTTTCCATCGGCCCGCCGTGATCGATGGTCACCTTCCAGAGCGCTGGCGCCTCACGAATCGCCGCTCTGAATCGTGCCCCGACGTCCCTCCTGAACTGGGCGAAGGTCTGGTGCGGGACACCTTCGGCGGGGCGATAGACGTAGGCTGCCAGCAACAGGCCGATTCGATCTCGAGCTGTGCTCGGTGCTTGGACCTGTTGAAGTAGTCGAGCGATCAGGGCGTCTCTCTTTCCGGTCGAGTACGAGAGATAGAGCACCTTGTTCTCGATGATGCTGACCGGGCACTTCCAGTCGACGACGGCTCGCCCCTCGTGTTGGGCGACGGGGAGGACGGCAACGTCGTGCTGCCGGCGCTTCCATTCGGGGTACGCCGTCAGTCGGCTCGGGAGCCCCTCGGCGATGACCCTGAAGAGGAGCCCGTTGAACCACTGTTCACATGCTGCGCCGGTCAGCACGATTCGGTCGCCAGGATCGCTGCGAAGGTGGCGACCCAAGTCGTAGAACCAGCGCTTCGGGTTGATGCCGTGCACGTCGCCTCTCAGGTTGGTGGCCAATCCCGAGCTTCGCACGCTGCCGACCGACTTCGACGGATGCCTCAGTCTGGTCGCTCGCTCAAAGGCGCAAGTTACGCCGAGCCGAACCGCCCCTCGCCTCGGCATAAGCCTTCGTGAGGCACTTCCGTCTCACGTCACGGAGGCGATCATGGCCGACTACTACACGCAGTTCAGCGAGGCGCTGTACCTGGAGTCCGACGAGGAGCGGCAGTGGGTCGAGAAGAAGCTGACCGAGCTCAGGAACGGCTACGTCGAGACCGGCGACGAGGAGCAGTTCCCTGCCAACTTCGACTGGGCCATCCACCAGGACCACGACTCGGGTCGCTGGTACGTCTGGTTCCACGAGGAAGAGTCCGGCACACCCGAGCACGTCGCCGACTTCGTGCAGGCGTTCTTGAAGCGCTGGCGCCCGAAGGGGACGTTCTCACTCACTTGGGCGTCCATCTGCTCGAAGCCGAGGTTGAGCTCGTTCTCTGGGGGCGGCGTCTTCGTCACAGCGACTAAGCAGACGTGGGTGGTCCCCGAGGACGTCATCAGCGAGATGACCAAGAAATGCGAGCGTGAATCGAGCCAGGACCGAAGATCGAAGGGGCGGTAGTCTGAACTCACCATGATGAAGCACCGCTACGGCAGCCCTTCGGAGGCGGAGGACTTCGGTCGCATGGTCTACTCAATGCCCGACTCAGAGTTCCAGAAGCCCGACCGGTCGACGATTCCGCTCCTCTGCTTCTGGAAGGCTGAGGCAAACCGCAATTGGCTCTTGAGCGGCATGGGTCTTGGCGAGTCCGACGACTCGACTGCAACCTTCGAATACGCCGTCGAGTCGGGTTGCTCCGAATGCGGCGGCAAGGGGAAGTCGTCCTTCACCGACCTGCTGTTGGTCTCCAATCGGTTCGCAGTGGCCGTCGAGGCCAAGTACTTGGAGCGCCCCTATCAGAGGGTGGCGGAGTGGCTGTCGGGAGGGAAGAACGCAGAGAATCGAAAACGAGTTCTCCGCCACTGGTTGCACCTGATTCGCAACCGAACCGGCCACGAAGTCCAGCTTCAGGCGGTCGACGCCGTCGTCTACCAGATGGTGCATCGGACGGCGTCGGCCTGCTCTGTGGCTACGCCTCGGCACGATGTGGCTCACCTCGTGTTCGGAGAGGTTCACGACTACCGGGAACTAATCACGAAGCTTGCCGACATCGTCGACCCCAACAGGCGGATTCGATTCTGGCTCGTTTCAGCCAAAGCCTCGGCCGGCCCCGGCATGGGTCCCACGGAGGAAGCCCTCGCCGATGAGCAGGACCCCTGCGAAAGAGCGGCCCTCCTGCGAGAGGCAATCTTGGCGGACCCGCCGCTGTATTCGTTCCTCCCTGGGACCGTCGAGGAACTGGGCAGGTGAGTCGGGGCCAGCGCCGGGAACCCTGGACGTCACCGCACGACCTTGAGTTCGACCTGCGGAACGGGATGCAAACCGCTACCAAACGAAGTTGGCGGTCGAGTCCTCATGCGTTCGAGCAGGTCCACCTCCCGCATGAGGCTCCGCTCCAGCGCCGTGCGGTAGCGGTCCAGCGTCCTGGTTGTCGAGATGTTCAACTTCACCGCCACCGACAGCTTCCTGGCCAGAGTCCGCACCTCCCTCTGGAGCGTGCGCCGCTGGTCCTTGAGTTCCTGCTGAACCACCCGGCCCGTCACCTCGACCTGCTGCACAGCCGCCGGCAGATCCTCGTCGATGTCGGTTCCGGGGACGGTGATGAACTCCATGCGTTCGAGCGCCTGGGCGAAGTCGGCGACGACGCCGAATGGCAGCGACCTCTTCGAGTCGACCGCCGAGAGCATCTCACCCACTTGCCGCAGCGGCACGAAGAGCTGCTGGACGACAGCGACCTGCGTCGTCCTCGCCGCCGGCAGCACCTTCAGCATGGCGTCGATGGCGGTGAGGCAGCGCTCGACGAGGGCGAGGTGCTTGCTCTCGTTGCTCTCGGCCAGCAGCTTCTCCTGGGCCTCAGCGAGCAGGTGGTGCTCATGACGGTCGGCCCGCGTGAGCTTCCAGCGAAGGTCGGCCACCCGGTGGACCACGCCGACTTCGGCTGGCGTTCGAGGCTGGAGCTCGTCGAGGAAGGCCTGGAGGTTCCCCTTGTAGGCGGAGAGCGACTCGCCCTTGAGCAGCGTTGCCCGGGCAGTACGAAGCCCGAGCCCGAGTGCGTTCGTGTTGCCGACCTTTCGAGAAGCGTTCTTCATGTTCGAATTCTCCGGGCGTTGGTGAGCGAGTGGGAAGCGCCGTTCAATCTCGGAGGCGCTTTCGGCCGACGATGGGAAGCCGCTGGTGGCGGGCCCAGCGCTCCCGAGCGACTGAGACCGGGACCCGGCTCCAGAACTCGTTGATGAACCCTGGGGCGTCTGAAGTTCGTGGGCGACCGCCTGGACGAGGTTCTCGGTGTTCCAGTGCTTGATGGCGGCGAGCACGACAGCACCTTCGCCAGGGGTGCATTGGAGCCGGGGCATTCGAAGCCCAAGCCTTCGAGTGTCCGGAGTTCGCCAGTCGGAGCGAGTGCTGGCCCTCGGGATGGGAGCGCCGCTGTCGAGGTGCTTGAGCTCCTGGAACAGCCCGTGGAACCGGGCAGCGAGCTGCTTCTCGACGTCGACCAGCCGTTCCTTGAACGAGGGCACCTTCCCCGTGGCGGCTGGCGGCGAGCACGCAGTCTTGAGGTCGGCCCTGTTCACCACCTGCGCCGGCAGGTGGGGACGGTAGAGGCCTCCGGACTCGAAGCGCTTCCTGAAGCCGTGCTTCTGCCGCTTCTCGTTGTGGTGCGTGGCGTGCTGGGAGCGGGTCAGCTTGGTGAGGTTCTTAATGCGGTTGTCGAACCGGTGGACCTCGTGGTGAACGACTTCATCGGCGCCGACTGGGCGCTCGGGGTGGAAGAAGTGCCAGGTGAAGTCGTGGATGAAACCCACTTTCGAGAACGCCCTCGGGCACCCGCACATCGAGCGCAGCACCTGGTGGACGGCGCACTTCAGAAGCTCGTGGCCGTAGGCTGCGTACTGGGAGCGCTCGTCGATGAAGACGACGAACCCTTTAGCTTCCAGCTCCGCCACCACTTCCTTCATCACCTTCACCTCGGCGCCGCCGAAGAAGAACGACTTGTAGTTCTGCTCGGACATGAAGGACCTCATGGGGAACGACAGGTTCCACTGCACGGGGAACTGGTCGAGGTCGAAACCCGAAGAGACGCAGTCCCTCTCGGATTTCACATAGACGTCGACCAGTTCCCCGACTTCTTGGGGATTGACTTCCTGCAGGGGCGCCGACAATGCCGAGCTGCTGCAACCGGCCAAGGAGTCGAAGCTGCACGCCGACTGAAGGCTGCTGCTCCTGCCATGCGGTGTGGTTCACCCACTGGGAACGCCCGCAGGAGCCCGCTCAAGCTGAGCGGCTATGACTGGGTCCCCGAGAGGATGGGTATCAGCCCCGAAGGGCAAGCTGGTGGGCTCCGAAGAGCTGCTCGTGGTTCTGCCCGACGAGACCATCGGCCAATGGGAGGTTTCACCGCCTCGTCGGTCCTGCGTCACTGCTTCCCTGTCATCCGCCAAAGAGAGGCATCACCACCGGGCACTACGGAGTCGGCTTCTTCGCCTTCTCTTGGGTCATCTTCTTGGGTTGCTTGAGCTTCTCGGGCTTCCAGATGAGAGGAGGGAGCGTCGGACCGTTTCCCTGGTAGCCCCCCTCCCAGATGAAGACGCCGTAGTCGCTGTTGTCGTTGCTGTTCTTGATGAACGGAGGGCGCTGAGCGAGTGGGAACCACGCCAGCAGGTTCCTTCGTGACCAAAGCCGCTTCGCCCGCTCCAAGCCTGCAAGGATCCGAATGTTGAGCAGGAACGCCAGATGACTTCCGACCGGGAGGACATCGAGCGTGGACAAGATGAACTCCTTCGCCAAGCTGAAGGGCGGATTGCCGATGATGAGCGACTGGTCCATGAAGCCGCCCTCGACTTGGAGGTAGTGGAAGTAGTCCTCGTGAAAGAAGCCGTGGGCGCCGGCCTGCAAGCAGGGCTGCTTCGCTGCCGCCTGAGTGTCGATTGCCGTGATGATGGCTGTGGGGAAGTACAACCTCGACGACTTCACGAACGGAGCCATCAGACCAGCGCTCGGCTCGTAGACGAAGCGCTTCGGCGGAATGACCTCGGCCACTCTCTTCGTGATGGCGAGGGCGCAGTCGAGGGGGGTTGGGTAGTAGTCGTGCTCTTGCCTCGCCACGGGGTTGGTCCTTTCCGACTACTTGTGCGAGGTCGTCGGCGTGCTCGAAAGCACCATCACGCCATCGGCGTCGAGCTTGTAGGCGTCGAAGTCGGGTACGTCTCTGCGTGGGTCGTTCGGGTCCCGAACGATGCGGACCATGGCCTTCGGGTGCTGTCTCAGAATCAACGAGCGGGCGTTGAGGGCCTCGGGGCGTGAGTACACGACCCCGATGTTCGTCCCCTCCAGGTCGTCGTCGAACTCGGGCATGTACGGAGCGATTCGGTCGTACATCCACTCGGTTCCGTCCTCGTCCCGCACGTAGAGCTCGTAGCGGAACGAGGCGCCGCCGTGCCCACCGCAGACGGGGCAAGGCATGGTCGTCATTTCGTTCGTGTCCTTCACTGGTTGACCTCCTCATTGGTTGTGGCCACCCTCGGGGCGGGACTGCTGACTTGGTTGGCCGCGAGCGTCACCGGGATGAAGGTGTTTGCAGATGGGGCACCCGGCGCCCGCACAGGAACGGGCGCCGGCAGTGCCCACTGGCCGGAAGAGGTCCTCACCGGATCCGTTGGCCACTGAGGCGTGCCCTCAGTGGGGCTCTGCTGCGGCTCAGTGACATCGGGCCTGAACGGAATCGGGGTGAAGACCGGGGGCAGGGCCGGTACGGGTTGTGGAATGAGAGGAACCGGCGCCGGCAGCGCTGTCCGGTTGTCCGGTTGTCCGCTCGATTGTGTCGCTGGCGCCGTCGGTGCCTCGGGGACAGGGACCGGGGTGAACGAGGCCGCCTCAGCACCGACCTTCTTTGTCTTCCGCCTGCGCATGGTTGGTCCCTGGAGGCGCTGCCGCTTGCACCTGAGCAACGCTGTGCACATGGCGATGGTGTCTTCGAGCGACTCGATGCTGGTTTCGGCTGTGATGCGAACGGTGAACTCCATGGCGGGCTCCTCGACGGCGGGGTTGGGTGGACGGTGGACGGGGAGGCTCATGCGGCCCTCCGGCGCAGACCTCGGTGCACCTGGACCTCGACCTTGAACGGGAGGACCAGCGTCTGTAGCTTCGGGAGGGTTAGAGGTTTCCTGGTTGCGGCCCCGTTAGGCCGGGCCCCCGCAACTTGAAGAAAGACGCCCGGGTGACTGAAAGGTCGACCGGGCGTTCTTCTGTTCACACCACCAGCATCGCGGCGGCGCCTTCCACCGAGTCCAGGCCCTGCTCCTTCAGGTACGCCTCACACAGCGCCATGAACGCCGGCACATGCTCCACGTTCTTCGCGATGATCTGAAACGCCTCGACCGCCAGCTCGTCGAGCTCCGCGTCCTGGGTCTCTTCCCCGAACCGCCCGTCCATCAGCAGCACGAAGCGCGACAACGCCAGCCGCACGATCAGCCGCCGCAGCGATGACGCGAGCGTCTCCTGCTGCGTGTACCAGTCCTTCACCACGCTGTTCACCGCCGCGCGCTGGAGGAACTGCTCCACCCGCGGCCCGAACCGTCGCACCAGCAGCTCGCTCCGCCGCTCTGCCACCGCGCGCAGCACCTCGGGATCCTTCGCCACCTCGGGCCGCCCCTGAAAGTACGCCGCCACCACGTCCTTCGGCGCCGCCACGTCCTTCAGCAACATCGGCCGCACCAGCCCGTTGAACCGCACGTTGTCGCACGCGCCCGTCCGCGCCAGGAGCATCTCGGCCAGCGCCTTCACCGCCTTCAGGCTCGACCGCGGCGTCCGCGCCACCAGCCCCTGCACTGGCTCGATCCGCCCGCCCAGGCCATCCACCGCCGCCTGGAGCGCCTCGCCCGAGAACGTCGTCGTCCCCCGATGGAAGAACGGCTCCACCTGCACCGCGAGCTCGAGCAGCACCACCAGCTTCGTCACCATCGGCAGGCCCTCGAGGAACAACACGTCGAGGCACACCTGCCGCACGTCATCGAGCAGCGCCACGTAGGGATCCGCCGAGCCCACCTCGTGCGACCGCACGACGATCTCCCGCGCCACCAGCCCCGGCGCCCACTCCACCGAGTCCACCGCGCCCTCGCTCGTCAGACACAACCGCGCCGCCTCGGGACACGCCAGCGTCGCCGACAGCTCCAGCCGGTTCCCCACCTGCGCGATCGTTCGCGGGAACAACGAGCACGGGTCCGCCAGGGCGTCTTCCCCCGCGTGCATGTGGATGTGACAGAGCCGCGCCTCGTCGAGGAACGGACACTCGGGCCCCGACGCCGCGATGCGCGCGTACCGCCGCTCGGAGCGCTCCGCCTCGGGCTCGAGCTTCACCATCTCGTCGAACAACACCTTCAGCTGCGGCAGCTTCGCGCTCCGCTCTTCGAGCCGCCGGTGGTTCTCTTCCGACAGCTGCACCTTGAGCCCCGTGCAGCAGTTCTCCCGGCACGAGCCCCCGACACACTTGAACTGCGTGAAGTAGCGAAGGGTGATCCGCTCGGGCGAACTCATCAGGGCGCGGGACGGTAGCTGGAATCGTTCACCGAATGTCGCACCGCGAACGCGTACGCCACCTTCAGCGTGAAGAGCGCCGAGACCACCTGCATCGCCGTCGGCATCGGCCACCCCAGCGGCGCGAGGAGCGACGTCGCGAACAGCCCGCCTGCCACCACCCGCTGCGACGGGCTCCCCGCGAGCCGGTTCACCACCGACGCGGACACGATCGTCCACGCCCACACCGCCACCGCCGGAGCCATCGGCCAGCCGAGCGCCCACGCCACCACCAGCAGGTGCACGTGCGCCGCGATGAACCGCCAGCGCAAAGCCGGCCGCTCCGCGTAGTAGCCGTTCGTCGACGCGGTGAAGTTCGACAGACACCCGGCGCCGATGTCGGCGATGAGCGCGCCTCCGAGCGCCAGTCGCCACGCCGCCACCTCTCCCGTCCCCGGGAGCGTCACCGCCGCGAGCACCACGCCGAACCCCACCATCGCCACCACTTGCGCCGGCTCGAAGGTCAGGCCCAACACCTCGCGGAGCATCACCGGCGTCGGTCGGCTCATCGGCGGCTCCACAGACCTTCCAGCAACGTTCGGCCCTGCGCCTCGTCGACCGCGTGGCCGGCCTGCAACGCCTCCACCGCGAGCCCATCGAGCGTCGAGAGCACCGCCCGCGTCACCTGCGCCATCACGAGTGGAGCAACGTCCGTCCGGATGACGCCCACCGCGCGCCCGTTCTCCAGCATCGCGTCGAGCCACGCCTGGGCCTGGGGCCACTCGTTCGGTTCGAGCGCCGCGACGATCGCGAGCTCCTCGGCGTTTGACGCCAGGTGGGCCCGCAGCGCCGCGCTCTGTGCCTCGAGCTGCGCCCAGAACGCCCGCGCCGAGTCCACGGGCGCCCACCGCCCCAACGCCGCCTCGAGCCGCGCCACCACGCGCGCCACCACCGCCCGCACCAGGTCCTCCCGACCGTCGAAGTACAGGTACGCCGACGTCTTCGAGAGCCCCGCCTCGGCGATGATCTGGTTGTACGAAGCGCCGCTCCGCCCCTCGCGCGCCAGGTGCCGCTGCGCCACCGCGAGGATGGCTGAACGTCGCTCCGCTGGCAGTCGCTCGAAGCGCGGGAGTGGCATGGTGTACCAGTGGTACACCATGGCGGTCTGAGCCGTCCAGCCGAGCCGTCATCGGTGTGTCAACCTCCTGAATTTTCGAAGGCTCCCGTGGTTGACGCGGAAGTGGACGATCGCTAGTGTCAACTCAACATGACGCCCACTGCACCCGACACCCTCGTCGCGCCGATCGACTCCGCCGCCGCTGCCACCGAGCGGGCGAACGCCGCCACCGTGTTGTCTCCGCAGTTCTACAAGACTGACTACGACGCGATGGACCGCATCGACGTGTCTCCGGTTCGCGCCGAGTGGGACGTGATGATGAAGGAGTACGAGGGCGACAACAACGTCGACCACTTCAAGCGCCCCGAAGACTTCGCGTCCGAGATCAAAGAGCTCGACCCGGTGCTCAAGCAGGAGTTCCTCGACTTCCTCGTGACCTCGGTCACCAGCGAGTACTCGGGGTGTGTGCTGTACAATGAAATTCGCCAGCGGGTGAACAACCCAGACATCAAGCAATTGATGACGTACCTGACGCGCGATGAGTCGCGGCACGCGAACTTCATCAACATGTCGCTGAAGGACTACGGGCTCGCGGTCGACTTGAAGGGCCTGCAGAAGACGAAGCCGTACAAGTACTTCAGCCCCAAGTTCATCTTCTACGCGGTCTACCTGTCCGAGAAGATCGGCTACGCGCGGTACATCTCGATCTACCGGCAGCTCGAGAAGCACCCCGAGAAGCGCTTCCACCCGATCTTCAAGTGGTTCGAGCGGTGGTGCAACGACGAGTTCCGCCACGGCGAGTCGTTCGCGCTCATCATGCGCGCCAACCCGCACCTGCTGCGGGGGATGAACACGTGGTGGATCCGCTTCTTCCTCACCGCTGTGTACACGACGATGTTCGTGCGCGATCACACCCGGCCGCTGCTCCACCAGGCGATGGGCCTCGACTCGGACGAGTACGACTACCAGGTGTTCCGCATCACCACCGAGATCAGCAAGCAGGTCTTCCCGGTGCTGCTCGACACCGACTCGCCGCGGTACCGCGCCGGCCTCTCCCGCATGCACAAGCTGGCCGAGAAGGCGATGCGCGCGAAGAAAGAGGGCGGGCTCGTCAACACGCTCAAGCGCGGAGCCTACGCCGTCGGCATCGCCGCCACCTTCGTGCAGCTCATGCTGCTGCCGACGATTCCGAACGTGCTGCCCGAGAAGACCCGCGTCGCGCCGGCGTGATGAAGCCGGGCTTCTGAACGCCAGTGTTGCTGCTGGGCGCTCTGGGAGCGGCCTGGGTGGCGCGACGAAGCGTCGGTCGAAATCCTCTTGGTGACGGTTCGTTGGTCCACCTCAACCTTGAGGAGGTTCGCCATGCGTCACGTCGTGCTCCCGTTGTGCCTCGTGGTCGTCACCGGCTGCGCCACCATTCACGATGAAGCCAGTGTGCCGGTGTTCGGCCGTTCGGTGGCCGAAGCGCCGCCCTGTGACGTCCGAATCCTCCGCGGGTCGACGCCGCCGGGCCAGGCCCTCGGCACGCGCCAACTCGAAGGGAGCGTGTTCCTCGACGCCGTCGAGGCCGAGCGGCTGCTCCGCCAGGAAGCGTGCGCCGTCGGGGCCGACACCGTCTTCGTCGCGCACGAGGCCTATGGCGTGCCCTTCTTCGGCACCCAGGTGGTCGCGACGCTCATTCGTCAGCGGTGAGCGACGGCAAGGGCGCGAGTTGCCCTGGGCCTGAAGAGGTGTTCACGACGCACGCGAGCCACCTCGGCAGGTGGGCTCAGCTCACGCTCAACCGAAAAGACCTCCTCAGGGAGCGCAGCGCGACAGGCGCGAGGTCGATGAGGCCCTCGAGGCGCCGACTCGCGTGAGGTGCGCCTCATCGAACTCCATCGCGTGGGATCGGCGACGATTCCAGCGACCGCCGGCGGGACGTGTCGACGAAAGGTCTCACGACGCGGAGCTCGTGCGCACGCCCTTGACGCGGAGCCGGTGCCGCTCAGACCGGCTCGGACTCGGACAGCCCGTAGCGCCGCAGCTTCGAATACAGCCCCTGGCGCGACAGGCCCAGGAGCTGCGCCGCCGACGCGCGGTTGTTGCCGCTCACGTCGAGCGCCGCCTCGATGCACATCTTCTCGATCAGATCCGCCGACTCGCGGACGATCTCCTTCAGCGACACCCGGCCGACCAGCTCGCGCAGCTGCTCCACCGAGCGGGGCAGGGCAGGCTGGCCCGAGAAGAGCCGCGACGTCACCTGGCGAATCACGAAGCCGAGGATCGGCGTCTTGCCCTCGTTCGATTGCACCGCCGACACCAGCGCCTCGGTGGGGGGCCCCACGTCGGAGCGCACGATCGTCGAGAAGTTCCGGATCGAGCCGTGCTCGCGCAGGTTCGCCAGCATGATGTTCACGTCGACGCCGGCGCGGCCCACCCAGCGATCGAGCGTCTCGCCCACCACCTGCTTCTCGCTCGCCTGCTGCACGAGCTCGCAGAACGCGGGGTTGGCGTACTGAATCTTCCGATCCTCACCCGTCACCACGAAGGCGTCGGGCATGGCCTCGATGACGGCCTGCTGCCTGGCGGCCCGCGCGGAGTCGGCGGTGGTGCCCGACTGCGGCAGCCACAGGCGCACCAGCACCAGCGCCGTGCCTCCCTGACGGAACAGCGACGCCGACAGCCGCACCTCGCGGCCCGTGTCCTTCAGCTTCACCAGCACGTCCGACGCACGCCCGCCGGACTCCAGCGCGTTGATGAGGGCCTCGAACTCGTTGCGCGTCTGCGCCGTGAGCAGCTCGGGCAGCACGGAGCGCTGGAGATCCTGCACGGGCAGCTCGGTCAACGTCGCCGCCGCCGGGTTCGCCTCGAGCACGCGCAGGCCGTTCACCTCGGCCACCAGCACCGCCTCGGCGCTGACGTGGAAGAGCACCCGGTACCGCGTGTCGGCCTGGCGCAGCCGGCTGTACTCGCGGTCCATCGACTGCTGCAGCGACACCATTCGCTGCTGGAGCGCGGCGATGGCCGACTGCTCCTTGCCGAGCAGCAGCACCGACTCGTCGCCCTCGAAGCGCACGGCTTCGAACTTGAACGGGAACTCGAGGTGCTCGCCGACGATGAGATTGAGCTCACGAGGAGGCGAGGCGGTGTTGGCACCAACCTTCAGCAGCGCGTCCACCTTCCCGCGGCTGTCGGAGCCGACGACGTCGGCCAGCGAGCGCCCCTTCAAGGTGAGGAACTGCTCCCGCGACGGGCTGCCCCGGCCGACGGACAGCTCGCGAATCACGCCCGATCGATCGACGAGCAACGTCAGATCGACGGCAGCCTCGAGCAGCGCACGCCACGGTGCGTCAGGGGAGTTGAGTCCACTCCGCCACAAGGCTTCAGACGACGGGGCCGGAGTCTTCGTCATGGGCCGCTACTTCGGGAAACACGGCGGGGCCGAGTACCACGCTCATCGAGCCAGCGCACCGCCCACGTGGGGCTCTCAAGCGCTGTGACGTCGTGTTGAGACGCGAAGCCGGTGAGATCGATTCGCCCGCCCACCATGATGTCGAGCTCGCGGTTGCGCGACTCGCGGCGAACGACCTCGATGGTGCGGCCCAGCGTCGGCAGCAGCTCGTCGCGGCACACCGAGAAGCCCAGCACGTCGACTTCGGCGCGCGCGACGTAGGCGCCCACCTCGGCGCTCGTCATGCCCGGCACCACGTCGACGCCCCAGCCGGCCTTCCGCAGGAACTCGCCCAGCAGGAACAGGCCCAGGGTGTGCTGCTCGTTCGGTGCGCTCGTCAGCAGCACCAACCCGCGGTGGGGCGTGGTGGTCGCGAAGCTGGGTCCCAGCACGTTGACGAGCTGCTGAAGCGTGCCCAGGCCCGAGGTGACGTCCGTGAACGAGATGGCGTCTTCCTGCCACTGCTCGCCGAGCCAGCGCGCCGTCTTGCCGATGAGATCGAGCAGAATCGACTCGAGCGCGAGGCCCTGCTGGCCCAGCCGGTCGACGGTGTCGAGGGCGGCGCCGAGGCCCTGGTTCACCACGAGCTTGCCGAACATCGCGATCTCGTTCGCCGTCGGCGGCGGGCGCGAGTCGGCGCAGGCTGCTTCGGTGGCGGTGTCGTCGCGATGGGCGAGGACGAGCCGCGGAATGATCTCCCGCTCGATGGTTCGCATCAGATCTCCCGGGGCTCCGGAGGGTGGAACGGCAACGGCGGTGCTGCGGTCGGCTCGGCTGTTGGTGCCCACGACGACGCCCCCTCGGATGGCGAAACGAACGGTGCTGCCGGGGGGAATGTGCACCTGTTGGCACAAATGACATGGTGCAACGCGTTGGGAGTCGTGATCGACGTCATGGCCGCACCGGGGGCGCTGCCGTCGACAAGGCCGCGGTGCGTTCCGTTCGGGACCGAATGATCCACCGCCAGAGGGCGGCGTCGCCCAGGGGCACGGCGAGGAACACGTGCTCGAGCACGCCGAGGGCCAGCATGGTGATCACCACCGTGAGTCCGAGCTGTTGGCTGACTGAACGCGCCAGCTCGTCGCGGAGCAGCACTCCGGCCACGACGCTGCCCAGGCCCGCGAGGATCGAGATCGCAAGAACAGGGTTTCTGACAGATTGGCGGAAATACGTTCGAAGAAAACGAAGGTGAGCGGGCAGGAACTCGTCCGCGAGGTTGCGGACGCCGAAGAACAGGTTGAGCTTCGATGACAGCCGCATGACCCACAGGGCTGCGAACGTGAGGGGCGCGACGGGGTTGGGCGCTCCCCAGGTGAGCCCCACCACGGCGAGCAAAGTCACGAAGAGGGCGAGCTCGTGGTGAATGATGGTGAGGGTGGCGAGCCAGAAGCGCTCGAGGCCGCGTGCGTCGGGTGGGCACGGGGCGCGGTTGGGTCCGGTGACGATGCCGAGGAGGAAGGCCAGCTCGTGCCAGCCCCACACGAGGAGCGCCGACACGAAGCCCAGCCAGACGGCCGAGGTCGTCTCGAGCCGGGCCGTCACCACCGCGCCGAAGAAGCCCACCAGCGCCGCGAAGGTCGACGCCGCGAACGCCACCCGGCGCGCTTCGGCCCCGAGCCACACCAGCGCCAACACGAGCCCCGTGCTCGCCCACCAGGCGAACAGCACGGCCAGTACGGCGGTGGCGGTCTCGAGCGTCATCATTCGCTCAGCGTTGCGCGCGTCGCCCAGCGTCGAGGAGCTGCGCGAAGGCGGCCGTGTTGTCGGGCCCGAAGGCGTTGAGGTCGACGCGCCGACCGGTCTGCTTGTCTTCGAGCGAGAGGCGGCCGTCCACCTCGCGTGCGAGCACGAACGAGGCATCGCGGCCGAGCGACTCGAGCTTACGCTCGCGGAAGAACCCCCGCAGCACGCCCCGCACGAAACCGTTCGAGTTGGGCGCGAGCGAGACCAGCTCGCGGCCCGAGCTCGCGTCGAACACCACCACGGCGCCCGCGCGGTCCTCGAACGACAGCGTCACCGACTCCACCGGGGCCGGCCGGGGCTTCGCGAGCTCGGCCTTGAGCGACTGGCGAGACAGGCCCGCGAACAGGAGCGACAGGGCCATGAGGGTGGCCGCGCCGATGAGGACGGGCCGGGGGATCTTCTGATCGTGGTGGTGCGAGACGTGGTGGTACGCGGCCATGGCTCGTCTCCCGTCAGGCGTTCACCGGACGCATCGGCGCCGGCTGCGAGTGAGGGGCCGTCGAGGCGCTCGTCGTCCCGATGGCGACGCCCTCGGTCTCGGCCCAGCGCTGAACGGCCTCGCGCAAGGTGTCGGCGACACGGGTGGGCTCCTTGACGCTCAGCAGCGAGGGGCGCGGCGCCGAGAAGGACAACGCCTTGACGTGCGGCCACAGGTAGAGCCATGCGAGGCGCTCACCCTTCGCCAGCGTCAACACGACGTCTCCCGTGCCCAGGGCGCGGCTGCGCAGGTCGGCCGCGACGAGCTTCTTGAAGGGCAGGTTGATGGTGAGCGGAATGGCGACGCCGATGCGCAATACGACGCGCCGCGAGGTGATCGTGTAGACCGTCGCGCGCGCGTAGCCCCACGCCAGCACCGCCAGAATCGCGAGCCCTCCGGCCGAGAGCGCGAAGGTGAGACTGCCAGCCATCACCGCCTCGCTGCCTTCGCCCCGCTGAAGCCCTGCCACGATGCGCAAGCCGACGAAGGCCATGAGCCACGTCGCCACCCACGGCAGCTTGAAGGTGTTGAAGGCCAACGCCTTCCAGTCCGGGCGGCCCTGCCACATGACGAACTCGCCCGCAGGCAGCTTGCCGGGCAGCCCCGGAATGTCCTCGAGCTCGACGTCGCTCACAGCACAGGCCCCAGGCGAGCGGGCTCGGCGTAGAGGCGCCCACCCGCGTAGTAGGCCGAGATGATCTCTTCTTCGTGCACCGTCACGCGATCGGCGGTCTTGAGCGAAGGTACGTTGGCGAAGTGCTTCGCGAAGATCGAGTACACCTCGACGACCTTCAGATCACGGTTGAGCTTCAGCATCGGGAACGGAATCAGCCGTGCGCCCTTGCCTTCGCCCAGGTCGACCTCGAGGTAGCGAACGATGACGTCGGCGCGGTCGACCCACACGTCGGTCACCTTGCCAGCCGGCTGCTTGTCTCCGCCCACGACCGTCCACCCGCGCGGGTCGGGCCCGGCGAACATGGTGAACTCGGGGTCGGCCCGCATCGGAACGACCTGATCGCGGCCGTCAATGATCTTCTCGGGCTCGTCGTGACGCTTCGCCCACGCACCGGGGCCGATGTTGGCGCCGAGCGCTTCGCCGGTCGGCTCCATCGGCTCGCCGGCCGACTGGCCCGTGCGCGTACCGGGAATCTCGCGCGCATCGCGCTCGAAGTTCGGCGCCTTGTACTCGCCGCCGTCGACCAGCTTGAAGGTCTTGGGGGCGGGCAGGAGGATCTGGTTGGCCGATGCGATCTTCCGCGGGTTGTCGGACTCGAGCGGGTAGCCCTCGCGACGGTCCTCGAGGCGCAGCCAGTAGATGAGGCCGAAGAAAAAGATCCAGAACGCGTACAGCACGAGCTGGGCGACGTCGATGTAGCTGGTGACCATGTGTGCTTCTCCTTGCAAGACAGGTGAGACGAATCAGCTGGGCAACTCGGCGAGACCGAAACGGGACTGACTGGTGCGCTGGCCGGTCCGCACGAGCGGGCCCAGCGCGACGAGCGTGCCGAACAGCAACAGCAGCTCGAGGTGGTAGACGAAGCTGTAGCCGACGTAGGCGCTCGACAGCCCGGGGCCGAGGGCGCCATCGGTGGCCAGCTTCGAGATGAGATCGCGCAGCGCGCCGCCCGAGGCGACGCCGATGCCAGTGACGGTGGCCTGCACCGCGCCCCAGGCGCCGATGGCGAGGCCGCTCTGGCCCCGCTCCGACAGCCCCATCGACGACGTGAGGGTGCCGACCGAGAACCAGCCCCCGCCCAGCCCGATGAAGCCGATTCCGACGAGGAAGAGGGGGAGGGCGTTGAGGGGTGAGCTGAAGATGACGAGCGAAAAGCCGACAATGCCGACCATCGAGCCTCGAGCCGCCAGGTGATTCGGATCGGTGCCGCGGTTGAGCCAGCGCGCCGCGAGAAACAGGCCGAGGAGCGTGCCGCCCGCCATGAGGGCGGTGAGGGCGGTGGTGGCCGAGACGGGCAGCTTGAGAATCTCGCCACCATACGGCTCCAGGAGGATGTCCTGCATGTTGAACCCCGCGCCACCCAGGCCGACCGCCACGAGCAATCGACTCGCCGGGCCACCCGAGAGGAACTCCTTGAACGACGCGCTGAACGACGGCGCGGGCGCGTCAGACGGGGGCGTGACCGAGCGGGCCTCCTGTTTCCAGAGCGCGACGACGTTCAACACGATCGTCACCATCGCGGCGCCCTGCACGATCTGAATCAACTTCATCGTGTCGAAGTCGCGCAGCAGCACGCCGAAGGTGAGCGAGGCGGCCACCATGCCGAGGAGCAGCATCACGTAGAGCAGCGCCACGACCCTGGGGCGACTGTGCTCTGGCGCCAGATCGGTGGCGAGCGCGACGCCAGCAGTCTGCGCCGTGTGCAAGCCCGCGCCCACCATGAAGAACGCGAGCGCTGCCGCGGCCTCACCGACGTACGGAATGACGATCTGCCCCTTGCCCGACAGCACCAGCAACGAGAAGGGCAGGATCGCCAGCCCACCGAACTGAATGAGCGTTCCCATCCAGATGTACGGGACGCGGCGCCAGCCGAGCACCGAGCGGTGGTTATCGCTCTTGAAGCCGATGAGCGCCCGCATCGGTGCGAAGAGCACCGGCAGGGCTGCCATCGCCGCGACGATCGACGCGGGAATTCCCAGCTCGACGATCATGACGCGGTTCAAGGTGCCGTTGAGCAGCACCAGGCCGAGGCCGACCGAGATCTGGAACAGCGCCAACCGCAGCAGGCGCGAAAGCGGGAGCTCCGCCGTGGCGGCGTCTGCGAACGGCAGCAGATGCGGCCCGACGAGCATCCACACCTCGGCGGCTGAGCGGGGACGCTTCATGCGCGCAGCACCTCCATCGACTGCGAGATGTAGAAGGCCGTCTTCACGCGCGTGGTGGCGCCAGTGCGGAAGCCCTGGAGCTGCGGGTACGCGGCGATCAAGCGGCGCACGGTGTCCTCACGAATCGGCTCGATCTCGGGCGACCGGTCCGACCGGGGGAAGATCTTCCCCGCCCAGTGCATGAGCGTCAGCAGCACGGTGCGCGGCGCGAAGGTGAAGACGAGGCCCTTGTCGGCCCGGCTGGCGAGCTTCGCCACCATGTCGACGAGATCCGTCGCGTCGTAGTGGATGAGCGAGTCCATCGCGACGACCCAGTCGAAGCGGCCGAGCGACGGGTCGAGCATGTCGGACACGCGGAAGTCGATGCTCCCCGGCCCGTCGATTCGCGGCGCGCGCTGCCGGGCGAGATCGACGAGCGTGCCGGCGATGTCGATGGCCACCACCTCGGCGCCCCGCTTCGCGGCCTCGACGGCGAGCGCGCCGGTGCCACACCCGGCGTCGAGCACCCGCTGGCCGCGCAGATCCATCGGCAGCGACGAGAGCAGCGTCGCCCGCATCTGATCGCGGCCCGCGCGCACGGTGGCGCGAATGCGGCTCACCGGCCCATCAGACGTGAGCTTCGCCCAGGCGTCGGCCGCGGTGCGGTCGAAGTACGCCTCGAGCTTCTGCCTGCGAACGAGATACGTCGAGGTCTCCATCACTCGTACCCGAGGAAGTCGAAGATCTCGCGGTCCTTCATGCTCTTGGGCGCGAGGGGCTCGGTGCCGGCGTACAAAGTGGCCGCGAGCTTGAGGTACTCCGCCTTCACCGCTTCGAGCTCGGGAGAGGTCTCCATCTCGAAGAGCGTCGACTTCTTGAGGCGGCTGCGGCGGATCACGTCGAGATCGGGGAAGTGCGCGAGCCGCTTGAGGCCGAGCTTCTCGTTGAAGCGGTCGACCTGGTCGGTGTCCTTCGAGCGGTTGCACACCACGCCGCCCAGGCGCACCTGGTAGTTCTTCGCCTTGGCCTCGATGGCCGCGATGATGCGGTTCATCGCGAAGATCGAGTCGAAGTCGTTCGCGGTGACGATCACGGTGCGCTGCGCGTGCTGGAGCGGGGCCGCGAAGCCTCCGCACACCACGTCACCCAGCACGTCGAAGATGACGACGTCGGTGTCGTCGAGCAGGTGGTGCTCCTTGAGCAGCTTCACCGTCTGGCCGACGACGTAGCCGCCGCAGCCCGTGCCTGCCGGAGGTCCGCCGGCCTCGACGCACATGACGCCGTTATAGCCCTCGACGACGAAGTCTTCGGGGCGCAGCTCCTCGGGGTGGAAGTCGACCGTCTCGAGCACGTCGATGACGGTCGGCTGCAGCCGCTTGGTGAGGGTGAAGGTCGAGTCGTGCTTGGGATCGCACCCGATCTGCAGCACGCGCTTGCCCAGCTTCGAGAAGGCCACCGACAGGTTCGACGAGGTCGTCGACTTGCCGATGCCGCCCTTGCCGTAGACGGCGAACACCTTCGTGTTGCTCAGGGCCACCTTCGTCGCGTGAAACTGCACGCTGCCTTCGCCGTCGCCCTGGCGGTCCTTCGTGATCACGGGGAGCTGTGTCATGGGTGTTTCTCCAGTCGAACGTCAGGATGCGGCGGGTGAAATGCCTTCGAGCCGGTCTTCGAGCGCTTCACCGGCGTTGCGCAGCGCCTCGAGGGTGGCCTCGTCGGGCTGCCAGTAGTTGCGCTCGCTGGCCTCGATGAGGCGGTTGGCGAGCTTGACCGACGCCTTGGGGTTCAGCTGCGCGAGCCGCTCGCGCATCGCTTCGTCGAGCACGTAGGTGTTGGTGAGCTCGCGGTAGACCCACGGCTCGATCTGCCCGGTGGTGGCCGACCAGCCGAGCGTGTTCGTGACCTGGGCCTCGATCATGCGCACGCCCTCGGCGCCGTGCTTGAGCATCTCTTCGGCCCACTTCGGGTTGAGCGAGCGCGTGCGGCTCTCGAGGTTCACCTGCTCGGTGAGGGTGCGCACGGTGCCTTCGCTGCGCGTCTGGTCGCCGATGTAGACGGGGAGCTTCTCACCGCGCTCACGCTGGGCCGCGCGCGAGATGCCACCGAGCGTGTCGAAGTACTGATCGAGGCTGGTGACGCCCAGCTCGGCGGACTCGAGGTTCTGGTACGCCAGCGAGACGCCGCCCAGCATCGACTTGAGCAGCTGCGTCTGGGCCACCGGCGCACCCTTGCGGCCGAAGGCGAAGCTCTTGCGGCGCGTGTACGTCTCGGCGAGCTCGTCTTCCTGCTCCCAGGTGCCGGCGTCGATGAGCTGGTTGACGTTCGAGCCGTAGGCGCCGTCGGCGTTGCTGAACACCCGCAAGGACGCCGTCTCGAGATCGCAGTTGTGCTTCTTCTGGTACTCGAGCGCGTGGCGGCGCACGAAGTTCTGCTCGAGCGGCTCGTCGGCCTCGGCTGCCAGGTACGCCGCCTCGGCGAGCAGCCGCGTCTGGAGGGGCAAGAGATCGCGGAAGATACCCGACAGGGTGATGAGCACGTCGATGCGCGGCCGGCCCAGCTGATCGAGCGGCAGCAGCTCAGCGCCACACAGCCGCCCGTAGCTGTCGAAGCGCGGCCGGGCCCCGAGGAGCGCGAGCGCCTGACCGATGGGACCACCGCCCGACTTCAGCGTGTCGGCGCCCCACAGCACGATGGCCACCGACTCCGGCAGCGGGTTGCCTTCGGCGACGTGCTTCGCGAGCAGCCGCGCGGCCTGCTGCGCCCCGTCCATCACGGCGAAGGCCGAGGGGATCGCGAAGGGGTCGAACCCGTGCATGTTGCGGCCAGTGGGCAGCACCGCGGGGTTGCGCAGCACGTCTCCGCCCGGAGCCGGCTTCACGAAGCCGCCGCCCAGCGCGTGCATGAGCGAGGGGAGCTCGGTGTTCTCGGACAGCAGCCGGTTGGTGCGCGCGAGCTCGTCGAAGAGCCGCGTCGTCTCCTCCGTCGCCTCGAGGCCCGAGGTGCGCAGCGCGCTCGCCGCTGAGCCTCCGGCGATCAGCGCGTCGATCGCTTCGATGGGCGCGGCCTTGATCGCCGAACCGTCGATGATCGCCTTGAGGTAGTCGCGGCGCGCCGCCTCAGGCATCGGCTGACCGAGCACGTGCAGCCCGCAGGGAATCAGCGTCTGCTCCACCTCGAGCAGCCGCTTGAGGAGCGAATCGAGCTCAGCCTGTGACGACGGCGTCCACACCGGCTCGGGCTTCGCGAGCTCGAGCTCGACGGCCTGGGCCTGGATGACGGGAACCAGCCGCGCCATCTCGGGATCGTTCGGCGGCAGGCCGCGGAGGCGGTCGAGTGACTCCTTGAGCGACTGCAGGCCGCGGTACAGGCCGGCCTCCGACACCGGCGGCGTCATGTACGAGACGAGCGTGGCGGCCGAGCGGCGCCGGGCGATGGCGCCCTCGGCCGGGTTGTTCGCGGCGTAGAGGTAGTAGTTCGGCAGGTCGCCGATGAGCCGATCAGGCCAGCACGCGCCCGAGAGGCCCGTCTGCTTGCCGGGCATGAACTCGAGCGCGCCGTGGGTGCCGAAGTGCAGCACCACGTGGGCGCCGAACATGTCGCGCAGCCACCGGTAGAACCCGGCGAAGGCGTGCGTGGGCGCGAACCCGGCCTCGTACAAGAGGCGCATCGGGTCGCCCTCGAAGCCGAACGCCGGCTGAATGCCGACGACGACGTTCCCGAAGCGCTCGCCCAGCACGAAGATCGTCGACCCATCGCTCTGCTGACGGCCGGGCGCCGGGCCCCACTGCTTCTCGATCTCGGCCAGGTGCTTCTCGGCCCGCACGTACGCGTCTACCGGCATGCGGTTGAGCACGTTGGCGTCGGTGCCGTAGCGGCTCGAGTTGCCCCCGAGGATTCGCGCCTGGAGCGCGTCGACATCGGCGGGCACGTCGACCGTGTAGCCCTCGGCCTTCATCGCGGTGAGGGTCGCGAAGAGCGACTCGAAGACCGACAGATAGGCGGCCGTGCCCGTGGCGCCGCCGTTGGGCGGGAAGTTGAACAGCACGATGGCGGCCTTGCGCTCGGCGACGGGCGTGCGGCGCAGGCGAACGAGCTTCTCGACCCGGTTCGCGAGCGTCTCGATGCGCTCGTCGATGCCCATCATGTCGGGGGCACGGCCGTCTTTCGGAACGCGGGGACGACCGCCGAAGACGATGGGCCCGGTGGCGCCGTCGAGCTCGGGGATCGCGAGCATGATGGTGCTCTCGAGGGGTGACAGCCCGGCGCCGTTCTCCTGCCAGGCCTCGATCGTCTGGAACTCGAGCGGCTGCGCGGCGACGTACGGCACGTCGAGCTTCACCAGCATCTCTTCGGCGGCCTTCGAGTCGTTGAAGGCGGGGCCTCCGACGAGCGAGAAGCCGGTGAGCGACACCATCACGTCGATGGTGGGCTTGCCGTCCTGCACGAAGAACTTCTCGATGGCCGGGCGCCCGTCGAGGCCAGCGGCGAACGCGGGCACCACCCGCAGGCCCTTCTTCTCGAAGAGCTCGATGACGCGATCGTAATGGCCTGCGTCGTTCGACAGCACGTACGAGCGGAGCAGCAACAGGCCGATGGTGCCGACCGGCCGCTCGGGCGAGGGGAGCGCCGAGAGCTCCTCTGCCAGCCGGCCGGGCATGCGCGGGTGGTACAGGCCGACCTCGGGGTACTCGCGCGGAGGCGCCGCTTCGGTGCGCTCCCGCAGGTGCTTTCGCGGCCCGTCGGCGTAGCGGTTGACGAGCAGGCGAATGAGGTCGGCGATGTTCTCGCTCGAGCCCGACAGCCAGTACGACAGCGTGAGCAGGTACGCGCGGAGATCCTGCGCCTTGCCCGGCACGAAGCGCAGCAGCTTGGGCAGCAGCTTGAGCGAGGCGAGCTGCTTGGCGCCGCCGTCAGAGGCCTTGCCGCCCTTGCCACTCGAGCCGCGCAGCTTCTTGAGCAGCGCCATCGGGCCGCTCGACGAGCCGTCCATCTTGAAGCCGCCCAGGCGCGTCTCGCGCATCACCTCGCCGGCGGACATGGCGCACACCATCGCGTCGCAGGCGTCGCGCCGGGCCTTCAGCGCCGGCAGCACCGCCCGAATGTGCTCTTCGATGAAGAGCATGTTGGCGAAGATGATGTGCCCCTGCGCGATGTCGTCGCAGCAGGCCTTCACGGCCGCGGGGTCGGTGAAGCTGGTCGCCGCGTGAAAACGCAGGTCGAGGCCCGGCAGCTCGCCCAGCAGCTCCGCGCGCGCACGCTCGCACGCGCTCGCGATGTGCGAGTCGAGCGTGAGCAGCACCACGCGAACGGGCGTGATGTCAGCTGCGGAAGTGGGCCTTCGCGTCATACAGCGTCTCCAGGGTGATGAGCGCGATGTTGCGTTCCTGCGCGAAGCGTTCGGTGTTCCGCTTCGCCTTGCCGCGAACGAAGAAGGGGATCTTCTTGAGCTCCTTTTCGGCCTCGGCCGTCCAGGTGGTGACGGTGGCGCCCGCGTGGCCTTCGGACTTCAGGGCTGGCGCGGGCGGCGCCGCGGCGACGGCCGGGTGAACGGGCTCGGGCGTCGGGGCGACGGGCCCGGCGTCGCTCACTGGCGCTTCGACGGCCTTCGCAGGCGCGTGCGCGCCGAGGTGCGAGGGCCCGGCGCCGTCGGCGAACTCGAAGTCCTCGCGGAACATCGCGAGCAGGTGCTCTTCGAGGCCCATCATCAGCGGGTGCACCCAGGTGTCGAAGATGACGTTGGCGCCCTCGAAGCCCATCTGCGGCGAGTAGCGCGCGGGGAAGTCCTGCACGTGGACCGGCGCCGAGATCACCGCGCAGGGCAGGCCGAGGCGCTTGGCGATGTGGCGCTCCATCTGGGTGCCGAGCACGAGCTCGGGGTGGAGCTTCGCGATCGTCTCTTCCACCTCGAGGTGATCGTCCGAGATGAGCGCCGGCACGCCGTACTTCTGGGCCGCGGCCCGCACGTCGCGCGCCAGCTCGCGGCTGTAGGTGCCGAGGCCGACGACCGTGAAGCCCAGCTCCTCGGTGGCGATGCGCGCCGCGGCGACGACATGGCTCGCGTCACCGAAGATGAAGACGCGCTTGCCGGTGAGGTACGTCGAGTCGACCGAGCGCGAGTACCACGGCAGGCGCGACGAGACGCCCGAGAGCACGGGGTGCGGGTCGACGCCCGCGAGCTGCGCCACCTGGGTGACGAAGTCCTTCGTCGCGCCGACGCCGATGGGGACGATCGACACCATCGGCTGGCCGTACGCCTTCTGGAGCCACCGCGCGGCCGTCTCGGCCACCTCGGGGTACAGCACGACGTTGAAGTCCGCGTCGGGAATGCGGGCCAGGTCGGCCGGGCTGGCCCCGAGCGGCGCCACCACGTTCACGCCGACGCCGAGCTGCTTGAGCAGGCCGCGAATCTCGGTGACGTCATCACGGTGACGGAAGCCGAGCGCCGTGGGCCCCAGCAGATTGCACGTCTTCGGGCCGGGCTTCTTCTCGCCCCGGGGAGCTCCGTTGCCGGTGCAGGCCCGCACCAGGCGGTAGAACGTCTCGGCGGCGCCGTGGTTCTCCTTGTGCTGGTAGGCCGAGAACTCGACCGGCACCACCGGCACGGGAATGCCGATCGTCTGGCCGATGCCCGCGGGGTCGTCCTGAATCAGCTCGGCGGTGCACGATGCGCCGACCAGCACGAGCTCGGGCTTGAAGCGCTCGTACGCCTCGCGGGCCGACTTCTTGAACAGCTCCGCCGTGTCCTTGCCGAGATCGCGCGCCTGGAACGTCGTGTACGTCACCGGCGGGCGAATCTTGTTCCGCTCGATCATCGTGAAGAGCAGATCGGCGTAGGTGTCTCCCTGCGGCGCGTGCAGCACGTAGTGCACGCCCTTCATCGCGGTGGCGACGCGCATCGCGCCGACGTGGGGAGGCCCTTCGTAGGTCCAGACGGTGAGCTGCATCGTTCAGACCTCCAGCTTCGTGCGGCGAACGAGGGGACGAGCGAAGAGGTCGGCGAGATCGCCGGCCTGGTCGAAGCCGTGCACCGGCGTGAAGACGAGCTCGATGGACCACTTGGTGGTGAGGCCCTCGGTCTCGAGCGGGTTCGCCAGGCCCAGCCCGCAGACGACGAGATCGGGCCTGGCCGCGCGACAGCGATCGAGCTGGCGCTCCACGTCCTGGCCTTCGCTCACCGTCACGTCGGCTGGCAGCATCGCCAGCTCGGCGCCGAGGTGCGCCTGGTGGAGGAACGGCGTGCCCACCTCGACCAGCTGCATGTCGAGCTCGCGCGAGAGGAAGCGGGCGAGCGGCACCTCGAGCTGCGAGTCGGGGAAGAAGAAGATGCGTTTCCCAGCGAGCCGCGCCTTCGCGTTGCTCAGCGCCACCTTCGCGCGGGCCGCTGCTGGGTCGATGACCGCCGCGAGCTTCTCGTCACTCACGCCGAAGGCCCGGGCCGCCGCCTGGAGCCAAGCCGTGGTGCCCTCGACGCCGAAGGGGAAGGGCGCCGCCAGCCGGGCCGCTCCGCGCTCCTCGAGCACCCGCGCCGTCTCCGAAAGAAAGGGCTGCGCGAGGAGGAACTTCGTGTCGGGGCCGATCGCCGGGAGCTGGGTGGAGCGGCGCGGCGGGAAGAAGCGCACCGGCACGCCGAGCTGGTCGAACAACCGCTGGAACTGATCTTCG
This sequence comes from Myxococcaceae bacterium, assembly GCA_033763395.1. Lineage (GTDB taxonomy): Bacteria > Myxococcota > Myxococcia > Myxococcales > Myxococcaceae > Xiheimicrobium. The sequence continues at coordinate 32,923 of JANRKQ010000171.1, forward strand.
ACCACGTCGGGCAACGAGCCGACGACCAGCAGCTTCGCGGCGTCGGCGCCCGCCCTGGGCAGCTCTGGCACCATCGAGGCCAGGCACGCATCTTCGCCCTGGGTGAACGTCGTCTCGATGCCCGACCCCGAGTAGTTGAGCACCCGCACCTTGCCGGTGTGCTGCTTCGACAGGCGCAGGGCCGCGCGCGAGAGATCGAGCTTGATCACCTCGGACGGGCACGAGCCGACGAGGAAGAGCAGCTTGATGTCGGGGCGCCGCTCGAGGAGCCGGTTCACCACCCGGTCGAGCTCTTCGTTCGCGTCGGTGAGGCCCGCGAGGTCCTTGTCCTGGAGGATCGCCGTGGCGAAGCGCGGCTCGGCGAAGATCATCACGCCAGCAGCGGACTGAATGAGGTGCGCGCAGGTTCGTGAGCCGACGACGAGGAAGAACGCGTCCTGGATCTTGCGGTGCAGCCAGACGATGCCCGTCAGCCCGCAGAACACCTCGTGCTGGCCGCGCTCGCGCAGCACGGGGCGCTCCACCTTCGCGGGGATCTCGCAGGCCGTCATCGGGAGGCTCCTTCGAGCGCAATCGACTGGCTCGCCGCCTGGCGTTCAGCCTCGGCGCCCAGGCGTGCCGCCCGCAGCTTGAGCACGAACTGCGTCGCGTTGATGAGGTACGCCGCGTACGCCGCCAGCGCGAGCACCAGCTGGCCCTGCGTGCCGAGCGAACCGGTGAAGAGCGCCCACAGGTACGCCGTGTGGAGCGCCAGCACCAACATCGAGAACACGTCTTCCCAGAAGAACGCCGGCGCGAAGAGGTAGACGTCGAAGACCTTCTTCTCCCAGACGGCGCCGGTGATCATGATCGTGTACAGCACGATCGTCTTCACCACGACGCTCGCCGAGGCCGCCGTCACCCCGTCGCCCGTGAGCAGCGCTCGAAGGACGAGCGTGAGGCTGATGAGAAAACCGAGGAACTGAACGGGCGCGAGAATGCCCTGCACCAGCGTCCATCGGGTCTCGTCCCGACGTCGCCGCTGTTCGGGTGTGTACAAGGCTGGGTGCGTTTTTCCAGCAGTCACGGGCATCTCTCTCCGCGCAGTCGTCTTGACGGCCCCACCCTAAGACCGGGGACCCCTGAATGTCAAGTCCGCTTGGCGTCAAGCTGGCTTTACGCTTTCGACAAACCTTGTTAGACCCCGGCCTCACCATGGCGAGCACGACCTCGACGTCAGCGGTGCTGGACACCTCGGTTGGACAAGCGGCGTTTCCGCAGCCTCGCGCGGTGCTGGAGCTGCTGAAGCCGGTCACCTGGTTCGCTCCCATGTGGGCGCTGGCCTGCGGCGTCGTCTCGGCGGGTGTTCCGTTCGCAGAGAACTGGTTGTCCATTCTGGGAGCGGTGCTCCTCGCTGGGCCGCTCGTCTGTGGCACCAGCCAGGCGGCCAACGACTGGTTCGATCGCCACGTCGACGCGATCAACGAGCCGAACCGGCCGATCCCCTCGGGGCGAATTCCCGGCCGCTGGGGGCTGTGGATCGCGGTGATCTGGAGCGGGCTGTCGCTCGCCGTCGGCGCGGCGCTGGGCCCGTGGGTGCTCGCGGCGACCGTCTTCGGGCTGGTGCTCGCGTGGATCTACAGCGCGCCGCCGCTGCGGCTGAAGCTCAACGGCTGGTGGGGCAACAGCGCGGTGGGGCTCTGCTACGAGGGACTGCCCTGGTTCACCGGCGCCGCGGCGCTGTCGGCCGCGACGATGCCTGACGCGCGCATCACCGCGCTGGCGCTGCTCTACAGCATCGGTGCCTTCGGCATCATGGTGCTCAACGACTTCAAGGCCATCGAGGGTGACGAGGCGATGGGCGTGCGCACGCTCCCCGTGCAGCTCGGCGTCTCGAACGCGGCCGTGCTCGCGTGCTGGATCATGGCGCTGCCGCAGGTGGTGGTGGTGGCGATGCTGCTGAAGCAGGGCAAGCCGACGCAAGCCGCGATCGTCGCCGCCGTGCTCGTCGCCCAGCTCGCCCTCATGCCGATGCTGGTGAAGAACCCGCGCAAGCGCGCGCCTCTGTACAACGCCACCGGCACGACGCTGTACGTGTCGGGAATGATGACGAGCGCGTTCGCGATGCGCGCGCTCCTCTCTGCCGCAGCCTGAACCCCGCCGTGACCGTGGACTTGAGGAAGGAACTCGACATGACCAATCAACGCTTCGACGTGGTGGTAGTGGGTGGTGGACCCTCGGGCGCGACCGCGGCTGACGTGCTGGCGAAGGCCGGCAAACAGGTGGCGCTCCTCGACAAGGCTGGCCGCATCAAGCCGTGTGGCGGTGCCATTCCCCCGCGCCTCATCAAGGACTTCGAGATCCCCGACTCGCTCCTGTGCGCGAAGATCCGCTCGGCGCGCATGGTGTCGCCGAAGAGCAGGACCGTCGACATGCCGATCGATGGCGGCTTCGTCGGCATGGTGAACCGCGAGACGTTCGACGAGTTCTTGCGCGAACGCGCGAAGGAGCACGGCGCCACTCGCCTGAAAGGGACCTACGAGCGCATCAGCCGTGAGGGTGAGGTGACGAAGGTGCACTACCTCGACGAGGCCGGCGTGGAGCAGACGCTCGAGACCCGCCTCATCGTCGGCGCCGATGGCGCGCTCTCGAAGGTGGCCCGGCAGGAGGTCGACAAGGACGGGCCGCCGTGCGTGTTCGCCTTCCACGAGATCATCGAGGCGCCGAAGGCCCAGCCCGGGTTCGACGGGAGCCGCTGCGACGTGATCTACGACGGGAAGATCTCACCCGACTTCTACGGCTGGGTGTTCCCCCACGGCAGCACCGTCAGCGTCGGCTCCGGGAGCGCCCTGCAGGGCTTCAAGCTGCGCCAGTCGGTGACCGATCTCCGCGCGCAGGCCGGCCTCACGGGCGCCAGGACGCTGCGCCGCGAGGGCGCGCCCATTCCGATGAAGCCCCTCAAGCGATGGGACAACGGGAAGGACGTGGTGCTCGCCGGTGACGCCGCCGGGGTCGTCGCGCCAGCGTCGGGCGAGGGCATCTACTACGCGATGGTGGGTGGGCAGCTCGCGGCCGAGGCCGCGCTCGAGTGTCTGTCGACGGGCAAGGCCACCGCGCTCAAGCTCGCGCGCAAGCACTTCATGAAGGCGCACGGCCGCGTGTTCTGGATCCTCGGGATCATGCAGTACTTCTGGTACTCGAATGACAAGCGTCGCGAGCGCTTCGTCGCCATCTGCGAGGACAAGGACGTGCAGTACCTCACCTGGCAGGCCTACATGAACAAGGAGCTCGTCAAGGCCCGCCCCACGGCCCACGTGCGCATCTTCTTCAAGGACATGGCGCACCTGTTCGGCTTCGGGACGACGTGATGGCTTCGCCCGCGTGGCTCGAGTGGTGGCTCTCCTCGGGGCATGCGATCGATCTCATCCTCGCGATCGTCGCGCTCGAGGGCGTGGCGCTCGTGTTCTGGCTGAAGTCGAAGGGGAAGCGCTGGTCCTGGGCCGAGCTCGTCGGGCCGGTGATCGCGGGCGTCTTCCTCATGCTCGCCCTTCGCAACGTGCTCACCGGCGGCGGTGCGCTCGTGACGGCGTTCTGGCTCGCCTGCTCGGGGCCCGCGCATCTGTACGATCTCGCGCGGCGCGTGCAGCGCTGGCCGTCGTAGGCACCCAAAGACACGAACGCCCCGGGGGCCCAGGAGGCTCCCGAGGCGTGTGGTGCTGCGTTGGGCTGGATCAGCTGACCTTCAGCTTGCCCTTCATCACCGCGTAGTGGCCCGGGTACGAGCAGATGTAGTCGTACGTGCCGGCCGCCGGAGCGGTGAACTCGATGGTCGTCGACTCGCCGCCGCCCACCAGGCCCGTGTTCGCGATGATGTCGCTCTTGTCCGCGGGGATGTAGTCCGTCGCCGCCGAGGTGGCCGCCGCCGCCGTGAACTTCGTCAGGTCGGTGCCCGCCTTGAGCAGCACGAAGTTGTGGCCCATGACGTTCTTCGCCAGCGTGCCGCCGTGCTTCAGCGTCAGCTTGATCTTCTGGCCGGCCTTGGCCGAGATCTCGAGCTTGTCGTACTGCATCGCGTCGCTCGCGGTGATCGTCACCTCGAGCACGTCACCGGCGGCGGCAGGCGCAGCGGCTTCTGCCGGCTTCGCCTCGGCAGGCTTGGCTTCTGCCGGCTTCACGGCGTCTTCCTTCTTCGCCGCGGGGGCTTCGGGCGGGGGCGTCGGCTTCGCCGCCTCTTCCTTCTTGCAGCCCAGCATCAACATCGACACGGCGACTCCAACGATCAGCGCAACCCGCATGTCCGGCTCCCTTTCATCGAGAAATCGAAGGCGATGGCCCTCGGCGCGCGCTTCATAACGGTGGTGCGTCGATTTGTCGCACCAAACCCATCAGCACCGCAGCTGCACATACCCGCGGCTGCTCCCATGCCCTTCGACCGCGTCGCGCATCACCCGCTCGGCGCAGAGCCGCCCCGAGAGGACCGCCATCGGAACCCCGGCCCCGGGGTGCACGGAGCCGCCCACGAAGTAGAGGCCTGGCATCGACGAGACCGAGCTGGGGCGCTCGAACGTGCCCATGAAGCCGTGGTTCGAGCGCCCGTAGAGCGCGCCGCCCGTCGCTGGGAACAGCCGCTCGAAGCCCGAAGGCGCCGTCACTGTCGCCGCCCGCGTGGGCTCGTCGAGGCGCAAGCCGCAGTCCCCGAGGAGCTGCGCCGTCCGGCCCCAGAGCGCCTCGAGCTGGGCTGGCTCATCGGGGCGCACGTCTCCATCGGGAGGCGCGTTGACGAGCAGCAGCATGCGCTCGGCACCTTCGACCTTCGGGTGCACCGAGCCGTCGCGGTCCTGCGCGCAGAGGTAGACGGTCGGCCTCGCGGTGATCTCCCGCCGGCGGAAGATCGCTTCGAACTCGTCGTCGTAGCGCTCTGCGAAGAAGACGTTGTGGTGGCCCAGCGGAAAGCCGCTCGTCCGCGCCGATGTGCACCAGGTGACGGCCGAGAGGGCACGCGCTTCTCGCGGAGTGGCCTTCGTCGCGCTCGAGACCGTCGGCCCCAGGAGCCCCGTCGCCACCGCCGAGACGTCTCCGTTGAAGATCACAGCGTCGCCTTCGAGGCGTTCACCGGTGTCGAGCTGGACGCCGACCGCCTGCCCCCGCTCGACGAGGATCTGCGACACCTTCGTGCCGTAGCGGAACGCGGCGCCCCGGCTCCGCGCCAGGTGCTCCATCACCTTCGCCACCCGGTTCATGCCGCCGATGACCCGGTACAGGCCGCTGCGCTCGACGTGCGCGACGAGCATGAGCGTGGCGGGTGTCAGCATCGGGCTCGAGCCGACGTAGGTCGCGTAGCGGCCGAAGAGCTGCCTGAGCCGCGCGTCCTTGAAGTACTGGCCCAGGGCGTCCCACAGGCTGGTGAGCGGCATGGTGCGCCAGAGCGCCTCGAGGTTCGACAGGCCCACGCGGCGAACGAGCTCGACCGAAGACGGCTTCTCGGCGGCGATGAAGGGCTGCACGAGCGTGCGGTACATCTCCTCGCAGCGCGCCACGAAGGCCCGGTAGCCGCGCGCGTCGTCGGCCGAGGCGAACTGACCGATGGCGTCGGCCGAGCGCTCGACGTCGGGGAAGAGATCGAGCTGGCCGCCGGTCGTCCACGCGTGACGCGCGAGGAGCTCCATCCGCTCGAGTTCGAGGTGCCGCGACAACGACTCTCCTGCGTCCTCGAAGAGCCCCTCGAAGACCCAGCGCATCGTGAAGACGGTGGGGCCCGCGTCCATCCCGTCGACGACGCGCATCTTGCCGCCCGGGCCAGACGCCGAGTCGACGACGGTGACGCGCACCCCGCGCCGGGACAGATCGAGCGCCGAGGCGAGGCCTCCCATGCCGGCGCCCACGACGATGACGTGTTCGGTAGCCATCAGCGGGCCCCTCCTGTGAGGCGGTCGAGGTCGCGACCGCGGCAAAGCACTCGCTTCGGAGGGGCTCCGTGGCTCACGGACCTGGCCTCGGGACTGCGACGAGCGCGCTTCATGACGCGGCTCCCTGCGCGACGGATGCGCCAGCGTCGACCCGCGGGCGACGAGGCAGCTTCCTCCAGTGGTAGAGGATGATCGTCAGGCCGCCGATGAGCGGCACGGCCCACAGCTGCGGGCTGAGCGCGAGCGAGGGCACCAGCCGCACCGCTCCCAGCGCGAGGAACGCCGTGTAGACCGAGATGCCGGCCCCCACGAGCCCCTTGAGGTGCTCCCTCAGCCAGTCATTCGGAGCGGGCGCGCGGGCGAAGATGAAGCGCAGGTTCGTCGCCACCGTGGCGAAGCCGATGATCGACGCCAGCATCATGAGCGGCTGCCCCAGGAGCGCCCCCTGCAGGATGCAGTTGAGCGCCCCGAGGAAGACGAGCCCCTGCAGCGCGAGGTTTCCGAAGCCGCGGTTCTTCTCGTGCGCCTTCTTGTTCTCGACGCACTTCCAGCCGTACCAGGCGAGGTTGATGGTGAGCACCGCGAGGTAGATCATCATCCACCCGAAGATGCCGCGCACCAGGCCCTCGTCGGTGAACGGCGGTGGAAACGTCGAGTGCGTCTCGAGGGGCGCGATGAGCGAGCAGATGGCGATGCAGGTCGCGAACGTGCCCGCGGCGAGCATGCAGTACGTGAAGACGTGGCCCCACCGCCGGTGCGCGTCGGCGCCTTTGCGGCCGATGACGGGCACCCAGAACGTCACCAGGCCGACGAGGCCGACGATGATGTGCAGGACGATGAAGGTCTTGAAGGCGATCACGACGGGGCTCACGGGTGCACCTCCAGCTGCGCTCCGGTCCGCTCGTCCGAAGGCGGAGCGCCGTACCACTCGATGTCGAAGGTCGACGCCTCGCCCAGGCTGGTGCCCTTGCGAATGGCGTGGCTCAAGATGCGCCACGCGGTCATCGGCATGGTGAGGAAGGGCAGGGGGTCTCTCCAGCTCCAGACGACGTCGCGCGCCTTCCACATCGCGACGAACGAGCGGCGCGCCTTGGCGAAGTTCCCCTGCAGGAAGGCGCGCTCGGTCTCGGTGAGGGTCGGGTAGAACTGCTGCGCCAGCCGCTGCGGCCGCAACCGCACGACGGGCCGTTCACCAGCCGGAGCGATCATCGCGGTGGCGAGATCGGCCGGCTCGACGAAGTGCACACCGCTGGTGATGCGTGGGTTGCACTCGATGCCGAACGGCCGGCCCGCGTCGTCGAGCACGAAGTCGAACGAGAGGAAGCCCGAGTAGGCGTGGTGGGCCGCGAAGCGCTCGACCCACGCCGAGATCGCCGGGTGCTCCACCTGCTCGAAGCAGACCGACACCGTGCCTGCCATCACGAGGCCGCGGTAGACGACCGTCACCTGCACCTGGCCGTCGCGGACGATCGAGAACGTGCTGAGCACGTCGCCCGGCACCCTCGCCTGCACCACGCACGGCTCGTCCCGCGCCGGGAGCGCCGCGCCCTGCTCGAAGAACTCGACGCCGCGGCCCGAGCACGAGAAGCGCGGCTTCACCACGAAGGGGCCGGCGTCGGCGAGGCGACGGGCCTGCGGGTCGCCCAGCGCCACCGTCTCGGGCACGTCGACGCCCGCGGGCCGCGCGAGCTCGATGAACCGGAACTTGTCGTGCAGCTCGAGCAGCGTGCGTTGATCGGGGCAGAACATCGTCGCCCCCGGCGGGAGCAGCGGCTTGAGCCCCGAGGCGTGCATCGTCTCTTCCGAGATCGGCACGACGAGGTCGACGCGCTCCTGCTCGACGATCTCCCGCAGGCGGCGCAGGTAGCCGGGGGGGTCGGTGACGGGCGAGACGATCTGGAAGCTCCGGGCGACCTGGTTCGAGATGCGCGACAGGTGCCACGGGTGGGGCTCGGCGATGATCACCCGGAAGCCCAGCGCCGAGAACCCGCGGATCAGCTCGATCGACTTCGGCAGGCGGCCCAGGGTGAGGAGCACGGTGCGGCGGTGGGCGAGGGCGCTCATGAAGCCTCCCGGCGGCGAACGGTGACGGCGATCTCCCGCGCGGGCCTGGTGGTGAGGCGCGCCAGCGGCCAGACGTCGTCGGGGTTGGTGGCGATGACGTCGTAGCGCTGCACAAGCCGCGCGATGACGAGCGTGGCCTCGAGGGTGGCGAAGGCGGCGCCGATGCAGATGCGCGGGCCCGCACCGAAGGGCAGGTAGGCGCCCGCGGGGAGCTCGCGGTCGAACCGATCGGGGTCGAAGCGGTCGGGGTGCTCCCACAGCTGCTCATGGCGGTGGATCGCCCAGGGGGCGATCATGATCATCGTGCCGCGCTTCACCTTGCGATCGCCCAGCGTCAGCTCCTGCGCGGCGACGCGGGGGAGGAACGTGATCGGCGGGTAGAGGCGCAGCGCCTCTCGGAACACGTTGCGCACGAAGGGCAGCTTGCGCGTGTGCTCGAGCTCGAGCGGACCCGCGCCGGCCACCCGCGCCACCTCGTCACGGATGCGGGCGACGATGTGCGGCTGCTGCGAGAGGATGAAGAGGGTCCAGGTGAGCCCGCTCGCGGTCGTCTCGTGGCCCGCGAGGAAGAAGACGCCGATCTCGTTGATGAGCTCCTCGCGCGAGAAGCCCAGGCCCGTGACGGGATCTCGCGCTGCCACCGAGGCCGCGGTGATGTCGTCGAGCGCCGGCGCGTCGGGGGCGAGCCGCGGGTCGAGCATTGCTCCGACGAGCTGACGAATGCGCGCGCACGCCTCGAGCACCTGCGGCGGCTGTGGAATGCGCGCCCAGGGCCGCTCGAGCAGCAGCCGGCGAATGCTGACGTTCTCGACGCTGCGCTCGAACCGATCGAACGACTCGAAGACCTCGCGCGAGGTGCCCGCCGAGAGGGGCTGCGAGAAGATGGTGCGGGTGATGATGTCGGCGGTGAGGTGCCCCATCGCCTTGTCGAGCGAGAAGCCGGTTCCCTCGGCGGCGTGCGCGTCCCACGTGCTGCAGGCGTCGTCGACGGCCGAGGCCATCGCCGGAAAGGCGCGGTTGATGCGCATGTGTGAGAAGGCCGGCTCGAGCGTGCGCCGCTGCTGCTTCCACCGCTCGCCGCTCGAGACGAACATCGCGTCGCCCACCAGCGGCTCGAGCGCGCCCACGAAGAGGTCGTTCTTCGGGAAGAGCTCGACGCTCGAGTCCATCACCTGCGAGACGAGCGCCGGGTCGTTGACCAGCAGAATGCCGCGCACCGACATGCCCAGCGGCGTCACCATCTCGCGGTAGGCGACGTCGGGCAGAAGGCTCAAGAGGTTGTTCTCGCGCCGCGCCACCACGCGCGCGAGCGACGAGACGGGGCCGCGCGGCACCGGCGCCGGTGGGCGGTACAGCGTCGGCACCTCGGCCCTGGGCGCGGCGCTCATGGACCGCTCCCGCGCGCGCAGTGGGAGCCCTTCATCGCGTCACCCGCTGCGGCAGGGGAAAGCGCACCGCGTGCTTTCGGAAGTTGAGGTTCACGCCCAGCAGCGCGTCGGTGACGACGTGGCAGATGGGAATCTCGGGCTCGGCGTCGCGCACGACGGTGGCCGAGAAGCCACGCGCACGGAGGAACGTCGCCGCCGCCTCGGCCGCCACGACGGGGTCCTTCACCACCAGGCCGATGCCCCCCGCCGTGCCCAACAGCTTCTCCCGCACCGCGGCGCTGGGCGCGGTGATGATGGTGAAGCCGTCCCACAGGATGGCGCGCTTGACGCCCTCGGTGTCGCCGCGGAAGCGCTGGGTGAGCCCGTGCTGGGCGAGCAGCTCGACGATCGCGCGCTGCGCCTCGAGCGTTGGAGCCGCGAACAAACGCGAGCCGGGGTCGGGCACCGGGAGCAGGTTCTTTCCGTTGAGCGCGAACAGCGCCCACGTCAGCACCAGCGCCACCAGCACGAGGGCCCACAGCGGCACGAACATCGTCACACTCCTGATGGCAGCGCCGGGCTCGCGCCGGACTTGCCAGCGTTCCTCGGCATGCGGAACGGCAACAGCACCTTCGCCCACCCCGTCTTGAAACGATCGAGCTCGAGGCTCTCGTGCACCCCCCACACCTTCTCGCCGTGGAGCGTCGATTCGACGATCGACCGCGCGTAGAAGTGCGAGTCCGTCAGCGTGCGCACGATGCGGGCGCTGGCCTCGCTCCGCGTCTCGCGATCGATGAAGAAGAGCGAGCCTGGCAGCTTCACCCTCGGTGGGGGCTCGAAGCGCTCGACGCGCTGGCCATCGAAGTGCAGCGCCATCGCGCCCGCGGGGCCTCCGCGAGGCTGCACGTCGTACAGCACACAGGCGCCCTTCGAGAGCGGCGCCCGCGACCAGGTCCACGACTGGAAGTCGCGCTCGAGCGCGCCGTCGCCCCAGTTCGAGTCGAGGTAGCCGGTGCCGCTCCACGTCATGCCCGGCTCGTCGAAGACGACCTCGACGCGCGACTTGGGCGCGATGGGCCACCAGTGGTGAGCGCCCGCCTCGGAGAGCAGGTGCGGCGCGCCGCCCAGGACCTGGGGCCTGACGCGGATCACGCCCTTGAGGCCGAGCGGCATGGGGAAGCCGCGCTCGCGCACGTGGATCTCGACGGTGTCTCCCCGCACCTCGACGTGGCTGGGGCCGACCTGCAGGCTGGTGGGCGACCGCGAGAGATCGCCCCGGCCGCGCTCGGTGAGGGCCCAGCGGCTGGCGGCGCCAGTGCGGTACAGCGCCAGGTTGATGGCCACGTGATCGGAGGGATCCTTGCGGCCGCTCCACGCGTAGTACGGCGAGAAGACGCTCCCGATGAAGGCGATGCAGGTGAGGGCTTCGCGGCCGTCATCGCTGATCGCATCGACGTACCACCAGCGGTACCCATCGGCCGGCACCGGCGCGTCGAAGTGCAGCCTGAGGCCCTGGTCGCTCCCGGTCGTCATCTCGTCACCACCTCGAGGCTCACGCGACAGGCTCCATCGCGTGGTGTACACCGGCCCGCATCCCTCGGTTCGGTGGGCGAGGGGTAACGCCGCGACCGCATGGTTTCACGACGACAGGGCACCCGGTGAACGACCTCGCGAGACAGAAGGACGCCTCGGTTCAGCCAGCCGCGAAAGAGACGCTGGGCGACTGGTGGTTTCGCACCCGCAACCGCATTCTCACGAGTCCCGCGTTCCAGCGGTGGGCGGTGCGCTTCCCCATCGCGAGCTGGGTGGCGCGCCGCCGCGCCGCGAAGGTGTTCGAGCTCGTCGCCGGCTTCGTCTACTCGCAGGTGCTGTACACCTGCGTCACCCTGAAGCTGTTCGAGCGCCTCGCCGACGGGCCCCAGACGGTGGACGAGCTGGCGCCGTTCCTCGAGCTGTCCGTCGACCGGGCGCGCCGGCTGCTCGACGCGGCGGTGTCGCTGAAGCTGCTCGAGCGGCGGCCGAACGGGCGCTACGGCCTGGGCATCTACGGCGCGCCGCTGCTCGCCAACCCGTCGGTCGCGCACATGGTGGAGCACCACGCGATGCTCTACCGCGATCTGGCCGATCCCGTCGGCCTGCTGCGCGGTGACCCGACCACCAGCGAGCTGTCGCGGTACTGGAGCTACTCGGGCACGGGCCCGGGCGATCGCTCCACCCCGCAGCAGGTGGCGGCGTACTCGGCCCTCATGGCGAGCTCGATGTCGCTCATCGCCGAAGACATTCTCGACGCCTACGACTTCGGCCGGCACCAGAAGCACCTCGATCTCGCGGGTGGAGAAGGGGCCTTCGTTCAGGCCGCCTCGCGAACGCCCGGGCTCACCTCGACGCTGTTCGATCTGCCCGCGGTGGCCGAGCGGGCGAGGGCGCGCTTCGCGCAGGCGGGGCTCGAGGGCCGGGTGAGCGCGGTCGGAGGCGATCTCTTCAAGGGCCCCGTTCCAAGCGGGTTCGATCTCGCGACCCTCGTGCGCGTCGTTCACGATCACGACGACGCCCAGGCGCTGCGCATCCTCAAGGCGGCGCGTGGGGTGCTGGCGCCGGGCGGGGTGCTGCTCATCGCCGAGCCCATGTCCGACACGCGCGGCGCCGAGGCGATGGCCGACGCGTACTTCGGCTTCTACCTGTACGCGATGGCCCAGGGCCGCGCGCGCTCGCCCACCGAGCTCGACGCCATGGCGCGAGAGGCCGGCTTCACCCGCACGCGCCTCGTCCGCACCCGGCGGCCGATGCTGACGCGTCTGCTCGTCGCGGAGACGTGACGACATACCCACTCCGAAGCCGTCTGCGTTCCCCGCGCGAGGCGGGGCAGAGGGCACCAAAGACGACGGGGGCGCTCGTGTCGCTGAGCGCCCCCGCGGAACCACTCGCTCGAGCCACACGTGCAGCGGCTCGAGCGTCTCGTCACTGCGCGGGGGCCGGCGCCGGAGCGTCGGGCGCCGGGGTCGGTGCCGCCCCTTCCGTCGGCGCCGCACCTTCCGCCGGAGGAGGCTCGACCGGCGTCTTCGCCGGCTGCGGCTTCGCCTCGGCCAGCACGGTGTAGTCCTTCAGCATCGAGACGCCGAGCAGGGGCTTGTACGCGTTGTTGTGGCAGGTCGCGCAGTTCAGCTTGGGCGCGTCACCATGCGGGCCCTTGCGGTACGCCGGGAAGACGTCGGTCAGAGGCGTGAGGTACTGGTTGTTGAGATCCCTCACCATGCGGATGCCGTACCACGCGGTGGTACGCTGCGGCGGGCTGGTCTCCCACTCACCCATCGAGCGCGTGTTGTGGCAGTACGTGCAGTTGACGCCGAGCGAGTTCGACATGTGCATCATGAGGCCGTAGGTCCACTCGGTCTGCTTGATGGAATGTCGGTTGTTCGCTTCGGACGGCAGCGGCGCGTTGCCCTGCACCCGGATGCTGGTGTTGCCAGCGAGGAACGTCTCGAACGCGTTCGACGGGAGTGAGGCGAGGCCCACGTCCTTTGCCGCCGCGTTCTGAACGCCTCGCCCCTGCATCATCGGCCGCGCCGAAGGATCATTCGAGGGGCCGTTGAACCATACATAGGCCGGCACCGGGTTGCCGCGATGGCACGTGTAGCAGGTGACGCCCGTGCCCTTCACGTGCTGCTGCCAGTCCTGGTTGATGTGCATCGTCATCTGCAGCATTCGGCGGGCGACGACCTTCGCGTACACCTCGTCGGAGGCCATGTTGGCGACGTTGTGGCAGTACGCGCAGCCCTGCTGCGGCGAGACCCAGGTCGTCAGCGCGGCCATGGTGCGGCCGAACTCGGCGACCGACAGGTGCCCCAGCACCTGAACGTTCTGGTACGTATCGACCGCGAGCGGCCCGCCAGCCGGGACCTGCGGCAGTGCGGCAGGCACGGTGTTGGCTTTGAGCTTTTGCGCCAGCTCCGCGTCCGACTGCACCAGGTCCATCGCGGTGCCGGGGTAGCCATGCTGGTAGGCCGAGGTCTTCTTGAACGCCAGCACCGTGCCCATGACGAGCAGAACGGTGACGATGACGCCGGTCAACTTGATGGTGAAAGTCACGGCTGCACCTCGAATCGCGCGTTCTCCGGGAGCTTCGCGGGGTCTGGGAGAATCTGATACGCGGCGGGGTACTGCGGCGCAAAGTCGTGCTTGACCGCCCACAAGTACCAGTTATCGACGGCTGTACCCGTCAGCAGAATGCCGATGCCGCCAGTGAGCGGGCACAGCACCGCGAACCACCACGCCCACCGGTGAATCGACTCGAAGGTGGCGTTGAAGCCCATCGTCCAGCGCCAGAAGAGGCCGCCACGCTCGGCCGCGGTGCCGCGGTCGACGATCTGGCCAATCTCACGCTCACCGCCGAGGTGCGACAGCGCGAGCACCGTCGCGCCGTGCATCGCGAACAGGAGGGTCGAGCCGTAGAGGAAGACGATCGAGAGCGCGTGGAACGGGTTGTAGAAGAGGTTGCCGTACCGAATCGACAGGGCGGCGGTCCAGTCAAGGTGCGGGAAGATACCGAACGGCACCGCCTCGCCCCAGCTGCCCATGAGCAGCGGCCGGAAGAAGCCGAGCACCAGGTAGAGCCAGATGGCGGCAGCAAACGCCCAGGCCAGGTGCGTTCCCATGCCGAGCGCCTTCGCGCGGCGGTACGTGCGAAGCCACCACAAGAGGATCGACACGGTCAGGAAGAAGCCCGCGACCAGCCACCAGCCACCTTCGGCCAACGGGGGGAACTTCAGCCCGTTCGACGGCGCAGGCGGCTCGAGCGCCAGCCACGGCAACTGGCGGATGAACTCCTTGACGCTCCACCCGACCGACGCCCACATGTTGAGGCCGATCACCTCGAACGCGATGAGCCCGGTGGCGATCGACGCGATCCCCAGGGGCCCAAGGTAGATCGGCCCGAGCTGCGCATTGCCAAACCAGCCAATGAGCTTCGAGAGCGTCTTGAACTTCGTGCGGTACGGAATCGGGTCGTCCGTGGCCGGGTTGTCGTGCGGCGGCGAGGCGACCTGCAACTGCGTGAAGATGTTCCAGTATTGAGCCATGTGAGGTCGCTCCAATCAATTCCAGATGGGCAGGCTGAGCCACACGTTCCACCACTCGGGCCAGCCCTTCGTCCAAAACGGCCCGCTGATGATGATGCAGATGGCGCTCCAGATGCCGGCGGAGAGCGCAAGGAAGAGCCCAAGCCGGTGAATGCCAAGCGCGCCGATCGAGTAGCCGATGTGATCGCGGAAGAAGCCGTCTTCGTGCTCGGCTGACTTCACCGCCGCACCCTTCTGCGGGTTGACGGCCGACAGAATGAGGCTGCCGTGCATGGAGAGCGCGAGGGTCGTGGTGAAGAAGAACGTCACCGCGATCATGTGCGCCGGGTTGTAGTGGAAGTGGAGGTATTGGTAGCCGGTGTTCGACACCCAGTCGAGGTGGCTGAAGATGCCGTAGGGGAAGCCATGGCCCCACGCGCCCATGAGGATCGGGCGAACGACCACCAGCGTGATGTAGGCGAAGATGGCCACGCTGTACGCAATGGGGATGTGGTAGCCCATGCCGAGCTTCCGGCTGATCTCAGCTTGCCGCGCTGCCCATGAGGTGAAGGCGCCGATTGCGCAGATCGTCACCAACTGCCAGATCCCGCCTTCGCGGAGCGGGGCGAACTTGAGCCCATACTCCAGAGGGGGTGGCTGGATGTTGATGGTCCAGGGGTTGAACGTCGGCCCCATGGCGGCACCCCACACGATCAGCGCGGTGCCAAGAATTGAGAAGAAGATGGTCGTGACGCCAAAGAAGCCCACATAGAAGGGCCCGACCCAGAAATCGAACAAGTCTCCGCCGATGAGCGTCCCACCGCGCACGCGGTACCGTCGCTCGAAGCTCAACAGGGCCATGACGGCCTCCCGTGGCGAGTTCCAGGCACGCCACCCGAAAAAGTTCAGTTCACGACAACCACTGCAAGTCCTGCGGTAAGGCAGCCGGCGCGACCAACACCCAGACGAAGCCCGTCGACGTCCCGGGCTTCGTCCGGGAGCACTGGGTCGCTTACTTCGACGGCAGCGCGCTGTTCGCGGCGGCCGACTTCATCGGCCCCTCGATCCAGTTGAAACGGCTCGTGCTGAGCACGATGAAGTGGATCAGGAGCGCGAGCGAGAACAGGAAGACCCCGAGCGCGACGAGTGCACGACGCGGATCGAACAACAGCCAAAGTTTGTGCATGGTGATTCCCTCTCAGGTCAACTTCGACTGGCTGGACTGCTGCGTCACGAGCGACCCGGTCTTGTAGCCTTCGACACCGGGGAACCAGGGACGCCACATCCACACCAGGATGTGGGCGACGATCGCCACCGCCACGAAGATCATCGTGCTGGTGATGAACAGCCCGTGGAATTCCTTCGCGCCAGCTTCGGTCCAGCCGCTGAGCGAAGAGTTGTTGTCTGCCATTGATACTTCCTCCACTGTTCAACCCCGTGCCCATCCCGCACGGCTGGGATTGCCGTCACCAGACTGACGGCGCGTCTGTTGGAGTCCGAACGAGCACTCCGACTTCTTGTCACCTCGCGGCGGCTGGCTGAGCGCGTTCAGCGCCAGCCACCGGTTGCGGGGTGTGAGTTCGAGCGAGGCGCTCGCGCAGCCACCGCGCGACCTCGGAGAAAGAGAAGGGGAAGCTCGCCGTCAGCGGCGACGAGAGGCCGCCGGTGAGTGAGGCGCCAAAGAGCGGCACGCCGTGGTCGTCGTTCACGCGACACCTCCCTGCGAGGCCATCGAGGTCTTCCGTGCGGCCAGCGCGACGAGCGAAGGCGTCACCCGCTCGGCGCCCGCGCTCCTCGCCGCCGCTTCCGCCGCGTCACGCAGGTGCTTGGCGGCCGAGATGCGGGTGAGAATCGGCAGCGCCTGCAGCACCGCGTCGAGCGAGTGCTCGGCCGCCTCGTCCCACGGCAGCTCCTCGTGGAGCCGCGCCGGCGTCGGGTCGACCTTGTCGAGCTCGGTGCCCAGCGGGAGGATGTGGAAGAGCGCGTCGAACAGCGCGTTGCACACTTCCTGGAGCAGGTACGAGGCGCCCGAGTAGCCCATGAAGGGCGTGCCGGTGTGGCGCCGAATCGCGGTGCCGGGGAACGAGGCTGGAATGTAGATGGCCCGGCCGCCCGTCTCGGCCAGGTACATGCGCTCGTTGTACGAGCCGAAGATGATCAGCGGCGTCTTCTTCTGCACCAGCTCCCGCACCTCGGCGTTGTTCGTCTTGGCGCCGGGCTTGCGCGCGACCGCGAAGTGGCAGGGCAGGCCGAGCTCTTCCTCGAGGAAGGCGCGCACCCCGCGCGAGTAGGTCTCGTTCGCGACGATGCCGAACGACGCGGTGCCGAAGAAGTCCTGCGTCACCGAGCGCCACAAGTCCCACATGGGCTTGAGCGTCGTGTGCTTCTCCTTCTCGATGAACGGCTCGGGGTCGAGCTTGAGCAGCGCTCCGAGCGAGCGGAGGAACCTGGTCGTGCTGTGCAGGCCGATGGGCGCCTGGAGGTACGGCTTGTCGAGCGCCTCACAGAGGAGCCGGCCGTACTCGCGGTACATGACGACGTTGACGTCGGCGTCGACCAGCTTCGGCACGTCGAGCAGGTGGCTGCCGAGCGGGAAGGTGAGGTTCACCTCGGCGCCGATGCCCTCGATGAGCCGGCGGATCTCGGCGAGGTCGGACCAGGTGTTGAAGTACCCATAGCAGGGGCCGATGATGTTGACGCGCGGCTTCTCGCCTTCCTTGCGCGCGCGGGCCTTCGGCATCTTGCCGCCCTTGAGGCCGTACTGCTGCCACAGCCACAGCATGGCGCGGTTGGCGCTCTGCCACTGATCCTCGTCGATGGTGCGCGGCAGGAAGCGCTGAATGCCGGTGCCCTCGGGCGTCACGCCGCCGCCGATCATCTCGGCGATTGAGCCGGTGACGACGACGCTGGGGAGCGAGGGGTCGAGCGCCTGGTGCGCCCGCTTCATCGCGCCCTCGGTCCCCTTCTGGCCGAGCTCTTCTTCGGCGAGCCCCGTGACGACGATGGGCAGCTCGTGCGGCGGCAGCCCGTCGGTGTAGTGGAGCACCGAGGTGACGGGCAGGTTCTCGCAGCCCACCGGGCCGTCGATGATGACCTGCAGGCCCTTCACCGCCGAGAAGACGTAGACGCTTCCCCAGTAGCCGCCGGCGCGGTCGTGATCGAGCACTAGCATCCGATGGCCTCCTCGGACTTCTTCTTGCGTTCGATGGCGGCGAGCTGCGCCTTCTTGAACTCGGGCCGATCCTTCGGGAGGTCTTGCCAGACGCCGGTCGCGTACCCGGTGCCGATGCCCTCGAAGAAGGCCTTCATCTGGTCGAACCGCGCCTTGTTGCCGAGCGCCGCGTTGATGACCTGCGCGAGCGAGCCCGCGCCGGCCGGGCCCATGAGCGGGCGCGCCGAGATGAGGTTGGTGAAGTACAGGCCGGGAATGCCGGCCTCCTTCGCCTTCTGCACGACGGGCGTGGTGCCGATGGTGAGATCGGGCTGGAACTCGTGCATCGCCGCGACGTCCTGCTCGAGCGAGGCGCGGAACTGCACCATCACGCCCTTCGACTCGAGCCACTCCCGATCCGCGTCGCTCCACGGCGTGCGCGGGCAGGCGCTGCCGACGTAGCGCACGTCGGCGCCGCTCTCGATGAGCAGCCGGGCGACGAGCAGCTCCGAGCCTTCGTACCCCGACAGCGTGATGCGGCCCTTGATGGGCTTGGCCGCCAGAGCGCCGGCGATGGCCGGGAGCACCGCGTTCTTGGCACTGTCGATCTTCTCGCGCGCGATGCCGCAGCTCTGCCCGATGCGCTCGAGCCACGCCTCGGTGCCTTCACGGCCCACGGGCGCGGAACCGACGACGGTACGGCCGGCAGCGTCGAACTCGCGCACCGACGCCGTGTAGAAGGGGTGAATCGCCGCGACGACGGCGCAATCGAGCGCGGCGTACAGCTCACGCCACTCGCGCGTCGGCACCACCGGGCCAGCGGCCAGGCCCATCGGCTCGAGCATGCGGCCGATGGAGACCGGATCGACCGGGAACATCTCGCCCAGCATCGTCACCGTGGGCTTCGTCGCCCGGCCCGTGCGCGGCGCCTGCACCGGGCCCTCTTCGGCCTCGAGGCGCGCGTAGTGGAGCATCGCCCCGGCCAGCACGTCCTTCGCTTCGGCGTGCGTCGGCACCCCGAAGCCCGGCACGTCGATGCCGATGATGCGCACGCCGTTGATCACCTTCGGCAACAAGCGCAGCGGCACGCCCGAGGCCGTGGGGACGCAGAGGTTGATGATGACGACGGCGTCGTTCTGCTCGGGCTTCGCCAGCTCGTGAACGGCGTCACGAATGTCTTCGAACAGCTTGCCGGTGACGAGCGTCTCGCTGTTGAACGGCACGTAGCCGACGGTTCGCCGCGCGCCGTAGAAGTGCGAGGTGAAGGTCAGGCCGTACACGCAGCACGCAGAGCCCGACATCACCGTGGCGGTGCGCCGCATGCGCAGGCCCACGCGCAGCGAGCCGAACGCCGGGCACATCGACTGCGGCTGATCGTGCGGACCGACCGGGTAGTCCTTCGCGTACTTCGCGAGGAGCTCCGCCTTGCCCGAAGCCGCGGCCTGGGCCTTGAGCTTCTCTTTTCCGGCGTGACAGCCCGCGCCATCAGCCGCCTGGGGGGCGGGCTGCGCGGGGTGCACCGGGAGCGTGGTGGAGGGCTCGCTCATGATCACACCGCCGGGTCGTAGATGACTTCGAGCGAGTGCTTCTTCGACGCCTGCGGGCCGGCCATGTCTTCAAGCGTCGCGGGCTGGAGCACGAAGTCTCGGCCCACCACGTCGGACTTGAAGAGGCCGAGCAGCGACTCCTGATCGAGCGGCTTCGGGCTCATCGGCGGCGCGGTCGCGACGTTGCTGGCGAGCTGCTCGAAGAGCGAGCCCCACTGGCTGCCCGGGCGGCCGATGATCTCGTACTTGGCGCTCTTGCGGCGAATGTCCTCGTTCGCGGGGATCGACGCGAGCACCGGAATGCCGACCTTCTCGGCGAAGGCCTGGGCCTCACCGGTGCCGTCGTCCTTGTTCACCACGATGCCGGCGACGCCGACGTGGCCGCCGAGCTTGCGGAAGTACTGCGTGGCCGAGCAGACGTTGTTCGCGACGTAGAGCGACTGCAGGTCGTTCGAGCCGACGACGATGACCTTCTGGCACATGTCCCGGGCGATCGGCAGACCGAAGCCGCCGCACACCACGTCGCCGAGGAAGTCGAGCAGCACGTAGTCGAAGCCCCAGTCGTTGAAGCCGAGCTTCTCGAGGGTCTCGAACCCGTGAATGATGCCGCGCCCACCGCAGCCGCGGCCGACCTCGGGGCCACCGAGCTCCATCGCGAAGACGCCGTCGCGCTTGAAGCAGACGTCGCCGATGCTCACCTCTTCGCCGGCGAGCTTCTTCTTCGCCGAGGTGTTGATGATCGTCGGGCACGCCTTGCCCCCGAAGAGGAGCGAGGTGGTGTCGCTCTTCGGATCGCAGCCGATGAGCAGCACCTTCTTGCCCTGCTGGGCCATCATGTAGCTGAGGTTGGCGAGGGTGAACGACTTGCCGATGCCGCCCTTGCCGTAGATCGCGATGATCTGCGTCTCCTTGGTGGGCTTCGCGGTCGAGACCGCAGGTGGCTCGATGGCAGCCTCGGCGCGCAGGTTCGTCTTCAGCTGGGTCAACGGATCGAGCGTGGTGGCGGTCATCGGGCGTTTCTCCAGTCGAGCAACATCTTCAGGCACGTCGGTTCACCGAAGGCCGTGCGGTACGCGTTCGGCGCGTCGTCGAAGCTCTGGCGGTGGGTGATGAGGCCGTCGAGCGAGAGCCGCCCGTCGTTCACCAGCTCGAGCGTCGCGGTCAGATCGGCGGGCTGCCACTCGGCTGCGATGCGCAGCCGCGCTTCCTTCATGAAGGCCGGGGCGAAGGCGAACGAGAGCCGATCGTAGAACCCGGCCAGCACGATCTCTCCGCCGCGGCCGAGCCGGCCCACGAGCGCGTCGAGGAGCGAGCCGTCTCCGCTCACGTCGTAGATCGAGCGGTAGTCCTTCCGGGCGTCGTCGTGGGGGTTCACCACGCGGTAGCCCGAAGCGCCCGTCGCGCGCGCGGGGTTCTTCTCCCACACGGTGGGGCTGGCGCCGGTCGCGACGGCGATGCGCGCGAGCAGCCGTCCGAGCACCCCGTGCCCGATGATGAGATCGGGCTGGGTGCCCCCGGCGATCGCGTGTCGCGCCGTCGCGGCCAGCGCGAGCAGCACCGCCCGCTCACCGAGCGACTCGTTCACCTGGACGATGCGCGACGCCGGCACCACCACGCGCGACGAGGCGCCGCCGAACAACCCGCGCACCTCGCCGTAACAGTTCGCGCCCGGCACGAAGACGAGGTCACCGATCTTCAGCCCCGTCACCGCAGGGCCCGCTTCGATCACCCGGCCCACCGACTCGTAACCAGGCACCAGCGGGTACGCGAGCCCGGGGAACGGCGGCATCTGCCCCGTCCACAACAGCCGCTCGGTGCCGGTGCTGATGCCGCTCCACTCGATGTCGACGACCACCTGGTCCGCCGACGGCGCCGTCAGCGCGAGCTGGCGCAGCTCCAGACGCTCAGGCGCTTGGAAGACGACGGCGGTGGTTTTGAGAGGCGTCAACATGATTTGTCTCTCGGCGGCGTCAAGCTGCGTGGACACCTTAAACAAACATTAGTGGCCTTGCAAGGGGGTTTATGGGTCGAAGTCGATTTTCTGGGGCCCTTCCGACTCAGGCGGCGCGCAGTGCGACTGGAACGAGGCGCTCGGCGATGTGGTGGACGAGGCCGATGAGCTGGGAGCGGCCGGGGCAGACGGGGATCGAGTCGACGGCCTCTTCGACGAGGCGCTCGAGGCGCTCGACGGCGCCTTGCAGCCCGAGGCGGGCGACGGCGTTGGGGCGATCGAGCGTCTCGTCGCGGCCCAGCGGCTTGCCCGGGGCGACGGCCGAGCCGACGGCGTCAAGGAGATCGTCGGCGACCTGGTAGGCGGCGCCCAGGCGCGCGCCCATCGTCACCCAGCGCACGCCGTCCTCCTCCGACGCGAGCGCGCCGAGCGTGGTGGCGGCGGTGAACAACGAGCCGGTCTTCGCGGCGTGGTAGCGCTCGAGCGGGGCGGCGGGCTCGCTCTCCCAGGCCTGGCCCGCGACGATGCCGTGCGGCGCGCCGACGGCCTTCGCGAGCGTCACCACCATCGGCGCGAGCAGCGCAGGCTTCACGGCGCCAGCCACCCCGAGCGCCTCGAAGGCCGCGACGATGAGCGCGTCACCCGTGAGCACGGCGAGCGGCTCGCCGAACGCGCGGTGCACCGACGGCTTGCCACGGCGCGTGGGCGCGTCGTCGAAGCAGGGCAGATCGTCGTGCACCAGCGAGGCGCAGTGCATCAGCTCGAGCGCCACCGCGGCGGCGTCGGCCAGCGCCGGGTTCTTGTCACCGCACGCCTGCGCGACCGCGAGGCACAGGCGGGGACGCACCCGCGCGCCACCGGGAAACACGGCGTAGCGCAGCGCGCTCGACAGCTTCGGCGGCGCCTCCGTCTCGGCGCGGGCCACGGCGGCGTTGATGGCGTCTTCGAGGCGGGTGCTCATGCGATGACTCTCCAGGGTGTCAAGCGACGGCGACGGTTCGGCCGGCCGCGAGCAGCGCGGGGGCCATGGCGTTGAAGACTGCGGCGGGGCGTTCTTCGTGGAGCAGGTGGCCCACTTCGTCGAGGCAGACGAACGACGCGTTCGGCAGGCGGCTCGCCAGCGCTCGCTGGAGCGACGGCGCGATGGCTGCGTCATCGGCCCCTGCGAGGACGAGGGTCCGCGTGGTGAGGCGGGGCAGCTCGGCGGCGAGCTGTGAGAGCTCCCACGCCGCCAGCATCGCGAGCACCCCCTCGACGTGCGTGGGCTGGCGCGACAGGCGTTGGTAGCGCGCGAGAGAGGCGGCTGGCAGCCGCGCGCCGGTCTGATCGATGAGCCGCTCGATGCTCTCGTCGGTCGCGGCCGCCGAGAGGAGCCGCGCCGACAGCGGCGTCGAGGCGAGGAGGCGCGCGGCGACGGGAAAGCCGAGGCCCGCCAGGCCCGGGAGCGGAGCGAGCGCGGGGGCGAGCGCGATCAGCAGTGCGGGGGCCACGAGCTCATCGAGCACCATGCGCGCCAGGATCGCCGCGCCGGCCGAGTGGCCGATGGCGATCGTGGGGGGCTCGCCGAGGCGCTCCAGCAGCTCGGCCGTCGACGCGGCCATCGTGGGCAGATCGGGCACGAAGGTCGGACCGACGCGGGTGCGCGCGTGGCCGGGCAGATCGGGCGCGATGGTGCGAAAGCCCTCGGCGGCGAGGCGCTCGGTGAGGGCGTCGAAGGACTCCGCGGACGAGCCGGTGCCGTGGAGCAGCAGCACCGAGGGGCCCGCGCCGCGTTCGGTCACGCACCAGCGCACCGCGCCCGTCTGGACGAAGCGCACCGTGGGGGCCGCGGCGCCATGACGTTCCAGCGCCGTCATGCGACCTCCTGTGTGAGTTGCTGCACCTGGCTCGACACGCGCCGAGCGTCGACGGACTCCGCGGCCGAGCCGGTGCCGCACCACCGCCCGGCGCCTGTCTGGACGAAGCGCACCGTGGGGGCCGCGGCGCCATGACGTTCCAGCGCCGTCATGCGACCTCCCGCGTCAGCTGCTGCACCTGGCTCGACACGCGGCGCGCGTCGAGGCGGGGCAGGGGCAGGTAGGTGGCGCCCATCTCGTCGGCGAGCGTCTTCGCCTTCGCGCGGGGTCGCGGTGAGGTGTCGAGGAAGAGCGCCTTCACCTGCTGTGCGCGCACCAGGCGGGCGCAGGCGAGCGCGTCGTCGTCGGGGCTCTTGCCCGAAGGCCGCGCCACGTTTGCGCGAGCGTCGGTCATCATGACGATGAGGGGCGTGCGACCCTTCGCGCGGGCGTCGAGCGCGAGGGTGAGGGCCGACTCGATGCCAGCGGCCAGCGGGGTGCCGCCACCCCCTGCGAGCTCGGCGAGGCACTTCTTCACCCGCGCGAGCGAACGCGTCGGCGGCAGCAGCAGCTTCGCCGACTGCCCGCGGAACGCCACCAGCGCGACGTGATCGCGGCGCACGTAACAGTCGGCCAGCACCTGCTCGACGGCGCCCTTCGCCTCGGCGAGACGCTGCAGGGCGGCGGAGCCCGAGGCGTCGACGCAGAAGATGACACTGCTCTCCATCTTCTGGACGAAGCGCGAGACGCGCAGATCGTCCTGGCGCACCTCGATGCGGCGCTCGTCGCCCCGGCGAATCGAGCGGCGCAGGCGCTGCCACGGCGCGGCGGCACGAAGGGTCTCGACCAGGTTGAGCCGCTCACCGGGCTGGGGCACGCCGCTGCGCGCGCCCGCCGGACGTCCACCTCGCGTCGACGCGCGGGCGGCTCCGGCCCGACCTGCGCTCCGGGGCCCGATGCGTGCTGCGCGTGCGCGTCCGGCCAGCTCCAGCACGTCCTTCGGCACCGAGGCCTGCGCAGCCGCGAGCAGGATCTCCTGCACGTCGCTCGCGTCGGCCTTGTCGGCCTGGCGCTCGTCGTCGCCGCTGTTCGACGGAGGTGGTGGCTCGTGGCCTTCGTCGGTCGGGCTCGGCGGTGCCTGCTGCTCCGGAGGCGTGGCTTCGGGCATCCGGGTCGCCCGGGGGCCCAGCACGAGCCGCGCCGCCGCGGCCGCGTCGTCGGCGGTCACCAACAGGCGGCCTTCGAGCGCGGCGTGCAGACGCGCGACCGTGACGGCCTGCACCGAGGCGCGCAGCCCTTCCACGCCCAGCTGCAGCGCGGCCTCACAGAGGGCCTGGACGAACGTGTCGTCGATGGTGACGCGGCCACACACGCCCCGAGCCAGCTGCACGCGCTCGAGGCGCGGCGCCGTGTCGGGCAGCCTGCGCGGGGGAAGCAACGAGAGATCGAGGTGCAGCGGGAGTCGCTCTGCCAACGCCAGCGGCGTGCGCTCGCCCTCGAGGCCTTCGTCGAGCGCGAGCAGCCCCAGGCGGCAGGGGAGCGTCTGGGTGAGGCCTTCACGCTCGAGCACCACCTGGTGGCGATCGAGCGCCGCGCACAGGTGAGCCGCCACGAGCGGGTCGACCCGCTCCGACATCGGGAGCAGCACCACGCCGCCGTCGGCCTGCGGGAGCACGCCCCGCTCGACGACGATCTTTCCGGTCTTCAGCGTGTTCGCCAGCGAGAGCCCGCCGAGCAGGCGATCTTCGGTCACGTGGACCGGGAGCCGCGGCATCGGGGCTCCCTCGGGGAGCACCGCGCGGGCCCACTCGACGAGCCGATCACGCACCGGGCCCGGCCAACAGCGCACCAGCACGCCACCGAGGGCCGCCGAGTCGACCCCGAGCAGCTCGATCGCGACGAGCGCGTCGTGCCACCGGACCTCGATCTCGTCGGCCGAAGGGATCACGCGCCGAAGACCTCCCCGAGCGCCTTCTCCACGCGCACCGACGAGCCCACCTCGTCGAGGACGTTGCGGCGCAGCCGGTGCCTGAGCGCGAGCGGCGCCACCAGCTTCAGGTGCTTGTCCGAGACCTCGGTCGCCCCCTCGAAGGCGGCGGCGGCGCGGGCGGCCTTGACCAGCGTGAGCTCGCCGCGCAGCCCGTCGGTGCCGAGCGACAGACACAGCATCGAGGCCCGCTCGACGACGGCGTCCGAGACGACGACCTCGCGGAGCCGGCGCCGCGCGTCGTCGAGGCGGGTCGTCAGCGTCGCTTCCTGGGCCTGGTACTGCGCCAGGAACGCCTGCGGATCACGCTCGAACGCCGAGCGGCGCTTCACCACTTCGACGCGCACCGGCAGCTCGGTCGGCGTCTTCACCTCGAGCGAGAGCCCGAACCGATCGAGCAGCTGCGGGCGGAGCTCACCCTCTTCCGGGTTGCCCGAGCCGATGAGCACGAAGCGCGCGGGGTGGCGCACGCTGATGCCTTCACGCTCCACCACGTTCTCGCCCGAGGCCGCCACGTCGAGCAGCAGGTCGACGACGTGGTCTGCCAGCAGGTTGACCTCGTCGATGTAGAGGAAGCCGCGGTTGGCGCGCGCCAGGAGGCCCGGGGAGAAGCTCCGCTCGCCGCGGGTCAACGCCGCCTCGAGATCCAGCGCGCCCACCACGCGGTCCTCGGTGACGCCGAGCGGCAGGTCGACCACCGGCACCGCGACCTCGCTCACCGACCGGTTGGCGGCCTCGCTGCACCACGGGCACCGCGCGGGATCGCTGGCGGGATCGCACTGGTACGGGCAGCCGGTGACCACCCGCATCTTCGGCAACAGCCCCGCCAGGGCGCGCACCGCGGTGGACTTGCCGGTGCCGCGATCGCCGAACACGAGCACGCCACCCACGCCGGGGTCGACGACCGCGATCTGCAGCGCGAGCTTGAGCTCGTCCTGGCCGACGATCGCTGAGAAGGGAAACAGGGGCATACGGACCTCGTTGAGCGCTTCAGGCCAGCGCCGACTCAGGGGACTGCGACATCGGCTTGCCCGCGACCGGGTTGCGCTTCTGCGCGCGCCACAGCCACCACGTGCCCAGGGCCAGGCCGCCGAAGAAGACGATCATCGACTCCGGCTGGAGGATGAGCCACGGCTCCTTGAGCAGGCCCCACTTGCCGACGATCTCGATGGGCGTCCACACGACGATCATCGCGCCCACGGCGTAGCGGATCGCCGGGCCCCAGCCGGTGTGCTGGTGCAGCTTGCGTACGCAGTAGATCGAGCCGGCGATCGACAGCAGCAGCACCGCCTGCGTGAAGAGCCCGTGCACGCCGAAGACCTGCTCGTCGTAGGCCCACAGGAGCAGCAGGTAGAAGGCCCAGACCGTCGTCGTGTACTGGAACGCGCTGCGCGGCCCGTAGTTGTCGATGCGGCCCGAGGCGACCGGCCCGCGCATCGTTGGCACCTTCTCGCGCCACCACAGGAAGATGGGGCACCGCGACGCCTCGAGGAACACGAGGTACGCGATGACGAGCGCCATCACGCCCCACGTGTACTTGAGCAGCACGTACTCGCCGTAGATCGCGACGACCTGGCCATCGACGACGGTGAGGGCTTTGCCGAGGCCGAAGGTGCGCGCGGCGATGGTGAGGCCGTACTCGACGCCGCCGGTCCAGATCAGGTTGCCGCCGAAAATGCCGAGGATCGACTGCGCCGCGTCGCTCTTCACGCGCGAGGTGGCCCAGACCAGCACGAAGCCGAGCAGCGTGAGGCCCACCGCGACCCAGCCGAGAAAGGGCGTCACCGGCAGCGTGCGCACCTCGAGCGGCCGGCCCGACTCGACCGTCGCCAGCGCCGTCATGAGCGCCTGCTGTGCCTCGACCGACCGCGCCTTCTTGAGCGCCTTCGAGAGCTCCTCCGCGACCGGCCGGTCCGTCAGCAGGCGCGCCGTCAGGCCCGCCTCGGCGTTCGGCGGCGAAAAGCGGTGCTCGGCCGCGTTGATGATCACCATCAAGAGATGGGCTGACGCGAGCATGAAGAGGACGAACGCGCTGGTCACGATCGTCCGCAGGAGCGCTGGGATCTGGCGGTCCACATTGACCTCCGGGGCCGGAACTGGCCCGTCACGGGTTTGTATAGTCTTGTCTCCACAACTTGATGTCAAGCCCGGTTGACACTTATGAAGTGGAGCACGGAAGTGCCTGAGAGTCACTGGTCTGTCAGGGTGGGTTGACGCTTTGGAGTGTCGACCCTACGGTCGTCTTTCGCGAGGGCACCATGAAATCCAACGATCTCGGCTGGTTCAGCATCTTCCGCCTGGGGCTGGTCCAGGCATCGCTCGGCGCGATCATCGTCCTGACGACCTCGACGCTGAACCGGGTGATGTCGCTCGAGGTCGGCCTGCTCGCGATGGTCCCGGGGGTGCTGGTGACGCTGCACCACGTGATGCAGATGCTCCGGCCACGAATGGGCTACCGCTCCGACGTGGGGCAGCGTCGAACGCCGCTGATCATCGGCGGCATGGCGGTGCTGGCGCTGGGCGGCGTGACGGCCGCGGCTGGGACGGCGCTGATGAAGGAGCACCTCACGCTCGGGCTCGTCATCGGCGCCGCGGGCTTCGCGCTGATTGGGCTCGGCGTCTCGGCGTCGGGCACGTCGCTGCTGGTGTTGATGGCGAAGCGGGTGCACCCCCAGCGGCGCGCGGCGGCGGCGACCATCGTGTGGATGATGATGATCATGGGCTTCGCGATCACCGCCGGCTCCGCGGGCAAGCTGCTCGATCCCTACACGCCGCTGCGCCTGGTGCAGGTGGCCGTGGGCGTGTCGTTGTTCGCGTTCCTGCTGTCGCTCATCTCGATCTGGGGCGTCGAGGGGGCAGGCGTCGAGCCGACCGAGGAGCCCGAGGCGAAGCCGGCCTTCCGCGAGGCCCTTGTGCAGGTCTGGCAGGAGAGCGACGCCCGCCGCTTCACGCTCTTCGTGGCGATCTCGATGCTCTCGTACAGCGCGCAGGATCTGGTGCTCGAGCCCTTTGCGGGCGCGCACTTCGGCTTCTCTCCCGGCGAGTCGACGAAGCTCTCAGGGGTTCAGCATGGTGGCGTGTTCGCGGGCATGCTGCTCGTCGCCCTCGCCACGACGCTGCTGCGCTCGACGCGGGCGGCGAACCTCAAGAAGTGGGTCGTCGGTGGTTGCCTCGCCTCCGCCGTCGCGATGGCCGGGCTCGTAGCGGGCGGGCTGCAGAGTGGACCGTGGCCCGTGAAGGAGAACGTGTTTCTCCTCGGCCTCGCCAATGGCGTGTTCAGCATCGCGGCCATCGGCTCGATGATGGCGCTGGCGAGCCAGGGCCGTGGCGCGCGGGAAGGCGTGCGCATGGGCCTGTGGGGGGCGGCGCAGGCGATCGCCTTCGGTGCGGGCGGCTTCGTGGGCACGGTGATCGTCGACGCGGCGAAGTTCGCAGGGCTTGCCCCTGGTCCCGCGGCGGCGGTCGTCTTCGGGCTTGAGGTGGTGGGCTTCCTCGCGGCGCACGCCATCGCGCTGGGCGTCAACTTCGACAAGCCATCCGAGCCCGCGCACGTGACGCCGGCGGACACGGCCGCCGTGCAGCAGCCGGCGTGAAGGTGGCTCCACCGAGACGCGTTCGCCACGCCGAAGGCCTCGGTTCTTGCCCTTCGCGAGGGAGTGCGCCTCCGTGAGGCGACCGGGCGCCCAGCGGGGACCTGGAAAGCGCCGTCACCCATCAACGATGCAGCATCGCCCAGCGCATCAGCACCGCGGGCGTGCTGAACCACACGTTCGTCGAAGGCGCGAGGGATCGAAGGGACGTCCGCCCGCCGGCTCTTCGACGGCCCAGCCCTGAGACGAGAGCGTGACTCGAGGCGCCCGAAGTGGATCAGGGAACGCCCAGACGGTCGAGGCCAGCAGGGTGACGAGGAAGAGGCTTTGACGCAGCCACTGAACGATGCCTGCTGCCGACAACCCGAGCGTCGGGCGGACGCCCGATGGCTTTGCTTGCTTCCAGACGTCGAGGCGCGCATGCAGCCCGGGTGATCCCGTCGTTGCCCGGTGAGACGTTCGCCCTCGATGCGCCCGTGGTCGGGCGCGTTCAGGTCTATTCCGCGGGCGAGAAGGGTGCGCGCTCGCCCGCGCTGCTCGTCCACACGGTGAACGCTGCCGCCAGCGCCTTCGAGGTGAAGCCGACCTTCGAGTCACTCGCGCTGGATCGGCCCGTGTTCGCGCTCGACCTACCGGGCTTCGGCGCGAGCGAGCGGAGCGACCGGGTCTACACGCCCCGACTGATGACCGACGCGGTGCTGCTCGCAGCCGAGGAAGCGTTTCGTCGAACCGGGCAGCCACTCGATCTGCTCGGCGTGTCGCTCGGCTGCGAGTTCGTCGCGCGCGCCGCGCTGGAGCGGCCTGATCGCTTTCGCACGCTCTCATTGGTGAGCCCCACCGGGTTCGAGCGCCGCCGCGATGGGCCCGATGGTGCGACGCGCGCGATCCCCGCGGTGTACAGCGCGCTGCGCTGGTCGTTCTGGAGCGAGAGCCTCTTCGACACCCTCACGCGGCCTGGCGTCATCCGGTACTTCCTCGAGCGGACGTGGGGCTCGAAGCAGATCGACGAGGCGCTGTGGGCCCACGACGTCCGAATCACGAAGGAGCCGGGCGCGCGCTTCGCGCCGCAGTCTTTCTTGAGCGGGCACCTGTTCTCGGCCGACATCAGCCGCGTGTACGAGGCGCTGAAGCTGCCCGTGTTCGTCGCGCACGGTGTTCGAGGCGACTTCACGAAGTACCCCGGCCTCGAGCCGATGAAGAAGAAGTCCACCTGGTCGGTGAGCGTGTTCCAGACCGGCGCTCTGCCGAACTTCGAGGCGCGCGAGGCGTTCGAGGCGAGGCTGAAGGCCTTCCTCGACGGGCCCCCCGGGATTGACAGCGGCGCCTGAACCGTAGTGTTCCGCGGCCCCGGAGGCGGGACATGAGGCTGACGAGATCGACGGCGGTGCTAATCGGGTTGTTGGTCGGCTGTGGGACCGACTTCGGGAATCCGGTCGGGACGGGAAGCAGCGCCGTTCAGATCATCGGGCCTTCGGGTGGAACGCTCCGACTCGAAGGCGTCACCCTCACGGTGCCCGCGGGAGCTCTGCGCACGCCGACCTCGTTGACGGTGACGTCCACGCCACGCGCCGCTCCTGCCCCCTACGAGAGCTTCTCTCCGGTGTACGCGTTCGGGCCTGAAGGAACCGAGTTCGCGGTGCCCGCGCGTGTCGAGATGACCAGCGAACTGCCGGGTGGTTCGCGGCTGGTGGTGTACTGGACGCGCCGGGGGAGCACGTCGGAGTACGTCGAGCTCTCGTCGGTTCAGGCCGGCGGGAAGGTCACCGCTGACGTGACGCACTTCTCGAGCGGGTTCATCGGAGAGTCGCGTGGAGGGCCGAGCGGAACTGGCGGCGGGCTGGCCATCGGTCCTGGCGGCACCGGCGGCGGAGCAGGCGAGGGTGGTGGGGCCGGGGGCGGAGCGGCTGGCGGCGGGACCTCTGGCGGAGGAGGTGCGGACGGCGGCTTGACGCCCGACGGAGGGCCAGATGGCGGCTTCGACGGTGGGGCGGACGGCGGCTTTGTTGGCGGGTCGGACGGCGGCTTCGACGGTGGGGCGGATGGCGGGTCGGACGGCGGCTTGACGCCCGATGGAGGGCGGGATGGCGGCTTCGATGGTGGTTCGGACGGCGGTTTCGACGCCGGTTCGGACGGCGGTTTCGACGCTGGTTCGGACGGCGGTTTCGACGCCGGTTCGGACGGCGGCTTCGACGGCGGGTCGGATGGCGGCTTCGACGGTGGTTCGGACGGTGGCTTTGACGCTGGGTCGGACGGCGGCTTCGACGGCGGGTCAGACGGTGGCTTCGGCTCCCCGTGTGCCTCGTCGTTCGAGTGCGCTCCCGGCCTGTCCTGCTTCAACAACGTCTGCCAATAGGCTCAACGCTCACGCGCCGACGGCGTGATCGCCCAGCTCCTGCCCTTCGAGCCCGTCTCTGGCCACGCGCGCGTAGAACGCGGCAAGCGTGTCGCTCCCGGAGGAGGGGGTCAGCGCTTCGCTGTACTCGCCGGTCTTCGGGTCGAGCACCAACATCGACTCCGACGCGTAGTAGCGGCCGATGCGGGCGAACTCGGCCTTGTCGGCGAGCGGCGGAACGATGGCTCCGAGCGCGGACAGCACGGTGGCGATCACGTCCATCAGCCCCAACGGCACCGACGTCGTCTTGACCGGGACGTTCAGGGCCTGGGCGAGGAGCTCCGCTTGCCGTCGTGGCGTGATGGCGGGGCCTGGACCACCGACGTTCAGCACCTGTCCGTGTCGTGACGGGTCGACGAGCACGTCCGCCATGAAGCGCGCGAGGTCGGCCTCGCTGATCGGTTTGCACGCCGTCTGCTGGCCGTCGCCGAACAACAGAAATGGTTTGCCCCGCCGCACCTTCTCGACCTGACCGGCGAGCGACTTGAAGAACGCGGTCGGCCTGATGACCGACCACGCGAGGCCGGACGTCTTCAGCGCCGCCTCGAACTCGAGCTTCGCGAACTGGAACGCGAGCTTGGGTCGCTGCACGCAGATCGCCGAGAGGAGCTGGAAGTGGGTTGCACCATGCGCCTTTGCGACCTCGAGCACGGCGAGGTTCGCGTCTCGTTCGATGCGCCACGAGTCACGCACCCCACCGGAGCGCGTCGCGAGGCACGACACGACCGCGTCGAGCGTCACGCCCTGCAGCGCCGCGCGCATCGAGTCCCGCGAGGTCACGTCGGCGACGCGCACGTCGGCTCCGCGGAGCTGATCGCGCACACGGCGCTCGTCGTCCCTGCCGCCGATGCCAGAGCGGGCCCGCACCAGACAGGTCACCTGGTGTCCGCGCGCGACCAGTTCGGCCACCACGCGCCTCCCGATGTACCCGGTCCCGCCGACCAGCAGCACTCGCATGCCTTCGACCCTCGCATGCAAAACCTGCGTCGTGGTCACCACACGGTCATGCCTCCCGGTTGGTGGCTGACGCTGCCGGTACCATGCGCACATGGGCGAAGAACGACGAGGTCTCAGGCACGACTTGCTCGAGCGCTACGGCACGCGCGCGATCCCCCGGTACACCTCGTACCCGCCGGCGAACCACTGGCGGCCGCTGACGCCAGAGGAGCCTGCACGCGCGCTCGGCCGCATCGAGCGACCGCTGTCGATCTACGTCCACGTGCCCTTCTGCAAGTCGCTCTGCTGGTACTGCGGCTGCAACATGCTCATCGACCACCGCGGCGAGCTGGTCGAGCGCTACCTCTCGGCCATCGAGCGCGAGTTCGAGCTGGTGTCTCAGCTCGTCCCAGCCGAGCGCGAGGTCGTTCAGGTGCACCTCGGAGGCGGAACGCCCACGCACCTCTCGCCCGCGCAGCTCGAGCGGCTCATCGGTGGGCTGCGGCGCCGGTTCCCCTGGGTGAAAGACGTCGAGGCCTCCATCGAGGTGCACCCGCCCGTCACCACCCAGGCGCAGCTCGAGACGCTCGCAGCGCTCGGCTTCAACCGGCTCTCGATGGGCGTGCAGGACTTCGACCCCGAGGTGCAGGAGCGGATCAACCGCCGACAGCCCTTCGAGCAGACGCGCGATCTCGTGGCGGCCGCGCGACGGCTCGGGTTCCAGAGCGTCAACATGGATCTCATGTACGGGCTGCCGCTCCAGACGGTCGAGCGCTTCGGGAAGACGATCGAGCTGGTGCGCGAGATCGACCCCGATCGCATCGCGCTCTTCGGCTACGCGCACATGCCGACGTTGAAGAAGCACCACCGGCTGCTGAAGGCTGAAGAGCTCCCCAACGCGGAGGGCCGGCTGGCGCTGCTCGAGTTCGCGATCGAGACGCTCGAGGCGCGGGGGTGGGAGCTCATCGGCCTCGATCACTTCGCCAGGCCGCACGACGAGCTGCTCAAGGCCCGCCGGGACGGCACGCTGCGCCGGAACTTCATGGGCTACACGACGTGTCGCGACAGTGAAGTGCTCGCGTTCGGGCCCTCGTCGATCAGCGAGATCGACGGCACCTTCCTGCAGAGCCAGCACGACGTGCGCGCCTGGTGCGGTGAACTCGAGGCGGGCCGGCTGGCGATCACCCGTGGGTGGACGCCGAGCGAAGACGATCAGCTCCGGCGCTCGCTCATCATGCAGCTGTTCTGTCAGCTCGACGTCGACACGAAGGCCTTCGGCTCCGAGCACGGCATCGACTTCGAGGCGTACTTCCGGGACGAGGTGGCGCGCCTGGCGGTGCTCGAGACCGACGGGCTGGTGCGGCGCGAGCCCGGTCACATCACGCTCACGGCGCAGGGGCAGCTGTTGCTGCGAAACGTGGCGCACGTCTTCGACGCGTACTCGAAGGGGCCGCCGAAGACGCACGCCCCGGCCGTGTAAGCGCGGGCGCCGGCGTGCGAGACTGCGCGCATGCGGTCGCTGCGCCTGAGCGCCTTGCTCGAGCACGAAGGGTCTCTGCCCATCGACGAGGCCGTCGCACTCGCGTGGAAGCTCCTCGAAGACGTCCCGTCGCACCGGGAGCCGCGCCTCGTCTCGCCCATCGGGGTGTTGCTGCGGTCGGACGGCTCCGTCGGCGTGGTGTCTCCGCTGAGCCAGCGCGCCCGGTTGGCCGACGCCAGCGAGACGGAACGCGCGCGCTGCGGCCGGCTCTCGGCCTGGGTTCCGGACGAGCACCGTCAGCCGGTTCCCACCTTCACCGACGCGGGGCGCTTCAACTTCGGCGTCATGGCGGCGCTGTTCACCTGTCTCACCGGCCAGCGTCCCTTCGACGAGGCCCCGGCGCCTGGCGCAGCGGGCGCTCCGGTCTTCGCCGAGCTCGTTCGCCGCCTGGGCTCGACGGTCCCCGAGCCCCTCGCCCGACTCCTGCGAACGGAGCTGCTCTGGCACCTCGAGCCCGCCCCGGGGGCACGTCACTGGCTTCGCAAGCCGCTCAGCCGCGAGGCGGTTCGCTCGACCCTGCTGAGCTTCGTGGGAGACGCCGGGCCCCAGGACTCGCTCGCCACACTCGGGCTCCGCGTCGAGGCGGCCCTCTCGAAGCAGGCGCAGCCCGACGTTCCAGCCCTGACGACGGCCGTTCAGGCCGGTGACGAGGCCTCGCGCCTGGTGCTTGCCGATGCGTACGAGGAGCGGGGCCAACCCAACGAGGCCGAGTGGCTGCGCCTCGAATCGCGCGTGCAGCGGGCAGCTCCACGCGAAGCGTCGTCACTGCTCCGCCGGCTGGCCGAACTGCGACCGCTTCTGCCAGCCCGCTTCATCGCCGAAGTCTCTCGCGCGCCCGTCGAGGGCTGCTCGGTGCGCTTCGGCCTCAAGTGTCCCCGTCGCTGGGAGGAACTCGAGCGCACCGAGATGCCAGAGCAGCGCTACTGCGCGATGTGTGACGCGCCCGTCTTCTTCGTGCTCTCGGCCGAGGCCGCGCGCGAAGCGGGGAGGGCGGGCCGGTGCGTTGCCGTCGCTGCAACAGCAAGAGAACCCGACGGGTCCGGCATCGACATGGGCATGCCGCTGGTTCCGGAGTTCGACTTGCCACAGGACTGAGACAGCCGTCGCTGGTGATTCAAAGCGGGTCGGGTCTGCTGCATCTCCTTGATGATGGAGTTCACGTTCGCCGACATTCGCCTGGAGCATCCGCTGACCCGGCGCCGGCTGGACGTTCGTGCGCTCATCGACTCGGGCTTCGTGTTCTTGACGATTCCCGAGCACGTCGCGATCCAGCTGGGGTTCGACCTGAACGACGGGCCGCTTCGCGAGGTCATGCTGGGCGACGGCTCGCGGCAGAGCGCTCCCATGATTGGCCCGCTCCGGGTGTGGTTTCAGGACCGGTATTGCGATCTCTCGGCGCTGGTCATCGGGAATGAGCCGCTCTTCGGTGCGGTCCCCATCGAGATGATGGATCTCGTCTTGAATCCTGCGGCGCAGAAGCTCACGGTGAACCCCGAGAGCCCCGACGTGCCGTCGGCCGTCCTGAAGTGAGCGCTACCGGCTCTTGAGGCCGGCTCTCCGCCGGGCGTCGTACGAGACGATCAAGTCCGCGCCCGCGCGGCGCATCGACACGAGCAGCTCCGTCATGAGTCGCTCGAAGTCGACCAGGCCCTTGTCGGCGGCCGCGCGAACGAGCGCGTACTCGCCCGACACCTGGTACGCGACGATGGGATGGTTCGTGTGCTCACGCGTGTCACGAATCAGGTCGAGGTTCGACATCGCCGGCTTCACCAGCAGCAGATCTGCGCCTTCCTGGACGTCGAGCGCGATCTCCCGCAGCGCCTCACGGCGGTTGTGCGCCGGCATCTGGTACGAGGCCCGGTCGCCGAACGCCGGAGCCGAGTGCGCCGCGGCGCGGAACGGCCCGTAGAGCGCCGAGGCCATCTTGATCGCGTACGAGACGATCGCCACGTCCTGAAACCCGCCCTCGTCGAGCGCCTTGCGGATGAAGCCGATGCGGCCGTCCATCATGTCGCTCGGGCAGACGAAGTCGACGCCGGCCCTGCCCAGCAGCACCGCCATCTCGGCCAGCTTCGGCAGCGAGGCGTCGTTGGCGATGCGGTGCTCTTCCACCACACCGCAGTGGCCGTGCTCCGTGAGGCTGCACAGGCACACGTCTGCCATGATCACGGCGTCGGGCGTCACCTTGCGGGTGAGCTCGATGGCGGCGAGGTATTCACCGAGCGGCTTCGTCAGCGGTTGATCCGGCGTCCACTTCGCGTCGGGCACGCCGAACAGCATCACGCCGCCAACGCCTGCGCGATGAAGTTGCTGCACCTCCTCCGCCAGCACGTCGCCGCTCACCTGCCACAAGCCGCTGCCCGGAGACGTCTCGCGGTGCACGCCCGAGCCGTTCACCACGAAGTACGGCTGCACCAGGTGTTCGAGGCCGACGTCGACTTCGCGGAACAGGCGGCGGATCGCGGGCGTGCGGCGGAGCCGGCGCAGACGGGTGTTGGGGAAGGACTCAGACATGGCTCGGCTCCAGGGCTGCGAGGGACTCGGACAACGGGCGGCCGCGATCGAGCTCGAAGGCGCCGGGGAAGTGGGAACGGGCCGCGGTCAGCGTCGAGGTGCCCCAGCAGGCCACGCGCGCGGGCGTCCTGGGCGCGTTCGCTGCCACGAAGTGGTCGATCGTCGAGGGGCTGGTGAAGACGATGCCGTAGGCGCTCGGCAGGGTGCGCACGTCGTCGGCCAGCGTGTCGGGGGCGCGGGTCTCGTACGCCACGACACGGCACACCTCGCCGTTCCCTTCGAGCTCGCGCACGGCCTGTTCCTGCTCGTCGCGGCGCTCGCCCAGATCGCTGGTGGGGTACCAGAAGGCAGCAGCGGTCACCTGGCGGCGACCCAGCTCGAGCGTGGTGGCCCGGGCGAGGTCGAGCGCCCCACCGGAGACGTGGAGGTCGACCCGTCGCCCCAGCGCCGTCAACGCGTCCCGGGTGGCGGGCGCGAGCGCGACGATGAGATCGAACGAGATCGTCTCGAGGCTCAGCGCCACCGCGTCGACGGCCCCGGCGCTGGTGAAGAAGCCCACCTTGAACCCGCGCGGCGCCCACGGCGCGATCGGCCTGGCCCGACGCTCGATGCAGGGCAGGGGAAACGCCTCGAGCCCCTCGGCGCGCAGCTCGCCCGCGACACGGATCGCGTCGGCACGCGCACGGGTGATCGCCCACGGGAGCACCCGCTCGTTGTAGACCTCGCTCCGCGTCCCAGGGCCGCGACATGACTGTGTTGTGACTCAGCCTGACCGCCTTGTGACGAAGCCCCGGCAGCCCCTGACTACGCAGTCGGCATGGACAAACGCGCCCGCTTCCTCGCCGCTCTCGCCCGTCAGCCCGTCGA
Source organism: Myxococcaceae bacterium (assembly GCA_033763395.1). Classification (GTDB taxonomy): domain Bacteria; phylum Myxococcota; class Myxococcia; order Myxococcales; family Myxococcaceae; genus Xiheimicrobium. The sequence continues at coordinate 69,603 of JANRKQ010000171.1, forward strand.
TCGTCCGCCGGTGTGGCTCATGCGTCAGGCGGGCCGCTATCTGCCGGGGTACCGCGCGGTGCGCGCCGAGCACGGCTTCTGGGAGGTCTGCCACACGCCAGAGCTGTCGACCCGCGTCGCCCTCGAGCCGCTCAAGAAGTTCCCGCTCGACGCGGCGATCGTGTTCAGCGACATCCTCATCGTGCCCGAGGCGCTCGGCGCGGGCGTCACCTTCGAGAAGGGTGAGGGCCCGGTCTTCGAGCGCACCATGCGCAGCCGCGACGATCTCAGGCAGTGGAACACCACCGGCCTGATGGACCGCCTGGCCTTCATGCCGAACGCAGTGCGCCACCTGTCGAAGACGCTCGAGGGCAGCCACGGCCTCCTCGGCTTCGCGGGCGCTCCCTTCACGCTCTTCGCGTACAGCGTCGAAGGTGGGGGCAGCGACGACTTCCGGCACGCCCGCGCGATGATGACGACCGACCCGGGGCTCGCGCGTGACGCGATGAACCTGTTCGCCGACGCCATCGCCGAGCTCTGCCTCGCGCAGCTCGCCGCCGGGGCCGACGCGGTGCAGCTCTTCGACACCTGGGGTGGCCTGCTCGACAAGGCCGACTACCGGGCCTTCGCGCTGCCCGCGCTCAATCGCGCCGCGGCGGCGATTCGGAAGGCCGGCAAGCCCGTCATTCTCTTCATCAAGGGCGGCATGCACCTGCTCGACGTGATCAAGGACGTCGAGGTCGACGGCGTCTCGCTCGACTGGCGCACCACCTACTCCGAGGCCCGCGCGGCGCTGCCCGGCAAGCTGCTCCAGGGGCAGATCGACCCGGTGCTGCTCTTCGGCAGCGAGGCCGCGGTGCGCGAGCGCACGCGCTCGGTGCTCGATGAGATCGGTCGGCTCCCCGGCGGGCCTGGCGGCTGCATCGTCAACCTGGGCCACGGCATTCTCCCGCAGACGCCCGAGACGAACGTCGCGGCGCTCGTCGACGAAGTCGTTCGTTGGCGGGCCTGACGGAGGCACATGGCCATGGCGGTTCCGGTGGCAGTGGTGGGCATGGACTTTCGCGAGGGGCCCTCGTCGATCCGTGCACGGCTCAAGGGCGTCGACGACGCGCCCGACTCGCCGAGCGCGCGGCTCGTGCGTGATGGCTACTGCGAGGGCGTGGTGCGCGTCGAGAGCTGCTCCCGCGTGGAGTGGATCGTCTCTGCGTCGAACCCCGCCTGGGCGGCCGAGCTGCTCCGGGGCTCGTTGCTCAAGTCGGCGGGCGTGACGCCGGGTGAGCGGAAGATGCACGTCAAGACCTCGACGGGCGCGCTGCACTACCTCGTCCGCATGGCGCTGGGGCTCGAGTCGGTGGCCGAAGGAGAGCACGCCATCGGCCGGCAGGTGCTCCGCGCGTTCGAGCTGGCGCACGAGAGCCAGCGGACCGATCGGGTGCTGCACCTGTGCTGGACGGCGGTGGGCCGGGTGCTCCAGGCGCGCAAGGCGACCGGCGTCGGCTCGAGCGTCGGCGTGCAGTCGCTGGTGGTCGCGGAGCTGTCGCACCTGCCGCGTCACGCGACGGTGCTGGTCGAGGGGCAGGGCGAGATCGGCCGGCAGGTGCTCGCGGCGCTCCATCGCGACGGCCTTGCGCAGGCCCGGGGCTTCACCCGCGCCGAGGCCGAGCGGTTCTTCTCGCTCGCGCAGCGGGCCGACGCGGTCGTGGTGTGCACGGGCGGCCCCGCGCCGTGGCTCGAGCTTCCGGAGCGCACTGACAGCCCCATCGCCATCGACATCGGGGCCCCAGCGCAGGTGCGCGCCGCTCCGGGCTGGAGGCTGCACGCCCTCGACGAGGTGTTGACCCGCCGTGGCCTCATGCTGGGCACCGACGCGCTGCGAACGCTCGAGGAGCTCTGTGACGAGGCGAGCGACGCCCTGCGCGAGGCCATCGAGGGCGCGTCCCAGCACCACGTTCTCGAGGCGCTCGAGTCAGAGAAGCGCAAGTTCTTCGACGGCGACGTCGATCAGGTGCTGGCGGAGCTGTCTCCGAAAGAAGCGAAGCGCGTGAGCGAGGCGCTGCGCGGCTTCACCCATCGTTTGCTCGAAGTCACCCGGAGGGCTGGACGTGTCTCGTGAACTGAAGCTGGCGACGCGGGGCAGTGCGCTCGCGAGGTGGCAGACGGCGCAGGTGAAGGCCCGCCTCGGCGGCGGCGTCGAGACGATCATCGAGACGCGCGGCGACGTCGATCAGGCGCCGGTGCTCGCGGGCCGCATGGAGAAGGGCTTCTTCACCGCCGAGCTGGAGCGCGCGCTGCACGACAAGAGCGTCGACGTGGCGGTGCACTCGCTGAAGGACCTGCCCACCGCGCAGCCGAAGGGGCTCTGCCTGGGCGCGGTGATGGAGCGCGCCGACCCGCGCGACTGGCTCATCGTCCGCAAGGACGCGGTGCGCGAGGGCGCGGCGCTGCCGGTGAAGGCGGGCGGTCGCATCGGCGCCTCGTCGCTGCGTCGCATGGCGCTCATTCGCCACCACGGTGACGGGCTCGAGCCGACGCCGCTGCGCGGCAACGTGCCGACCCGCGTGCGCAAGCTGGGCGAAGGCGCCTACGAGGCGATCGTGCTCGCGGCGGCGGGTGTGTCGCGCCTGGGCATCGATCTGTCGGCCTTCGCGGTGTTCGCCCTCAACCCGCTCGTCTGGGTGCCGGCGCCGGGGCAGGGCACCATCGCGATTCAGTGCCGCGAAGACGACGCCGAGGTGCGCGCGCAGCTGTCGGCCATCGAGCACGGCGAGACGCGGCGGCGCGTCGACACCGAGCGGCTCCTGTTGCAGGCGTTCGAGGCTGGCTGCTCGAGCCCCTTCGGTGCGTTCCTCGACGGCGCTCGCCTCGTCATCGGCGAGGAGCGCGAGGGCCGCTTCCTCGTCGCCCGCACCGAGCTGTCCGAGACGTTGACCCTCGAAGGCGCCAACCGCCTTCTGCCCACCCTCGAGTTCAAGGAGACCCGCGATGCCGTCGTCCAGCCAGTCTGAAGCGCTCTTCGAGAAGGCCCGCGGTCGCATGCCGGGCGGGGTGTCGAGCCCCGTGCGCGCGTTCGGCAAGGTGGGAGGCACGCCCCGGTACATGAGCAAGGCGAGCGGCGCCCACCTGTGGGACGAGGACGGCAACCAGCTGCTCGACTTCTGCATGGCGTGGGGCCCGGCGATCCTCGGGCACTCGCACCCCGCGGTCGTCGAGGCGGTCACCCGCACGGCCCGCGACGGGCTCGCGTTCGGCACCACGCACCGCAACGAGGTTCGACTCTCGGAGCTCGTCCTGTCTGCGTTCCCCGAGGCCCAGCTCGTACGCTTCGTCGTCTCGGGCACCGAGGCCGTGCAGACCGCGGTTCGTCTCGCGCGCGGGCACACCGGCCGGGCGCTGACGCTCAAGTTCACCGGCTGCTACCACGGGCACGTCGACAGCCTGCTCGTGAAGGCCGGCAGCGGCGTGGTGACGCAGGGCCTCTCTGACAGCCTCGGCGTGCCCGAGGGGCTGGCGGCCACCACCGTCGTCGTACCGCTCGATGACGAGCAGGCGCTCGCGAAGGCCTTCGAGGAGTATGGGCCCAGGCTCGCCGCGGCGATCGTCGAGCCGCTGCCCGCGAACAACGGCCTGCTCGTGCAGCGCAAGGCATGGCTCGAGGCGCTGCGCGCCCACTGCACGAAGCACGGCACGGTGCTCATCTTCGACGAGGTCATCAACGGCTTCCGGTTCCACTTCGGTGGCTACGGCCGCAAGGTGGGCGTGACGCCCGACCTCACCACGCTCGGGAAGATCCTCGGCGGCGGGCTGCCGGTCGCGGCGGTGGTGGGCAAGCGAGAGATCCTCTCGAAGCTCGCGCCGCTGGGCGCCGTGTACCAGGCGGGCACCATGGCCGGGAACCCGGTCGCGCTGGCGGCGGGCATCGCCACGCTCGAAGAGCTCCAGAAGCCCGGCGTCTACGAGAAGCTCGAGTCGCTCGGCGCCCACCTCGAGGCCGGTTGGAAGAAGCACTCGAAGGGGCTGTCGCTGGGTCGCATCGGTTCTTTGTTCTGGCCGTACCTCGACGCGCGGCCCGTGCCGACGACGGCCGAGGGCATCGACGCCGAGGTGGTGGGGCGTTTCCACACCCGGTACCGTGCATGGCTGGACAAGGGCGTGTATCTGCCGCCCAGCGGGTACGAGGTGGGGTTCCTCTCCACCGCGCACACGCCGGCCGACGTCGATCGGCTGCTCGAGGTGCTCTTCTCGGAGGCGTAGATGCAGTGGGTTCGTGGGAAGGCCGAGTACGTGGTGGCGGGCGTGGCCATGGCGGCCGTGACCGTCATGGTGTCGTGGTGGGCCGTGCTGGCCCACCGGCTGGTGAACACCACCATCGAGCTCCAGCAGGAGCTGCACCTCGCGAAGACCGGCTCGCCCATCGATCTGTCGGAGCAGGCGTCGCGAATGAACTTCATGGTGATCACCGAGTTCGGTGCCATCGCCATCTCGCTCGCGTCGGCCATCGGCGCGCTGCTGTACGTCGCCCGCCAGCGCAGCATGGCGAACGTGCGCATGGAGCGGCTGCTGCAGTTCACCTCGCACGAGCTGAAGACGCCCATCGCCGGCGTGCGGGCCCTCTTGCAGACGCTCGGCATGGGCGCGATGCCAGAGGCGCGCAAGGCCGAGTTCTTGAAGCGCGGGCTCCAGGAGGTCGACCGGCTCGAGCACCTGGCCGAGACGATCCTCGCGTGGCAGCGCAGCGTGGCGCAGACCGAGCGGCTGTCTCCCTCAGCGCTCGATGCCCGTCGACTCGTCGAGCAGGTGCTCGAGCACCGCGCGCAGACTGGCGTGCAGGAAGTCGTCGAGGTGGGCGAGCTGCAGACGGCCATGGTGCTCGCCGACAGCGACGCCTTTCGGGTGATCCTCGAGAACCTGCTCGACAACGCGCGCAAGTACGGCGGCGGCAGGACCGAGGTGAAGGGCACCGTCACGGGCCAGCAGTGGGAGCTGACGATTCGGGACGGCGGCGACGGGTTCCCCAACGAAGAGGCCGAGCGGCTGTTCGACCCCTTCAAGCGGCACACGCACGAGGGCATGACGCACGGGAGCGGCCTGGGCCTGTTCATCTCGCGTCAGCTCGCCAAGCGCATGAAGGGCGATCTCACCGCGCGCAGCGAGGGCCCCGGCCGGGGCGCCGTCTTCACCGTCACGCTGCCGATGGGCGAGGTGGCCCGTGGCTGAGCGCGTGCTGGTGGTGGAAGACGACGCGCTCGTGCGCGATCTGGTGACGCTCAACCTCGCCCACGCCGGCTACGAGGTGAGCGAGGCCCACGACTTCCCGCAGGGGCAGGCGAAGCTGGTCGAGGGGAAGTACGAGCTTGCGCTCGTCGACGCGATGCTGCCCGGGGGAGACGGCTTCACCCTCATCCGCACGGCGCGCGAGAAGGGCATTCGCCAGCCGCTGGTGATGCTGACGGCCCGCGGCGACGTCGCCTCGAAGGTGCGCGGCCTCGACTGTGGCGCTGACGACTACCTGCCCAAGCCGTTCGACGTGCAGGAGCTGCTGGCCCGCGTGCGGGCGGCGCTGCGCCGGGCGTCTCCGGGGCCGATGAAGGACACGCGGCTGTCGATGGGCGCGTACTGGGTGCGCTTCGACACGGGCCAGGCGCAGACGAGCGAAGGCCTCATCTCGCTCTCGGACAAGGAGCTGCGCCTCATGCAGCTCTTCGCCAACCGCCCCGACGAGGCGCTCTCGCGCGCCGACATCCTCGAGGAGGTGTGGGGCATGGACGCGTTCCCCACCGATCGCACCGTCGACAACTTCATCATGCGGCTTCGCCGGCTCTTCGAAGAGAACCCCGAGACGCCGAAGCACCTCGTCACGCTCCGCGGGCGTGGCTACCTCTTCAAGCCGTGATCATGCGGCGCAAGGACCCGACGTGACGCACCTGCCGCAGCTCCCGGGTCCCCGCCGTGCCGTCGTGCTCGTCAACCTCGGCACGCCTGACGCGCCGACGCCCGAGGCGATTCGGCGGTACTACCGTGAGTTCCTCAACGATCCGCGCGTGGTCGATCTCAACCCCGTCGCCCGCGCAGCCCTGGTGAACCTCATCATCCTGCCGTTCCGCGCGCCGAAGGTGGCGCCGCTCTACGAGTCGGTGTGGACGCCCGAGGGCTCGCCCCTCCTGGTGCACAGCGTGGGCCTGCAGAAGCTGGTGCAGGCGCTCGTGCCCGACGCCGAGGTGCTGCTGGCGATGCGCTACGGCAACCCGTCGCTGAAGGCCGCGCTCGACCGCATCGACGCGCTGCGCATTCGTGACGTCGTGATCGTTCCGCTGTTCCCGCACGAGGCGAGCGCGACGACGGGCTCGGTGCGCGAAGCGGTGCTGGCCCACTACCGCGGGCACCCGCGCATTCCTTCGCTCCGGTTCGTGCCGCCGTTCTTCGACGACGAGGGCTTCCTCTCGGCGATGACCGATCACCTGCGCACCTCGCTCCCGAAGGACGTGCAGCACGTGCTGTTCAGCTACCACGGGCTGCCGGAGCGGCAGGTGCGCCGCGAGGACGGCACGGGGCACTGCCTCACCCATGGGTGCTGCGCGAGCCTGGGCGCGAAGAACGCGCACTGCTACCGGGCGCAGTGCTTCGCCACCACGCGGCTCATCGCGGCGCGGCTCGGGCTCGACGACGTGAGCACTGCCTTTCAGTCGCGCTTCGGGAAGGACCCGTGGATTCAGCCCTTCACCGACGAGGCCGTGGCTGCGCTCGCCGAGAAGGGCGTGAAGAAGGTCGCCATCGTCACGCCGGGCTTCGTCGCCGACTGCCTCGAGACGCTCGAAGAGCTCGGCACGCAGATGAAGGAGACGTTCCACGAGCTGGGCGGCGAGCTCACCGTGGTGCCCTGTCTCAACGCGAGCGATGCCTTCGCGGCCGCCGTCGCGCGGCTCGTTCGTGTCCCCACTCCCGAGGTGAGTCATGCGTGAGCTGAAGCCGGAGTTCGAGAAGATCCTCGACACCATCGTGAACACCCTGGGCGACGTCGACGGGCGGGCGTTCGTGCGCGACGTGTGGACGAAGGAGCCAGGCGGCACGCTCGAGGGCGGCGGGACGACCTGCATCCTCGAGGGCGGTGAGGTGTTCGAGCGGGGTGGGGTGGCGCTGTCGGACGTGCGAGGCAAGGCGCTCCCGCCGTCGGCGACGCAGCGCAACCCGCACCTGGCCGGCAAGCCGTTTCGGGCGGTCGGCGTGTCGCTCGTGATGCACCCGAAGAACCCGAACGTGCCGACCTCGCACCTCAACGTTCGCAGCTTCCGCACGGAAGACGGCTCGGCCTGGTGGTTCGGCGGTGGGTTCGATCTCACGCCATACTTTCATGAGGTCGACGACGAGCAGCACTGGCACCAGGTGTGTCGGGAGACCTGCGAGCCCCACGGGGGCGCGGCGATGCACGAGAAGCTGAAGGCCGACTGCGACACGTACTTCACGCTCAAGCACCGGCAGGAGCGCCGCGGCCTCGGCGGCCTCTTCTTCGACGATCTGAACGAGTCGCACCCGTTCGGCGGAGACTTCGAGCGGTGCTTCGGCTTCACCCGCGCCGTCGCGCACGCGTTCCTCAAGGCCTACGTGCCGATCGTGCAGCGACGGAAGGATCAGCCGTACACCGAGGCCGAGCGCGCGTGGCAGCTCCACCGGCGGGGCCGGTACGTCGAGTTCAACCTCGTGTGGGACCGCGGCACGCACTTCGGGCTGCAGTCGAACGGGCGCACCGAGTCGATCCTCATGTCGATGCCGCCGCACGCGACGTGGCGGTACGGCGAGCCGCCCGACATGACCGAGCGCATGCGGGGGCTGCTCGACCGGGTCCGCGTGCCGGCCTGATCAGCCCTTCCAGAGCATCGGCTTCAAGATCACCATCGCGACGATCACCACCATCAGCAGCGTGGGCACTTCGTTCATCACGCGGAAGAACTGGTGCTTCCACCGCGTCGGCGTCGTGATGAGGCGCTTGCGCGCGACGATGGCGAAGGCGTTGGACGCGATGAGCCCGAGGACCAGCGTGAACTTCACGTGGAGCCACGGCATCTTCAGCCAGTCCGGGGTCAGCGCGATCATGCCGAGGCCCGTCGCGACGGTGACGATGCCGGCGGGCGTGGTGATGGCGTTGAGCAGGCGGCGCTCCATCACCTGGAAGCGCTCGCGCACCACCTGCTCGGTCTCCATCGCGTGGTAGACGAAGAGACGGAAGATGTAGAGGAGGCCGGCCATCCAGCTGATGACCGCCACCACGTGCAGGGTCTTCACCCACAGGTACATGCCGCGGTTCTGACAAAGCCCCGCCGTGGCTGTGTCAACGGTCGGTCATGTCTTGAAGGGCCGGGCGCAAGCGCGTAGTCGCATGGGCATGACGGCCCAGCTCATCGACGGAAAGGCGCTCGCCGCGAAGGTACGTGACGAGGTGAAGCAGGAAGCGGCGCAGGTCGTGGCGCGGTACGGCCGGCCACCTGGCATCGCGGTGGTGCGCGTCGGTGACGACCCGGCCTCGCAGGTCTACGTGACGTCGAAAGAGAAGACCGCGAAGGAGCTCGGCTTCGGCTCGTGGCACCACCACTTCCCGGCGACGATGACGCAGGCCGAGCTGCTGGGCGTCGTCGCCAGGCTGAACGCCGACCCACTCGTCGACGGCATTCTCGTGCAGCTCCCCCTGCCGAAGCACCTCGACGCCAACGCGGTGCTCGCGGCGATCGACCCGTCGAAGGACGTCGACGGGTTCCACGCGACGAACGCGGGCCTGCTGTTTCAGGGGCGACCGGGCCTGGTGCCGTGCACACCAGCGGGCTGCATGCGCATGCTCCAGGAGATCCGCTACGACGTGACGGGCAAGCGCTGCGTGGTGATCGGTCGCTCCACGATCGTCGGGCGCCCGATGGCGATGCTGCTGCTGAACGCGAGCGCCACGGTGACGATCTGTCACTCGAAGAGCGACGTGGCGGCCGAGGTGCAGCGCGCGGACGTGGTGGTCGCGGCGGTCGGCGTGTCGAGGCTCGTCAAGGGAGACTGGGTGAAGCCCGGCGCGATCGTCATCGACGTTGGCATGAACCGCGGCGCGGACGGCAAGCTCTCGGGAGACGTCGACTTCGAGGCGGCGAAGGAGCGCGCGGCCTTCATCACGCCCGTGCCCGGTGGGGTGGGGCCGATGACGATCGCGATGCTCATGCACAACACGGTGGTCGCCGCGAAGGCCCGCCTCGCGCGCTGAGGCGCCGTTCGGCATTGCCGTTGCGTCATGTCGCGCCGACACTCCGGCGCCATGAGCGTTCACGATCTCTTCGACGTGAGTGTGCTGTTCGAGACCCCTGACGCCGCGCGGGGCGCGTATTCGCGGATCTTCGGCGCCAGCCCCACCAACGCGCAGGTGTCCTTCGGAGAACTCACACTCATCAGCTCGGTGACGGATTCGCCGATGCCCGCCGGGGACCTCGACCTGCGCCTGTGCCCGAAAGGCCAGTCTATCGGAGGTGCCTGGATCGGCCTCAAGCTGGGCGTGCTCGACGCGTTCTCGATGAACGCCATGGGCGCGAAGGCCGACCCGTTCCGTGACGGGGGCCGCATGCGCGAGGCCTCGAAGCTGGTGGCCTCTTTGCTCGCAGCTGGCGGCTTCGCGGTCGTGCTCCACAAGGCCGCGCTGCTCGTGAAGCCTGCCTCGCTCTTCCTGTACGAGCTGCGGGACCCCGCGTCGCCCGAGGTCCGCCCGTGGGCGGCGTGGCTCGACTTCATCGCCAGCCACGACGGTCGCGCCTTCGAGTGTCGCTCGTTCGGCATGCCGCACTTCTTCGGGAGCCCGAACGTGCGTGTCGTGCTCGATGCCCCAAGCGCCGATTCGTTCGCCCTCGAGCGGGCGATGCAGGCCACGAAGTACGCCGTCGCGCTCCTGGCCGCGGACGGTTCGATGGCGGAGCTGCCCGCTCAGTTGGAGGTCCCGGTCGGGTGGTACCCGGGTCCACGCGCTCCGCCGCCGCCGCGGGGCACGACGATTCCATGGACGACGCGGTCGACTGACGACGGACTCACGGTCGAGCTCTCGTGCCCCGAGTTCGAGCGCTCCCACCTCGCCCGCGCCTTCGATGAAGCCCCCGCGTCCCTTCCCTTCGATGTCTACTGTCGCGGCCTCGAGGAGGCGCTGCTGCGTGCCTTCGCTCCGGAGCTGTCGATGAAGGACGTGCTGCGCTTCTCCGCGCCCCCAGGGAGCCCCGAGGTGGCCCTCCTGGTCTTCGATCGCGAAGACGGGTTGACGGTGTTGGTGACGGCCGGGTTCGGGCGCGTTCGTGCCGCCTCGGGAGACCCCGGGCTTGCCACCGAATACGCCGAGTTCTGCATCGCCGTACCGAGCGACGATCCCCGTTTTTTTCGGCCACTGCTCACCCTCGGCGCGCTCTCGCTCACCACACCGGCCGCTGGTGGCATCAAGGACTTCGACGGCTTCCCGCCCGGTGAGGACGGCAGGGGCTTCGTGGTGATGCCGCTCGAAGACGTGTCACTCGCCCGAAAGCGCGCGCTCGCGCTGCGTCAGTTCGTTCCGGTGACGGCCGACGAATACGCCGGATACCGGACGCTCGATGGTCCCTCCCGCAAGGCGTGGATCGACCAACGGCTCCGAGGCTGGCGCGACGCTGCCAATCGCTGGCGATGAAGTCAGCCGTCCGAGCAGCCGACCGCGACCTCGAGCGCCTGGCACGCGGCACGGAGCTCCGTCGCTGAGACGCTCCCGAGGAACTGTCGCAGCCCGGATTGGTCCACCGTCTGGATCATGTCGAACGTCGCGACCGACTCGACCTTGAGGCCGTGGCGAACGCCCAGACGGTACTCGCTCGGGAGGTCGCGGATGATCGAGGTGATGGGGGCGACCATGACGCGCGGCAGGACGTCGATGGCTTCGTTCCGAGACAGGACCAGCACCGGGCGTCGCTTGTCGGGCTTCTTGAATTCGTACAGCCAGATTTCGCCCCGCCTCACTCGTCGGGCCACGACCCCTCCTCGGACCAACCCTCGAACTCGGTCGGCGGCTTCTCTGTGTAGGCACGCCGGTAGGCGTCAGCGATGGCCTTGCGCCTCTTGCGCCGGAGGTAGTCGAACAAGGCGCGACGGATGACTGCGCTCCGCCCATCGCGTTGGACTTCAGGATCCCGGTCTGCGCTCTTCAGCAGTGTTTCGTCGATGGTGATCTGAATCGTCTTCATGTGGACTCCGACTGTGGAGGAGTTCTCCACATCCACGAGCTTACCGGCCTTCACCCGCGCGCGCGCAAGGCCGAGACGATCATCCGCGCCGCCGGGCTGCGGTTCAGCGTGTAGAAGTGAATGCCCGGCACGCCGCGCTGGAGCAGCTCGAGGCACTGCACCGTCGCGTGCGCCACGCCCAGTTGCATCACGGCCGTCGGGTCGTCCTTCACCTTCTCGAGCTCGAGCTGCAGCCGCATGGGCACCGTCGCGCCGCACATGCGCACGAACCGGCTGACCTGCTCGACGTTCGTGATCGGCATGATGCCCGGCACGATCGGTACGTTGATGCCCGCGCGCCGCGCCCGCTCGACGAAGTCGAAATAGAACGCGTTGTCGAAGAACAGCTGGCACACGACGAAGTCGCAGCCCGCGTCCACCTTCAGCTTCAGGTGCTGCAGGTCGGCCTCGCGAGACGCCGTCTCCGGGTGCCCCTCGGGGTAGGCCGCGCCGCCGATGCCGAAGCCCAGGTCCTGCTCGCGCACGAACTCGACCAGCTCATTGGCGTAGCCGAAGCCGCCCTCGGTGCGCTGGAACGTCGTCTGGCCCTTCGGGGGGTCCCCGCGCAGCGCCAGCACGTTCTCGATTCGCGCCTTCGCGAGCCGCGCCAGCACGTCCGAGATCTCGGCCTTCGTGTGCCCCACGCAGGTGAGGTGCGCCATGGGCTCGATGCCCGTGCGCTCCTTGATGTGCGTGACGAGCTCGATGGTGCGGTCCCGCGTCGAGCCGCCGGCGCCGTACGTCACCGACACGAAGCCCGGCTCGAGCGAGCGGAGGTCCTCGAGCGTCTCCCACAGCTGCTTCTCGCCCTCGGGGGTCTTCGGGGGAAAGAACTCGAAGCTGAAGCACGGCTTGGACGGGTTCAGGCGGTTGCGGATCTTCACGGGCCTCCCTCTGCCAGATGCCGCGCGGCGATGCACGCCCGGGCCCGAATGGCTCCCGTGAACGGCGCTTGTAGCGCCGTGTCGTCGCCGTTGACTTGACCTGCCTCGCGGGCTCAAACGCCGCGCATGCCTCGTCTGACTCCGCTGAACGCGGCCCACAAGAAGCTCGGTGGCCGGCTCGTCGACTTCGCCGGCTGGGAGCTGCCCGTGCAGTACGCCGGCCTCATCGCCGAACACGAGGCGGTGCGCACGAAGGCCGGCCTCTTCGACGTGAGCCACATGGGCGAGGTCGAGTTCAAGGGCCCGGGCGCTCTCGAGGCCGCCAACCGCCTCATCACGAACGATCTCGCGCGCATCGCCGACGGTCAGGCCATCTACTCGGGGCTCCTCAATCCCGAGGGCGGGTTCGTCGACGACATCGTGGCCTACCGCTTCTCGCCGGAGCACATCTTCATCTGCGTCAACGCCGCCAACCGCGAGAAGGACTTCGCGTGGATGAAGTCGAACGCGAAGGGGGTCACGCCGGTCGATCGCTCGGACGACTTCGCGCAGATCGCCGTCCAGGGCCCGAGCGCGTTCGGTCTCGTCCAGAAGCTCTGCCGGAAGGATCTGGCGCCCATCGGCACCTACCGCTTCACCACCGGCCAGGTCGCGGGTGTCGAGTGCATCATCTCGCGCACCGGCTACACCGGCGAAGATGGGTTCGAGCTCTACTGCCCGCCGAACCAGGCCGAGGCGCTCTGGTTCGCGCTCCTCGACAAGGGCCAGGCCGACGGCGTGGTGCCCGCGGGACTCGGCGCGCGCGACTCGCTGCGCACCGAGATGAAGTACGCGCTCTACGGCAACGACATCGACGACACGCACACGCCGCTCGAGGCGGGCCTGGGGTGGATCGTCAAGCTCGATAAGCCCGAGTTCATCGGGAAGGACGTGCTGGTGAAGCAGAAGGCGGCTGGCGTCACCCGCAAGCTCGTCGGCTTCGAGCTCACCGAGCCGGGAGTGCCGCGCGCGCACTACGCCATCCTGAAGGACGGCCAGAAGGTCGGTGAGGTCACCAGCGGAACGATGGGCCCCACCGTCAAGAAGGCCATCGGCATCGGCTACGTGCCCACCGCGCTCGCCGCCGAAGGCAGCACCTTTCACGTCGACATTCGCGGCCGCCCGGTCGCGGCGAAGGTCGTGAAGACCCCCTTCCACGTGCGTGGCTGAACCCTCCCACCCTCTCCGACTCTGAAAGGAGCCCCCATCATGGCGAACGGCGAATACCCGAAGGATCTCAAGTACACGAAGGACCACGAGTGGGCGAAGAAGGGCGGGGCGACCATTCAGGTCGGCGTCACCTGGCATGCTCAGGACGCGCTGGGCTCGGTCGTCTACGTCGAGCTGCCGAAGGTGGGTACCGAGGTGAAGGCCGGCGCGCAGTTCGGCGTCATCGAGTCCACCAAGGCTGTCTCCGAGCTCTATGCGCCGCTGTCGGGCAAGGTGGCGAAGGTGAACGACGCGGTGGTGGCGAACCCCGCGCTGGTGAACGAGGCGCCCTATGCGGGTGGCTGGCTGATCGAGATCGAGCCCGCCAGCGCCGCCGAGTGGGACGCCCTGCTCGACGTCGACACCTACGTGAAGTCGTTGGGCTGAGCCGCCCACGGCTTCGGGTCTCGAAGAGGGAAGGCCCGGCGGCGTGAGGGTCGATGGCTCGCGGGTCGGCTCGTTGTGCGCACCGACCGTCGGCTGCCGGTGGCGGCGGCGCGGGCGGTACCGTCGCGGTGCGGGCCAGCGACTTCTCCATCGCTGCCAGAAGGGTCGTCTTCGTGGCGGTCGCTCCGTGCATGACTCCCGGCCGCCCAGCGCCCAGCGCGTCGGCAAAGCCCGGCCTTCCGGGTCGACCGCGCTGGACGAGGGAATGGCCGCCCCGCTTGACCCACGCGCGGCAGCCCCGGCTCGTCGGAGGCGCCGTCACGCGCCGAGGGGCAACGCTGCGGGCGCGCGGTGTTGCGGCACCGTGCCCGTTCGACCAGCACGCTCACGTCCTCCAGCCCCGTCGGTCGCCGCGCCCGCACGGAGAGGCGAGCAGCGTGAGTGGGCGGCCGCAGGCGTCAAACTCGTCGGTCTGCGCGGTGACGAGCTTCGCGCGGCGACACCTCGAGGTCGACCCGCGTGAGAGCGCCTGCCGGCTCGTGGAGGACAAGGGCTCCGACGTCGGCGACGAGGGGCGTCGGTGCGTGGTACCGCCATGCCACCGCGGCGCGACTGGCCTGAGGCCTTGAGTGATTGACGATCTTCCCCTGACGACGATCGCGGCGCTGACGGGGGTCGCCTTCGTCGCCGGCCTCATCGACGCCATCGCTGGCGGCGGCGGCCTGCTCACCGTGCCCGCGCTGCTCACCGCCGGGCTCCCGCCGCACTTCGTCTTCGGCACGAACAAGGGCTCGGCGGTGTTCGGCTCGGGAGCGGCCTTCTGGCGCTTCGCCCGCGCGCGGCTGATCGATGGCCAGCGCGCGAAGTGGCTGTTCCCGGCCGGCTTCGTGGGCTCGCTCGCCGGCGCGGGTCTGGTGCTGCTGGTCGACCCGAAGGTGCTGCGGCCGCTGGTGCTGGTGCTGCTGGTCGCCGCGGGCGTGGTGGTGGCCTTCGTTCGGCCCCCCCCCCACAGCCCAGACGCCCCCCCGGTGCCGCGCGCTCTTGAGAAGGCGCTGCTCCTGTCGCTCCTCATCGGCGCGTATGACGGCTTCTTCGGCCCCGGCACCGGCACCTTCCTCATCATCGGCTTCGTCACGGTCCTCCAGCTGACGCTCCAGCAGGCGAGCGCCACCGCGAAGGTGGTGAACTTCGCGTCGAACCTGGCGGCGATGCTCCTCTTCGTCGGCCGCGGGCTGGTGCTGTGGAAGGTGTCGCTGCCGATGGCCCTCGGTCAGTTCCTCGGCGGCACCGTGGGCGCGCACCTCGCCGTGAAGGGAGGCGACCGGCTCGTGCGGCGTGTCGTGTTAGGGGTGGTGCTGGCGCTGGTCGGGCGGCTTGGTTACGACCTGTGGGCATGAAGACCGTCACCATCACCTATTGCACGGCGTGAGGCTACGCGCCTCGGGCTGCCCGGGCGGCAGCCGCGCTGAAAGATGAGCTCGAGCTCGAGGCCACGTTGATCAAGGGCTCGGGCGGCATCTTCGAGGTCGCCGTCGACGGCCGTGTCGTCAGCAAGAAGGACCGCGGCGGCTTTCCCTCCGAAGAGGCGATCGTCGACGCCGTCTCAAAGGTGCTCGCCGGGTGATGGGCGTGTGACGTTTGGGTGCATCGAGCCGACCCGCTCGTCGCTCCGCGCGTCCGTTCGCGACTCAGAGCGCGATTTGCCCCCATTCCATCCCTTCGTCTTCACCCCGTTGGTGTGCACCGGCTGGACGCAGACCCTGTCGGTCCTCGCCGACGCTGGCGCGGCTCCAGCCGGCCATTGAATCGCCGGGGCCCCACGTCCGAACGAGAACGCCCTCCGCGGCGGGGCCGGGGAGGGCGCTGGTACCGCCAGATCGAGGCGCGTCAGCGGCTGCAGACCGCCTGGGCAGGCTCGACCGGAGCCTGGGCTCGCGCCAGCAGCTGCTCACGGCCCTCGTCGCTGACGCGAACGACGACCCAGTGGCCGTCTTCGGTCAACGCGAGCGTCGAGTTGCGATCGAGCTGGCCCGATCGAATCAGCTGCTCGAACTCGCGCATCGCCACGGCGCGCTGGGCCTCGGGGAGCTTCTGCAGCTGCGGGTGCTGGTTCATCGCGTACATCACGCTGGCGGTGTTCTCTTCCTTGAAGGGGAAGTTGTCGCCGAGGATCACGACGAGCAGCGCCTGGATGGGGAAGGTCGCGACGTCGACCGCGAAGGTGAGCGGCAAGAGGAAGATGCCCGTCGTCTTCCGGGCCTCGTACGCCGGGCGGCGAACGGTGAGGCCGAGGAAGGCGCGATCGACGGCGCGCGAGAGCATGCAGCCCGTCGAGGCGACGGTGGTGACGGTGGTGAGGGCGACGAGGCGCAGGAAACGACGGCTGAACATGGCTTCTCTCCTTGACGGGCTTCGGTACCCTTGAATCCTGAGCGCGGTCCGGCGGCGGATCAAGTCATTCACCGGTCCGCTACGGACCGCTACAGGCTGATCCGCCGCGTACCCAGTTCGGCTCAGGCCACCGCGGCGCCGGGCTGCGGCGTCTCTCCCGTCGTCGTCTTCTCGGCGCGCACCTTGAGCCCATAGCGGCTGGCCGCCGACTCGACGATGCGCCCGATGAGCTGCGTGTACGACAGGCCACGCTGCTCGGCGGCCATCGCCAGCTCGCTCTCCTTCTCGAGGTACGGGTTCGGGTTCACCTCGAGCACGTAGGCGTCGCCCTTGTCCGAGATGCGTAGATCGACGCGCGCGTAGTCGCGGATCTTGAGCGCCCGGAAGGCGAGCAGGGCGCTACGCTCGATGCGCGCCTGGAGCTCGGGGCTGATGTTCTTCGCGATCTCGAGGAACGGGCTGTCGTCGGTGTGGGCGCCGAACTTCACCTCGCGGTCGCTCACCTTGGGCTTCGACGGGTCCCACTTGCCCCAGTCGAGCTCGACGATGGGGAGGATCTCGGGCTTCGTCGGTGTGCCGATGACGCCCACGTAGACTTCGCGGCCGTCGATGAACTCCTCGGCGAGCGACTCGTCGTTGAGCGTCTTGCGAATGTCGCGCACCCGCCGCGTGAGCTCGTCCCAGTCCTTCACCACCGAGTGGGTGCCGATGCCCAGCGAGGCGTCCGACTTCGCGGGCTTGACGATCAACGGAAACGCCATGCGCCCGAACGCCTCGAAGGTGTCGCCGTCGAAGGTGAGGAAGTTCGGCGTCGGCACCTCGTGGTACTCGAGCAGCTGCTTGGTGAGGATCTTGTCCTGCGCGAGCAGGAGCCCCGCGGTGCCCGAGCCCGTGAAGCGGATGCGCGCCATCTCCATCAGCGCGGCGACGTTCACCTCGAGGCGGTAGTCGTCGGCGAAGGTCTCGCAGACGTTGAAGACCAGGTCGGCCTTCGAGTCTTCGATGGCCTTCAGCAGCGGCGAGACCGACTCGTGCACCGCGATGGTGACGGGGGTGTGGCCCAGCGCCGTGAGCGCGTCACAGATGTGACCCACCACGGGATCCATCGGGTCCGTTGAGGGCTGGTAGTGCAACACCGCCACCTTCAGCGGCGGAACGTTCGAAGCCATTCGCGGCGCACCTTAGCGCGCGTCGCCTCAATCCGTGTCGAAGAAGCGATCGGTGTAGAGGTAGTTCATCGCCAGCGCCGTCACGAGCGACGTGAGGCGCGTCGTGTACTCGGGCGCCTTGTCGCGCTTCACCGTGAGGTCGAGCCGGGTAGTGCGGTCGCTCAGGTGATCGAGCACCGAGACGACGACGGCGCGGCTGACGCCGGAGTACTGCGTGACGGCGGCGAGCAGCTCCTGCCGCTGCGCGCGAATGAGCGTGTCGGCGCGCACCTCGGCGACGCCCGGCGCTTCGAAGAGCGCGATGAGATCCTGATCGAGCGCCTCGCCGATCTGCAGGTCGATCTTCTCGGCGAGCTGCCGCTGGCGGTAGTGATCGAGCACCGTCTCTTCCATCTCACCCACGTCGACGTCGCGCTCATCGAGGGTGACGGGCGCGGCCGTGCGGCCGATGCGGGCGACGAGCGACTCGACGTACTGCAGCTTGGTGAGCGCGCCCCAGCCCTTGTAGCGCTCGGCCCACCGCGAGTTCGGCGTGAGGAAGACCGCGAACGTCTCGGCGAAGTCTTCGTCAGGGTGCTTCTGCGCGTACCACCCCGAGATGTGCAGCACGTACTTCCGGCTGAACGGCCGCGGCTTGTACGTCTCGAGGTAGGGCTTGCCGTAGTCGCCGAAGAGCCGTCGCCACTCGTCCGTCTCGTAGAGCTTGTAGGCGTAGTTGAACGCGTGCCCGGCCTCGTGGCGCAGGTACATCATGATCTCGCGTTCGGTCTCCGCGCCGCTGCCCAGTTGGTCCTCGATGAGCGTCAGCTTCGGGTCCGCCAGGTAGAAAGGAATGCCGATGACCGGCACACCCGACGGGCACCCCCACTGGTCCGACAGGTAGCACTGCGGGCGCAGCGACAGGCCCTTCGCCTCGAGCTCGTCGTAGAGCTGCCCGATGAAGCGCTCGAGCGGTGTGCCCTTGAGGTGGAGCTGCAGATCCTTGATGCGCGCCTGCAGAATCGCGCTGCTCGCGTCCGGCAGCTCGACGCCGAAGTGCGGCTCGGGCGTCTTTTCCTTGAAGGCAGTCTGGGTGGCCAACGCGGGAGTCATGGAGGTGGGTTCTCGACGGCGGCGGGCACCATACCCGACGAGTCCAACGCGGGAACCCACCCACGCGTTCCAACTTCAAACCATTGGAAGTTCAGCGACTTGGAGGTGGTGTGTCAGTCGGGACCCACCCCATTTTCGCTCATTCGAAGGCGCTCACGTCGTCGCCCGGAGGCTTCGGCGGGGCCTTGACGGACGGGGGCCTGGGCGTCGGCGAGGTGGGCTTGCGGAGCGGCTCGAGGGCGAAGGTGAAGTCCTCGTCGGCCTCGGGCTTGAGCGTCTTCTCGAGGCGTTGATGGCCGGCGAGTGAGAACGTGTAGGTGCGCTTTTCGCCCCGAGGCCATGAGACAGACAGCGGCGTGGTGCCGACGGTGACGCCACCTTCGAGCACCTCGGCGCCTGGCGGGGTGGTGGCGAGCGACACCGTGACGGTGGTTGCTCCCGGAGCCGCGGGCGCGGGCGTGAGGGCGGGCGCCGGTGGCGTCGGGCGCGCGATGGGCGGCGCAGGCACGGGCGGCGCCGGCGTCTTCATCGACTTGATGGCGATGGCCACGACGATCACGAGCACCAGCGCCGCGGCGATGCCCGCGACGAGGCCGAGGGGCACGCCGGCGTTCGGCTGGACGGGCTCGGCCGGACGGGCGGGCGGAGGCTCGAGCTTCGAGGCGCTGCTGCCCTTCGGCTTGTTCACCGACGCCACCGACTTCACGGCGTTGCGGCTGCCGGTGCGCGAGCTGCCGCCAGACCGGCGCGAGGCGCTCGAGGACCCCGAGCCCGACTCCTTCGCCGCGTCGGCCACGTGCTCCGGCGTCGCGTCGAGCACGGTGTCGGAAGCGCCCGCCAGCGCGGCGTGGAGCGCCTCGATGAACGCCTCGGCCGATTGGAACCGATCGTCCTGCTCGGGCTCGAGGCCCTTCTGACAGAACCGATCGATGGCGTCGGGCACCGGAGCCCCCTTGCGGTGCGTGGCGATGAGGGCCGGCTTCTGGGTGAGCGAGGCCTGGAGCGCCTTGCGCACCGTGTTCGCGCCGAAGGGCGAGTGCCCGGTGAGGCAGTAATAGAAGACGCCGGTGAGCGAGTAGAGATCGCCGCGTTGGTCGACCTTCTCGCCGCCGGCCTGCTCGGGCGGCATGTACTGCGGCGTGCCCAGCACCTGCCCGGTCGAAGTGAGCTGCTCCTCGTCTTCCTGCTCCATCGCCTTCACCAGGCCGAAGTCGAGCACCTTCACGTACTCGTTGCCGTCGATGAGGCTCAGCATGACGTTGTGCGGCTTCAGGTCTCGGTGAATGACGCCCTGCTTGTGCGCGTGGCCGACGCCAAGCGCGATCTGCTCGATGACCGCCGACGCCTGCCGCAGCGTCATGGGCCCATCGCGCTTGACCCGCTGCCGCAGGCTCTCGCCCTGCAGCATCTCCATCACGTAGTAGCAGAGGCCGTCGCTCGTCCGCCCGAAGTCGAAGATGGTGATGATGTTCGGGTGGTGCAGCCGGCTGGCGATCTCGGCCTCGCGCCGGAAGCGCTCGAAGAAGGTGGGCGCCATCGCGAGCTGCGGGTGGAGCGTCTTCATCGCCACCGGGCGCTGCACGCTCGTCTGCACCGCCCGGAACACGACGCCCATGCCGCCCTGCCCGAGCACCGACTCGACCTTGTAGCGCCCGTCGACCACCTGCCCGAGGAGCGCGTTGGCGTTGAGCTGGTCGATGGGATCGGCCATGGCTGCCAGAGAGCCTAGCCCACCTTCACGCGCTCAGCCGTCGCTCGTCAGGGCGTCAGCACGCCCGAGACGACGATGGAGTAGGAGAACGGCAGGCCGAAATAGACGGGCCCCTCGGTCCACCGCATCGCTTCGATCTGCATCACGTAGCTCTGGCCCATCGTCAGCAGGCCCGGTGGCAGCGTGACGCCCGGGTTCTTCGTGTAGATGCGCTGGAGCTGCGCGTTCTGGCCGTTGGTCCCCATGCGGAAGATGCTGACGCGGTAACTGGTCACCGTGCCGGTGGTGGGCGCCATCCACGACAGCGACGGGGTCAGCCCGATGCCCGTCTGATCTTCGGTGAAGTTGCGCGAGGCGATCTGCGCGCCCCGCACCGGGCTGATGGGCAGCGCGATGGTGCCGCCCATCGCCATGGCCAGGGGCATCACGCTGACGACGCCGCCCGCGAACTGAATGGGCATGCCGTTGGGCGGGGTACGCGGCTGACGCACGAAGTAGCTGACCTCGGCCGTACGGGCCCACGTCGCCGGGAACGGCGTGGCGAAGGCGAGGCTCGAAGGGGGCGCCGCGGGCTCGTTGACGACGACGCTCCCGAGGGTGAACGCGCTGTGAATGTTGTTGCGCGCCTCGGCTGCGGGCGAGGTGCCGACCTCGAAGCTCCACTGGCCCGCGCCGACGTCGCGGCCCACGCTCGCGCGAACCGCCTCGAAGGCCGCACGGTCGACCGCGATGGCCCAGGTGGCGGTCGGCGGAGCGGTGAGGGCGGTCGCCGCCACGTCGGCGATGCCGCCGTTGGTGAGCGTGAACGGCGCGATGGCGCCCGCCCGGACGACCATCGTGGTGACGCCCGCGTCGGTGACGATGGACTGGTTCTGAAAGGCCCAGCCGAGGTCGCCCTTCGACGAGTCCGGCAAGCCGACGTCGACGCCCTGGCTCACCGCGAGCCAGTCGAGGTCCGAGGCGAACTGGGTCGCGCCATTCATCGTGGGCGGCCGGGCGACCGTCTCGAGGTTGAACGCCGCTGAGTCGCCCTGGGTGAAGAAGATGCCGATGCTGTGGGTGTCGTTGAGCGGCTCGAGCCCGTCGAAGGTGAAGCGCGCCAGCGACGCCTGGGTGGCCTGCTGCGCGTCGATGCGGCCGCCGACGGCGAAGTTGAACGCGACGCTCCGGTCGCTGGTGACGATGTAGCGGTCGCCGAGCTGGAGCGTCACTTCTCCGGGCGGCAGGTTCGCCACGCTGAAGGTGCCCTGCGCGGTGCCCGCGCCACGGATGAAGTCCGGTGAGCCACCGTCGCGGTACCACACGCCCACGGTGGCGCGGCTGAAGTCGATGCTCGAGGTGCGACCGCCGTCGCCGTCCCACCCGAAGACGGCCTGGTAGGTCCCCGTGATGGTGTCGGAGGTGGCGCCTCCGCCCGCGCCGCCAGCGCTCCCGCCGCCCGTCCCGCCGGCTGCGCCGCCGCCGACCCCGCTCACGGCCATGCACCGCCCCGCGCTGCACACCTGCGACGAGATGCTGGTGTCGCAGCGCGCGCCAGCTGTTCCGCATGCCATCGCCGTGTCGCCCGACTCGCAGACCCCCGAGGCCGAGCAGCAGCCGCTCGCGCAGCTCTGGGGCGTGCAGGTGGGCGTGGTGGGGCAGCCCGTCGTGAGGAGCAGGGCGCTGACGGCGAGGAGACAGGCGAGCGTGCGGATCATTCGGGCCTCGTGGGGGGGGCGTCCAGAAGTCAGGGGCGGATCACGCCCGAGATGATGGTGGCGTTGGTGAAGGGCAGCCGGGAGTCGTAGATGTCTCGCTGCGGGTTGCCCGGGTTGCGGATCGCCGACAGCGCGAAGACGTAGGTGCTCCCGGTGAGCAGCACGTTGGGCGGAACCGTGAACGACGTCTCGGTCGGCGGCAGCGAGAAGTTGGCGACGGTGCGCCCCGTCGTGCGCGAGCTCGAGACGGTGAGCTGCTCGATGCGCAGTTGGTAGCGGTTGGGCTGGCCGAGCTGCGGGGCTCCGAAGGTGACGGTGGGCGTGCGCGTGGCGCCGGTGAGATCGGTGCCGAAGGCCATGCCGTTGATGCGCGCGTTGGTGGGCGGGCTCAAGGTCGCCGCGACGGGCGAGGCCAGCGCCTGAATGGGCAACAGCACCGAGACGCCCGACAGGAGGCGCCGGGGCTCGAAGCTGCCCGGGAGCGTGCGCGACACGACGTTGCCCGACTGCACCAGCACCGTGGTGCCCCAGGTGGCGGGGAACGGGTTCGGGTACGACACCGGGTTGGGCGGCGCGGTCACCATCTGCGGGTAGAAGCCCCAGACGAAGGCAAACCCGTCGCTCGTGCGCTCGTGCACGGCGCGCGGGCCCGTCGAGAACTCGACCCCCAAGGTGGGTGTGCCGGGCGTGAAGTCAGACGAGTGCATCGTGAACGACGGCTGGTCGATCGACAGCGGCGTCGTCGAGGCCGGCGGAGACGACAGCGCTACCGACGTGGTGTTCATCTGGCCCGACACGACGGCCAGCGTGCTCGACGAGCCTCCCGCGAGCGTCCGGTACTCACCCGACACCTGGTCGTACCCCATCTGGGTGAAGTACGAGACGTCGCCCTTCGTGGCGTCGATGAGCGGCGTGAAGAGCTGCTGCGAGTAGAGATCGTACGGCACGGTGAAGGTGAAGTTCGTGTCGCCATCGAAGGGGGCGATCCCCGTCGCCTGATCGAACGCCTCGAGCGAGGCCCCGGCGTTGGGGCTGTAGAGCGAGGCGAAGTGGCCCACCTCGTCCCACGGCGAGAGGTTGGTGACCGAGAGCTGGAGGCGGGTGTTGGCGGCGGCCAGGGCCGTGTCGACGCGGCCCAGGGACTCGAAGTCGAGCGAGAGGCGGCGCTCGGTGGTGCCGAACCAGCTGGTGCCGACGCGCAGGTAGTAGAGCCCCTGCGGCACGTTGGGCAGCGTGAAGGTGCCGTCGGGGCGAACGGTGGCCGAGATGGTCAGCACGCCCGCGTCTTCGAAGACGATGGCCTGCGGCACCGACATGCCGAACTCGCACGGGCGCGCGCCGCCGTCGATCTCGGTGTACCAGGTCTGCGTACAGCTGCCCTCGACGTCGGCGGGGTTGACGAAGCCTCCGGCCGCGCCGCCCGCCATGCCGCCGCCCGTGGAGCCGCCGCCTCCCACGCCCATGCCGCCGGAGCCGCCGCCCGAGCCGCCAGTCCCTCCGCCCGTGCCTGCGCCGCCGCCCCCCGTCATGGCGCCCACGCAGGTGCCGGTGGTGGCCACGCACGCTTCGTTCACCCCGCACGCCTTGCAGGCGGCTCCAGACCGGCCGCACGCGCCCTGGCCGGTGCCCACCAGACACTGGCCCTGTTCGCTGCAGCAGCCATTGCAGCTCGCCGCGCTGCAGCGGGGGCGGGTCGGGCAGCCGAGCAACACGAGCGCTAACGCCGCGAGGGCAAGCGCGAGGAACAACGGACGGTGCACGGTCACGACGGGCCCCCAGACGGTGGGTCGCCTTACGGCCAAAGGCGAGCACGGGGCCCCTAGCCGAGCCGGGCGCCTGAGTTCAAGACGTCTCGCCCGCTGCCGCGCCCGTGCTAACGACCGCCCGCGCCGTGAGCCTCGTCATCGTCCAGAAGCTGTCGCTGTCGTACGGGAAGAAGTCGCTCTTCGAAGACGCGGCGCTGACCATCGGGCCGACCGATCGCATCGGGCTGGTGGGCGCCAACGGCACGGGGAAGTCGACCTTCCTGAAGATCCTCACGGGGCGGGTGACACCTGACGACGGCACCATCACCTTCCGCCGCAACGCCCGGGTGGGCTACCTCGCCCAGGAGCTCCAGACCCTGCCCGACGGGCCGCTGGTCGACGCGGTGCTGTCCTCGGTGCCGGGCCGGGACTCGCTCGACGAGCGGCTCCAGGTGACCGAGCAGCTGCTCACCGCGGCCACCGAAGAAGCCGAGCAGCTCGAGCTGGCGGCGACGCTGGCCGAGCTCCACGAGGAGCGCGATCACTTCGACGAGCACTACGGCCGGCATCGGGCCGAGGGCATCTTGCTGGGCCTGGGCTTTGGCCTGCACGAGCTCGAGAAGCCCACCACCCAGTTCTCGGGTGGCTGGCGCATGCGGGCGTCGCTGGCGGGGCTGCTCCTGCAGGATCCCGATCTGCTGCTCCTCGACGAGCCCACCAACCACCTCGATCTGCCGACGCTGGCCTGGTTCGACGGGTTCTTGAAGCGCTCGCGCAAGGCGATGGTGCTCATCAGCCACGATCGCGAGTTCCTCAACCGGCAGATCACCCGGGTGGTGTCGCTCGAGCTCGAGGGCCTGCGCACGTGGACCGGGAACTACGAGGACTACCGCCGCTTGCGCGCCGAAGAGGCCGAGCGGCTGCTGGCGACCGCGCAGAAGGTCGAGGCGAAGCGGGCGCAGCTGCAGGCGTTCGTCGACCGCTTCCGGGCCAAGGCCAGCAAGGCGTCCCAGGCCCAGTCGAAGATGAAGCAGCTCGAGAAGCTCGAGCGCGTCGACGTGCAGCAGGAGCGCGCGACGGTGGGCTTCTCGTTTCCCCCCACCACGCCACCGGGCCGCGACGTCGTGAAGATCGCCGGCCTCACGAAGGCCTTCGGCGACCACGTCATCTACGACGGGCTCGACGCGCTGCTCGTGCGGGGCCAGCGGGTGGCGGTGACGGGGCTCAACGGGGCCGGCAAGACGACGCTGCTGAAGCTCATCACCGGCGAGCTCGAGCCCGACGCCGGCACCATCACGCTCGGCCACAACGTGCAGCTCGGCTACTACGCGCAGCACCACGCCGACACGCTCGACCGCACGCGCTCGATCCTCGACGAGATCATGACGCTCGTGCCTGACAAGCCGCAGGCCTGGGTGCGCAGCGTGCTCGGGGCGTTCCTCTTCTCCGGTGACGACGTCGAGAAGAAGATCGGGGTGCTGTCGGGCGGCGAGCGGGCGCGGGTGGCGCTCGCGCGGCTGCTGGTGAAGCCGGCCAACGTGCTGGTGATGGACGAGCCGACGAACCACCTCGATCTCGACTCCGCCGAGGCCCTCATCGAGGCGCTCGAGGACTACGACGGCACGCTGATCTTCGTCTCGCACAACCGCTCGTTCCTCGACGCGCTGGCGACCCACATCTGGGACGTGCGCGATCGCAAGCTGGTGCCCTTCATGGGCTCGATGGCCGAGTACCTGGCGCGGCTCGACGCCGAGGCGAAGGCGCGCGAGGACCAGGGCGAGGGCCTGCGCCGCTCGGGCGCGCCCGGCAAGCCGGCCACCGACAAGGAGCGCAAACGCCTCGAGGCCGAGGCCCGCCAGGAGCGGAGCCGCCGGCTCACCCCCCTCAAGAAGGAGCTCGAGAAGCTCGAGGCCCGCATCGCCCAGCTCGAGACCGAACAGAAGGCCCGCGAGGTGCAGCTCGCCGACGCCGAGTTCGCGAAGGACTACG
The DNA here is from genome assembly GCA_033763395.1 of Myxococcaceae bacterium. Classification (GTDB taxonomy): domain Bacteria; phylum Myxococcota; class Myxococcia; order Myxococcales; family Myxococcaceae; genus Xiheimicrobium. Next base: position 95,144 of record JANRKQ010000171.1, read on the forward strand.
GCGCCTCGGGCCCGGTGTACGCCGCGCACCGCGAGGCGGCGGAGGAGCTGGAGCAGGCCCTGGCCCGATGGGAAGTCGTCTCGACCGAGATCGCCTCGCTCGCGTAGCCAGCCCCGGCGCCTCGTCAGCGGTCTTCGCGTTGGTGCCAGACCCTGAGGACCCGCACGACGTCGTTCACGGCGTCGAACGCGTAGAGCGCGACGTACCCACGCCGGCCACGCCCCATGACGAGCTCCCGAAGGCGCTGGTCGACCGGGCGCCCGATGAGCGGGCTGTGCCTCAGCACTTCGAGAGCGTCGATGATGTCTTCGATTCGTGCCTCACCCTCATCGGCATGGTGGCGCACGAGGTGATCGAGGATTCGCTCGAAGTCCCCCGCCACCTCTGGCGCGAAATCGATGGTCGCCACCTCGTCAGCGGCTCCGCCTGGCCACCGTTGGCGCCTGCGCCGACTTTCCGCGCACCCGCGCCCGGAGCCACCGCTTCATGTCGCCGAGCCCGATGACCTCGCCTGTGCGCTCCATCCGCGCGAGCCGGCTGCGGGCGATGGCCCGATTCCGCTCGGCTTCTTCGAGCTGATCGAGGGTGGACGTAATGGCGTCGATCATGACGGCGTGGGGGGACACGCCTGCGCGTTTCGCCGCTTCAGCGAGGCGCTTCTTCGTCCGGGTATCGAGGCGAACCGTCGTCGTCATGATCGCGCTGTGTAGCACAAACGTGCTACTGCGTCAGCGATCGTCCACGATCGCCCGCACCACCTGCATCGCCGGAAGGCCGGTGACGCCTCCACCGCCGTGGGTGGCGGACGACGCGTGGTACAGCCCGCGCACCGGCGTGCGGAAGTCCGCGAAGCCCACGGCCGGGCGCGCGTGGAAGAGCTGCGAGAGCGACAGCTCGCCGTGGAAGATGTTGCCGCCGATCAGCCCGTAGTCGCGCTCCATCTCGTGGGGCCCGAGCACCTGCCGATGGAGGATCGACGCCGTGAAGCCCGGCGCCACCGCCTCGACGCGCGCGATGACGCGATCGGCGAAGGCCTCGAGGGCCGGGCGGTCGGGCTGCTTCGCCCACGTGTGGGGCACCCACTGGGTGAACATCGAGACGACGTGCTTCCCCGCCGGGGCCAGCGTGGGGTCGAACACCGAGGGAATGCAGACGTCGGCGAAGGGCATCGTCGCCGGTCGGCCCGCGGCGGCGTCTTGAAAGGCGCGCTCGAGGTCGTCGAGTGACTCCGACAGCACGATGGTGCCGCCATGCACCTCGGGGTCGAAGCCGCGCCTGGCAGAGAACTCGGGCAGGCGGTCGACGGCGACGTTCACCTTCACCGTGCCGGAGCGCGACTTCCACGTCTCGATGGCCCTGAGGAACTGCGGCGGCAGGTGCTTCTTCTCGACCAGCTTCAGGAACGAAACCTGTGGGTGGCACGTGGTGACGACGGTGTCGGCGTCGAACTCGTCGCCGTTCTCGAGCGCCACGCCGACGGCCCGCCCGTCCTTCACGTGCACCCGGGCGACGGCGGCGCTCGTCTTCACCACCACGCCCAGGGCCTCACAGGCCTGCCGCATCGCCTGCGTGACGCCTCCCATGCCACCCTTCGGGAAGCCCCACGCACCGCCCTGGCCTCCGCCGAGATCGCCCAGCTTGTGGTGGGCCAGAACGTACGCCGTGCCCGGGCTGCGGGGGCCGGCCCAGGTCCCGATGATGCTCGACACCGCCATGACGCCGCGCGTGCGCGGGTGCTCGAACCAGTCCTCCAGCAGATCGGCCGCCGACGAGGTGAGGAGCCGCGTGACGTCACCGGCCTGCTCCACGTCGAGCCCCCTGAGCCGCCACGCCAGCGCGCCCAGTTCGAGCAGGTCGCCAGGCGCCTTCGAGCCCAGCGTCGGCGGCACGGTGGTGAGCAGCGGCCCGAGGATCGCGCCGAGCTGGCCCAGCCAGTCGTCCCACCGCACCATGGCGTCGGCGTCGGCGCGGGAGAAGCGCGACAGCTCGGCGTGACGCTTCGCCGGGTCCGAGAACAGCTGGAGCGCGCTCCCGTCGGCAGCGGGCGCGAAGTAGCCGTGCTGGGGAAACACCTCGTAGCCGAACCGGGGCAGCTCGAGCTCGCGCACGATGCTCGGCGGCAGCAGGCTCACCACGTACGACAGCGCCGTCACCTTGAAGTCGGGGCCGAACGGCGTCTCGGTGATCGCGGCGCCGCCGACGACGTCGCGCTTCTCGAGCACACACACCGAGAAGCCCCGCTTCGCCAGCAGGCCCGCGGTGACGAGCCCGTTGTGCCCGCCGCCGATCACCACCACGTCGAACCGATGCGCGACCGCCATGGGGTCTATTCGATGAGGCCCAGCGCGAGCGCAAGGGCGACGTTGAGCCGGTCGACGCTCCTGCGATGAAGCACCCCGACCCGGTCGACGAGCACGTCGCGGTTCGTCGTTCGAATCTGCGAGCAGATGGCGACGGAATCTTTCGGGAGTTGGGTCTCGGTCGAGCGCAGCACGCAGTTCCCCGCGGCTTTCCCCCGGTCGAGGTTGGTCGTCAGCGGGACGACCATCACCGTCGCCAGCGCCGATTGGTTCAGCCGGTCGTCCTGGATGATGACGACCGGCCGTCGATACGCTGGCTCCGAGCCGCGTGGCTCTCCGAAGTCTGCCCACCACACCTCGTTGCGCTTCACGAGTCGTCCCACTCGACGGCCAGGAGGTCACGGCTGACGCGACGCTGGACCTCGTCCGGCAGGCGTCCACCGTCGTCGGCGTAGGCTTCGTTGTACGACTCGATCACCGCTTCGTCGCGCCGGGGCTTGAGCAGGGCCTCGGCCGCGCGCGCGAAGAACTCGCTCCGGGACCAGCCGTGCTTCCGTGAAAAGCGCTCGATCTCGCGAGCGAGATCGTCCGGGAGCGAGATCGCCGTCTTCATGACGAAAGTATAACTCTGGTCATACCGCGAGCGTCAAACGACGACGCCGGCCCCCGTTTCCAGGAGCCGGCGTCAGGACTTCAGGTCGAGTCGTGCCTTACGCCCGGACTTCCGGGTTCGGCGGCTCGACCGGCGTGGCCGGCGCGGCCGAGAACGGCGACTTCTCGAGCACCGTGTCGAGCACCTCGTCGATCTTCGACACGAAGAAGAACTGCAGCTCGTTGCGCACCGGCTCGGGCACGTCGATCAGGTCCTTCTTGTTCTTCTCGCACATCACCACCCGCTTGATGCCGGCGCGGTGGGCGCCCAGCACCTTCTCGCGAATGCCGCCGACGGGGCCGACGATGCCGCGCAGGGTGATCTCACCGGTCATCGCGGTGTCGCTGCGCACCGGAATGCCGGTGAAGAGCGACGACATGGCCGAGATGATCGCGATGCCGGCCGAGGGGCCGTCCTTCGGGGTGGCGCCGTCGGGGAAGTGGAGGTGCATGTCCACCTTCTCGAACGAGGCCGGGGTGAGGCCCATGCGCTCGGCGTTGGCGCGCAGCCACGAGAACGCGGTGGTGGCCGACTCCTTCATCACGTCGCCGAGCTGGCCGGTGAGGGTGATCGACCCCTTGCCCGACATCTTGGTCGCCTCGATGAAGAGGATGTCTCCGAAGCCGAGCGGCGTGTAGTACAGGCCGACCGACACGCCCTGCTGCGAGGTGCGCTCGGCCACGTTGAGCTCGTGCCGCTTGGGCCCCAGCGCCGTCTCGACCCGACCCGCGTCGAGCACCTGCTTGTCCGTCTTGCCCGAGGCCACCTCGACGGCCACCGCGCGCGCCAGCTCGGCGATGCGGCGCTCCAGGTTTCGCACGCCCGGCTCGATGGCGTAGCTCGTGATCACCTTGTCGAGCCCGTCCTTGGTGAGCTCGAAGTGATCCATCGAGATGCCGTGCTCCTTCACCTGCTTGGGGATCAGGTGGTTGCGAGCGATGTGCTCCTTCTCGATGAACGTGTACGAGCTCATCTCGATGATCTCCATGCGGTCGCGCAGCGGCGGCGGAATGGTGTCGAGCCGGTTGGCGGTCGCGATGAACATCACCTTCGACAGATCGAACGGCACGTCGAGGTAGTGATCCGAGAAGGTGTGGTTCTGCTCCGGGTCGAGCACCTCGAGCAGCGCCGCCGACGGGTCGCCGCGGAAGTCGGCGCCCAGCTTGTCGATCTCGTCGAGCAGCATGAGCGGGTTGCGGGTGCCGGCCTTCTTCATCTGCTGAATGAAGCGGCCGGGCAGGGCGCCCACGTAGGTGCGACGGTGGCCACGCACCTCGGCCTCGTCGCGCACGCCGCCGAGCGCCAGTCGCACGAACTTGCGGCCGACGGCCTTGGCGATGGACTGACCGAGCGACGTCTTGCCGACGCCTGGGGGCCCGACCAGGCAGAGAATCGGCCCGCGCATGTCGTTCTTGAGCTTCCGCACGGCGAGGTACTCGAGCATGCGCTTCTTCACGCGCTCGATGCCGTAGTGATCGTTCTCGAGCTGCTTGCGCGCGTTCTCGATGTCGAGGTTGTCCTCGGTCATCTTGTTCCACGGGAGATCGGCGATCCAGTCGAGGTACGTGCGGGCGACGGTGTACTCGCTCGACGCGGCGGGAATCGTCTTGAGCCGGTTGAGCTCCTTGTGGGCGACCTTCTCGACCTCGGGCGGCAGCTGCGCGTTCTTGATGCGCGTGGCGAGCTCGTCGAGCTCCTCCTCGTCCTCGCCCATCTCGCCGAGCTCTTCCTTGATCGCCTTGAGCTGCTGGCGCAGGTAGTACTCGCGCTGCGTCTTCGACATCTCGCCCTTCACGGCGGAGTCGATCTTGTTCGACAGCTTCAGGATCTCGCGCTTGCGGTTGAGCAGCTCGAGCACGAGCTTCATGCGCGCCTTGAGGTCGACCGTCTCGAGCACCGCCTGCTTCTCTTCGATCGGCACGTCGACGTTGGCCGCGATGAGATCGGCGAGGTGGCCGGGGTGGGTGATCGACTCGACGAGCTCGGTGGCCGCCGCGGGCAGCTCGGGCATCATCTCGATCACTTCACGGGCGAGCTTCTTGAGGTTGATGGTGAGCGCCTCGATCTCGACGTTGTCGGCGGGCGTCTTGTCCTCGACGGGCTCGATGCGGGCCTTGAGGTACGGAGACTCCTGCACGAGCTCGAGCACGCGGAAGCGCGCGAGGCCCTGCACGACGAGCGAGTAGTTGTCCTCGCCCATCTTGAGCAGCTTCACGATGCGGGCGACGGTGCCCATGTTGTAGAGGTCGGACGCGCCGGGGTCTTCCTCTTCGGCCTTGCGCTGGGTGACGACGCCGATGACCTGGTCGTCGCGCACGGCGTCCTTGATGAGGGCGATGGTCTTCTGCCGGCCCACCGCCAGCGGCAGCACGCCGCCGGGGAAGAACACCGAGTTGCGCAAGGGGAGGATGGGCAGCACCGCCGGAATGTCGTCCTTGTTGATCGCGCCGGGAGGCTGCATCGCGGCCGGCATCGTCTGCGCGCCGGCTCCCTTCTTCTTCTCGTCGGACATGTGGTTGCTTCTTTCGTGGAGCTTGAACGTCGGGGGGCGCTGGCCTCGTGAACGACGACGCCAGCGGGTAAGCGAAGGGTAGCAATCGTTTTCCCGTCAGCAATGCCGACGAGCAGAAAAAAGACCCCCATGAACGGGGTGGAGCCTCACGAATTCGACCGGGGGCGCCGCAAGAGGCACAATGCGCCCCCAGAGTTCCTTCCAGGCCGAACGTGCTGCCCCCTGTGCCTCCCATGATCCACTCCCGCCGCGCCCACCTGTGGGTCCTCGCCATCGCCTTCGCCGCGTCCTGCGACGGCTGCTTCGGCTGCAAGACGTCCCCCCTCGACAACGCGAACACCACGATTCCGCGGACCTGCAAGGCCGAAGCGCCCCTCATCGAGCCCCAGAAGCTCGACATTCTGTTCGTCATCGACAACTCGAACTCGATGCGTGAAGAGCAGGAGGCCGTCGCCCGCGAGCTCACCGCCTTCATCGATCAGATCAAACAGGCTGGCGGCGTGCGTCAGGACTTCAACGTCGGGGTGATCACCACCAGCGTCTACCAGCACACCACGCAGAACGGCGTCGTCTTCAATCGCGAGTACCCGAACCAATCCGGCCGGTTGCAGCCGGTGCCCGACGCGAACCCGGACGGCGGAGCGGGCGTGGTGCTGGGCACGGGGACGCAGCGAATCCTCACCGGTGAAGATCCCGACCTGGTCGCGAAGTTCGGCCGGCTGGTGCAGCAGGGCACCGGCGGCTCCGGGCAGGAGACACCCTTCGAGGCCGTTCGGCTCGCGCTCCTCACCGAGCTGACGAACCGGCCGATCTCCGAGGGTGGGAACGCCGGCTTCCTCCGCGATGGCGCGCGCCTGCTGGTGGTGGTGATCACCGATGAGGACGACTGCAGCGAGACGGCGCGGCCGTCGGTGGTGAAGATCTCCGACAACCCCGCCATCGCGGACTGCACCCAGCAGGCGATGAGCCTCACGACGGTCAACGAGTACCACCGGCTCTTCACCCGGGAGCTGAAGAACAGCGACGGGCTCCCGAAAGAGGTCATCTGGACCGCCATCGCTCCCGTCGGGCGTGCGACCAAGGCCGCGATGGAGCTCGTCGAGGACGGCCGGGTGAAGAACATCGACTGTCCCACCTCAGTGCAGGGGGGGCTTCGTCAACGGCAGATGGCCGAGCTGTTCGACCCCTCACTCATCAACCTCGACTCGATCTGCCGTGACTCGTTCCGCCAGACGCTCATCACCATCGCCGAGCTCGCGTCGGTGAGTCAGCAGATCGAAGTGAAGAACGCGCCCGACCCGCGCATGCTGCAGTTCTCCATCACGCGGAAAGACAACACGGTGGTGCAGTGCACGCAGCTCAACGGCGGGCTCGAGAACGTGACGGAGATCGAAGAGACCAGGACCACCCGCATCCGGTTCGGTGGGCAGTGCCGCCGCCGGGCGGACGATCAGGGCATCGGCATCAAGCTGCTGTGCGCCATCTGATCCAGGTGGATCAGAAAACCGCTGCAAACGCCTGCGGAGACGAGGGTTTCGGGTGCGGCGCTGATCGCAAATTTCTCAGTAATTCCAAAAACTTGCGTGATCGCCAGGGCAGGGCACCCTGCGCGCCATGTTCACCTCGACGACCCAGACGGCGACGTTCTTCTTTGTTCCTGATGCGAGCCGGGCGAACGATCGGAGCGCCGAGCTGCGCGCTCCACCGCCGCCCACGCCGACGGCTCCAGTGCGACTGACCTGGGTGAAGTGACTGAGGCCCCGGGGCGCTCGCTCGTCGCTTTGGCTGCTTCCGAGCGCGACTGAAGCGGGGCTCTCGCCACCGTCGGGGCCTGCTCGACCGCGCCGGTGCGCCTCACCCGGGTGATGGTCGGCCCGCGACCTGAAAACTCCGGCGGCGTGGCGACGCGCGGACTAAGTCGGGCCGCATGCGCACTTCGACGCTCGTCGTTCTCGTGTTGGTGGGCTGCGCCGCCCCGAAGGTCAGCGTCGCCCCGGAGCCGTTGCCTGCGGCGCCTCCTCCCGCGTCACGGCCACCGCCGTCGCTGACCTCTCCCGGCGTGCGGTTGCCTGAAGGCGCGCGGCCCACGGGCTACCAGCTCGAGCTCACCGTCGTTCCAGGTGACGACCGGTTCTCGGGCGTCATCACCGCGCAGGTCGAGGTCTCCCGCCCGCTCGAGGTGCTCTGGCTCAACGCGACGGAGCTGCAGCTGACGTCTGCGACGCTCGCCCAGCAGGACGTTCGGCGCCCGCTCACGCCCCGCGTCGTCGACGATCACTTCGCGGCGCTCGTGCCCGACGCCACCATCGCTCCGGGCGCGTACGCGCTCACCGTCACGTTCTCTGGCGTCCTGTCTCGCAAGGACAACGACGGGCTCTTCCAGCTCAAAGAGGGTGACACCTGGTACGCGTACACGAGCTTCGAGCCCATCGACGCGCGCCGGGCGTTTCCGCACTTCGACGAGCCGGCCTTCAAGGTGCCCTGGGAGGTGGCGCTGCTGGTGAAGCCGGGTCACGCCGCGCTGGCCAACATGCCCGAGGTGTCGCGAGAGCCGGTCGCCGGCGGCCTGGAGCGCGTGCGCTTCGCGAAGTCTCCGCCGATGCCGAGCTACCTCGTGGCCGTCGCCGTCGGCCCGTTCGATTTCGTCGACGCCGGGCGCCACGGCCAGAAGAAGACCCCCGTCCGCATCGTCACCCCGAAGGGCAAGGCCGGCGAGGCGGCGTACGCGGCGCAGACGAGCGGCCCCATTCTCGAGCGCCTCGAGGCGTACTTCGGCTCGCCGTACCCGTACGACAAGCTCGATCAGATCGCGCTCCCGGTGGGCATGGGGGCGATGGAGAACCCGGGCCTCGTCACCTACGGGCACCAGCTCATCCTCTCGCGACCCGAGGTGGACACGCCGTCGCGGCAGCGCGGCTTCGCGGGCGTGTGCACCCATGAGCTCGCCCACCAGTGGTTCGGCGATCTCGTCACCATGGCCTGGTGGGACGACCTCTGGCTCAACGAGGCCTTCGCCACGTGGATGACGCCGCGCATCCTCGAGGCGTGGCAGCCGACGTGGGGCCTCGACGTGCAGCAGGTGCAGCGGCGCAATGGCGCCCTCGCCGCCGACGCGCTGGTCAACGCCAGGCAGATTCGCCAGCCGATTCGGAGCAACGACGACATCGCCAACGCCTTCGACGGGATCACCTACGGCAAGGGCGCGTCGGTCATCGGCATGTTCGAGGCGTTCATCGGGCGCGAGCGGTTCCAGCAGGGCGTGCGGGCGTACCTGGCGAAGCATGCGTGGGGCAACGCCACGGCCGATGACTTCTTGTCGGCCATCTCGGCGGCGGCGGGGCGCGACGTGGGGCCGGCCTTCAAGACGTTCCTCGATCAGCCGGGCGGGCCGGTCGTCACCTTCGCGCTCGCGTGCCCGAAGGGTGGGGCGCCCACGCTGACGTGGACGCAGAAGCGCTCGCTCCCGGTCGGCTCGACGGGAGACGCGGCGCGCACGTGGGCTGTCCCGGCGTGCGTGAAGTGGGCCGAGAAGGGCACGGTGCGCCAGGCCTGCGCGGTGCTCGAGGGCGCGTCTGGCAGCTTTGCGCTCGAAGGCGCGAAGACGTGCCCGGACTGGCTGCAGCCGAACGATCGGTTCGACGGGTACTACCGCGCCAACCTCACCGGGCCGGCGACCCTGGCCGACATGGTGACGAAGGCGGGTCCGAAGCTGTCGGTGCCCGAGCGCGTGGGGCTTCTGGGCGACGTGTCGGCGCTCATCCGCTCGGGCGACGTCGACGCGTCGCAGGCCCTCGGGCTCGCCCAGTCGGCCGCGAAGGAGTCCGACCGGCACGTGCTCGGGGCCGCGCTGGGGCTGGCCTCGTATGCCGCTGGAGACGTCCTCCCCGAGGCGCTGCGGCCCCGGCACGAGGCCTTCGTACGCCGGCTCTTCTCGAAGAAGCTCGACGCACTCGGCTGGGCGCCGAAGCCGGGTGAAGACGAAGACACGCGCCTGCTCCGGCCCGCGCTCCTGTCGATGCTCGGCTACCAGGGCAAGGATCCGAAGGTGCTCGCCGCGGCGAGACAGCTGGCGGAGCGCTGGCTGACCGACCGCAAGGCGATTCACCCCGACGTCGTCGACGTGGTGCTCGGCCTGGCGGGAGACTCGGGCGACTCGGCGCTCCACGGGCGTCTCCTCGAGGCCGCGAAGCTGGAGAAGGATCGGGCCGATCGCGGGCGTCTGCTCGGGGCGCTCTCCGAGTCGGGCGATCGCGCCATCGTGCAGACCCACCTGCCGCTCGTGCTGACGGACACCTTCGACACCCGTGAGGCGATGCGGCTGCTGTGGGGTGCCGCTCAAGACTTCCGCACCCGCCCGCTGGCCCTCGACTTCGTGAAGACGAACTGGAACGCCATCGTCGAGCGGCTCCCGAAGGACGGCGGGGCCGGGCTGGTGTGGCTGGCGGGTGGGCTATGCGAGGCCTCCGAGCGCGACGCCGCGCGGGCCTTCTTCGACGGGCGGTCGACGAAGTACCTCGGAGGCCCCCGCAGCTTCGCGCTCGCGATGGAGGGCATCGAGCTCTGCATCGCCTGGCGCGCCCGGCACCGGCCCTCGCTGGTGGCCTTCTTCGAGAAGCAGCCGTGACGCCAGCCGAGCTCGGCGGCCGGGCCCAGCGCGCGCTCGAGGCCTTCCTCGCGCTGACCGCGACCGAAGAGGACTGGCACAGGGCCGATCGGGCGGTGACGCTCCATTGCCTCGCCTCACACGCGCCGGCGTTCTTCGAGGCCCACCGGCTCGCGCCGCTGCTCGACGAGGCGCTCGCCCGCCTGGCCGACGTCCCCTCCGACTTTCCGGACGAGCTGGGGTGGGAGGTGGTGATGGCGCGCCTCGACGCGCACTACTTCCGGGCGCTCCATGGCCTGCCGCGCGCGCCGCTGCCCGAGGCCGACGTGCGCCGGGCGATCGAGCGCGTCACCGCGGAGTCCACGCTCGCCGGCTGGCTGGTGGGCGAGCTCGCCCAGGCCCTCGGGCTCGAGGTCGACGTGCCGGAGCCGGTCGGCCTCGGCGACGCCGAGCGCACCTCCTGGCGCACGCACCAGGTGCTCTTGTGGACGTGCTACCTGCGCGATCCGCTCGAGGTCGACGCGTCAGAGGCGCTCGACGAGCTGGAGCGCACCGCGCCGATGCGGCTGGTGCTCGGGCAGATCGACTCCGGCGCCGAGATGCTCTTCTGCCTGCAGGCGGGTGGGCGCGCCGTCGAGCCAGGGCTTCTCGAGGCGCTGGCCCAGACGCAGCGCGACGACGGCTCGTTCCGCGAAGAAGACGACGACGGCCCGCGGGAGCACGCGCACACCACCGCCGTGTGTCTCATCGCCCTGGCGTTCGACGCGCCGGGCTGAGCCGCCACGAAGGCGACGCGACGGCGATCGAGCGCGAGACGCGCCGCTCACTGACGATGGCAGCCCTCGCCCTCGAGTACTGTCGAGAGGGCTTCGTTCGCGCTCCCCAAACCCAGCAGCCGGGTCAGGGGCAGAAGCCGCCGCCGCTCAACGGGTTCGGCGCACAGCCGAGGAACCCGCTGCACGCCCGGCAGGCCTGCCCCAGGCTTCCACACTCGGAGCGTGACGTACCCGGCTTGCACATGCCGGCGGCATCGCAACAGCCCGAGAGGCAGGTGAGGGCGCAGAGCCCGCTGCTGCCCCCGCCGATGGGAATGCCTCCTGCTGCGCCGCCGCCCGAGGCGCTCCCGCCGGCAGCGCCTCCACCAGCGCCGCCCATGCAGGTTCCACCGACACACTGATCGAGGCCGCTGCACATCGTGCAGGTGTTTCCTCCGGCGCCGCAGCGGGCCGCCGTCGGCGCCATCACGCAGGTCGTGCCGTCACAGCAGCCGCTGCAGTTCGCGGGTCCACAGGTGCTGGCCGTCACACAACGGCCGTTGAAGCAGTTCTGGTTGGCCCCACAGGCCTGACAGACGCCCGCGTCGGTGCCGCACGCGAGGTTCGAGTTGCCAGGCGCGCAGGCGCCACCGTCGATGCGGCACCCGGAGCACACGAAGTCGACGCACTGCCCCATGGTGTTGCACGCCTGGTTGATGGCCTGGCAGTCCCGACACGCAGCGCCGCCGACCCCGCACGCGTTGAAGGTGTTGCCTCCGCGACACGCGCCGTTGCTGTCGCAACACCCATTGCAGTTCGGGCAGAGCGACATGCCTCCCGCCGTCCCGCCCGCGGCGCCGCCGCCCGTGCCCCCGTCACCCGCCGCTCCACCGCCCGAGCCGCCGAGGCACACGCCGTTGCCGCACGTCTGCCCCATCTGACACGTCGAGCACATGCGGCCGTCGGCCCCGCACGCGAAGCTCTGCGTGCCGACCTGGCACTCGTCGTTCGCGTCACAGCACCCAGCGCAGTTCGAGCGCAGGCACCGCTTCGTCGTCATCCCGCAGGCCGGCGTCATCGCCGCCAATACCCCAACCGTCAGGCCCGCCACGAAGGCACGTGCGCTCATGTGCGCTCCAATAGCACAGGGCGGGGAGGGCCCAAGAGGTGGGGACCGTCTCGAGCGGTGGTCGGCGGTCAGCTGGCCTGCGTCAGCGCGTGCAGGTTCACCTTTGCCTTGTCGACGTCGGTCTCGTGCTTCAGCACGAGGTTGAGCGTCTGGCTCACCAGCTCGGGGGTCAGCACGTCGGCGTTCAGCAGCGCCAGCGCCTGGGCCCAGTCGAGCGTCTCGGAGATCGACGGCGCCTTCTTCAGCTCCAGTGCCCGGAGCTTGCTCACCGCGGTCACCACGGCGTTCGCCAGCGCCTCGGACACGCCCGGAAGCCGTCGGCGCACGATGGCCAGCTCGCGCTCCTTCGTCGGGTAGTCGATGGCGAGGTGCAGGCAGCGGCGCTTGAGGGCGTCGGACAGCTCGCGGGCGTTGTTCGACGTCAGCACCACCCGGGGCACGTGCCGGGCCTTGATCGTGCCCAGCTCGGGCACCGTCACCGCGTTCTCGGCGAGCACCTCGAGCAGGAAGGCCTCGAACTCCGGGTCCGCCTTGTCGATCTCATCGATCAGCAGCACACACGGCTCGGCGGCCATCAGCGACTGGAGGATGGGGCGGGGCAGCAGGAAACGCTCGCTGAAGAAGACCGAGTCGCTCTGGGCCACGCGGTCGGCGGCTTCCTTGATCGACCCGGCGCCGGTCATCAGCTCGCCGATCTTGTCCTTCAGCAGCTGGGTGTACAGGAGCTGCTTGGCGTACTCCCACTCGTACAGCGCCTTCGCCTCGTCGAGCCCCTCGTAGCACTGCAACCGCACCAGCTTGCGGCCCAGCGCCTCGGACAGCGCCCGGGCGAACTCGGTCTTGCCGACGCCGGCGGGGCCCTCGATGAGCACCGGCTTCTCGAGCCGATCCATCAGGAAGGCGACCGTCGAGATGGCCTGCGAGGGCAGGTAGCCCACCGCCTCCAACCGCTGTCCTGCCCGCTCGACCGACTCGAACCCGTTCGCCATGCGGGGGCTTGTACCGTGGCGTCGGAGATCTGACACGCCTGTCGTGGCAGCGGCGCCCCACCCAGTCAGGAAACACCGCGACTCGTCGAAGGAGACCGCATGGGCGCTCCCGTGAATCCAGACGCTTTGACGCGCGTACCAGAAGGCACGTGGGGTGCATTTGCACTCCCTCGGCTCCGACGGGGTGTGACGACCATGGTGGCAGTGACGAAGACGCTGGCGATGGTGCTGATGGTGGTGGTGCCGGGTGGGCTCCTCATCGTGGCGGCGTTCGTGCTCGCGCGGCTGGTCGCCCAGCAGATGCGCGTGGTCGAAGGTCAGAAGGGGCAGCGCCTGGCCCGGGCGGTCGCCACCGTGCGCTGGCGTGACGTCGTTCGCGAAACCCGCGCCCTGTGGTGAATGGCGGGGTGTTCTGCTGGCCACCGACCGGCGTGTTGAGTATTGCGTCCCTCGCACTGGCCGGGACCTGGTGATCTTCAGGTCCACTCCTCCAACTCGTCGCAGGAACCTTCATGACGACCACCTCCCGCTCTCTTTTCGGGGCTTTCGCCCTCGCGCTCGTGGCTGGCTGCGGTCCAGCGGGACCCACGGCGGCGCAGATCTGCCAGAAGAACGCCGAGGTCGACCAGTCGGCGCGCCTGGGGAACTGCACCGGCATTCCAGCCGGCAACCTCTTCGGAGATCAGGCCACCTGCACGACGGCCTCGAACGCCTGCTCCCCGCAGGACCGCACGCTGCTGCTCGACGTCCTCACCTGCGCCGAGAAGCTGCCCGTCTGTGAAGACGGCGCCAAGCAGGCGTGGGTGGGCGCGCGGACCGGCTGCGTGATGCGGCTGTCGGGCATCTCGTCGGCCTGCAACGCGGCGTTCGCGGGCGTGCTGCCCGACCCCTCGGGCCTGTTCGACGCGGGCGTGCCAGACGCGGGGCCGCAGCCGATTCGAGACGCCGGCTCGGCCGTCGAGCTGGTCGCGGTGGCCGACGAGTCGACCTTCGCGCTCGCGTGGCAGACGCTCCAGGGCACGGCCAACGTCGCGAAGTGGGCCTTCATCGCCATCGGTGACGGCGGCGTGCGCGCCGAGCCGCTGTTCGTCGACATGGTGTCGCGCCGCGATCTGCTGATCGGCGTAGACGGCGGGCGCTCGTCGGTGCGCTGGTTCCTCGTGGGCGAGACGGCGATGGGCACCGTCGCCTTCGGTCAGCCCGACGCCGGTGGCGGCATGATGATGACGGGCGACGCGGGCCAGCGCTGCCGCATTCCCCTCGATTGTCCCACCGACCGGGTGTGCGATCTCGGCCAGTGCCGCGTGCAGACCTGCCAGCCCGGCGGCGCCGACACCTGCCCGGTGCAGTACCAGTGCTCGCCCGGCGGCTCGTGTCTGCGCACGGCGTTCGACGGCGGCAGCGTCTTCGACGCGGGCAGCGGCATGATGATGGGCTCCGAGACGCCGCTGCCGTTCCTCTCGAACGATCCGCTCGCGACTGCCGGCGCCTACGGTCCTTCGGCGTCGGTGTACCTGGGCGGCTTCCCGGGCCGCCGCGGTGACGTGGTGGCGATCGACTCGGCGCGCGCCCTCGTGGTGCTCGAGCAGGAAGGTCAGCTCATCGGCCACGCCAGCTACCGCCGCGGGAAGGACTTCATCGACGACAGCACCACCGCGTCGCTCCTCGACACCGTCGGTGGCCGCGCGCGCATCACGTACAACCCCGAGAGCCGCACCGTCTTCGCCTGCTACATCGTCGGCCGCGGCGTGCGCGTGCGCCGCTCGCTGGACGACGGTCGCACCTGGGGCGACGTCGCCACCACCATCGAGCCGCCGCTCCTCGACGACGGCGGCCTGTCGTCGATCATCTCGGACTGCGACATCGCGCCCTGGCGCAACGGCGGCGCCCTCATGGTGACGGTGGAAGACGACAAGCTCATCGCCCGCTCCATCACGGCCGGCATGCAGAGCGGCATGCCGGTGATCACCGTCGAGGACCCCGGCCAGCTCGCCATGGCGTCCTCGGCGCCCGACGCCGGCAACGCCGTCAACCCGCTGCGCCCGGCGATCGCGACGCTGCCGTCGGACAACCTGGTGCACATCGTCTTCACCGCCACCCGCACCCTGTCGGGCGGCCTCACCGACGCCGAGGTCTACGGCGTGTTCCGCGACGGCCCGACTGGCGCCTTCAACACGCCTCAGTTGCTGACGTTCACGGGCGTTCCGCCGTTCGGCAACCCGCTCCCGCAGGATCACGCCACCGTCACCATCGACCCGAAGACGAAGCGGGCGGTGGCCGCGTACACGACGATTCTCCCCGGCATGGAGCAGCTGTCGACGGTGCAGGTGACGCTGTGGAACGTGATGCAGCGCCGCTGGGTGACCGGGTCGGATCTGAACGTGTTCCAGGTCGACACCGACGGCCAGACGCGCATCCTCTTCCCCGACCCGATGTTCGGCGGCCGGCAGCTCGACGCGTTCTCGCCCGTCCTCGCGTCGCTCCCCAACGGGAAGGTGTGGTTGTCGCTGGTGGCGGGCCCCCGGGTGTCGGGCATGGGCAACGAGTTCCGCCTGTACGGCGTGCCCTTCGACTTCGAGGAGCCGTCGCCCGCCGGGAACGTGCGTGGCTGGTTCAAGGCCCCCGCCCGCAAGCTGTCCGACGTGCGCGTGCTCGACCCGCGCGGTGGCGGCGTGCGGCCGACCTTCACGTCCTTCGCGGCGGACACCCAGCTGTCGTTCTGGGGCGTCTTCACCGAGGGCTTCGGGCCCATGGGCGATCAAGAAGGTGGTCGCGCGGTGTCGGTCTCGATTCCCTGACGTCGGCGCGGGCGAGGCCCGCGAGCGCAGCCCCCGGGGGAGCCCGTTGGGGCCCTCGAGGGCGTCGGCCAAACCTGCGCCGCACTTGCGCGCGGCCGCTTTGCAGCTCACGCTGCCTCGTGGCCAATCGACTGATCGCGTGTGGCGTGGTGCTGGTGTGGAGCGCTTGCGGGCCGGTCGGGCCGGGTGACGCTGGCGCGCTGGCGACGCTCCCGATGGACGCCTCGGTGGCCGACGGCGGCGCAGACGATGCCGGGGCGCCCGGCGACGCTGGCAGCTCGTTCGACGCGGGCCCTCCCGACGCAGGCACGCCGGCTGCCGGCCTCGACGCGGGGGGGGCGCTGGTCTGGTTCTCCGACTGGCGCACAGCCACCGGTGAGAGCCAGCAGGCGCGCTACGACGGCACCCGCTGGAATGGGCAGCTCTGCGCCGCCCCCGTGCTCGAGGTGGTGCCGGCCGTGGGCCTGGGCTTTCCGACGGCGAATGCGCTGCGGGCCCGGTACCGGAGGCCTTCGGAATGCCAGATGGTGCAGGTGACGAACCGCTGGAGTGCGCCACCCGTCGGAGGCTCCCTCGTGCTCCGGTTCTATGTTCGAAACGATCTGCCCGAGGGCAGCCCTGTCGGAAACCCGCACCCGCTCCATCTCGGCCGTCCAGGAGCGCCGGGGGCCCCGTACGCCCTCTGGTTCAACTTCGGCGCCCCGACGGGCGGGCGCGCCCGCATGGTGCTGCAGCTCGGTGGCGGGCCTGCGTACCCCGATCGATTCTGGAGCTTCCCCTTCGTCGCGGGCGCCGTCCACCGCGTCGAGGTGCGCGTGCGGCGGCTCACCGCCACCACGGCCACGCCAGACCTGCGCGTGTTCGACGCCGCCGGGCGGCTGCTGGGCGAGAGCGCCGACTGGGACAACGCCGAGACAGGCCCGAGCCGGAGAACCCTGGCCCAATCGGCGCCCGTGTTCCCGGTGACGGACGAGTCCTTCACGCTGCTCGAGGTGGGCAACAACGATCCCGCCGGGCTTCAAGAGGTGGTTGGCGACCGCTTCGTCAGCTTCGCGGGCGTGGCGGTGCTGGTGAGCCCACGCAGCGACGGGTGGGCGGGGCCTTGGCCACTGGGTGACGAAGCCCGGCCGTAGTCGTGCGCCACGACGTCGCCGCTCGCCAGGGTTTCGCCCCACGACGTGACGTCATCGATCGGTCGAACGCGCGTCGAGTCGACCGAGCGCCGCGTGCGTTGATGAAGACTCAGCCGCCGGGGTTGATGCCGGTGACGATCGTCGTCAGATCGAGCCCGCCCGTGTAGCCGTAGCTCACGAAGCTGTCGAACCCGTACACGGTGACGCCAGCGCCGGGCAGCGTCATCTGGCCGGGGCGGGGCACGACGAGGATGGTGTGGGTCCCGACGGGCACCGCGACGTTGGCCACGCGGAATGGAGACGTCCCCACGGCGGTGAAGTTCGTCATGGGCACCGCCGTGCCGTTGACGCGGACCTCCTGCACGCGGCTCGCGTCGATGACGAGCCCCAGGTAGTTGTCGCGCGTGCCCGGCGCGGTCAGCACGGTGTACTGGCTGCGCCACTGCTCGATCGGCGGCAGCAGGACGAGTGAGGGGTCGCCCTGGTTCGGGGCGTTCGGCCCGGTGCCCGTCGTCGCGCTCTGGCTCGAGAAGATCTGCGCCGCCTGAATCGGTTGGTCGGCCGAGATGGTGAAGCTCGTGCGCGAGCGGAACTCGACGAACGCGCCCCCGGCGAGTCGGCAGGTGTTGGCCGCCAGGGAGCCGGACAGGCACCGGTTGGGCGACAGCACGTCTCCCGCGGCTGGCGGCGGGGTGAGGGTCAGCAGGGTGCCGTTCGGGCACGCGCTCGCGGGGCAGCCGGCGACGATCTTGTAGTAGTCCGGGCTGGCGGCCGCGGGGCTGGCGAAGGTGTTGTTGACGAGCCGGAGCGGCGCGGTGCGGCTGGCGATGAAGTTGCGGCCCCACGTCGCGAACGGGAAGAGCTGCTCCTCGACGTGATCGCACGCGACGTCGGTGAAGCCCCGGGTGATGCACACCGACCCGCCGAAGACCGCGATGGGCTTGTCGGCGGTGATCACCGAGCCCGTCAGATCGTTGTCGATGCGGCACACCTGGCTCGTGCAGCAGCACGGCTGGACCAGCCCACAGAGCGGAGAAGTGCTGCAGTTCGACGCGTAGGTGCAGCCGGTGCCACCGACCTCGAAGTTGTTGGGCCCACACTCGAGGTTGATCGAGCCCGGCGTGGCGGTCGGCAGGGCGCTGGCCACCTGGAGCACGTCGTAGTCGTTGAGGGTGAACGTCTGCGTCTGGCCGGGGTTGAGCGCCGGCACGCCCGGGCCTGCGCTCGTGCGCGCCGTGGAGCGGATCGTCACCTGCGTGTTCGGCTCCCGCGCGACGATGACGAGCTGCCCGTCACCGAAGGTGTTGGCCGTCGCGTTCGGATCGGTGCGGCTCGAGCGGACGATGACGTGCTCGGGGGTGAGGCCGACGTAGCTGGTGCCGAAGATGTGCGACGGCAGCAGCAGCGACGCGTCGTTCGAGTACGCGAAGTAGCGGCAGGTGCCGTTGACGCATTGCGGGCCTTCGTTCGACGGCGCCAGCGTGCAGTTGGCGGCCGTGGTGCACGAGCCGACGTCGCGGAACGCGGCGAGCGGGTTGAACTGGTACACCGAGATGGGGCGGTTCGAGACGAGCTTGTAGGCGAACCGGCGCAGGCCGCTCGCCGAGTTGCTGTCGGCCGCGGCGCCGATCGACTGCCACGGCACGCGAATGACGCCCAACCCGCGCGTGGTGGGGTCGAGCCGCCCGGGCACCGTCACCGTCTTCACCGTCTGCACGGCGTTGTTGAACCAGCGCGTCACCGTCACCGTGGCCGAGAGCGACGAGCGGTTCGTCACCACGAAGGCGAACTCCGAGTCCGTGTTGCCCTGGCCCGAGGTGGTGTTGGCCTTGAACACCGAGGCGCGCACGCCGTTGTCCATCACCGCCGTCCAGTACTCGCAGCCGAAGTAGCTCCGCTCGCGCACGGCGTCGGCGCACTCGTCGACGCAGGCCCCGTTCTGACACTCGGCGGTGGGGCCGAGGCCGGGCACCTGGGTGCAGGTGGTGTTCTGCCACTGGCCCGTGGCGCTGCACGACTGCTGGATCGCCGACGACATGCACTGGCTCGACCCGGGAATGCACTGGGGTGTCACGCAGGCCGAGGCCATGCCGGCGCCCATGCACCGCTGGGTGATGCAGGTGCCGTCGAAGTTGTCGCCGACGTTCACCCACGTCGTCGAGAGGTTGAGCTGGGTACGGCGCTGGCACTCCTGCACCGCCCGGCCGTCGGGGGAGCAGCGGCGCTCGCCCGCGGTGCACTCGCGACACTCCCCCATCTGGCAGGTGGCCGTCCCGGCGCACGCCACCGGTGAGAAGCCCGAGCCGTCCTGCGCGCACACCTCGACGGCCATGGGGCTCGAGCCGCACTTGGTGGCGTTGGGCTGACAGGCCAGGCAGCGCTCGTTCGAGCAGAAGCCGTCGGGTGACGGGCACGCCGTCTCGACGGCGAAGCGGCCATCGGCGCCGCACAGCTCGACGGTGCGGTTGTCGACGCTGCAGCGCCGCGCGCCCTCGGTGCACGGCACGAAGACCGACGCGTCAAGCTCTGGCGGCCTGGGCTCACAGGTGCCCGCCAACAGGTTGCAACGCTGGCCCGCGGCGCAGTCACCGTCGCGCTGGCAGACGAAGCGGCACTGCCCGTTGACGAGGCGCTCCCCGGCGCCACAGGCCGGCCCGGCGTCCACCTGGGGCGGAACGGTTCGAACGCGGTCGCACGCCGCGGCGGCGAGGAGAAGGGTGGCGAGGGCGATGGAACGGCGCATACGAATGACGCTCCCAGCGAGGCGGTCCGAACAGGGGCCGTCCTCCTACCTCACCTCACCCGGCGGGGGCTACTCGCCCAGCTTGTCGATGATGCTGGTGAAGTCGGCGTCGTCGTCCTTCGGGAGGCTGCCCACCACGGTGCGCTCGTCAGGGGGCGGGGCCTTGCGCGGCGGGGCAGCGGTGATGGCGACGGCAGGCCGCGCGGGCTGGGTGGCCGGCTTGGCCGGGGGCGGGGCGGCGGCGGGGCGTGGGGCGGCCGGGGCCGGCGCGCGGGCCGCCTCGGGAATGACGTTCACCTTGGTGGCCTCTTCGAACTCCTCGCCGAGCTGTGAGAGCGAGGCGGCGGCCGAGGGGCGCGAGGCGTTGGGCACCGTGGTGGCGGGGACGCCCGCGGGTGGGGCGGGAGGACGGGCCGCGGCGGCCGGGGCGGCGCCAGCGGGCTTGTTCTTGTACCGGGCCAGCTCGAGCTCGACGACCTTGAGCTGCTTCGACTTCTCCTGCACCGCCTCCTGGAGCCGCTTCACCTCCTGCTGCTTCACCTGCTCGCGGCGCTCGATCTCGGCCTTGTGCTTGGTGGCGGCGTCGTCGAGCGACTTCTGGTGCGTGGCCTCGATGCTCTTCTTCTCGGCCAGCGCGGCCTGCAGCTTGGCGGCGGCGTCGGTGGCCTTCTGCTCGGCGCCGGCGATCCTCGCCTGGAGCTCCTTCTCGGCGCGCGTGCGGGCGGCGTTCGAGCCCTCCATCGACTGCTCCAGCTCGGCGATGCGGCGCTGACGGGTGGCGAGCTGGCTCTGGGCCTCCTTCAGGCGCGTCTCCATCTCGGCGAGCTTCGTCTGCGACTCCCGCTGCACCTGGGCGATGCGGGCCTCGGCGCGCTGCACCTTCTGGACCGCGTCGTCGCCGGCCTTCTTGGCGTGGGCCTTCTCCTGCGTCAGCGCCGTCTGGGCCTCCTGCAGGCGCGCGTTGGCCTGCTGGAGCTGCTGGCCGAGCTGCGTCTTCACCTGATCGCGCTCCGCCAGCGCCGCCGACTGCGCTTCGCCCAGGCGCTCGACCGCCTGCGTCTTCTCGGCGAGATCCTTCTTCGCCGCGTCGAGCTCGGACGACAGCGCCGCCTTCGCGTGCGACAGCTCGTCGGTCTTCTTCTTCGACTCGTCGAACAACGACTTGAGCTTGAGCTCGAGCTGCTTGGACAGCTCGGTCTTCGCCGTCACCTCGCGGGTGAGCGCGTCGACCTGCCGCACCTTCTCCTGCTGGAGCGTCGACAGCTTGCGCAGGGTGTCGGCCAGCTCCTTGGACTTGGTGGCGACGTCGTTCTGCAGCAACTCTTCACGGCGCTGCGATTCGTCGGTGAGGGTGGTGATGCGATCTTCGAGGTTGGCCCGGGTGTCTTCGGCGTGGGCGAGCTTGGCGTTGAGCTGCGTGAGGTCCGACACGCGCGCGCCGAGCTCCTGCTTGGTGGCGGCGAGCTGCTCCGAGAGATCCTGCGCCTGGTCGCGCGTCTGGGCGAGCTCACCCTCGAGCGTGCCGACGCGGTCTTCGTAGTGCTTCTGGGTGTCGGCGTGGGCGCGCTTCTCGATGTCGAGGGACTTCGAGGTGTCCTCGAGGTTGGCGCGGGTGGCGGCGAGGTCGACCTGCGTCGACTCGAGCTTCTGCGACAGCTGGGCGCGCTCCTGCGAGAGCTGGGCGATCTGCGCGCTCGTCTCGGCCTGGAGCTGCTGGTGGGCCGACGCCTCGGCCTCGTAGTTGCCCTGGGCTTCTGACAGCGCGGTCTTCAGCTGACCGATCTCACCCGACAGCTGCTCCTCGAGCTGGGCCTTGGCGGCCTCGACGTTGCGGAACAGCCCGGTGACCCGCTGGATCTCGTTGCGGGCCTGCACCACCTCGCCCGTGCGCTCGTCGCGCTCCTTGCGGGTCGAGTCGAGCTCGAGCTGCGTGCGCTCGAGGGCGCCGGCGGTGTCCTCCTGCTCGGCGGTCTTCGCCTCGAGGGCGGCCTGCGTCTGGTTGAGCGAGTCCTGGGTGGCGAGCAGGGCCTTCTGCGTCTCGTCGAGGGTCGTCGACAGCCGGGCGATCTGCTCGTCGCGCTCGGCCACCATGTTCTGCAGGCCCTCGATCTCCTGGCCGCGCTGCTCGAGCGTCTCCTTGAGGGCGCCGATCTCACCGTCGCGGTCGGCGATGGTCTGCTGCGCGGCCGAGAAGCGACCCTCGAGATCGGCGATGCGCGTGTCTCGATCGGCGACGTCGGCGTTGAGGCCGTCGATGGTGCGCTGGCGCTCGTCGAGCGTGGCGCTCAGCTGGGCGATGGTGGCGGTGTTCTGCTCGATGACGCCCTGGGCCTCCTGCAGCTGGCCCCCGACGTCGCCGAGCTCGCCCTGCAGCTCCGCCTCGCGGTCGGCCATGGCCTGCTTGACGGCCTCGACCTCGCCCTCGAGCTCGCCGATCTTCTCGAGCTTCTCCTGAATGGCCGACTGGAGCTCGGCCTCCTGCCGGTCCTTGCGCTCGACGGTGTCGGCGAGCTCCTGCTCGAGCTGGCTGATGCGGCCGTCGCGGTCGGCGACCTTCTCGGTGAAGGCCTGCTCGACCTCGGCCTTCTCGGTGCGAAGCGCCTCGAGCGTGGTGTTGAGGCCGGCGATCTCACCTTCCAGCTCCCCGGCCTTCTCGGCGGCGCGGGCCTTCGCGTCGGCGAGCTCGCTCTCGAGACGGGCGACCTCGGCCTCGCCGCGATCGCCGCGCTCGGTGGCCAGGCGCAGGTTCGACTCGAGCTGCTGCACGGTGGCGTCGCGCTCGGCCTGCGTCTTGTCGATGGTCTCCTGGAGCGCCTTGCCGATGCCGTCGTACTCGGCGTACTTCGCGTCGCGGTCGGCGACCGTGTCTTGCTGGAGCTTCTGGAGGTTCTCGAGGTCGCCCTTGAGCTGGGTCAGCTCGTCGTTGCGCTGGGCGACGGTCTCTTTGAGCTCCTTCTCCTTGACCTCGAACTCCAGGGTGGCGAGCTGGTAGTCCTTCTCGAGGCCCTCGTAGTCCTTGCGCTGCTGCTCGAGCTCGGCGCTCTTGCGGCCGATCTCCTCTTCCTTGTTGTTGAGCTCCTTGCGCAGGCCATTGATGTCCTTCTCCTTGGAGGAGACGACCTCGATGACCTCTTTCTCGCCGATGAACTTCTGGAGCAGCAGATCTTCGACCTGGCGGCCGTGCTCGCGCTCCTTCTCGACGAGCGTGTTCTGGGACTCGGTGAGGCGACGCGTGAAGTCGTCGACCTGCATCTTGAGGCCCTGGATCTCGACGTCCTTCTCCTGGATCCGGTCTTCGACCGAGAGGAGCTCGCGCTCGCGCACGGTCCAGATCTCGGACAGCCGGGCGATCTGCGCTTCGCGCGTCTTGAGCTCGTCGCGGAGGATCTGAATCTTCGCCTCTGGCGTGCCCAGCATGTCGCGGCGGGGGGCGCTGCGGCGCAGCTCGCGGGACTCGGCCAGCAGCTCGGCCTTGCGGTCGGCGATCGACTGGAACGCGCGGTCGAGGAAGGCGCGGTCTTCGTCGGTGAGCTGGCTGCGGCGCTCGCGGCGGGGCAGGCGGGGCGGGCCGCCGGCGGTCGTCTTGAGCGGCGGCGGCGCGGCGGGGATCTCGACCGTCGGCGACCCCTGGCCCGACAGCGCGTTGTCGAGGGCGGCGTCTTCTTCTTCACCGGTCGACGAGGGCCCCGAGGCGGCGCCCGGGGGCGCGATGGTGGTGGTGAGCCGGGTCAGCTCGCTCATCTCGAAGGGGATCGCCAGGTAGCCGTGGGCCGCGTTCGCCGACGCGGCGTGCTGCTGGAGCGCCTCGATGCGCGACTCGCTCGACAGCAGGATCACCGGCAGGTTCTGGCCGAACTTGCCCTTGCGAATGTTGCCGCACAGCACGAAGCCGCTCTGATCCGGCAGCTCGGCGCGCAGCACGACGAGATCGGGCCGGCGCTTCTCGAGCTCGCGGCTGGCGTCCTGCGCGCTGGTCGCCAGCGTCGTCTGGTAGCCGGCGTCTTTCAGCACCGACGCCATGGTGAGGGCGAAGTCGTTCTGACTCTCGACGATGAGGACGCGGCGCTCCATGAGGCTCTTTTCTCTTCGGGGAAACGAGACGAGGCGAGCAGTCTGCTACGGGGAACCGGGCCGGTAAACCGGCTTGTGCGCCCCCGGCTACAGGGCTGTCGTTCAGGTGTTCTTGCCCGGCATCGTGGTGGGTGGCACGTGCCGGGTGAAGAGCTGCGACTCGGGCGGGCAGTAGCCGTGCACGAGCTGCGCGAACCACGGGTCGAGGCGCGAGGGCGGGGGCGCGGCCGAGGTGTCGAGGGCCTCGAGCTCGCTCTCGTGGAGCTCGTCGTCGTCGTCCCCGTCGTGCAGCGACTGGAACGACTCGTCGTTGACGAGCTCGAACTCCTCGTCGTGCACCTCTTCGACGGGCTCGGCGTCGGCAGGCTGGCGGGCGAGTACGGGGGCGCCACCCGCGGTGGGGTTCGGGACGAGCCGCGAGAGCGGCGGCAGGCCCTCGGGCGCCGCTGCGGGCTTCGAAGGCACCCCGTCGAAGGGCGACCCGGCGGGCCTCGGCGCGGTGGAAGACACGGGCGTGGGCACGCCGTCGAAGGGGGAGGGCGGTCGAACGCCCGAGGGGCTCGTCGGGAGCGGCGGTGGCGCCCCGCCGGCTCTGACGACGCTGGGGCTGGTCGACAAAGGCACCGCTGAGGCCGATGACGGGCTGCTCGACGGGGCGGCCCGCAGCCCGCTGGCGCTGGAGGCCGGAAGTCCAGCGGCGGTCGCGGGCTTGAGCGGCGGCGGCAGCGACGTCGCGGGGAAGGTCACGGGCACGGCGACGACGGCCATGCCGGGCGGTGGCGCGGTGGGACGGGGTGGGGCTCCGAACGACGTCGGCACCGGTATGGGTGCGGGCCGGGCCGACGGCGCGGGCGGCGGGATGGGCGCCGTGATGTTGGGCGAGGGCAACGTGACGACGGTGGTGCCGGGCCGCACGGGCGCGCTGGGCTTGAGGAGGTTCGAGAAGTCGAGTGGCTCGTCGTCGGCGGCACCGATGGGCGGGGGCCGCACCACGCTCGGCGGTGCGCTCACGTCGGGCGCCGTGGGGACGGGGCGGGGGCTCGCCGCCGGAGCCGGCTCGGCCCCAACCGTCGCGCTGCGGAGCGCCGCGACGCCAACCGGCGGCGGCTCGATGGTGAATCCAGGCGTCCGCGGCGAGGTCGACTCCCCTGGCGCCGCCTCGATGGCGAGCCCTGGCGAGCGCGACGTCGGGTCGGCTCTCGACGCGGCGGAAGGCGCTGGGGTGGCCTCGACGGTGAGCGCAGGCGAGCGCGACGTCGGATCGGCTCTCGACGCGGGGGAAGGCGCGGGCGTCGCCTCGATGGTGAGCGCCGGCGAGCGCGTGGTCGGTTCGCCTCTCGACGAGGTGGAAGAGGTCGGCGTCGCCTCGAGCGCTGACGCCCGCGGCACCGTGGGCTCTGACGCAGTGGCGGCTCGAGCCTTCGCCTCGGCCGGCTGGAGCGGCATCGCGTCGAGCGGCAACGTGCGGCCAGGCGCGGTGCGTACCTCGTCGCGGAATTCTCCCACGACAGGCAGCGACGGCTGGGTGCGAGCGCTGAGCGGCACCTCGTCGGGCACTGGCGGCCCTTCCCGCGGGGCCGGAGCATCGACGGCGTCGGCGTCTGGCAGCCGATCGGTGAGCGGCAGGCCGAGCACGACGGGCAGCTCTCTCGAGGCCGAGACGTTCGGGTCGGTCGCCTCGGGTGCGACCGGCGGTCGATCGTCGCGCAGCAACGTCCCCATCACGGGGGGGCGATCTCTGGCGGCCGCCTGGTCGGTACCGGTGTCGGCCTCTGGGGACGGGGCGCGAACCGCCGGGTCGGTCTTCACCTTGTTCGTTCCGAGATCGTGCGGCCCCGAGTCCGGCACAGGAATGCGCGCGCCGGCCTGCGTGACGTCGCCGGTCTCGTCCGGTGGGCGGCCACCGAGCTGCGTCGCCTCGCTCGGATCCACCTCGTCAGCGGGCGCGTCGGACGGGGCGGCGGCTCCAGGGGCGACGCGCGCGTAGCGCGCCACCAGGGTGTCACGAATCGTGTTGGCGTCGATCGGCTCCGTGGCGGCGCGCGCCGCGGCGCCGAGGGCCTTTCGCACCTCGGGAGCCGCCAGCTCGTCGAGCGCGCTCACGAGCCCGGCGAGGTCTCCGGGGGGATAGAACCGGGTCGCCGGAGCCGGGCAGAGCTCGCGGCTGAGCGGCGTGTCGGCCGCCAGCAACGGGCGCCCGGCCGCGAGGTACTCCCCCAGCCGCGCGAGCGCGGTTGTCGAGCGGTTGCGCGGCTCGTCGGCCAGCGTCAGCACGCCGATGTCCGCCGCGGCCATCACCTTGTGCACGTCGTCGTGCGAGACGGGCTCCTGGAACTCGACGCGCTCGGCCAGCCCGAGCTCGCCGGCGCGCGCCTTGAGCGAGGGCGTGAGCTCGGGGCTCGACGGGCCGACGAGGGCCAGCTTGAGGGGCTCCTTCGTCTTCGTCAGCGCCTCGAAGAGCAGCGCGAGATCCTGGTGCTTTCCGTGGCTGCCGAGGTGAATGAGGCGCGCCGGGCTGCCGTCGGGCTGGCCCATGAGCTCGGGCGAGTAGGGCGCGAGGTCGACGGGCGCGCGCACGACGTTGACGTTGGCGCGGGGCACCCCGAGCGAGACGACGTGCTCCCGCGCCGCCTCGCTTCCGACGATCACCGCGTCGGCGTTCATCAGGCAGAAGAGCTCCTGACGGCGGGAGCGCGCGAGCAGGCGTTTGTTCGAGCCCTCCTGCGGCTGGAGCGAGGGCAGGTCGCCCGAGGGAAAGCGAGTCGCGTCGTAGACCAGCTTGAACCCGAACTCGCCACGGCGCTCACAGAGGGGGTAGCCGCTCACCGGGTCGAAGAAGTGCACCAGCACGTACTCTTCGGACTCGAGCTGGCGGCGCACGGCGCGATCGTAGGCCTCCATGCGCGAGCGCAGATCGCCGGAGCCGACGGGCACCCGGAGCAGCCGCGCGCCCTGGTAGCGCTCGATGTGCGAGTGATCGGGCGTCTTCACCGAGAGGACGACGACCTGGTACCGCTCCGAGAGGCCCTTGAGGTACTCCGTGAGGCGTCGCGAGGTCGCGTGCGGCGCAGGCACGACGTCGAAGCAGCAGAACAGCAAGCGCGGCAGGTCGCTCACGGCTGGAGTGATGATGCCACGTTGACGGCTGGCAACCCGAGTGAGAAGTGATGGCACGTGTCGGAGCGCGCCTTCACCATGCGGGAACTCTTGACGCGGGCTCGCGAGCGCTTCGGCTCCGAGGCTGCGCGCTACAAGACGCGAGAAGAGCTGCTGGTGGCCCTGGGCCTGGCCGCTGGGTCACCCGTGACGCCGGTCGCACCCACAGGTGGGGGCGAGGCCGACGTCGCAGTCCACATTCAGGCCCAGCCCGCCGTGGAGCCGGGGGAACTGGGCTCGGCGCGCGGAGCCACGCAGGGCGGTGCCAGGGTGCCGGCCCTGAAGGGGACGGTGGCTGAAGCGTCGGCGCCCGCGCTCGTGGTGCGCGACTTCTTCCTGCCTCGGCCGCGCTGAGCCCCGCCGAGGCGCTCGCGGCGAAACACCGCATCTGCAGACCGCGCTCGAGGCGAAGTCATGGCCTTCTCCCTTCGGTCGACCGGCGCTGACCCGATCGAGATCGTCGAAGCCGGTTGGCTGAGGTCGGCTCCAGGGACCTCCGTCTCGAGACGTCTTCTTCAGTGCAGACGCGGCGTAGGAGGTCGGTGCTCGAAGACCTCCCACGTTCGAGGACGGCCCAGCTCATCAGCCGGGTCGCGATTCGGCTGTTCGTTCAGAGGACGGGTCGGACGCCGTCGACCAGGACCTCGCGCCGATTCCGGAATAGCCCTCGGGGTGCCCCTGACGCAGCTACACTGGCGCCGTGTCGCACCGGCTGAACAAGAAGAAGGCCGCGGCCCTCGTGGAGCAGGCCACGCTGCTCCTCAACCAACGCGCCTATGCACGGGTCGAAGCCACGCTCGCGCCCGTCATCGTGGCCGACGTGTTGAGCGGGAGTGAGCACCTCGCGATGTACGCCGAGTGTCTCGACGGCCTGGGTCGCCGCGACGAGGCCCGCGAGTTCCTCGAGCAGCAGCTCGCGCGGCGGCCGGACGAGCCGATGTTGTCGGTGCGGCTGGGCGCGCTCCTCCTGCAGCAGAACCGCCCGGCCGAAGCCGTCGAGGTGATGTCGCGCGCACGCCAATACCTGCGCCGTGAGCCCCTGTTCCTCACGCACTTCGCCGCGGCGCTGCTGCGCGTGGGGCGGCTCGACGAGGCCGACAAGGTGGTGGCCGCCGCGCTGCTCACGGGTGGTGGTGACGACACCCGGCTGGTGTTGGCGCTGCTCAAGGCCCAGCGTGGAGACGCGGCCGGCGCCGAGGCCGTCGCGGTGCAGGTCGGGACCCGCACGACGGACGCCACCATTCGGTCGTCAGCGCGGGCCATCGAGGCCGACTGCCGCCTGATGCAGGGGGACGCCCGGGGGGCCCTCGAGCGGTTCCGCGCGCTCGATGGGGAAGGGGCGCTCGACGCCGACTTCCTGCCGCACGCCGCGCTCGCCGCGCAGCTCGCCGGAGACGAAGCGCTGGCGACGGCCTTCATGGAGCGTCGGCGCCAGACCGCCGCGGCGGAGGATCACCTGCTCTTCGCGAGGGTCTTCTTGAGCCGCGGGCGCCCCGCCGACGCGATGACCGAGCTCGGCCGGTCAGAGAAGGCGCTGGGCGAGAAGCTCCCGGGCTTCGAGTACGAGTTCCTGGTGACGAAGGGGCGCGCGCTGCGGCTCCTCGGGCGACTCGACGACGCCGCGAGCCAGATCGAGACGGCGCGGCGCCTGCCCGAGGCCGAGCTCAACCTGCTCGGCGCGCGCGTGTGGCTCGAGCTCGGTCATCTCGCCGCGGAGCGGGGTGACTTCGAGTTCGCCGACGCGGCGTTCTCGCGCGCGCTCGAGCTCGATCCCAACGAGGCCGAAGCCAGCCGCGCGAAGGAGCTGTCGGCGCGCCGCACCGCGTGGAAGCAGGAGCTCGCTGCGTCGGCCCAGGCCCGCGTCGACGCCGCCAGAGCAGACGCCGAGGCGATGAAGCGCCGCTTCCTCGCGCGCGAGGGTGAGCTCGAGTCGATGCGCCGCGAGCTGGAGCGCATGAAGCAGATGTCGGCGACCGCGCAGGCCGAGGCCAGGGAGGCCGCGAACGAGGCGGCGGTGGCGAAGGCCGAGGCCGCGCGCCGGGTTCGGGAAGAGCTCGAAGCGCGAGAGCGTGACGTCGAAGCCAAGGCCCAGGAGAACCTCGAGGCCGCGCTCGGGCCCGCGCTGCCTCGCTGCCCGGAGGCGCTGGTGAAGATGGTGCTGGTCGCCGAGCGGACGTACCAGAAGGGCCTGTACTCCGAGCTCCCGGCCGCCGCCGTGGCGGTGCTCTTCTCGGGCGCGCTCGAGCGAGCGCTCTTCATGCTGATCGTCCAGCGCTTCGACGCGTGGCTCGACGAGGCAGACCGCCGCAAGGGCTTCCTCTCGGGCGCGGTGCGCGAGCGCCGGGGAAAACGGGTCGAGTACTTCGATCGGTTCGTCGAGGCGTTCGATCGCAACCTCGAGTCCCGCGCGCCGTCGCTGGGCGAGGTGAGCCGGGCGTTGAGCCGCCGCCACGACGCGCCGCTCGCCGCGTTCCGCGAGTTCCTCGTCGCAGAGGGGATCGCCGAGGACTTCCTCGATGCGCTGGCGCGCTTCGTCCAGCAGGCCAAGGAGCGCTTGCGCGATCCCGTCGCGCACGGGCTCGCCATCGATCTCGGCTGGGACGAGCTGAAGGCGTTTCGCGAGGCGTTCCTCTTTCGCTTCGAGCAGGGGCCCGGCCTGCTCGCGAGGCTCCTGGGCGCGCCGTGAACTTCGTCTGGTTGCCTGGCTTCAACGGCGCGGCGAAGCAGCCGATCCTCACCCGCCTCGCGGCCATGCTGGGGCCTTCACACCGCTCGCTCTTTCCGGGGCTGCCACGCGGTCGCCCGTCAGAGGGGCTCGTTCGCGAGCGCACGTTCCTCGCTGAGGCGGTCTCGGCGGCGAGGTTCGACGAGCCGCCCGTGCTCGTCGGGCGCTCCTTCGGCGGGCGGGTCGCGCTCCGGTCCGCGGCGAGCCTTCCGACGCGCGCGGTGGTGCTGCTCGGGTTTCCCGTTCGCCCGCCAGGCCGCCCACGCCCCCACGACGAAGCCGCGCTGCGCGACGTCCCCGTCCCCACGCTCATCGTGCAGGGCGACGCGGACGAGAAGGGCCCGCTCGAGGTCCTGACGCCGCTCGTCAAGCAGAACCCGCGCCTGTCGCTCGTCGTGCTGCCGAACACCGGCCATGGGTTTGGCCGACGTCAGGAGCGAGCGGCCGGCGACGCGCTCTCGGCCTTCGTGCTCACCCTGGCGCGGCCCGTTTCCCGTCCCCGGCGCCGGGTGTAAGGGAGCGCGCATGCTGTCGCTCATCGCCGCCACCGTGCTCGCAGGCCTGCCCACGCTCGCGCCGTTCCAACCGCCGCTGGCGCTGTTCTCCGTCGAGGTGATTCAAGACGGGCCCTCGAACATCGCCTCGAACGGCGACTCGCTCATCCCCTACGGCGCCGACACGTGCGCCGCCCGGTCGATCTCCACCATGCGCGCGATGGGCGGAGGCCTGTCGATGATCGAGCGCACGCTGACGTGGCTCGAGGGCCAGCCGGGCGTCGAGGCGAAGCTCTTCGGGAAGAGGGGCGCGCTCGGCGAGGTGATGAAGCACGTCTCGACCGCCGCGATCGCCCCCCGCACCTCGTGTGTCGCGCCCAAGCTGGTGGACGGGTGGCGCTGGTCACTCGACGCAGCCCCGAAGCTGTGCGCCGTGAAGTCCGACGCGCCGACGAACGAGCGCTGGCTCCTCGTGAAGGACGTGCCGGCCGCGGCCGTCGTCGTCAACCGCTCGCCAGACCCGTGTCAGTCGCGCGTGTCGATGGCGCTCTTCGACGCGAAGGGCAAGACGCGGGTGTTGCTCCACGCCGACTTCGCAGGCGCCATGTCGGCCACCCTCGTGGGCCCGAAGTGCCGCGTGGAGCTCACGTACGATCCGACGCTCGAGGCGTTCAAGGCCGAGTGGAAGTCCTGCAAAGGCTGAAGACTTCGGCTACAGGCCCCGGCCGCCATGGCGTCCGCTCCGATTCTCGAGGTCGATCCCCTCCACCCGCAGCCCCGCATCGTCGAGCGAGCGGCGAAGGTACTGGAGGACGGCGGCCTCATCGCGTACCCCACCGACACCTACTACGGCATCGGGTGCGACCTGCTCTCGCGCAAGGCCATCGACCGGCTCTACGGCGTGAAGGGGCGCGATCGAAAGAAGCCGCTCGCGTTCCTCTGCCCGGATCTCTCGGACGTCGCGAAGTACGCCATCGTCAGCAAGTTCGCGTACCGCACCATGAAGCAGCTCACGCCCGGCCCCTTCACGTTCGTGCTCACGGCGACGAAGCTGGTGCCCGACATGATGCAGACGAAGCAGCGGCAGGTGGGCATCCGCGTGCCTCAGGCGCCGCTCATGCTCGCCATCGCCTCGAAGCTGGGGCGGCCGATCGTCACCACCTCGGCCACCGACGGTGACGATCAGGTGCTCATCGACGCGAAGGACATCAAGGAGTCGCTCGGCACGCGGCTCGACTTGATCCTCGACGGCGGCGTGCAGCCCAACGAGCCCTCGACCGTGGTGTCACTCATCGACGATCAGATCGAGGTGTTGCGGCAGGGCAAGGGCATCATCGTCGTGTGACAGGCGGGCGCGTGGCCGCTGTGAGCGGAGCGCGCTAACCTCGCCGGCATGTCTCGTTCGTCTCTGTTCGTCGCGCTGGCCTTCTTCTCGTGCGGGCCCCAGACCGTGAGCCCGGCGCCCGTGCCGAACCGCCTCGGCGTGCAGCCCAACGCCACGTACTTCTGGCAGGTGACGACGTCGGCGATCGAGTGGGGTGAGTGCTCCGACGCCGAAGACTTCAGGGCCAGCGCCAGCGCGCTGCCCGTCGGCATGAACAGCTTCCTCATCTACAAGACGGACGCCGAGGGGAAGTCAGCGATCGCGCAGAACTGCCCGCGGCTCGACCCTTCGACGTGCCAGGACTCGGCGGCCCGCATCACCTTTCAGATCGCGGGCCCCGAGCTCACCTTGACCCGGGATCCCGTCGCCGACCCGCTCCGCGTCCGCGACAGTAACGGCATGGTGCGCGACAGCTCGTGCCTGCTGGGCCAGCAAGAGAGCTGGTTCTTCCGCGATCAGGGCCTCTCGTTCGATCTCGAGATCAACACCACCCTCAGCCTCGAGCAGCAGATGGGCATGGAGTGCGAGCTCATCGAGAACGATCTGAAGGCGCGCTCTCCGAACGGGCTCGGCATCAAGGGCTGCGTGATCACCTTCCGGCTGGGCGGCGAGCTCAAGTAGCCGTCAGGCGCTCGTCAGCACCAGCTTCACGATCTCTGGCGGAGCGCCGACCCGCATCGGCGGCCCCACGAAGCCGCACCCGCGCGAGGTGTAGAGCCACGTCGCGTCGTGCTGCGACAGGCCGGTGTTTCGCTCGCCCCAGATCGCCGAGCCGATGAGCGTGCCCGGGAAGATCTGCCCGCCGTGGGTGTGCCCCGACAGCTGCAGGCCGATGCCCTTGCTCGCGACGACGTCGAGGTTGTTCGGCTGGTGCGAGAGCAGCACCGACGCGCGGTCGGCATCACGGCCCGCGATGGCCGCGTCGAGATCGTAGTCGCCGCCACCCAGCCGGGTGCCCCAGTCCTCCACGCCGATCAGATCGAACGACGCGCCGGCGTCTCCGATGCGCACGTGCCGGTTGCGCAGCAGCGTGAAGTCCATGCCCTCGAGCGCCGTCGCCCAGCGCTCCCAGCCAGAGTAGTAGTCGTGGTTGCCGGAGCAGAAGAAGGTGCCGTGCTTCGACGACAGGTTTCGCAGGCGCGCCACGTACTGGCCCAGTTGCGCCGGAGCTCCGTCGACGAGATCGCCGGTGATGGCCACCAGGTCGGGCTTCGCGCGGTTCGCCTCGGCCACCAGCATGTCGAGGAACTTCGTCTGGATGATGGCGCCCACGTGCACGTCGCTGAGCTGGACGATGGTGAAGCCCTCGAGCGCCTTCGGGAGCCCCGGCAGGCGAACGGGGACCTCGGAGATCTCGGGCGGTGTCATCGCGCGGTACACGCCGTACGTGGTGAGCGCGCCGCCGACGCCAAGGGCCGTCGCCGCGCCGACGCGCGCGAGGAGCTGCCGCCTCGCGGGATCTTCGACGCCTTGCGGAAGAGGCTCCGGGAGCACCGCCTCGACCGCGGGGACGCCACTGGCGAGTGACGGCGCTGACTTCTTTGCGCGCCGGGCCAGCACCCACTTCACGCCCTCGAAGGCCACCAGCACGAGGAGGACGTTCAGCAGGAGGCCCCAGAAGGCGAGGACGACGAAGGTCGCCGTGGAAGGTGGCGCGCCGTCCTGCGCCCAGAGCCGCAGCAGGGGCACGGCGCCGTAGGTGAGCAGCAGCACGGCCGCGAGCCCGCGCTTGAGCCACGGGTGGGTGGTGACGTCGGCCACCAGCCGCTTGAAGAGGAACCAGTTGAGGCCGCCGAACACCAGCAGCATCACCAGCCCGAAGACGATTCGAATCCACCACATGCGGCCACCCTAACCGGCCGAGCGCCGCTTCGCTTCCCGCGCTGAGCCCCCTTCACGTGACTTCACACTCGAGGCTGGCGCCGCGCCGCCCGGGTGGCCGCGACCGCGAGGCCGGTGACGACGCCGAAGAGCACCGCGCCCACGAGATCGATCGCCTCCGCTGGCCGCGCAGGAGTGACGCTGGTGAGGAAGGCCGTCAGCGGGTCGAACACCTTCGTCTCGCGGAACGCCTTGAGCGCGCTGAGCACCGCCGCGCCGACGAGCCCGCCCAGGGTGGCGACGCCGAAGGTGACGAGCCCGGTGGCCCAGAGCGCGCCCGTCGTCAACGGGGCCCCTGGGCGCGCGCGCTCGGCTTCGCTGGCCGCGTCTTCCTTCAACCCCACGCCGCTGAACGGCGCGAAGCGGTGCAGCATCACCAGCCCGGGGATCGCCGCGGGGATCGACAAGAGGAAGAACGTCGTCCACCCGAGCGCGTCGGCGAGGGCACCAGAGACCGGGCCCGTCAGCGTTCGCCCCAGGCCGAAGAGGCTCGACAGCAGCGCGTACTGGGTCGCCGAGAAGCGCTTCTCGGTGAGTCGCAACATGAGGAACGAGAAGGCCGCGGTGCCGAGGCCTCCGGTGAAGTTCTCGAGGCTCACCGCGGCGTAGAGCAGCGGCCGGCTGACGGGCATCGCCGCCACCACCGCGTAGCCGACGTTCGACACCCCCTGGATCACCCCGAACACCCAGAGTGCCCGCGTCATCGAGAGCCGTTGGGACGCGAAGCCGCCGATGAAGACGCCCAGCGCGATGGCGATGAGCGTCGCGGTGCCGCTGCCCACCCCGACGTCCCACGCGTCGTAGCCGTGCTGCTGGAGGACCGGCCGAATGAGCGCGCTCGCGAGGTTGTCAGCGAGCTTGTAGAGGAAGAGGAAGGCGGCGATCTCGAGCGCGCGCGGGCGGGCGAGGAAGCCGACGAAGGGCTCCCACACGGCGGCCGCGAGGCTCTGCGGCGGCGCTGGTTGGGTGTCGGGCTCGGGCGCCCAGAGCGTGACGGGGATCAGCGCCAGGAAGATGGCTCCGAGCGCGACGATGGTGGTCTGCCACCCCAGCACCGGCACCCCGTCGCGCTGCCACTGCGCGAGCGAGATGACGGCGTTCCCCGAGATCCACATCGCGACCCGGTACAGCGCGGTGCGGGTGCCGGCGGCTGGCCCCTGCTCGTCGGCGCGCAGCACCTCGACGGCGTAGGCGTCGATCGCGATGTCCTGCGTGGCCGACGCGAACGAGATCGCCAGGAGCAGCCCCGAGATGGCTCCGACCGAGGGCGTGGTGGCGATGGCGGCGAGGCCCCCGAAGAGCAGGGCGAGCAGCGCCTGGGTGACGAGAATCCACCCGCGCTTGCGCCCGAGGAACGGAGGCCACACCCGGTCCATCAGCGGCGCCCACACGAACTTGAACGAGTAGGGCGCCTGCGCGAGCGTGATGAGGCCCACCGTCTTGATGTCGACGCCCGCCGCCGCCATCCACGTGGGGACCGACAACCACACGAGCCCGAGCGGCAACCCCGAAGACAGCGAGAGAAGCGAGACGGCGCCGACCCGTCGGCTGGTCACCGCCATACGCCACGAGGTGGGCTGCTCTGATGACGACACCGACATCGGAGTGTGACACCTCGCAGGTGCGCTTTCACTTTTTCGCGAGCAGCGGGTCCCCCTGCCATGCGCGCACTGCTCGTCGTCTCGCTCTCGCTGCTGGGGTGTTCTCCCGCGCCGCTTCGGCTCGCGGTCGACGTGAGCGGGGCGCCCCGCGCGCTCGAGGACTTTCCGCGCATCGCGTGCGGAGCCGTCGACGCAGCTCCGGAGGATCCCGTTCGGCCGCAGACGCCGCAGACGCCCGAGGTCAAGGCGGCGGTCGAGGCCACCCGCTTGCCGCTCGAAGACGCACTGCTGGCCCGTGACGAGGCTGGGCTCTCGGCGGCGGTGTGTCAGCTCCGCTCGTCGCTGGGGCGGTGGCGCGGGGTGCCCGAGGCCATCGCGACCTACACCCCCGCCGCTCCAGCAGCGCTCTCGACCGACGAGGCCGTCAGCGTGCTGGAGCGCGCGCTCCTCAGTCAGGTTGGACGTGAGGTGTGGCACAGCCAGCCGTCCACGTCGGGGGTCGACGTGCACCGCCCGCTGCGAGACGTGTGCGAGCTCGTTCGCACCGAGGCACTCGGCATCGCGCTCGTCCCCGCGCGGCGCGCCGAGATCGAGCCCAGCCTGCGCGTGGGCCTCGCCTGGCTGCTCGCCGTGCAGCGCGTTGACGGGTTGTTTCCGTTCCCTGATCTCGAGGACGAGTTCGAGGCCGATCGCGCGGCTTGTGAGCGCACCAGCGGGGCCGAGCGCTCCGAGTGCGAACGGGCGCTGGCAGGGAATCCCGCGCGGCTGGTGAAGGGAATCAAGCAGTCGATCGTCGACCGCGGAGCGTCACTCGACGACTTCTTCCGCGACGGTTGGTTCATTCGCGATCCGTTGCCGCGCGGGAATGATGGTGGCCTCCAGTTCGACAACGGCGTGTGCGGAGAAGCGCTGCTGATCGCCGGTCTGGTGCTCGACGATCCGGCGCTCCTCGCGGCCTCCAGACGGGCGGCGGCGTGGGCTCGCGCGCAGGCCCTCGCCCCCAACTGGAACTACAACGCCTTCTCGGTGCGATTGATGGCCTGGCAGGCCCTCGTCGACGGCGACGTAGCCCTCGGTGAGGCGGCCCTGGACAAGGCGTGGTGGGGAATCCTCCCGGGCCAGCTCGCCAACGGTCGCTGGGTCGACGGCCACAACGCGCGCGTCGTGTACCACGTCATCCTCATGGCCTCGCTCGCGCCGCTCGTGCCGCATGCGGTCGCGAGGAAGACGGCGATCAGCTCGGCGCTCGAGGCGTCGCTCGCGTCGTACGCCGACGAGCTCGCCGCCGCGAAAGGCACCGCCGGAGACGACCGTGGCATTCGGGCCCTCGTCGAGACCGCCGCCACCCGGCCCCTCACCGACGGGGAGCGCGCCGCGCTCGACGTGCTGCGCCGCAACGCGATCTCCACGAGCGGTCCACGGGTCTCGTCGGCGGTCGATCTGCTGCTCGCCGAGCGTGGCGCGCACCCGCTGGTGAATCGCCTCTCGTGGGCGCTGGGACGCTGAGCGTGCCCCCCTCGAGCGCTCGGTGCATCGGGGATCTCCGTGGGCCCGTTGATTGCAGGGCTCCGCGCCTCGTCACCAGGCACGATTGACGTCACGCTGCGCGTTGGCGAGCAGCCGACGAATCAACGTCGAGGCGCCGCTGAAGCCATCACCGGCGCTTCGCTGGCACCGTCTCGAACAGCTCGACCTGCGTCGGCGTAAGGCCCATCGCCCGGCGAATCGGCGCCCACGTCTTCCGGTGGAACTCGAGCACGCCATGCTTCTCGATCGCCGCGAGGTGCTCAGGGGTGGGGTAGCCCTTGTGCTGTTCGAACCCGTACTGCGGGTGCTGCTTCGCCAGCGCGTTCATGTGCCGGTCACGCGTCGTCTTGGCGAGAATCGCTCCCGCGGCGATCGACAGGCTCTGCGCGTCACCCTTGATGATGCCCTGCTGCGGCTGCGGCACACCGGGCACGCGCCGCGCGTCGACGAGGAGGTAGTCGGGCGTCACCGAGAGCGCCTCCACCGCCCGCCGCATCGACAAGAGCCCCGCCTGGTAGATGTTGATGGTGTCGATCTCGTCGTGGTGCGACCAGCCGACGGCCCAGGCCACGGCGTCCCGCTTGATCGCCTCGGCCAGCTCGTCCCGCACCGCCTCGTCGAGGATCTTCTTCGAGTCGTCGAGCCCGCGCAGCTTGTACCCGAGCGGCAGAATCGCCGCGCCCGCGACCACCGGCCCCGCGCACGGCCCTGCGCCCGCCTCGTCGACGCCCGCGATGTGGACGAAGCCCTGAGCCCACAGCTCGTTCTCGAACTTGAGCATGTGGCGCAGCCGCTGGCCCTCGGAGCGGTTCTCGGCCTGCCGAGCCTTCAGCGCCTTCGCCAGGGCCTTCGCGCCTGCACGGCCATCGGCCTCGAGCGTCGACACCAGCCCAGACGGAACCGCCGCGCCTTCGGCGAGGTACCGCTGCTTCAAGTCTGAGAGCGACGGCTTCTTCGCCACGCGAAAAGCGCTTCAGCGGCGAACGAGCTGGAGCCGCAGATCGCGCGGCTCGACGACCGCGCCGGCGCACTCGCTGGGCGTGAAGGTGAAGCGGCCGGTGTTCGTGCTGATGCCGTTGAACGTCGCGACGACCGACACCGCGCCCGCGCCCAGGTCCTTGCCGTCGACGAGGTAGATGCCCCGCGCGTCGGTCTGGCCCGTGACCTTCTTCGAGGCGTCCGCGTCGTTCGTCGCGGTCACCGTGGCGCCAACGACCGGCATGCCGCTGAAGTCCACCACCTCGACCGGCCAGCGGCTCGAGAACGTGTCGCAGTTCACGCGTGCGCGCCCGCCGTCGGGATCGATGTTGCCGGGGTCGAGACACCCGAGCGCGAGGACGGCGAGGCTGAGGGGCAGGGCGAGGCGCATGGCGGGCGCACCTACACCCAAGGCGCAGGGCCAGCAACCGGGGAGTAGCACCGCCACCCATCTGCTGTTACGTGCGCCGTTCGCCCTCCGCCATGACTGCCACGACACCTGCGACGCCGAAGCTCCCTCCCGACGATGGTTTGTGGCTGCTGGGCCTGAAAGACGACGTCCAGCCGATGACGTTCAAGAAGGGCCGGCAGTATGCCGAGGCCCGCCGCGTCTCGATGCTGGGCCGCACCGAGATCGGCATCGCCGCGCGCGTCACCGGCAGTGAAGGCCAGAAGTACGACGTGCAGTGCGCGCCCACCGAAGACGGGAAGATCGAGTCGTCCTGCACCTGCGAGTCGTGGGGCAAGTACGGCAACCACTGCAAGCACGTCGTGGCCGTCGCGCTCATCTACCTCGCCCGCATTCGCGCCGCGCAGAACGCTCCGGCCGGGGCCACCGCGCCTCGCGCTCCTGACGCGCCAGAGGCTGCGGAGGGTGAGCTGAAGCCCGCGTCAGCCGAGCCCATCGACCCCGTCGGCGTGCCCACCGTCGCCAAGCTCGAGAACTGGCTCGGCCTCTCGGCCCTGCCTGATCTCGAGTTCGTCTACCGCCTGACGCCCACCAACGCGCAGACCGGTGGGCGCAGCTGGGTCGTCGAAGCGCGCCGCTCGGATCAGCAGGCCAAGGGCCCCGTGCACGTCAAGCGCCTCTTGAGCGCCGGCACGCGGATCACCCCGGCCGACGAGCGCGTCTTCCTCGAGCTGGGGCGCCATGAGATCCGCTTCGACTCCAAGGTGGTGCTCGGCGACGACGACGTGGCCGACCTGTTCGAGGTCGTTCGCCACCGGCGCGTCGTCTATCGCGGCACGCCGCTCGTCTTCGGCGATGAGCCCGCGCGGCCGGTGATCAAGCTGTCGAACCGGCCCGACGGCGCCGTGGCGCGCGTGGACGTGGCCCTGCCCGACGGCGCCACGCTGCAGCTGAAAGACGTCATCGTGCTGTGTGGCCGGCGCACCTGGATCCTCGCGGGGCAGAACGCGCACGTGCTCGAGCCCGACTTCCCGCCGCGCATGCTGCG
Source organism: Myxococcaceae bacterium (assembly GCA_033763395.1). GTDB lineage: Bacteria > Myxococcota > Myxococcia > Myxococcales > Myxococcaceae > Xiheimicrobium. The sequence continues at coordinate 134,032 of JANRKQ010000171.1, forward strand.
CAAGTGGCTCCTCGAGCCGCAGATGTCGTTCCCCCCCGCGCAGCTCGATCGCACGCTTTCGTTCTTCGCGGCGCACCTGCCCCGGTATCGCTTGTCGCTCCAGGCCGACGGCATCGAGGTCGACGACACCACCGAGCCCTCGTTCATCTGCACGCTCGAGGGCCGCGCCGACTACGTCAAGGCGCAGCTCGCGGCGCGGTACGGCCAGGCGGTGACGGTGCCGGTGTCTCCCACGGCGCGCTACCTCGGCTACGCGAGTGGCGGCGCCGGAGACGCCCGCAAGCTCTTCTTGCGGCGTGACGAGTTCGAGCGCGCCGCCGCGAAGCACCTCGTCGACGCGGGCCTGCGCTTCGACGAAGCCACCAACTCGTACGAGGCGCTCGGCGACAGGGCCATCGACTTCTGGGCGAACGGCCGCGCTGGCCTGCCGAAAGCCTGGGAGGTGTTCGCCGCCGCCCCGCCGAAGCTGCGCATGCGCGCGAAGCTCAAGCCGAAGATCCGCGTCAACATGTCGGCGGTGAACTGGTTCGACCTCGAGGCCGAGTTCGTCTCTGAGGATCAGAGCGTCGACCTCGGCGCCGTGCGGCTCTTCCTCGAGTCGGGGCGCAAGTTCATTCCCCTGAAAGATGGCTCGTTCGCCGAGGTCGATCTCGCCGAGCTCAAGACCGCCGCCACGCTCCTCGAAGAGGCCGGCGCCATGCCGGGCAAGCTCAAGACGAAGCTGCCGCTCTTCCACGCCACCGCGCTCGACCTGCTCGCCACCATCGGCGACGTCGAGATCGAGGCGAAGGCGCGCCGGGCCATCGCCGAGCTGAAAGAGATCGACGGCATTCCGCCCGTGAAGACGCCGGAAGGCCTCTCGGCGACGCTGCGGCACTACCAGGAGGCCGGCCTGTCGTGGCTCTGGTTCCTGTTCCGTCACGGGCTGTCGGGCGTGCTCGCCGACGACATGGGTCTGGGCAAGACGGTGCAGGCGCTGTCGCTCCTCCTGAAGGTCAAGACCGAGAACGGCAACAAGCCCGCGCTCGTGGTGGCGCCGACGTCGGTGCTCCCCAACTGGGAGCGCGAGATCGAGCGCTTCGTGCCATCGCTGTCGACGTTCACCTGGCACGGCGCCGATCGGAAGGAGAACATCCACCAGCTCGAGAAGGCCGACGTGGTGCTGACGAGCTACTCGCTCATCCGCCGCGACATCGAGCAGCTCAAGCAGGTCAAGTTCCGCACGGTGATCCTCGACGAGGCGCAGAACATCAAGAACGCCGACTCGGCCACGGCGCAGGCGTGCAAGACGATCGACGCCGAGGGCCGTCTGGCGCTCACCGGCACGCCGCTCGAGAACCGCCTCTCCGAGCTCTGGAGCATCTTCGACTTCCTCATGCCCGGCTTCCTGGGCAGCGCCGCTGCGTTCAACGAGCGCTTCGAGCACCCGATCATGGTTCAGGGCGACGTCGAGGCGCGCGATCGCCTGAAGAAGCGCATCCACCCGTTCATCCTGCGGCGACTCAAGACCGAGGTCGCGAAGGACCTGCCACCCAAGACCGAGGTCGTCACCTGGGTCGACATGGACGCGGGCCAGCAGGCGCTGTACCGCGAGGTGCTCCAGGAGACGAAGCGGAAGGTCTACGACCAGATCGAGAAGCAGGGCTTCAACAAGTCGCGCATCTCGATCCTCTCGGCCCTCATGCGGCTGCGGCAGGTGTGCTGCGACCCGCGCCTGCTGAAGATGCCGCCGGGCACCCAGCTGCCGGCCTCGGCCAAGCTCGAGCGCTTCGGAGAGCTCGTCGACGAGCTCGTGCGCGAGGGGCACCGGGCCCTCGTGTTCAGCCAGTTCACCGAGATGCTCGAGCTGCTCAAGGAGCAGGCCGACGACAAGAAGCTCGGCTACCTGTACCTCGACGGGCGCACGAAGGACCGCATGGCGAAGGTCGATCAGTTCAACGCGCCCGAAGGGCCGCCGGTGTTCTTCATCTCGCTCAAGGCGGGCGGCACCGGCCTCAACCTCACCGCGGCCGACTACGTCATTCACTACGATCCATGGTGGAACCCGGCCGTCGAAGATCAGGCGACCGATCGAACCCACCGCATCGGGCAGACGCGCTCGGTCTTCAGCTACAAGCTCATCACGCGCGGCACGGTGGAAGAGAAGATCCTCGCGCTCCAGCAGCGCAAGCGTGAGCTCGCCGCCGGCGTGCTGGGCACCGACGCCGACGTGGGCAAGGCGCTCACCGAGAAGGACGTCGAAGACCTGTTCCGCCTCGAGGAGTAGCTCAGCGGGCCAGCTTCGTGCCGATGCGCTCGCGCAGCGACCAGCTCAAGACCGCGAAGCCGCCGAACGAGCAGATGGCCGAGATCGCATAGGCGAAGCGCGGGGCGATCAACGTGCCCACGGCTCCCAGGCCAACGCCGAGCGCGACGATGACCCCTCGGGGGTGGAAGAGCGCCGAGGACACCAGCCAGTTGCCGGCGATGAAGACCAGGTAGAACGTGAGCGCCGTCTCGACCCGAAGGCCGGCCACCAGCGTCATCACCCAGAAGCCCACGCTGCTCCACGCGCTCGCACGCAGCGCCAGCCCGAGGCGGAGCTGGGCCGCGTTGCCCTCGCGAGCGCGCCGCAGCATTCGCCCGAAGAGCTCAGACGACACCACTGGCACCGCGAACACCACCAGCCCGAGGCCCGTCGTGGGCACGAGCCAGCCGAGCTCGGTGAGGAGCTGCGCGGTGAGGCCACCCAGCAGCACGACGAAGCCGAAGCCCAGCGAGAACACCCGCTTCTCGCGCAGCACGACGTCGATCTCGAGATCGCGGGCGTCACGCTCGAGCTCGAAGAGCCGCGCGTCGCGCTGGTACTGCCGCTGCTCCAGCTGCTCGATGGCCGAGAGCAGCTCGGGTGGGACGACGTCGAGCTGCGCGGTGAGGATCCGGGCCGCCCGCGCATCGTCGTGCCGCACCTCGTGCCACCCCATGTGCACGATCGCCTCGGTCAGCCCCTGTCGCGCCCCTTCGAACTCGGGCCAGAGGCGTCGCACCTGCTCGAAGCCGAAGCGGCACTCGGCGTAGGCGGTGTGGGCGGTGATGCCGAGCGTCGACGATCGCGACTCGGCGCGCTCCTGGTGGGCGAGCTGCTCGAGCTGGGACAGCCGCTGGCGCGCCTGCTCGTAGATCACCCACGCCTCGCGGTGGCGCAGGTAGCTCGCGAGCGCTTCCTTGAAGGCGACGGCGGTCGGGTAGCGCTCGGCCGGCGCCTTCGCCATCGCGCGGCGACAGATCGACGCGAGCTCGGGCGGGACCGGCTGGTCGAACTGCGGCGCACGGCCCTCGAGGGCCACCGACACCACCGCCGCGGGAGTGGGCGCGCGGTGCGGAAGGCGCCCGGTCAAGACCTCGTAGAGCGTCGCGCCGAGCAGGTAGACGTCGCTCTGCACGCACAGCGCGGGCCCGAGCCCCGCGGCCATCTCGGGCGCCATGTAGGCGGGGGTGCCGGCGAAGTCCGACGTCTGGGCCAGCGGCAACACCTGGTCGACCGTCAGCGACACCGCGAGGCCCCAGTCCACCAGGTAGACCTCGCCGTAGCTGCCGATCAGCACGTTGTCGGGCTTGATGTCGCGGTGGAGCACGCCGCGCGCGTGGGCGAAGGACACGGCGTCACACACCTTGAGCAGCACCTCGAGCGCGTCGACGAGCGGCTGGCCGCGGGCGAGCGCGTCACTCCACGGCGTGCCACCGACGCGCTTCATCGCGAAGAAGGGCGCGCCGTCGCCGGTGACCGCGAGCAGGTGCACCGGCACGATGTTGGGGTGCTCGAGCCGACCCGTGACCAGGGCCTCACGAAGCAGCGCCGACGCGTCGCCTTCCGGATCCTTCAGGAACTTCGCGGCCACCGCGCGGTCGAGCGCCGTCTGTCGCGCATGCACCACCCGGCCCATGCCGCCGACGCCGATCGTCTCGGACAGCTCGAAGTCGGCGGCGGGGGCGGGCGCGGGCGCAACGGTGACGGCTGGCAGGGGCGGCAGCGGCTCGGCCAGCGGGTTGGGGTGGGGCCCCGAAGGCACCGTCGTGGCGTGGCTCAGGCCCTCGGGGATCGAGCGCGGCTCCTTCACGGCTGACTCTTGTAGACGAGGATCACGCGTGTCGAGCGCTCCTCGAAGGCCGCACTGCGTCGTTCCTCACCGGCCATTCGCACCGTTCCGTCGAGGCTGGGCGCCCCCGCTCGCGAACGCTGCTGGCACGCGCAGGGCTCGGTGACCGGGGCGCGACTGCGCAGGTGGCGGGCCTACCAGCGGCCCGAGTGATTCCCAGCGTTCGGGGGCTGCACCATCCTCACGCGTGTCTGTCGCTCCGAGACCAGCAAGGTCGTGGCGTTTCGGCCGCGAGCTTCGTTCAGATGCTGAGCCGCATGAGCACGCCAGCCTGCCCGACCGGAGACGCGACGCTCGTTCCGGCCGGGAGCTGCTCTTGAAGCTCGGACGGGAGGGAGAACCTGAGCTCGCCCCCCTTCTGGCCGTAGAACACGGCGCCGAAGACCTGCACGTTGAGGTACGTCAGCACGCGGAAGATCACGTCGACGCGCAAGAGCCCGCTCACGTCGTTGAGGTTGAGCAGGTTGGTGGCGTTGATGCTGATCCACGGGAACTGCGGAATCCCCGGCGCCGAGGCGATCAACGCGAGGTAGTGCTGCCCGGCATAGAGGGGGATCTGCTGCACCGGATCTGGCGTGAGCCGGTAGACGCCCTGCGCGATGAAGAGCTGCGCCTGGTACTCGACCGGGTTCCTGTAGCCGGCGGGGTTGTAGAAGTACTCGGCCGCGAGGATGCCGAAGTTCTTCTCGGTGTAGTTGAACTGCCACGACAGCCCGCCCGACACCTGCGCCATCGGTCCGCTGCCCCGCCCGATGGTGACGCTCGACCTCGCCAGCTCGTCCGCGTACGCCGCGATGAAGTCCTCGCCGAACGCGTTGCGGAGCGCCGCCTGGCGCAGCCCGTCGGTGAAGACGCCGAAGGTGGTGTCGGCCGGAGCGCGGGTGATGACGAAGTCTCGCCCGTCGCGCAGCGCCACCTCGCCGTAGACGTCGACCGGGCCGATCGGCAGCGAGAGATCGACGGCGTAGCGGGGCCGCCGGCCGCGCTGCCAGATCGCCCCGAGGCCCAGCTCCGCTTGCCACACCACGAACTCGGCCCGCACCGCGCCGCCGAGATCGCCGATGGTGAGCTGGTTCGCGCCGGCGGCGATGTTGTCGAAGAGGCCGTAGCCGTAGAAGTTCCACCCCAGCTTCTCGATGGGCACGTGCACCTTCACCATGTTGACGCCCAGGCGCACGTCGAAGGGGTTGAAGGGGTCGCGCGGCTGCGAGTTGAGGTAGTCGGTGGGGAACCAGACGCGCGCCGTGCCCCAGCGGACCTTCTGGCGGCCCACCGTCAAGTACACGGTGCGGGCGATGTCGAAGCGCAGCCACAGCTGGTCGAGCAGCACCGTGGGGTTCTGCGCCGCCGCCGTGGTGAGGCCCACGCCGCCCGTTCCGGGGAGCGTCAGCCCACCCAGCCCCATCGACATCATGTCGCTCATCGTCGGCGTCGACGACGTCGTCATGGTGCCGCCGGCGGGCCGCGATGGATCGTACTGCACGCGGGCGACGCCGTAGGCGCGGAGCCGATCGGTCGGCCGACCATCGAGGTACGTCTCGAGCAGAATCGGCAGGCTCACCGGCTCCTGCGCGAACGTCTTCCCTTCTTGAAACAGCACCTGGCCGAACATGTTGAGGTTGGCGCCGATCTTCAGCGGGTCGGCCTTCACCTCGTCGGTGTCGAACTTGCTCGTGCTCGAGCCCGACAGCTCGGTGAGGTCGCGGTCGCCGCCGCCGTCGGGCGTGAGGCTCGGCTGTGCCGGCGCGTCGGAGCCACCGAAGAGGTCGGCCTCGTCGGGCCGCGCGGCGCCGGCGTCTGGCGACGTGACGGGCTCACCCCCGAACAGATCCGCTTCAGCGGGCCGATCCTGCGCGAGTGAGACGAGCGGCGCGAGCAGCAGCGCCCACAGCAGCCCCCGATGGGTGTGCATGGAGACCTCGCCTCAGCGGCTCTTCGACTCGAGCCACGCCTTGGTGAACATGTTCTGATCGAGCGCGGTCAAGTCGACCGTCTTGAACAGCACGAGCGTCGAGTTCGACTTCTCGATCTCGTCGAAGATGCGGATCTCGCCGGGGAACCACAGCTCGGCCTTCTTCGACTCCGAGAAGAGCTTCTGCCACTTGGGGTAGTACGAGGTGCGGGCCAGCTTGCCCGACAGCGCGAACTCCTGCCGCTTGAGGATGTTGTGGTTCGACTTGTCGACCCACAGCTTCAGCACCGGGTACGCGACGTCGAAGCCCTCCTTCACCTTGAGCTCCATCACCACCGTCTCGAACTTGCCCAGCTTCTCTTCGCCAACGAACGACGGCTCGAACTCCTCGGCCAGGCGGGACTCGTCGAAGTCGGCGCGGCGGGTGTTGGTGCCGCCGATGCGCTCCCGCTCGGTGGTGCGGTCCCACTTCCCGGTGCCGGGGTCGTAGGTCCACAGGTTCTTGTCGAGGCGCAGCACGCCCTTGCCCTCTTCGCTCTTGGGCTTCGAGAAGAGCAGCATCAGCTTGTCGTCGGCGTCGCGCCGGTAGACGAGCACCTCGCGCACGACGTCGGCTTTGTCCTTCTCCTTCTGCTCCAGGTAGACGAGCGCCTTGTAGTCGCCGCCGTTGCGCTGCCGGTCGTCGATCTCGGCGAGCAGCTTCACCATCTCGGGCTTGTCCATCGCGCGCGCCGGGAGCGCCGCGCCGACGAGGACCGAGAGCACCAGGAGACGCGTCATGTTCGTTACCCCACGTGTGACATCGCGGAGACGGGCTTGAGCCGCGCCGCGAGGAAAGAGGGAATCAGCGAGATGAGGGTGATGGTGCCGGTGATGAAGAGCACCGCGAAGACCAGCCAGCCCGCCGTGGGCGTCACCACGAGCTGCTCGCTCATGAGCACGAGCTGCGCGCCCTTCGGCAGCACGACGTGCGCGCCGGTGAGGAGCGTCGAGATCAGCACGCCGAGGAGTACGCCCGCCGAGGTGCCGAGCAGCCCCAACAGGAACCCCTCGGTCAGGAACATCGCGATGACGCTGCGCCGCTGCATGCCCACCGCGCGCAGCGTGCCGATCTCGCGGGTGCGCTCACGAATCGAGATCCACATCACGTTCATGATGCCGACGCCGATGATGATCGTGAGCACGAAGATGACGGTGGTGGCCGCCACGGTGAGGATCGTTACGAACCACTGCACGAAGCTCGTCTCGTCCTCCCAGTTGGTGACGTCGAGCTTCTGGCCGGTCCACGACTCGCGGTTGACGCCGTCGAACTTCGCCCAGAAGGGCCGCGGGTCGTTGTCCATCAGCTCGAAGCCCTCGGCCGCGAACGACTTGCGCAGCTGCTCCTGCACCTGGCGCACGGTGGCGACGTCCTTCACGTAGACCTGCAGGGCGCCCGTCGTCTCCTCGTTCAGCTGGTAGAGCTGCCGCAGGCCATCGTCGTTCATGAAGGTGTTCCAGCTCGACAGCATGCCGATGTTGGCCGCGATGGCGACGACGGTGACGTCGATGGTGTTGTTGGTGCCCTTGAAGGTGGGCGCGGCGAAGGTGAGCTTGTCGCCCACCTTCACGTCGAGCTTCTTGGCCTGCTCCTCGAAGATGAGGAGCCCGTCGGCGCGCTTGAGGCCCTCGAGCGTGCCCGACTTGAGGTTGACGACCTTGAGGAAACCCGGCTCGTTGGCGACGTCGATGCCCGCGATGCCCACCTGCATCGAGCCGGTGTCGCTGATGAGCTTGGCCCAGCCGCGCCCGCGCTGGACGACGTAGTCGAGGCCCTTCACGTCGCGCTGCACGATCTCGCGCAGCTTCTTGTACTGCGTCACCACCGGGGCCGACGAGCTGGCCGTCGACTTGTAGAAGCCCGCCACGTTGACGTGCCCGCTCATGAGCGTGGTGGCCGACACCAGCAGCGTTGTCTTGGTGCCCACGTAGATGCCGGCGAGGCACACGAGCAGGGCGGTCACCACCATGATGGCGGCGCCCAGCAGGAGCGATCGCACCCGGTGCTGCACCAGGCTGCGGAACGCGATGAGCCAGAGGATCGGGTCGAAGATGGTCATGGGCTCACTCGTCGGCCTGCATGGCGCGCAGCGGAGATACGCGCGTCGCGATGATCGCCGGCAGCATCGTCGAGCCCAGCGTCACCAGGAGGATGATGACGAGCGCGATGATGAGGTTGGCGGTGGACAGCTCGGGGAGCAGGCGCGGCCCCGAGAAGAAGAAGTAGGCGACGTCGTTCGGCGCGGCGATGCCGTGCGAGTGGAGCCAGCTCATGAGCCCCGAGCCGACCAGCATGCCAAGGCCCCCGAAGACGAGCCCCAGCACCACCGACTCGACCAGCACCATCGACAACACCAGCGTGCGCTGCGCGCCGATCGCCCGCATGGTGCCGATCACCTGCGTGCGCTGGAGCGTGGCCATCATCATGGCGTTGTTGATGATCACCATCGCGACGCCGAAGATGAACGCGACCGCCATCAGCAGCAGCACGCGGAAGAAGAGGATCACCTGGCCGAGGAGCCCCGAGGCCTGCTGCCACGACACGGCCTTGATGCCGAGGTTCTTCTCGGTCGACAGCGCGTTGAGCTCGCCGAGCGTCTTCGACAGCAGGGCAGGGTCCTTGAGGATCACCGCGGCGTGCAGCACGACGCCGCCGTTGATCTCGGCGTCGCTGTAGACGCGCCGCACCAGGTCGTCCTCGCGAAGCCGCCGGCCGACTCCGCTGAACTCCTTCTTCTCGTCGATGACGCCCGCGGTCGCCTCGGCCACCACCGTGTTCCCCTCGCCGAAGAGGTCGTCTTCGGCGCTCTCGCGGGTGACCTGCTTCGCCCCCGTCTCGCGCTTGAGCTGCGCCAGCTCCTCGGCCTTGTCGGCGGTGAGGTAGCCGTAGAGATCGCGGAAGCTCATCAGGTCCATGAGGCTCGTGGTGCCCGCCAGCGGCGACTTCTCGAGCCCCGTGAAGGAGAATGTGCCGTAGACCTTCACGTTGACGGCCGAGATCGCCCCGGCGCGGCTGAAGGCCTTGATGGTGAGCGTGTCACCGACCCGCACCTTGTAGAGCTGCAGCATCGGCGCGAGCTGCTCGTAGAAGAACGTGTGGCGGGCCTCGAGGTTCTCGTCGGTGGTGTCGAAGAACGCCGTGAGCAGCGCCGACAGATCCTTCTCGTCGCTCTTCAAGAAGCCCTGCAGCTTCGTCACCGCCTCGCTCGTCTTGAGATCGTCGAGCTGCAGCACGATGTCGCGGGTCTGCGCCTTGTTCTCCTTGACGAAGCGCTTCAGCTCGTCGTCGGTGGCGATGAGGCGGCCCAGGGCCCGCGCATCTTTCAGCTTGTCGAGCCGGCGCGCGCTCTTGAGCTTCAGCTGGTCTTCGTAGAACAGCTTGGCGACCAGGAAGCCGCGCTGCCCTTTCGGCACCCGCGTGCCGTCGACGATCTGCATGCGGTCGAACGATTGCTGGAACCGGTCCAGATCGGTGCCGAGGTAGCGGATGAAGAGGAGCTGCGAGTCGGTCACCTGCGGGGCGATCTTGTTCTCGAGGAACTCGAGCGAGCCCCAGGGGTCGGTGTCGAACCCGGCCCAGAAGTCGTCGCTCGAGACCTTCTGCAGCGCCGCCACCACCTCAGGGTCGATGGCCTTGTCCTGGAGGATCGCCGCGGCCTTCTTCTGATCCGCTTCGAGCACCTTGATCATCTGCCGCACGTGCCGCCGTGAGGCCGTGATGCGCGTCTCGAGCTCGGCCGGCGCCAGGCCCTTGTACTCGGGGCGGTCGACGACGCCGTCCTTCGCCTTGAGCAGGTTGCGCAGCTCCTCGAGCGCGACGTCGACGGTGTTGCCAGAGGTGATGAGGGCGCCCGAGACGCCCATGGGGACGACCTCCTTCACGTTGGGGTGCCCCTCGAGCGCCTCCTTGATGCGGGGGAACTCGGTGACGGCGCCGAGATCCGGGTCGCCGCCCATCGAGCCGTACAGCGACAGCTCGTCCTTCGACTTCGCCGAGTAGATCTGCACGTGGCCGGCGGCCGAGCCGATCACCGAGCGCGCCATCGCCGCGTTGAGCGAGTCGAGCAGGCCCCCGACCACCACGAACAGGAACGTGCCGAAGAGGATCAGCGCGCCGATGATGAGGTTGATCGGGCTGGCGAGCAGGTTTCGCCAGGCGATCTGCACCAGCATGGTCAAGCGGCTCATTTACGCCCTCACTTCGTTCGCCGGCGCCTCACCCAGCGACAGCGCATGGGCGACCGCGTCCTTCGCGCTCTCCCGGCCGAGCACCTTGCCGTCCGCCAGGCGGATCACCGCGTTGGCGTGCTGCATCACCTTGTGATCGTGCGTCGAGAAGATGAACGTCGTGCCCTTCTGCTGATTCAGCGACTTCATCAGGTCGATGATCTGGTTGCCGGTGGCCGAGTCGAGGTTCGCCGTGGGCTCGTCGGCCAGCACCAGGAGCGGGTCCGTCACCAGCGCCCGGGCCACGGCGACGCGCTGCCGCTGGCCTCCCGACAGCTCGCTCGGCCGGTGCTTCGCGTGGGTGTGCAGCCCGACCTGCTCGAGCAGTTGCATCACCTTCGCCTTGCGCTCGCTCCCGCCGAGCTTTCCCTGGAGCAGCAGCGGAAACTCGACGTTCTGGAACACGGTGAGCACCGACACCAGGTTGAACGACTGGAAGATGAAGCCGATGGTGTTGAGCCGCAGATCGGTGAGCTCGCGCTCGGTGAGCTTCGCGGTGTCCTTCCCGGCGACCTCGACGACGCCCCGGGTGGCGGTGTCGACGCAGCCGATGAGGTTGAGGAGCGTCGTCTTCCCCGAGCCCGACGGCCCGGCGATCGACAGGAACTCGCCCTTGAGCACCTCGAGCGACACGCCCCTCAGCGCCTGCACGGTCGTCTGACCGAGCTGGTATTCCTTGACGACCTCGCGGATGGACACGATCGCATTCATGGCGCGTTGCGTATCGCAGGGCCCTGGCGGGCGCATGGAGAAAGCGGCCCACCCTCGTTGAAGAATCGTGAAGTGGTTCGTTGCTGGGGCAGGTCGATTCCTTTAGTTTCCGCACACCTGGAGGGAGCCCCATGTCACTCAACGAAGAGGCCATTGCCGAGAAGCTCGCCGAGCTCGAGCCCGCGTGGGCCGGACGGCCGAACCTGTTCTCGAAGGAGATCGCCGCGAAAGACGTGAAGTCCATCACGGCGCGCCTCGACGACGCGCTCCCAGCCGTTCGGGGAGACGCCGCCGAGGCCCTTGGCCAGCTCAAAGACGTGTCCGCCGTCGCGAAGCTCAAGGCGATGCTCGCCGACCCCGAGCCCGTGGTACGCCGCTCGGTCGCGATCGCCCTCGCCAGCCTCGGCAACGAGGATCTCGCCCAGGAGTTCGTCAAGAACCTCATCGACGCCAGCGCCAAGGTCGTCGCCGGCGCCGCGACCGCGCTCGGGCTCGCGGGCTACAAGCCCGCCGTTCCGTACCTGCTCAAGGCCTACCGCACCGAGCACCCGCGCGTCGCCGCCGCCATCGCCACCGCGCTCGGGCAGCTCAAGGACAAGCAGGCCACGCCCTGGCTCGTCACGGCGATGAAGACCGGCCTGTCGCCTGTCGAGGCCGCCGCGGCGCTCGGTGAGCTGAACGACCCGGCGGCGACGCGCCCGCTGTGCGACGCGCTCGGGCACGAGCTCCCGGCCCTGCGCGCCGCCGCGGCCCGTTCGCTCGGCCGCCTCGCCACTGCCGGAAGCGTCGACTTCGTGCTGAAGGATCAAGCGCTGGCCTCGCTCCACAAGCTGACGAAGGACACCGACGAGCGCGTACGCTTCTGCGCGGCCCTGGCCCTCGCCGGCTTCGGCGACCCCGTCGGTCAGCAGCAGCTCAAGCAGCTCCTCGCGAACTAAGCCCGCCGTCCCACCAGGAGACCCATGGCCGCCTCACGCAGTCAGGAACCGCAGCGCCCGCCACTTCCGCAGCCCGAGTACCCCGCCATCGCCACCTTCGTCGACAGCGCCTCGAAGGCCGAGATCGAGGCCCTCTTTGCCGACCTCCGCGACGGCCTCGCAGCGATGAAGGGGCCCCGGGCCGACCAGGGCAAGAAGGTCTCGAAGGCCATCGAGCGCACCGAGGAGCTCTTGTCGCACCTGCTTCAAGTGCGCGAAAAGATTGCGTCGGAGCGCAAGGGAAAGCGCTGAGCGTCACCCCCTCGCAACTCGGGGTCTCGTTCGCCGAGAATGGACGTACAGGGCGGCGCTGGCAGGGGCCGGCGGCAGCAAGACCCTGACACTTCACGCAGTTCTCTGGAGGCTCACATGGCCATCAACCGCATCGATTCCACGCCGGTTCGTATCTCCACCAACTTCACCGTCGGCAAGCAGTCGCAGGGCGTCGACTTCGGGCAGCGCATGCAGGCAGGTCTCGCGGGCGCGGGCAACGCGATCGCCGCGGGCGCCGGCCTCCTCGGCGGCGCGGTGCCCGGCATGGGCATCGTCTCGGCGGCCGTCTCGTCGGTCTCGAACCACATCGGCGGCCCGTCGTCGGCCAGCTACGCGTCGAGCGGCATGGTGAACGTCGGCGGCGGCATGGGCGGCCCCATCAACACGACCGTCGGCGGCGGCACCGGCCCCGTCACCGGCAGCTCGATGGGCCCGAACTTCGGCACGGGCGTCTCGCAGAACGACGTCGGCATGGGCAACCAGGCCATCGGTGGCATGCAGGGCGAGATGAGCAACATGCTCCGCCTGCAGTACCAGATGCAGAAGGAGAACATGGCCTACACGTCGATGTCGAACGTGATGAAGGGCAAGCACGACACGGTGAAGAACACCATTCAGAACGTCCGCTAAACCGCTGAGACGAGCTGAAGTCGTTGCACTCGAGGGCGACCGGAAACGGTCGCCCTTTGTGCTATTGAGCGTCTCCTCACGTTGCCTCCACGAAAGGACAGCCACCAGATGGCGGAGACGAAGTCGGACATCGCCGGCAGCATCCTCCCGATGAGCAAGCAGCAGGCGATGATCATGCTCGAGTCGGTGTACCTGTGGATGGACCTCGGCAAGTTCGATCATGCGCGAGAGCTGGTGAACGGCGCCGCGGCCCTGATGCCCAAGACGAAGCAGGTGCAGTTCGCCCTCGGCACGCTCGAGTTCAACCAGCAGAAGTACGACAAGGCGCTTCAGGCCTTCCGCACCGCGCAGCGGCTCGACCCGAAGTCAGCGCTCGCCCGCGCGCACTGCGCCGAGGCGCTGCTGTTCATGGGCAAGACGGGCGAGGCCCTCAAGGAACTCCAGGCCGCCCTCGATCTCGAAGACGATGGCGGGGTGCCCGAGTTCGCGTACCGGCTGTGCCTCTTCGGTGGCGCCCTCGACATCGAGCGGGCCCTCAAAGAAGCCAACGAGAAGAAGCGCGCCGAACGCTTCGATGGCGCTACGAAGGCGTTTCAGCTGGCGGCGAAGGTGCAGCCGGACGCGGCCGAGCCCCGGATTCGGCTTGGCGAGGTGTACGTGCTCAACGGCAAGAGTGCCGAGGGCAAGGCCGAGCTGGACGCGGGGCTGAAGCTCTCGCCGACGGCCGAAGAGAAGGCCATGGCCGACAAGCTGCTCGAAGTGGCGAGCGGCAAGGTGAAGGACGCACCGAAGAAGCGCTAGGCTTCTTCAAGGCGAGGAGCACATGTCCGTTCGAGGCGTCGGTCGCGGTGGCAAGGCGGGTGGAGCAGGGCGTGCAGGCGCTGCCGGAGGCGCGAGCGGCCCCTCGAAGGCCGGCGGCGCGTTCGGCGCCAAGGTCGATCGAACCGAGTCGCTGGTTGCGCCCTCCGGCCTCGTCGGCTCCTCGAACGTCGGCGCCACTGCCGCCACCAACCCCGTCGTCTCGCAAGCCCTCGACATCGCCCGCCAGATGAAGCAGGGCCAGATCAAGAGCCGCGACGAAGCGACGAAGAAGCTCGTCCAGGACATCCTGCGGGACAAGGTGCGCAGCCAGTCCAAGCACCTCACCGAGAAGATCTTCGAGCAGCTCAAGGACGATCCCCGTCTGGCCCAGACCCTCGAACGCCTGTGGAACAAGGCGGAGCAAGAGGAGTAACGCGCTTGCCCCTCGCCGAATCGAAGGCCCAGATCCTCGAAAAGTACGGGGCCTACGTGCGCTCGCTGGCGGCGCAGGTGCGCAAACAGTTCAACTCGCAGTTCGACATGGACGAGCTCGTCGCCTGGGGCCAGGTCGGCCTCCTGGAAGCCGCCGAGCGCTTCGACGCCCGGGTTGGCGCCAACTTCCTCACCTTCGCGCACTACCGCATCAAGGGGGCCATCTACGACGGCCTGCGAAAGATGGGAGCCCTCAAGGGGGGCGGCGGGGTCTCAGAGCGCGCCAACGCCTACCTTGGCAACCTCTCGGATCGAGACGGAACGGCTGGCAGCCTCGAGGATGAAGTCGAGCGCATCTCGAACGCCGTCACGGGCCTCGCGATGGTGTTCGGCACGAGCCTCGACGGGGCTGACGGCCTCCAGGTGTCTGACGAGGCCCTACCCGCTGACGAACGAATTCAGCTCGAGCAGATGCGCCGGCGGGTGCGGGGAGCCATCGAGAAGCTCCCGGAAAAAGAGCGAAAACTGCTCCAGGGCTACTACTTCCAGAACAAGACGCTGGAAGAGGCCGGCGCCGAGATTGGGCAGTCGAAGTCATGGGCCAGCCGGCTGCACGCCCGGGCGGTCGAGCGGCTCAAGCAACTTCTGGAAGAAGATGGCGATGATGACTCTGTAGACGACTCGAGGAGGAACACCCATGGCGGGTCCACTGGCAGGAATTGGGGCGCAGCAAATCGCCCAGCAGAAGCTTCCGCAGGCCGCGCAGCAGCAGGCCCAGAAAACCGGGCCCAGCAAGTTCGACCAGGCGATGAAGCCGCAGGGAGCCGACGCGGCCCAGAAGGCGGGCCAGGTTCAGGCTACCCAGCAGGCCCAGCACGTCGATAAGGCCAAGCAGATCGAGCAGGCCGGGAAGATTCAGAAGTCGTCGCTCAACAAGGTCTCCGACAAGCTCACCGCCAAGGGCATGGACCCGGTCGCGCAGAAGACCGAGGTCAACAAGTCCACCAGCCTGCTTCAGGGCATGGTCGAGAACATGGAGAAGGGCCAGGTCTCGATCGACAAGCTCATTCAGGGCGGCCTCAGCGGGAAGAACTTCTCGAACACCGAGATGCTCGCGATGCAGGCCGGCATGTACAAGTACACGCAAGAGCTCGAGCTCACCGGCAAGGTCGTCGAGAAGGCCACCAGCGGCCTCAAGGACACGCTGAAGACCCAGGTCTGACGTCGGTCGGTTTGCGATGGCTCGCGCGGGCGATTCCCACCAGGGAGTCGCCCGCGGTGCGTTTGGGCCCTTTTCCCGGCGAGCCGTAGTAGGGTCGCTTCCCGCATGCGTCCGCACGGCTTCCGCGTCCTCCTCCCCGTCGTGTTCGTGCTGTCGGCCTGCAGCGTCGAGCTGCAGCACGATCTGTCCGAGGCGGACGCCAACGAGATCTACGTCCTCCTCCAGCGAAACGGCATCGGCGCCACCAAGCTGAAGGAAGAGGGCGGCAACGAGCCCCGCTACATCATCAGCGTCTCGAAGCAGGAAGTGGGCGCCGCCGCGCAGCTCCTCAAGGAGAACTCGCTGCCCCGCCCGCAGGCCGATGGCCTCGGCGTGTTCAAGAAGATGAAGGGCATGATCCCCACTCAGACCGAAGAGCGCGCGATGTTCATCGAGGCGCTCGCCGGCGAGGTGTCGAACGCGCTCAACCGTATTCCCGGGGTGCTCGAGGCGCGCACCATCGTGATGATCCCCGAGACGAACGATCTCACGCAGCCCGACAAGAAGCCGCTCCCGTCGGCCTCGGTGTTCCTCAAGTACGTGGCCGAGGGTGACAAGGCCGAGCCGCCCATCACCGAGTCTCAGGTGCGCGAGTTCGTCGCCAACGCCGTCAGCGAGCTGAAGAAAGAGAACGTCAACGTGCTGATGACGCCCGCGCGGCAGGTGGCAACCGCCATGCTCGACCCGGACAACAGCTTCCAGGACGTGATGGGCCTGCGCATGCACAAGAAGAGCGCCGACACCTTCAAGGTGATGGTGGCCGTCAACGCGCTGTTGTTCATCGCGCTCGCGGGCGTCGCGGCCTTCCTCGTCATTCGCAAGCCCGGTGGCACCTCGCGGCCGCCGCCCCGCAAGACCCAGTCCCAGGCACAGGCGGAAGGGTGAGCGCACGCCGCTGGCGTCGCAGGTGACGAGTGGAACAGTTCTTCGCGTCACTGTCGAAGCGGCAGACGATGCTGCTGCTCACCTCGCTCGCCTTCGGCGGGTCTGACGCGATCGGCTCGTACGAGCACCTGTCGGTCGACGAAGAGGAGCTGCTCAAGCACCGCGCGCAGAGCCTCCTGCAGATCCCCCGGGACAAGCGCATTCCGCTCGTGATTCAGGAGATCAAGCGCATCGTCACCGCGCGCCGGCGCCAGCTCGGGAGCGCCGACCCGAAGCGGCTCGCGGCGCTGCTGTCGAAGGAGCGTGGCGCCCTCGTCGAGGTGGTGCTGCGCGCGCTCCCGTCGGAGCTCGCCGATGCCTGCCGCGCCGAGCTGGGCCCCAGGCCCACGGTGAAGCTCAACCGCGAGGTGCGGGCCGACATCTTGTCGATCGTGCGATGGAAGCTGGAAGAGGGGCTCAAGCGGGGGGCGCCGCAGGTCGGGACCTTCCGGTTCACTGACCTGCTCACCATGCCGCCCCGCGAGATCATCTCGATCTGCGATCGCATGGGGGCGCGGGTGCTCGCGATCGCCGTGGCCGGCCTGGCCGACGCCGACCGCGAGGCGTTTCTGGCCAGGTTGCCGCCCGATCAGCGCTCCCTCGCCGCCAAGGCCGCCGAGGCGGGCCGGGCACGGCGTCTGTCGGAGGCCGACGCGAAGACGGTGCTCGAGATCCACGGCGCGCTCGAGGCCCCATCGGTGGGCATGCGCAGCGCCGGGGCCCAGCGCGTGATGCGGGCGGCGGTGGCGCAGAGCCCCGAGTTCGCGCAGCGCCTCGTCGAGCGGCACGCTGGCCACGAGCTGGGCAAGCTCTTCCAGCGGTGGTTCAAGGAAGAGAAGAGCAAGCCGGTGAAGGGTGATGGTGGGCGGCTCGACATCGTGGAGCAGATCGAGCGGCTCGCGCAGAAGGGGGTCATCGATCGGCCGCTCCGTCTGCCGCCGCCGATGCGACCCCCTGGCGCTCCCCCCGGGGGCCCTCCGATGCTGCAGCCAGTCCCGCTGCCGGTGGGACGGCGGACCTCGCAGCCCATGCCCGCGGCTCGGCCCGAAGCCGGCTCGAGGGTCGGGCCTGCTCCCGGCCGGGAGCCGCCGGCGCCGCAGGGCTCACGCGTGGGGCCACCGCCGACCGGTCCTGCCGCGGCGCCACCTCGCGGGGGCCGCCCGCCGAACGCGGCGCCCCGCAGAGATCCGATCGCCGAGCGCAACGCCCGCCGCGCTGGCGTCGTCAGCTCCCGGCCCGCGGCGCCGCCCCCGCTCGGCGGGCAAGATCCCCAGGCGTCCGGTCTGCGTCGCATCATGCGTGACGGAAAGCCGCTCGTGCGCGAGCCGGGCGACGCGCAGCCGCCCCCCAGGGTGCCCAGGCGCGCCGTGACGTCGCCCGCCGTTCAGGAGCCGCCGCGTCGAAAGGGACCCACCAGCCAGGACACCGGGCGAGGCTCTCCCGTGCTCAAGGGCTCGTCGGGCCGTGGACCCGGCGGGCGTTCGGGCTAGGCTCCACGGCTGAATGGAAGACGAACGGCGTCCGGCACCGGCCTCCCGCATCCTCGGGAAGGTCATCAAGAGCGGTGAGGGCGGGGACGCCCATGGCGGAGACAAACCGATTCTCCCACCTCCACGACGCGGCGGCGTGGTCAACGCCGAGGAGTTCGAGGCGATGACGACCGCGAAACAGATCATCGCGGACGCCCAGAAGAAGGCCGAGGAGATCAAGGCCGAGGCGCTGCGCTTCAAGGAAGAGGTCTTCTCGAAGGCGCGCGACGAGGCGAAGGCCGACGTGCAGGCGCGCGCCGCCGAGGAGCTCGCGCGGGCCAAGATGCAGGCGGGGCAGATCGTCGCCGACGCCGAGAAGGACGTGCTCGAGCTGGCGCTCAAGATGTCGGCGAAGATCATCGGGCGGGATCTCGAGCGCGAGCCTGACGTGGTGCTCGAGATCTGCGCCACCGCGATCGAAGCGGCGCGCGGCTCGAAGGCCATGGTGCTCAAGGTGCACCCCGACGACGGCAAGGTGCTGCGCGAGAAGCGCCCACGCCTGATGGAGCTCATCGGCCGCGCCGTCGACATCGCCATTCGTGACGACGCCGAGGTCGAGCGCGGCGGCTGCGTCATCCAGACCGAGTACGGCACCATCGACGGGCAGATCCGCACGCAGTTCGAGATGCTGCGCAACGTGCTGATGCCCGACACCGGGAAGAAAGAGGTCAAGTAGCCGCCATGGCCATCGATCTGCGGCGGTACCACGAGCTGCTGAAGACGGCCCAGATGGTGCGGGTCCGCGGGCGCGTGACCGAGCTCACCGGCCTGGTGATCAAGGCGGCGGTGCCGAACGTGCGCGTCGGCGAGGTGTGCATTATCAAGCGCGGCCGCGAGTCCGTGCGCGCCGAGGTGGTGGGCTTTCAGGGCGAGCAGGTGATGCTGATGCCGCTGGGCGAGCTGTCGGGCATCGGCCCCGACAGCGAGGTGATCCCCACCGGGCGGCCGTTGACGATCCGCGCGGGCGAGGGGCTGTTGGGGCGGGTTCTCAACGGGCTGGGCGAGCCAATCGACGGCAAGCCGCTCCCGGACGAGAAGATGCAGGACTGGGCGGTCGATCGCGACTGCCCCGATCCGTTCAAGCGCATGCGCATCACCCGGCCCCTGCCGCTCGGGGTGCGTTGCATCGATGGCCTGCTCACCGTCGGCGAGGGCCAGCGCATCGGCCTCTTCGCCGGCTCCGGCGTCGGCAAGTCGACGCTCATGGGTCAGATCGCCCGCAACACGGCCGCTGAGCTCTCGGTCATCGCGCTCATCGGCGAGCGTGGTCGCGAAGTCCTCGAGTTCATCGAAGACGCGCTCGGCCACGAGGGCATGAAGCGCTCCGTGGTGGTGTGCGCGACGTCCGACCAGCCGTCGCTCGTGCGCCTCCGCGCGGGCTACGTGGCCACCTCGATCGCCGAGTACTTCCGCGAGCGGGGCGGCAACGTGCTCTTCATGCTCGACACGGTGACCCGCCTCGCGCGCGCGCAGCGTGAGATCGGCCTCGCCATCGGTGAGCCGCCGGCCCGCCAGGGCTACCCGCCCAGTGTCTTCTCGATGCTGCCGCGCATGCTCGAGCGCACTGGCAACAGCGACAAGGGCCGCTGCACCGCCATCTACACCTGCCTCGTCGCCGGCGGTGACATGGAAGAGCCCATCGCTGACGAGGTGCGCGGTATTCTCGACGGCCACTTCATCTTGAACCGCGCCATCGGCGAGCGGAACCAGTGGCCCGCGATGGACGTGCTGGCCTCGCTGTCACGTGTGATGAGCCAGATCGCCACGCCTGAGCACAAGAAGGCGGCGGGGCTCCTCCGGCAGACGTTGTCGACCTACGAGAAGCAGCGCGACCTCATTCTGCTCGGCGCCTACCAGTACGGCACCGACCCGCGCACCGACTACGCCATCGACAAGTACGACCAGATCATCGGGTTCCTCAAGCAGGACACCCACGACAGCACCCCGTTCGACGAGACGGTGCAGCGGCTCGTCGACATGTTCACCGACGCGCCCACCACCTGAAGTCGAAAGGGGTGTAGGCTCGGGCACGCCTTATGCCCCAGTACCGCCTCCAGGCCCTGCTCGACATTCGCACCAAGGCTGAAGAAGACGCCAAGGACGCGTTTTCCGAGGCGATCAAGGCGCACGAGGCCGAGAAGAAGAAGCTGGTGGCGCTCCAGCAGGACCTCGATCGCCGCAGGGTCGAGCGCAAGGCGAAGGTCCAGGCTTTCCTCGAAGACGCCACCAGGAAGGGCGGCGGCATCGCGGCCTTTCAGCAGATGGGCCGGTTCGAGCAGCGCCTCAAGGACGAAGAGGCGCAGGTCGCCCTCGACATCGAGCGGCAGAAAGAAGCCGTCACCCAGGCCGAGAAGCTCGTCGAGCAGCGCCGCCAGGAGATGGCCGAGGCCGCGATGGAGAAGAAGGCCATCGAGAAGCACAAGGACACCTGGAAGAAAGAAGTCCGCCGGGAGCTGCAGCAGAAGGAAGAGATGAACCAGGAAGAGATCGGCAACACACTCCACCTCGCCCGGGTTCGCGCCGCGGAGAAGAAGTCATGAGCCGAGTCGAAGACGATCGTCAGGCAGCGCGCCTGGCGGAGCGGCAGGTCGAGGCTCGGCGCAACGAAGAGGCCCAGCGCGGGAAGAAGTCTGCCGAGGCGTCGACGTTCAAGAAGCTCGTCGGGCAGAGCCAGACCGAGGCCCAACAGGCCCAGGCCCGCGCGCAGCAGGCCCACGTGAAGGATCCGCACGCCCAGGAGAACATCGGCAAGAGCGCGATCGCGATGCTGCTCGAGTCCTCCGAGGCGCAGCAGGCCGAAGAGACGAAGGGCCAGACCCAGAAAGACAGCGCCTTCAAGTCGCGGCTGGGCAGCAAGACGTTCGGCGAGAACGTGAAGCAGGCGACCCGCCACGAGGGCGAGCAGGGCTCGCAGGTGCGGCAGAACGATCAACAGACCGGCACCCAGCAGCTCAAGCAGGCCGGCTCCGACAAGGCCACCACCTCGCAGGTGTCAGAGCACCGCAAGGCCGACGCGAAGGTGGGCCGCGACGCGCTCGAGGAGCGGCACGAGGCCAGCGAGTCGTCGTCGCTCAACGCGACGTCTGGCGGCGTGGGCGGGGCGCGCGGCGAGAAGGGGGGCCTCAAGGCCGACGCCGACAAGGGCGGGGGCAGCGGCGGCGGCCAGGGCGGCAAGGACGAGAAGGGCGGGGCGGGCGCGATGCAGCCGGGCTTCCGCTTCAACCCGGCCCTCATGGCGCCGGTGCCGGTCGCGAAGCAGAAGGACGTGTCGGGCTCGGAGCGCCTGCGCAAGGTGGCCAACGAGCTCGCCCAGAAGATCGTCGAGAAGGTGCGGGTCGGCACCAACGCGGCGGGCAAGGTCGAGTTCCAGGTCGACCTGCGCTCCGACGTGCTGAAGGGGCTCTCGGTGAAGATCTCGAGCCACAACGGGAAGATCAAGGCGGTCTTCCAGGGCTCCGATCGCGACGTGCTCAAGCTCGTCGAGGAGCAGAAGGAGGCGCTCACCCAGGCGCTCTCGGCGCGCGGGCTGTCGCTCGAAGACTTCAAGGTCGAGGGCCGCTAAGTGAGCCGTGACGAAGGCGGCGGCGCCGACCGCACGATGATGATCGACGTGTCGAAGATTCGCCCGAAGCCGGCCACGGCGCCGTCGGGCACGCAGACCCGTCGACCCCCACCGCCTCCAGCGCCGCCGACCGCACCGGCGCTGCCCATTCGCGAGTGGAAGCCGTTCACCTTCGCGAACCTCGAGAAGGTGGCCAAGACGCACGCGCGCCTGGTGCGCAACCTCGAGTGGATGCTGCCGAACGTGCGCTCGACGGGCGAGGTGAGCGAGACGGTGCGCAAGCGCCTGTCCGAGATGCTCGACGAGAAGATCTCGCTCCACGCCGAGTACGTGCACCTCATTCACCCCTCGAAGCTGCGCCGCTACGTGGGCGATCCGACGTTCCTCGGCGTGCTCGCGCCGGTGCCCAATAAGGCCCGCGGGCTGCTCGAGGTCGACATCGGGCTGGCCCACTGGGCCATCGACACCCTGCTGGGCGGAACGGGCGAGGCCGTGGGCTTGAGGCCGCTGACCGACATCGAAGAAGGCGTGATGACCTTCGTCGTGCTCGAGACCCTCAAGGCCCTGTCGCCGAGCCTCGACTCGGAGCTGCCGAAGCTGCGGCTCGAGTCGGTGGCGCCCTCGCTTGACGAGGCGATCGCGGTGGTGAGCGAAGAAGAGAACCTGGCGGTGGTGCAGCTCAAGGCGCTCTTCGGCGGGCACACCGGCTACGTGCGCATCTTCGTGCCCGAGAGCGTGTTGGCGGTCGCGGGCCCTCCGCCAGACGCGCCGATTCGCCGGCACCGCCGCGCGGCCGATGCCAACGCCCATGCCGGGAGGCTGTCGAACGTGAAGGTGTGGCTGCGCGCCGAGATCGGCCAGGTCGAGATCTCCTCGGGCGATCTCGCCCAGCTGCGCGAGCGTGACGTGGTGCTGGTCGACGGCCTCACCGCGCGCCCGGATCAAGGTGAAGGTGGCACCGCGAAGCTCAAGATGGGGCTGGGCCGCACCGGGTACCTCGACGCGGAGCTGGTGGTCGAGAACGACCGCTTCCAGGCGAAGCTGACGGGCTTCGTCCTCGGAGAGCCCGCGCCTCCAGGGGCGCCCATCGAGGGTGGTGACGAAGTGCAGGCCGCCGAGGGGGCTTCAGAAGAAGGCGAGCCCCCACCCGACGCGGCCGAGGAGGAGCGCTCGCTGGGCGACGACGCGCTCGACGAGTCTACGAACCCGGGGGCGGGGAGAGCCGACATGGAAGACGCGCAGGCCGAAGGGGCAGATCTGTTGAACGACATTCCGCTGCAGCTCGCGGTCGAGATCGGCCGGCTGCCCATCACGGCCGAAGAGGTGGTCGGCCTCAAGGTCGGCCACGTGTTCGATCTCAACCGGCAGGTGGGCGAGCCGCTCGATCTCTCGGTCAACGGCAAGGTGGTGGCCCGGGGCGAGCTGGTGGAGATCGAAGGCAACCTCGGCATTCGCATCGTCTCGTTGGCGGGTTGAGGCAGCGTGCGGGCGTGGCTCCTGGCGGCGGCGTTGGTGGTGGGAGCGGCGGCGCAGGCTGACGACGCGGGCGCGCAGGCGGGTGCCACCGTCGAGGCCGCGGCTCCGTCGCTCGTCATCCCCGAGCCCGAGATCCCGAAGTCGGAGCCGCCGGACCTCGTCGGCGAAGACCTGAACCTGGGCTGGGCGCTGGTGCGCACCATCGTGGTGCTGGGCATCGTGGTGGCGCTCGCCTGGCTGACGCTCAACGTGGGGCTCCGCAAGCTGATGGGGTTGGGGCCGGCGGCGGGGCGCCGGGGCCTCGTGACGGTGCTGGAGCGCGTGCCCCTCGACCAGAAGCGCTCGCTGTACGTCATCAAGGCGGGCGACGAGGTGATCCTCCTGGGGTCGAGCGAGCTCAACCTCTCGTTCCTGACGAAGCTCGACCCGAAGGTGCTGGCGGCCCTCGAGCCGGTCAAAGACGCGCCGCAGATGAGCCCGTTCTTGCAGAAGCTGCTGGGGAGGAAGGATGCTCCCCCTCCGGCGGGTCCCCCGCCTGCCTCCTCGTGAGAGAGCCTTCAATGAAGCGACGCCTGTCGTGGTGGATTCTGTACGCCTCGGTGCTCCTCGCGCCGGCGCTCGCGTTCGCCCAGCGCCGGGGTGGTGGGGCGGGAGCCGCGGTCGACCCGATGACGGGCACCGCCTTCAGCACCGAGCAGTCGTTCGCCAACCGGCCCCTGGTGCTGATGATCGCGCTGGGCGCGCTGGGCTTCGCGCCCTTCGTGCTGCTGATGGTGACGAGCTTCGTGAAGATCTCGGTCGTGCTGTCGGTGGTGCGGTCGGCGCTGGGCACCTCGCAGATCCCCCCGACGCAGGTGATCACCGGGCTGGCGATCATCCTCACCGTCTACATCATGGCGCCGGTCGGCCAGGACATGTTCAAGGCGGCCGACAACGGTGAAGTGGCCGAAGGGCGCGGGCTGCTCGACGCGAAGAACGTCGACACGCTGCTCAAGGCCGCCGACCGCAGCAAGGAGCCCCTGCGCGCCTTCCTCAAAAAGAAGGTCACCACGAAAGATCGCGCGCTGTTCTACGGGCTGGCGCTCAAGCTCCGCAAACCCGACGACCGGGCCGGCATCACCGAGAACGACTTCCTCATCCTCACGCCGGCCTTCGTCGTGTCGGAGCTCAAGGAGGCCTTTCAGATCGGCTTCTTGCTCTTCGTTCCCTTCCTGGTGATCGACATGGTGGTGTCGAACATTCTGCTCGCGCTCGGCATGCAGATGTTGTCGCCCACCACCATCTCGATGCCCTTCAAGCTGTTGCTCTTCGTACTGGTCGACGGCTGGTACCTGATCGCGAAGGGCCTGGTCGTCGGCTACCTCTGAAGAAGGAGTCTCTTCGATGCATCAACTCACGTATGTCACGCAGCAGGCGCTGATTCTGGTGCTGGTGGCCTCGGGGCCCCCGATCGTGATGAGCCTCATCGTGGGCTTCATCATCTCGGTCTTCCAGGCGGCGACGCAGATTCAGGAGCAGACGCTCTCGTTCGCGCCGAAGCTGGTGGTGGTGTTCGGGGTGCTCGGCCTCGCCGGCCCGTGGATCGGGTCGCAGCTGTTGCGCTTCACCTTCAACATCTTCGACAGGTTCCCTGCGCTGATTCAGCACTGAGCGATGGAACTCCAGCCGCTCCTCGACGAGCTGCGCACGCAGCTCGGCATCCAGACGGACCTCACCCAGGTCATGCTGGCGTTCGCGCTCCTCATGTCGCGCGTGCTGCCGGTGGTGATCCTCACGCCGTTCCTCGGCGGTGAGAGCGTGCCGTCAGAGGTGAAGCTGGGGCTGGGCGTGATGCTGGGCCTCGTGCTGTACCCGCTGCTCATCACGCAGACGCGCGAGATCCCCGTCGGGCCGTTGGTGTTCATCGCGCTGATGCTCAAGGAGCTCTTCATCGGGCTGTCGCTGGCCATGGTGGTGAACATCATCTTCGACGCGGCGAACGTCGCCGGCGGCTTCATCGACATCTTCTCGGGCACCAACCAGGCCCAGCTCATGGTGCCGCAGATCGGCAGTCAGGTGACGCTGTTCGCGAACCTGAACCTGCAGCTCACCACGGTGCTCTTCCTCACGCTGGGCGGCCACCACCTCGTCATCGGGGCGTTCGCCGACAGCCTCGAGCTGGTGCGGCTCGATCAGATCCCCAGGTTCGGTCAGGGCTTCTGGCCGTTCTTTGACGCCATCATCCGGACCTCGGCGGACATGTTGCGCATCGCGGTCGCCATCTCGTCGCCGGTGTTGCTCGCCACCTTCCTGACCGACCTCGCGCTCGGGATGATCAACCGGGTGGCGCCGCAGGTGCAGGTGTTCTTCGTGGCGATGCAAATCAAGCCGGCGGTCAGCGTGCTCATCATGCTGACGGCCACGCACCTCATCTTGAACCGCACGGTGGCCGAGTTCGGCGTGATGTTCCGCTGGCTCAAGCAGGTCATCGTCTTGCTGTCGTGACCTTCGGAGAGAGCCCATGTCCGAAGGTGGCGACAAGACCGAAGAACCCACCCAGAAGAAGCTCGACGACGCTCGCAAGCAGGGGAGCGTCTGGAAGAGCAAAGATCTGTCGGGCGTCTTCGCGTTCGCGGTGGCGATGGCGGTGGTGAAGGCGACGTGGGACGGCGTCGAGACCCGCGTCACCAACCTCTTCCACTTCGCCATCGATCACATCGCGCACCCTGAGGACCTGTCGCTGGCGACGCTCCAGGTGCTGGTGCTCGCGCTCACCTCGCTGCTGGTGCTGTGCATTCCCGTGGCCTTCGCCGCGGCCATCACCGGCGGGCTCGTCGAGTTCCTCCAGGTCGGCCCGCTGCTCGCGCTCGAAGCGTTGATGCCGAAGCTCGACAAGCTGAACCCGATCGCCGGCATCAAGAACATGTTCGGCAAGAAGCAGATCATCGAGCTGGTGAAGTCGATGGCGAAGCTGGGCGTGACGGCGTGGGTCGTCTACGGGGTGGTGCGCGACGCCATGGGCCTGGTGGTGGCGACCATCGACGGCGACGCGGGCATGACGATGACGGTGCTGGGTGAGCTCGTCTCACGCGTGGTGACGAAGGTGACGATGCTCTTCATCGCCTTCGCCATCTTCGACGTCTGGTGGCAGCACAAGTCGTACATGAAGGACCAGATGATGTCGAAGGACGACGTGAAGAAGGAATACAAGGAGAGCGAAGGCGACCCGCACCACAAGGCGCATCGAAAGCAGATGCACCAGGAGATCATGGAGGGCGCCCAGATGGAGGCGGTGCAGGGCGCCGACGTCGTCGTCACCAACCCCGATCATGTCGCCGTCGCGCTCAAGTACGACAAGGACAAGGACGGCGCGCCCCGGGTGATCGCCAAGGGCATGGATCTGAAGGCCGAGACGCTCAAGGGCATCGCGAAGCAGGCCGACGTGCCGATGCTGCGCAACGTGCCGCTGGCGCACGCGCTGCTGCGGGTCGAGGTGAACCAGGAGATCCCCGAGGAGCTCTATGACGCGGTCGCCGAGGTGATGAACTTCGTCTACCAGCTGCAGCAGCAGGCTTCGAAGCCGGCGCCCGCGCGCGCGACCGGGTGACGACGGCCGCCCGGGTTCTGCTAGCGTCTCCGCTACCGTGGCTGACGACCCCGAGATGGCGATCGCCATCAAGTACGACAAAGAGAAGGACGGAGCGCCGCGCGTCGTCGCCAAGGGCATGCGGCTCAAGGCCGAGAAGATCAAGGAGCTGGCGAAGGCCGCCGGAGTGCCTTTCATGAAGAACACCACGCTCGCCGCGGCGCTGTACCGCGTCGACGTGGGCCAGGAGATCCCCGAAGAGCTCTACGACGCGGTCGCCGAGGTGCTCAACTTCGTCTACGCGTTGCAGCAACAGCAGCAGGGGAAGAAGTAGCGGCCCCGCGAACAGGGCCCGAGGTGAGCGATGGCGAAGGTTGGACAACAACAGCGCGCGCCGCTGTGGCCCTGGGGGGGCCCGCGGAGCGTCCGCGACAAGCTCGTCGACAAGACGCAGGTCACCAGCAAGGTCCGCAAGAAGGGCGACCCGAAGAACCCCGCCCTCGCGTCGGCCGCGCTGCTCGAGTCGATCTCTCCGGCGCACTCGGCCGAGGAGCTGCGCTTGCCCGCGCCGCCCATGCCGAAGGGCCATGAGGCCGATGTCGAGGGGTTTCTCGATCGCCCGTATGTCTCGACCGTCGCCGAGCGCATGAGCGAGTACCGGCAGGCCGAGCTCGATCGCGCGATGGGCACGCTGCGGGCGGCGCCCGAGCGCATGGATCGGCTCCGCTCGTTGCTCCAGCGCGAGGCCCAGATGCTCAACCTCGTCGGGCAGGTGAGCGAGGCCATGGCCGAGGTCGAGCGGCGCCGCCGCGAAGAGACTGCCGAGGAGGCGTACTAGCGCCATGGCCGTCAACGAGAGCCAGGCGATGGCGCAGCGCCTCCAGAAGTGGGCCGACGGGAAGGCCACCCTGAAGGACGTGCGGGGGTACTCGGACGAAGAGCTCTATTCGATCGCCCGAATGGGCTACTTCTTCTACTACCAGGGCAAGTTCGAAGAAGCGCGCACCATCTTCCAGGGGCTCTACGCCGTCAATCCGCTCGATCCGTACTTTGCCAAGGCGCTTGGCGTCGTCGAGATGGCGGCCGGCAACGCAGCCGGGGCGTTGGCTGCCTACGACGTGTGTCTGAAGCTTTCTCCACAGGATTCAGCGGCTTACGTCGGTCGGGCGGAGGTCAAGATCTCACAGAACCAGCGGTCTGGGGCGGTGGACGATCTCCGGCGGGCGGCGCAGTTCGTGGACGCCGGGGACCCGCTTCGGGAGAAGATCGCGGCCTTGCTGCAACGGCTTTCCAGAAAATGAGAAGAGACCACGCAACTGCGGATTCGTGGTCGCGATAATGTCCACATAGCGCGGGGGAATCACTCCTCCGCCAACTCAGGAGAAACCACCATGGCGTTCCTCGGCAAGATCGGTAACTTCGTCAAGCCCTTCGTTGGCAACATCGTCAAGGCCGTCGCCCCCAAGGCGGCTGAGGCCCTCAAGGGCATCGCTGGCGGCGTCATCAAGGACCTGTTCTCGAAGGGCGCCGGCGCGCTCAAGGGCCTCGTCAGCCAGATCCCGTTCGTTGGTCCGCTCGCGGGCGGCCTTGTGGACAAGCTGGCGCCCAAGCTCTCCGAGCTCGCGCAGCGGCTGGCTGGCACGGGCATCGACCGTCTGCTCCAGATGATCACGGGCTCGAACACCGCCCGCCCCGTTCCCGGCGCGGCCCCGAACAGCCCCCCCGTCACCACCCCGACCATCAACAACCCTGTCCGCACGGAGACGGCGGCGAACAACACCCCGACGTCCTCGACCAACGCGTCGACCGGCGCGGGCGGCAACAACGGCACCATCGGCCAGGGCGGTGCGGGTCTCAGCGGGGTGAACGTCGGCGACACCAAGCCGAACAGCAAGGGCTACAAGTGGGACGGCGGCAGCATGCCCAACCCGGACAAGTACAACATGGAGAACCCCGCGGACGCCGCTGCCTTCCAGCGCGACATGGCCAAGTACCAGCAGGCGATGAACAACATCTCGCTCTACTGGCAGACGCTGTCGAACGTGCTGAAGGCGCAGAACGACACGGCGCAGTCGATCGGCCGTAACGTTCGCTGATGACATCAAGCCCAAGTTGACTAATCTCACTGGAGGCTCCGCGGTTGGAGCCTCCAGTTTTTTTTCGCTCAATCGCCGCTGCGAGGGGATGCATGACCGAGAAGAAGGATGCGCCGACGAGGGAAGCTCCGAAGCCGATTCACCCCGACGTGCCGATCACCTCGACGGGTCAGGTGATCTCGAGCCCCGTCACTCCCGACTGGCAGAAGGTGCTCTACACGCCCGAGCGCTCCGAGAAGTACCTCAACGGCGAGCTCAACCTGCGCGAGTACCACGCCATCTCGGGGCCCGAGATGCTGCAGATGGCGCAGATCGCCTTCAACCTCTACTCGAGTGGCCGGTACACCGAGGCCGAGACCATGTTCAACGGTCTCATCGCGCTCGAGCCAAGCGAGGCCTACTACCACACGGC
>JANRKQ010000172.1:0-43031 GCA_033763395.1 Myxococcaceae bacterium
GGGCGCCCCCCGGGCGGCCGCCCCTCGGGGGGGGGCCCCGGGGGGGGGCCCGGCTGGAGGCGCGGCGGGCGGCGGAATGAGGGGCGGCGGGAGCGGGGGCGGCGCCGCGGGGGGCATGACGACGGGCTGCCTCCCGAACCACGACGGCACCATCACCCGCGCCGAGGTCGTCACCGGGCCGGGGCTGCGCGCGACCTTCCGCATCTCGGGCCAGGCGCCCTTCGACACCGCGGGCGTGGGCACGCCAGACGGCGGGCGACGGTGGGATCTCACGACGATGCTCGCGGGCGACGTCAACACGCTCGTCGAGACCGAGTCGGTGCGGGGCAAGTGGTTCGAGTCGAGCTTCCCCGACGCGGGCTACGTAGTGCCGCTCGGCCAGGGCAGCGACCTGCTGGGCGTCTTCGCCTCGGCGCCCGACGGCCTCTACCTGCTCGGCGCGGCCGACCCGATGAGCAGCGCCCTGCCCACGCGCCTCACCTACACGCCGCCGGTGAAGGTGCTCCAGTTCCCCCTGCGCGAGGGCGACCAGTGGAGCACCAACACCGTCGTCTCGGGCACGCTGAACGGCACGCCGCTCACCACCGTCCCCGGCGTGCTCGGGTACACGACGCAGGCCTACAGCTCGAGCGTCGACCGCGCCGGCACGGCCCTCACCCCCTACGCCGCGTTCCCCGTGCTGCGGGTGCGAACGTCGATGGAGCAGACGGTCGCCTTCAACCTGCTCGGCAGCACCTCGTTCAAGCAGTACCAGTTCGTCACCGAGTGCTTCGGCACGGTGGCGACGGTACGCTCCCGGGACAACGAGACGAGCACCGAGTTCACCACCGCCAAAGAGGTGCGGAGGCTCGCGCCATGACGTCTGGGCAGCCGGGGCGCTTCGCCGTGCGGGGGGGGCTGTGCGCCCTGCTGGTGGCGTCTGCCTCGGGCTGCCTCGCACACCACGCTGGCGCGATGCCCGGCGAGCCGCCCGAGGGCACGTTCCTCACCGTCGAAGGGGTGCGGGTGCGCTACCTCGACGTCGGCGAGGGCCCGGCCGTCGTGCTGCTCCACGGCTTCGCCAGCAGCATCGAGAACTGGCTCGCCGTCATTCCAGCGCTCAAGGGCAAGCACCGCGTGCTGGCGGTCGACTTGAAGGGCTTCGGGTGGACCGACCGGCCCGTCGGTGACTACTCCCCCGCCGCGCAGGCGGCGCTCGTGCGCGCCGTGATGAAGGAGCGCGGGGTCGACAAGGCCGCGGTGGTGGCGCACTCGTGGGGCTCGTCGGTCGCCCTCGCCTTCGCCCTCGCCTACCCCGAGGCCACCGAGCGGCTCGCGCTGTACGACGCCTGGGTCTACGAGTCGCAGCTGCCCTCGATGTTCCAGCTCGCGCGCGCGAAGGGGCTGGGCGAGTTCCTCTTCGCGGCCTTCTATTCCGAGCGTGGCGAGGAGCGGCTCGCCAACGCCTTCTCCGATCCGGAGGTCATTCCCGAGAAGCTGGTGGAGGACGTCGAGCGCGCCATGGAGCGCCCGGGCACCCGCGCCGCTGCGCTCGAGGCCGTCCGCGGCATGCGCTTCTCCGAGGTCGAAGGGCGCTACGCGACCATCAAGGCGCCGACGCTGCTGCTGTGGGGGCGCGAAGACCTCGTCACGCCGCTGTCCGTCGGCGAGCGGCTGTCGCGCGAGCTGCCCAACGCCCGGCTGGTCGTCTACCCGCGCTGCGGCCACTTCCCGATGATCGAGGCCATCGCCGCTTCGAACCGCGAGCTGCTCACGTTCCTCGGGAGCGCGCCGTGACCCAGGTGCTCCTCGCGCTCGCGCTGGCGACGTCTCCGTCGGGCCTGGGCGCCCACGGGGAAGATCTGCTGGTGCGCGAGAAGGCCGAGGTGAAGGTCTCGGGGTTCCTGCGGGTGCGCGGCGATCTGCTCCACAACCTCGATCTCGATCGGGGCACCACGCCGCTGGGCCGCCCGCTCTTCGCCGTGCCGCTGTCGGATCCGCTCGCGCAGGATCTCTTCGTGGCCGACATGCGGCTGCGCACCGATCTGGCGATCTACGCGCCCTTCGCGGCGGCCGCAGTGAAGGTGCGGGCCGATCTGATCGACGATCTCGTGCTCGGCTCGACGCCTGTGCTGTCTCCGGGTACGGGCAACGCGCCGACGCCCGCCGCCACGCCGGGGCAGATCCCCAACCAGGTCATTCGCATCAAGCGCGCCTACGGCGAGGTGCTGACGCCCATCGGGTACTTCGCGGCCGGGCGCATGGGCAACCAGTGGGGCCTGGGCATGCTCTCGAACGGCGGCGACTGCATCGACTGCAACCTCGGCGACGCCGCCGACCGTCTGGCCTTCGTCACCGCGCTCTTCGGACACCTCTGGGCCTTCGCCTACGACTTCAGCGCCGTCGACCAGGTGCCCTTCCGCAAGGACTCACAGCGCCGGCTGGTGCTCGACAACGCGACCGACGTGCGCTCGATCACCTTCGCCTTCATGAACGTGCGCGACGATCTGTCGCGTCGCCGCCGCACGAAGGCCGGAAAGCTGACGCTCGAGTACGGCGCCTTCGTCTCGCACCGCTGGCAGGACTTCGACGCCCCGGAGTCGTACCTGCCCACCACCATGTCGCGCCCGCTCACGCCGGCGTCGGTGATGCGACGGGGCTACCGGGCGCTCGCGGCCGACGGCTGGGTGCGGCTGTCGGCGCCGTCGTTCCGCGTCGAGCTCGAAGGCGCGATGCTGTTCGCCGAGGCCGAGCAGGCGTCGCTGCTCCCGGGCGTGCTGCTCCGCGACAAGGTGCAGTCGGCGCAGTTCGGCGCAGCGCTCGAGACCCAGTTCGGCGCCAACGACTCGCGCTTCGTCGGCGGCCTCAACGCGGGCTACGCGAGCGGCGACCCGGCCCCTGGCTTCGGGGCCTTTCCGCCCGCGGGCGCCCTCGGCACGCCCGGTGAGCTCGACGGCGCGCAGGTGAACGTGCCCCGTGACACCCGCGTCGACAACTTCCGCTTCCACCCCGACTATCGGGTCGATCGCATCCTCTTCGCCGAGGTGATCGGCACCGTCACCGACGCGCTCTACGTGCGGCCGTGGGGGCGCCTGCGCCTGCTCGACTTCACCAGCGCCCAGCTGAACCTGAAGGGCTCGGCCACCGTCTCGCGGTCGATCTACGCGCCCTCGACGCCGAACAACGACGCGGCGCTCGGGGCCGAGCTGCATGGGGCCTTGACGTGGGAGTCCAAAGACGGCTTCGACGTGCTCGCAGAGTACGCGGTGCTCTTCCCCTTTGGTGCGTTCAACAACCCGGCGCAGAACCTCACCGCGACGCCGGCGCAGCTGGGCCGCGTGCGCCTGGCCTGGAAGTTCTGACGAGGACGATCATGACGACGCGAGCCCTCGCCCTCCTCACCTTCACCGCCCTCACCGGGTGCGACCCCAACCGCACCGTGCCCGAGCGCGACGCCTTCGTGCCGCAGGCCGTGCAGCCGCTCGAGTGCGTGCCCAACCTCGACGGGCGCATCGAGGCGACCGAGCTTCGAACCGCCTTCGGCGTGCCGGTGCGCTACCTCGTCAACCCGGCCGGCAGCCGGCGCCCCGTCGATCTCGCTGGCGTCACCGACGGGGCTGGCCGCCGCGTGTGGCAGCTCTCCGCCGACTACGCCGACGATCAGGTGGCCACGCTCGTCGCCTCGCGCCTCGACGGCAAGTGGTACCGCGCGAGCTTCCCGTCTGCGCAGTTCGTGGCCCCGCTCGATCTCGCCGGCTCCATCGAAGGCGTCTACACGAACGACGGCCAGGTGCTCTCGCTGCTGGGCTACGCGTCGGCGACCGAGAACCCGCCCGAGGGGCGCACGCTGGTCGTCTACGGCACGCCCATCGCCACCTTTCGCTTCCCGCTCGAGCCCGGCAAGCAGTGGGTGACGGCGAGCGAGGTGCGCAACGCCACGGTGCGCGGGCTGCCCTACGCGGGGCGAGACACCTACCAGGTGCGCATCGATGGCTCGGGCGCGCTCGAGCTGCCAGACGTCGCCTTCACCCAGGCGACGCGCGTGCGCACCACCCTGTCCATCGAGCCGGCCGTCGGCGTGAGCGTCATTCGCCGCCAGGTCGGGTTCGTCTTCGAGTGCTTCGGCGAGGTGGCCCGCGCCGTGAGCCAGGACAACGAGATGACCGACGACTTCACCACCACCACCGAGCTGCGCAGGCTCGGGTTCTGACCAACCGCCGTACCCACCGAAGAAGGAGCAAGACGATGATCTGGGAAACCTGGAAGAAGGGCTTCGACACCTGGGAGCAGAAGACCGCCGAGATGATGGAGTCGATGCTGAAGAGCCCCGCGGTGCTGCAGCCCATGGGCTCGATGCTGACCGCGACCATGAAGATGAAGTCGGCCACCGACAAGGCCATCGCGAACTGGTGGGAGATGATGGGCCTGCCCACGCGGCGCGATCAGGAGCGCACGCTCCATGCGCTCAACCAGCTCCAGAGCCGGCTCATCGATCTCGAAGAGAAGCTCTCGGATCTCGAAGCGAAGAAGAAGAACTGATCACCCACCGCCCCACCCCCTCGCCGGAGCGCCGTCATGGACATCACGCCCTACCTGGAGCTCAGGCCCGCCCCCCGGGCCGTCTTCGATTCTCTCGAGCAGCGCAAGAGTCGGGTGCGCTTCATGCTGCCCACGGGCGACGGCGACTGGCGCGCGGTGACGTGGGGCGCGTACGCGCGGGGCATTCGGCACGCGACGCTCTTCCTCGCGTCGAACGGCATCTCGCCGGGCGATCGCGCGGCGATCTACGCGCCGAACTCGGTCGAGTGGATCTCGGCGGCCATGGCGATTCAGGCCGCTGGCGGCGTGATGGTGCCGGTCTACCCGGCGAACACCGCGCCGCAGGCGGCGTACGTGATCAAGCACTCCGACGCGAAGGTGGTGTTCGTCGACACCCCGGCGCTGTTGGGGCGCATCTTCGAGGCGTGGAGCGACTACGAGCACGTCGGCCGCATCGTCACGCTCGGCGAGAAGCCGATGGATCCGGGGCCAATCGTCGAGAAGCTCCGCCAGGAGGGCAAGCACGCGCCGCCCATCGCCGAGGTCGAGCGCAAGCTCGTCTCGTGGGCGCGCGTGCAGACGATGGGGCAGGCGCGCGATCAAGAGGCGCCGCAGGAGTTCGAGCGGCTGCTCCACTCGGTGTCGCTCGATCAGGTCGGCCAGATGCTCTACACGAGCGGCACCTCGGGCAACCCCAAGGGCGTTCCTCTCACTCACCGAAACGTGGGCGTCAACGGCCAGGACTGGCTGCGCTGCAACGGCCCGCTGCTGCAGGATCAGGGCGACGTCGACGTGCTGTGGCTCCCCATGAGCCACATCTTCGGCTTCGGTGAGGCGTGCCTCGGCAACACCTTCGGCTGGGTGACGTACATGTCCGACCCGGCGAAGGTGATGAACCACCTGCCCGAGGTGAAGCCGACGGTCTTCATGAGCGTGCCGGCGGTGTGGGAGAAGCTGGCCATGGCCGCGATGCCCGAGACCGACGCCAACAAGCGCAAGGCCGCGCTCGCGAAGGTGTCGGGCGGCAACCTGCGCTTCTGTCTGTCGGGCGGCGCCGGGCTCAAGCGCGAGGTGAAGGATCTGTTCTTCTCGAACGGCCTGCTCATCACCGAGGGCTACGGCCTCACCGAGACGTCTCCGACGCTCACGCTCAACCGGCCCGACGCCTTCCGCTTCGACTCGGTGGGCAAGCCGCTGCCGTCGGTGCAGCTGAAGCTGGCCGAGGACGGCGAGATCCTCGCGAAGGGGCCGAACGTGTTCGCCGGGTACCACAAGGATCCAGCGGCCACGAAGGAGGCCTTCACCGACGACGGGTGGCTCAAGACGGGCGACGTCGGCCGCTGGACCGAGGACGGCTTCCTGCAGATCGTCGATCGCAAGAAGGACATCCTGGTGACGGCGGGCGGGAAGAACGTCGCGCCGGCGAACATCGAGATCCGCTTCAAGGACGACCCCTTCATCGCGCACGTCGTCGTCTTCGGCGACGCGCAGCGGTACCTGGTGGCGGGCGTGTGGCTCAACGAGGGGGCCGTGAAGGAGCACCTCGACCGCAGCGGCGTCGCCGCGGGCAGCCGTGACGAAGCCCGGCGGGCGCTCGTGCAGAAGCGCGTCGACCAGGTGAACACCGAGCTGGCGAGCTACGAGACGATCAAGAAGTTCGCCATTCTCGACGAGCCGCTCACCGTCGAGGCGGGCCTGTTGACCTCGACGCTCAAGGTGCGCCGCAAGCAGGTGACCCAGAAGTTCGGCGCGATCATCAACGCGCTCTACGAGAGCTGACATGGAACTGAAGAGCCTGACCAACCTCGTGTCGCTCGCCACCCGGCCGAAGCCCCAGGTGGGCAGCACGCCCGCCGACGTGGTGTGGGAAGAGAACAAGTGGAAGCTCCTCCACTACCGGCCGCGCGCAGAGGGCACGAAGTACAAGACCCCGCTCCTGCTGGTGCCGTCGCTCATCAACCGGCACTACGTGCTCGACCTGATGCCCGGCAAGTCGTTCGCCGAGTCGATGGTGCAGCGCGGGTTCGACGTCTTCTGCATCGACTGGGGCACGCCCGGCGACGAAGACCGCTTCGTCACCTTCGACGACGTCGTCGACCGCTGGCTGGGCCGCGCGATTCGGGTGGCGTCGAAGACGGTGCCGCACGAGAAGGTGCACCTGCTCGGGTACTGCATGGGCGGCACCCTCACCGCCATTCACGGCGCCGTGCACCCCGAGCGCATCGCCTCGATGATCACCCTGGCCGCGCCGATTCGTTTCAACGACGGCTCGCTGCTCTCGCGGTGGACGAATGTGAAGGGCTTCGACGTCGACGTGCTGGTGAACACGCTCGGCACGGTGCCCTGGCAGCTGCTCCAGTCGGCCTTCCACATGCTGCGGCCGACGCTGACGCTCTCGAAGGCGGTGTCGCTGCTCGACCGCGCGTGGAACGACGAGTTCCTCGACGGCTTCCTCGCGCTGGAGACGTGGGGCAACGACAACGTCTCGCTGCCGGGTGAGTTCTACCGCCGCTACATCAAGGCGTTGTACCAGGACGACGGGCTGCTGGCGGGCCGGTTCGCGCTGGCGGGGCAGCGGGTCGACTTGAAGCACATCACCTTCCCGACGCTCGCCGTCAGCTTCGAGCACGACAACATCGTCCCCGGCCCCAGCGCGGGCGTGTTGATCGAGGCCATCGGCTCGCCGGTGAAGCAGCACCTGCACCTGCCGGGCGGCCACGTGGGCGCGGTGGTGTCCAAGCACGCTGCCAAGACGCTGTGGCCCCAGCTCGAGGGTTTCTACGCCGCGCATGACGCTCCCCCGAAGCCGGTCGTCGACCGCGCGGTGATGGAGGCCGTCGCCCAGGTGCTTCCGCTGCGTGAGGTGCGAACGGCAGGGGAGCCGGCCAGCGTCGCCACTCGGATGGGGAGCGAGGCCACGACCCCGACGGTTCAGCACCACGAGGCTGGCGCTCGTGACGCAGCGCCACCGGGGGCTGAGGCTGCCCTGCCCAGGCCGAAGCTCGGTGCCCTTCGCGAGGTTCAGGCCGCTGAGGCCAGGTCGGCTGAGGCACCGAAGCGCCCTGAGGCGGCGAAGTCGAAGCTCGGCGAGCTGCGTGGGGCCCCCGAGGCTCGCGACGGAGCGGCGCCGCCGAAGACGAAGCCGAGCCCTCCGCGCGTCGCCGGAACGGGAAGCCGTACGGCTCCGAAGGCTGCGGTGGTGAAGCGCCTGCCGGCGAAGAAGGCTGCCGGAAAGGCATCACCCCGACTCGCGCGGTGATTCGTCGGCGCCAAAGGGATCGGGGGAGCCAGACGGATCTGGCGGCCGAGGCCTCGGGACGCGAGGGGTCAGGACGAAGGTCGCGGACCGCTGAGTTCCGCCCCGCTTCAGATGGGTGGGGGCCCGAACCGACGGCTCCGGTGGTGCAGCGCCCGCTGATTCCTCGGCCCCAAAGGGCTCAGGTGGAACAGGGGCTGGACTGGGCACTGAAGCCTCGAGGTGCGAGGGGGACGGACGATGGGGGGCGGCCCCCGAGTCCCACCCCGCTTCAGGTGGAAGGGAGAGCCTTTCGGATGCGAAGGCTGAGGTGGTGAAGCGCCTGCTGTGCTGCTTCGTCGCCGCAGCGGGGCTCGGGTGAGCCAGGGGCCGGACAGGGCCGCGAAGCCTCGAGACGCGAGGGGCCCGCACGAATGAGACCGGCCCCCAGGACGACCCGCCCCTGCTGCTGTTCGACCACACCGAGATCGGTTCGTACGCTTCAGGCGCCTCGGGGCGGGTCGCCGATCGCGCGTCCGCCGCGTCGTCGGACCGCGAGGCGCGCGCGACACGAGTCGGACGAGCCAGAGGGGGCGCCGCTCCCAGGGCGTGTCCACCTGTTGACGGAAACCGTCAACACGTTGACGTCAACCTGTTGACCAAAACCGTCAACAGGTGGACACGCCCTGGAAACGGCAGCCCGGCCGACGGAGCCTGGCGCGTGGCGGCTCCCGGGCTGCTCGAGGACCAAGCGGGCGCCCACAGAGTCCGCTACAGACCGCGCACCGTGAGCGTCATGTCGGTGTACTTCGAGGTGCTGCGCCGCCGCCCGGCCTACCGGCGCATCTGGCTGGGTTCTGTCGTGAGTCTCGCCGGCGACTGGTTCACCCTCATCGCGCTCTACTCGCTCCTCGACGAGTACACCGGACGCGGCGAGGCGATCGGCCTGATGCTGTTCGTCCGCTTCCTCCCGGCCGCGCTGCTCGGCCCCATCGCGGGCGTCGTCGCCGATCGGTTTCCCCGGCGCCGCGTGATGATGGCCTGTGACGTCACGCGCGCGCTGGTCGTGCTGGGCTTCCTCCTCGTGCGGAGCGCCGATGACGTCTGGCTGCTCTACGCGCTCACCTTCACGCAGATGGCGGCGGCGGCCTTCTTCGACCCCGCGGAGCAGGCGTCGATCGCGAGCACCGTGGAGCCGACCGAGGTCGTCACCGCCAACACCCTCCAGGGCATCACCTGGTCGGCGATGCTGGGCTTTGGTGCGCTGGCCGGCGGTGCGACGGCGGCGCTCGTCGGCCGGGACGTGAGCTTCGTCGTCAATTCCCTCACCTACGTGGCGTCGGCGCTCTTCATTCGCGGAGCCGACGTGCCGTTCCACCCGAAGCCGCGCCCGACGACGTGGACGGCGATGGTGGGCCTCGACGACGTGCGGGAAGGCCTGGCCCGCCTGCGTGCCGACGCCCGCGTGCGCCGGACGATCTGGGTGAAGACAGCCTGGGCGATCCCCGGGGGCGGAGCGCTGGTCCTCTACGCGTTGCTCGGCGAGCGGGAGTTCGCGCCAGTCGGCCATGGCGAGATCGGCATCGGCGTGCTCCTGGGCATGCGGGGCGTAGGCGCGTTCCTCGGGCCCCTCGTCGCCAGGCGGCTGGGAGGTGACACGCCCGACTTCCTCGAGCGCGCCATCGGAGTCGCGTTCCTGGTGACGGCGGTGTTCTGGCTTGCGTTCGCGTGGTCGCCGTCGCTCCCGATCGCAGCCCTGACGCTCGCGCTCGCCCACACCGGCATCTCGACGCAGTGGGTCTTCTCGAGCTCGCTGATCAACCTGCAGGTGGAAGACCGGATGCGCGGGCGCATCTTCGCGGTCGACTTCATGTCGTACATGTTGATGCTCGGGCTCTCGAGCTGGGCCGCCGGCAAGGTGCTCGACGGGTGGCAGGTCGCGCCGAGGACGCTGATGGCCGGCTTGAGCGGCGTCCTGCTGGTGACGGCGGGCATCTGGTGGCTGCTGGGGCGCGTGGACGGCGCGCGCGCCCGGCCTCGTCCGGTGGGTGCCTGAACGATGGTCGTCTCGGCGCGGACCTGTCGCCACCCCGAGCGTCGTGACGTCTCAATCAGCCTGATCGTACACGCCGTCCCATGACTCGGGTGGAGGCGTCGCGACGCACCGCTCGCACCGCGCCACGTACCGATCGACGAGGGGATCGTCGGCCTCGGCCGCGAGCGCCTTGAACAGCTCGAGGGCCTCGGCGAACCGACGCTCACGCCAGGCCTTCATCGCCGCCTCGTGCCGCTCGAGGCGCGGCCCCAGGCGCTCCCGGTCCGCGGCGCGCCCGACGAGTTCGTACACCTCGAGCGGCTCGGCGAGCCGCCCCAGCCGGAGCCGATCGACCCGTCGAAACAGGAACGCGTCGTTCGCCGCGTCGACGACCGGCTGCGCCACCAGCACCCGGGAGCCATACCGCTTGGCGATCGCCTCGAGCCTGAAGGCCGTCGCCACCGGCTCGCCCATCACGGTGTAGTTCACGCGATGAATGGTGCCCATCTCGCCCACCACCGTCGGGCCCGTCTCGATGCCCGCGCGCAACACGAGCGATCGGCCGACCTGCTTCTCGAGCTCCGGCCGCCTCGCCTCGAAGCGGGTCTGCATCTCGAGCGCGGCCTCGCACGCCTTGATCACCTGATCGTCGAGCTCCACGGGCGCGCCCCAGAACGCCATCAAGCCATCGCCGAGGTACTTGTCGACGTGACCGCCGGAGTCGATCACCACGCCGGTCATCTCGTTCAGGTACGCCTGCAGCACCTTCACCACGTCGGCGGGATCACGCTCCTGCGCGACCGCGGTGAAGCCCTCGATGTCCGAGAAGTACACGGTGAGGAGCCGCCGCTCCGGCCGCATGAGGGCGAGATCGCGCTCGACCCTCGCGAAGACGTCGGCCTTGACGGCGCCGCCGAGGGCCCGGCCGATGAAGTCGCGAAACCCCCGCTCCAGCGTGCGCGCATACCCCTGCGCCGCGAGGAACGTCAGCGCACAGGCCAACACCGGCGCCGCCATGGCCACCCAGCGCTGCTCGGCGATGAAGAGCTGGCGCGCCGCGAGCCCGTGCAGCGCCGCGACGCCGGCGATCGTCACCACCCACGCGAGCCACCCCGGGTTCCGCGCGAGCGTCGACCACACCACCGCGAGCACCGCGCCCATGAAGGCGAACGCCACCGTCAGCCAGAAGTCCTGCGCAGGCGGAGCCCGTACCACGCCGTTGGAGTGCAGGAGATCGACGATCGCCTGCGCCAGCACCGCCGAGTGCCCCAGCGGTCCGATCGGCGTCTGCACGAGCGACCCGCCGAGCGACCGCTCGTCACTGAAGACGACGACGCGGCCCGAGAGATCGTTGTCGTAGTGGCGAAGGCCCCGACCCGACAGATCGTCCTCGGCGTTCTGCAGCAACCGCCAGGCGGGGACGGTGCGCTTGACGGTGCGGCCGCCCCGCCCCGGCTCCGACGCGTCCCAGCGGATCGAGAGGAACCCATCGGGATCCATCGGCACGTCGAAGCGGTCACCGATGCGCAGTCGCCCCGAGCGGTACTCGAGCGCGCGCGAGCCCACGAGCCCCATCACGGCGAGGAGCGGCGCCGACGCCAGCACCACCGGCCGGCCATCGACCTCACCGGCGACGAGGAGCGGCAGCGCGCGAACCTTCGCGTCGGGATCGGCAGGGAGTGACGCGGCGCCCGGCGGAGCCCCCCACAACAGCAGCGGCGCGACCGGCGCCTCGATGGACCGCGCCTTCACGAGCTGCGCCGCGTCGAGCCCGGCCACCTCGACCTCGCTCAACCGCTGCGCGAGCCACGCTTCGGTGACGTCGTGCTCGTCGTCCGACGGCACCCGGGGACGGGTCGTCACGGCCTTGAGCTGGAGAAACGAAGCGAGCTCCTTCGCCTTCGCCTCGCTCGCCACGCCAGCCCACAGCACTGGCTTCCCATCGGACACCAGGAACGTGACCGGCGCCTTCCTCGCGAGCGCCTCGCGGGCCATGCCGTAGGCGTCACGGCTCGTCTCGAAGTCTCCCAGCCGCAGCATCACCGGCGTCAGCGGCCGATCGCCGGGCCGGGTGCGCTCGTTCGAGAAGGCCCACGTCAGCACCACCTTCCCGTCGTGGAGCTCGAGCTGCGCGGCGAACCGATCGTCGTCGGAGCCGGGGCGCTCGCCTCTGCACGGCACGCAGGTGCGCGGCGACACGTCACGGAAGGACTGATCGACGACGACAAGCGCCGCGCCTTCGTCGAGGAGCTGGCCGACGACCCGCCCGGTGAGCTCGCGCGGCCACGGGCGCATCGCCCAGTCCGGGTGCTCGCTCTCGCGGGCGTTGGCGATGGTCTCGTCGTCGACCGAGACGATCACCACCTCGTCACTGCGCTCCGAGGCCTCCCCCAGCTCGCGCGCGCGCCAGTCGTAGGTCGCCCACTCGAGCCGCTCGAGGAGCAGCCGCGCCTGCACGTGCCAGCGGCCATCCGTCGAGAACTGCCGCCGCTCGACCCGCAAGTAGGCCGCGGCGCCCAGCCCGAGCCCGAACACCGTGGCCCAGAAGAAGGCCACGCCGAACTTGCGCAGGAAGCGCAGGCCCGCGGACTGAAGAGGGTTCGTGGACACGGCCGCGGTGAGACTATGCTGCCGCGCCATGAAGATCGCTCCGAAGATGACGATGGTGGCGGCCGCGGCCCTCGCGCTGGCGGTGGGCTGCGACCTGCAGAAGACGGCCAACCAGATCAGCGCGCGCAGCGTGGTGGTCGCCACGGTGCTCGCCACGCCGCCCGTCACCATCAAGCCAGCCGCCATCGCGGGCCTCGACGCGGGGTTCCTCTCGTTCGACGCCGGCTTCCTCGACGCGGGCATCACCTTCGACGCCGGCCTGCCCTTCGACGTGCGCGACGCCGGGCTGCCGATTCCGCCGCAGAACCTGGTGCTCGTCTTCTTCGGCCAACGCCAGGGTGACAGCCTCGATGTCGCGCCGCAGGGCGTGGCTGGGGCGCAGGTGACGCTGCAGCAGGCGGGCGGTCCGTCGTTCCGGCTCACCGAGCAGGGCGGTGGCAACTACGTGCTCGCCGGCGACGACGCCGGCTTCAAGTACGCGTCCAACGCCACCTACCAGTTCAACG
Organism: Myxococcaceae bacterium; assembly: GCA_033763395.1. Lineage (GTDB taxonomy): Bacteria > Myxococcota > Myxococcia > Myxococcales > Myxococcaceae > Xiheimicrobium. The sequence continues at coordinate 12,905 of JANRKQ010000172.1, forward strand.
TCGTCTCGCAGAACGAGACCTACGTCGCCGAGGTGACCCAGGTGCCCCCCGAGGAGCGCATCGCCGCTTTCGAGCCGGCCTCGGGCTTCATCGATCAGGTGGCCGGCCAGCCGCTCACCTTCATTCGCCCGGAGCCGCCGCAGGGCCAGCGCCTCAACATGGGCTTCGTCAACGTCTTCCCCATCGACTCGAGCGGCAAGCAGGCGCCGATGCCGACCTACACGAACCTGCCGACGACGCCGCTGCAGTTCCTCAAGCTGGTCGGCGACGCGGTGGGCGCGCAGACCGAATACCGCGCGCAGTCCGTGACGATCCCCGGCTCGGCGTTCCCCGAGCGCGATCGCAACTACGTCATCCTCTTTCAGTCGGCGAAGACGGGCGGCCCGAAGAGCGACAACCTCTTCACCGGCTCCGCCATCATCGCGGGCACTGCGGCGGTCGGCATCGTCAAGACGCGGCCGTAGGGCTTCGTTCGCGCGGTCTGCCGACGAGCAGCCCGTCAGCGCAGCTACCGCTCGGCCTCCGGCTCACTCGGCCGGGGCCTCTTCGACCTTCTCGATCTTGTCGAACCAGCCCTTGTAGCCGAGCTTGATCGAGTCGTTCGTGAAGTCCTCTCCGCGCTTCTTGTCGACGAGGAACCACTTCCCGTCCTTCTTGCCCACCAGGTACGTGGCCTTCTCGCCTTCGGCCACGCCCTTGTCCTCGACCTGGAAGTTGTCCTCCGTCGCGTCGACGATCACCGTCGAGGCCGTCGGCCCCTGGCGCGCGGTGCCCACCTTGAAGTCCTTCAGGTAGGAGTCGACCTTCTCGTGGTACCAGGGCGCCATCGGGTGGTCTTCTTTGCCCATGCGCTTCTTGCGCTCGGCGATCGCGTCGATCGTCTTCGGGTGCAGCAGCTTCTTCGCGTCGGCCCACTTCTTCGCCTTGACCGCGGTGAGGTACTTCGTCGCCAGCTCGCGGGCGTTCTTGAGATCGGGCGCCTCTTCGGCGGCCGCCTCCTGCGCGAACGCGAAGGACGACACGGTCAGGGCGCACAGCAGGGCAAAACGCTTCATCACGGCACCTCGCGAGCAAGAAGAGAGCGGCTTGGCTCTAGCACGCCGTTGACGCAGCTTCCCCCGGGGAATTCGCATTGGGCGCCCCCTCGTCTTTCTGTAGTGTCACGAGCGTGGCCAAAGCCCCCGTGAACGTCCTCATCGTCGACGACGACCGCTCGACGCAGCGCTTTCTCGCCGACGCCCTCACCCGCAAGGGCTTCGTGGTCACCGTCGAGCGCGACGGCGAGTGGGCCGTCAAGACGTTCGAGAAGAAGCCCTTCGACGTGGTGCTGCTCGACATCCTCTTGCCGGCCCTCAACGGCTACGAGGTGGCCAAGAAGATGCGCGCCACGCCGCGCGGCAAGAAGACGCCGATCATCATGATCTCGGGCGTCTACAAGAACGCCATTCACCAGAAGGAGGCGGTGTCGAAGCACGGGGCGTTCGCGTTCCTCGAAAAGCCCATCGAGCTCGAGCGGCTCTGGGGGGTGCTCGACGACGCGCTGGGGGACAAGGTGCCGAAACCATCGGCCCCCAGACCGCCTCCGCCGCCAGTCGAAGAAGACGAGGTGACTGGCCAGTTCTACGCCGACGATCTGCAGAAAGAAGAGGCCGCCGAGGTCGAGGTCGCCGCGAAGCAGGTGCAGACCGGGACCAAGCCCAAGGGCCCGGTGATCAAGGGCGACTTCGCGCAGACCTCGTTCGCGAAGGTGCTGGCCGAGCTCTACCGCTGGCGGGCGACGGGCGCGCTGCTGCTGGGCCGCGGCAAGGTGAAGAAGATCGTCTACCTCCACGACGGCGTGCCGGAGCTGGTGAAGTCGAACCTGCTCGTCGAGGCGCTCGGGCGGATCCTCGTACGCGAGCGGATGATCACCGAGGCCGAGTGCGAGGAGTCGCTCAAGCGCATGCGCGCGACCCGCCGCATGCAGGGCACGGTGCTGATCGAGATGGGCTGCATCAGCCCCCACAACCTGTCGTACGCGCTGACGCAGCAGATGCAGGAGAAGCTCTACGACGCCTTCCGGTGGGACGACGGGCTGTACCAGTTCAAGCCCGGAGTGCCCCCACCGCCAGAGCCCGTCACGCTCGGCATGACGACAGCGCAGCTGATCGTCGAGGGCGTGCGCCGCACCTACGACGCGGAGCGCCTCGAGCGCGCGTTCGGGGAGGACGTCGGCCCGCTCTACGTGCACTCGAGCGACGAGCCGCTCTACGCGCTGCAGGACGCGGGGCTGTCCGACGAGGAGAAGGAGATCGCCCTCATCGCCGACGGCCACAAGACGGTCGCCACGCTGCGGGCGCTCGACGTGCTGACGCCGCTCGAGACCGACAAGCTGCTCTACGCGCTGACGTGCGCGCAGATGGTGTCGCTCAAGCCCACGCCCGCGGCCGGGAAGCCGAAGGTGTCGATCGCGAAGATCGCCGCTGATCGCCAGGTCGAGGCGGTGCCGCCGCTCCCCGTGCCGAAGCCGAGCGCGCCCGCGATGCCGCCGCCCCTGCCCCCGCCGCTGCCGCCGCCCCTCCCGGCCCGCGCGCCACCGCTGCCGCCGAAGGAGCTGCTCGACCTGCCCTGGGACAACGCCCAGCTCGCCAGGCCCGTCGCGCCCCCCGTGGCGATTCCGCCGCCCCCGCCTCCCGATACGACGCTGCCGTCGAAGGGGAAGAAGGGCAAGCGCGAGGAGCCGCCCCCACCGCCGCGCTCCGGCTCGCTCATGCCCGAGCTGTCCGAGGTGGTGAGCGTTCCCCGGCTGTCGAGCGAGGAGCGCGATCAGCGCGAGCGCCTGGCGGCCCGGGTCGCCGCGATGCGCAAGCTCGACTACTTCGAGGTGCTCGGCATCAAGCGCAGCGCCACCCGAGAGGACATCAAGCGGGCCTACTTCGCCCTCGCCAAGGAGTACCACCCCGACAAGCACGCCGGCAGCAAGTCGGCCGAGCTGCGGGAGCTCGCGCAGCAGCTGTACGATCTGATCTCGACCGCGCACGACACGCTCACCGACCCCACCGAGCGCGCGCGGTACCTCGAGGAGCTCAAGGCCGGTCGGCAGCGCGACATGAGCGAAGACGTGGGGAAGATCCTCGCGGCCGAGGGTCGGTTCCAGCGCGGCGAAGAGTTCATGCGCCAGCGGCAGTTCGCCGAGGCGGTGGGCGCGTTCAAAGAGGCCGTGGCGCTCTACGCCGAAGAGGGCGAGTTCCACGCGTGGCTGGGCTGGGCCCGGTTCCAGGCCGCGCCGCAGGCCGCCGAAGAAGCCATCGCCGACATCGAGCGGGCCCTCTCGCTCAACCCCAGGCTCGACAAGAGCTACCTGTTCCTCGGGTACATCCACAAGGCGACGGGGCGCCCCGACAAGGCCGAGAAGCAGTTCGAGAAGGCGATTCAGGCCAACCCCGACTGCACCGAAGCGCTGCGCGAGCTGCGCCTGCTCGGCAAGTCGAAGCGGTGAGCCGATGCGATTGCGGGAGCGGTTCGAGATCACCCGGCCCCTCGAGGAGCTCGAGAGCGCCCTGGTGCGCGCCTCGCTCGCCGACCCGTCGCTGGTGACGGCGCACGAAGAGGCGGTGCTGCGCAACGCGCTCTCGCTCGCGCGGCTCTACAAGGTGCGTGAGGGCACGCGGGACGTCGGCGTGGGCGCGTACCTCGAGCCCTTTCGCCACGAGATCTCGCGGCGCCTGGGGCCGGTGCTGGTGCCGAAGAGCGGGCGCGTCGAGCGGGCGCTCCTGATGCCGCACCTCAAGGAGCTCAAGGAGCGGACGATCAACACCCGCGACTCGATGATCAAACACTTCCGCGAGCGGCTCTCGTTCGAGGCCGTCGATCGCGAGATGCGCGAGAAGGCCCTGGTGCTGGTGCTCGGCGGCGGCGGCGGCACGGCCTACGTGTACCTCGGCGTGATGGCGCTGCTGGACGAGTACGGGCTGAGCCCGAAGCTCATGTCGGGCACGTCGATGGGCGCGATCCTCTCGCTGTTCCGCTCGCGCATGCGCCGCTTCGAGCAGGACGAGGTGGTGAACATCGTGCGCACGCTGTCGTGGCGGCGGCTCTTCCGCGTGGTGTCGGCCGAGAACCGCTACGGGGTGCCCGCGGCGCTGCGCCTGTTCTTGCGCTCGGGCATCGGGCGGTGGTTCGGCGTCGACACGCGCGGCGGAGAAGCGCTGAGCCTCAAGCAGCTGCCGATCAAGACGCTCATCACGGTGAGCGGCATTCGCGCGGGCAAGCTGCCCCACCCGCTCGAGTTCTACGAGAAGCTCACCGCCGAGTCGCCGAAGCGGCTCCTCAACCCCCTGGTGCTGCCCCGGTGGATCGCCGCGCTCTGGGAGTTCGCCACGCACCCCGAGATCCTCACGCGCGTCACCCTGGGCGCAGACGAGGGCACCGACGACTTCGACGCGGTCGACGCCGCCGGCTTCTCGAGCGCCCTGCCCGGCATCATCCACTACGACGTGCTGCGCGAGGCGCCGCAGATGCACGGCCTGCTCGAGGCGCTCTTCCGTCAGAAGCACCTGTTCCGACTCGTCGACGGCGGGCTCGTCGACAACGTGCCGTCGAAGGCGGCGTGGCGGGCCGTGCACAAGGGCGAGATCGGCACCCGCAACGCCTTCATCCTGGCGCTCAATGGGTTCGCGACGAAGCTGTCGACGCCCCTGTGGATCCCCTTGCAGCGCATCGCCGAGCTCAACGTCGCGCGCTCGCGCCCCTGGGCACACCTCACCCACGACTTCTCGCGCACGCTCAACGCGCTGTCCGTCGTGCCCCGGGTGGACGAGCTGATCGACGCCATCGAGTGGGGCCGCGCCCAGGTGGCGCCGCACCTGCCCTTCATCTCACGCATGCTGGCGCCGCTGCCGCGCATCGGCTGAAGCGCGTCAGTCGTGCGCCTCGGGCAGCACCACGTGAAACGACGTGCCGTCGGGGCCGGTCTCGAACTCCATCCACCCGCCCATCTCCTCCGCGATCTCCTTGCAGATCGACAGGCCCAGGCCCGTGCCCTTCCCCACTTCTTTCGTCGTGTAGAAGGCCTCCCACATGCGGCGCTGCACCTCGAGGGGAATGCCGGTGCCGTGATCGCGCACCGTCAGCCGCACCCGCCCCGGCTCGCTCACCGCGCGCACCTCGAGCTTTCGCCGCTTTCGCTCGACGGCGCTCATCGCGTCGAGGCCGTTCTGCATGAGGTTGAGGATCACCTGACCGAGCGCTGACGGCGAGCCGATGAGCTCGGGCAGCAGGGGGATCGCCGCGACGATCTCGCACTCGCTCTTCTTGGCGCCCTTGAAGATGGTGAGCGCCTCTTGCACGGCGCGCGAGCAGTCGAAGCGGATCTTCTCGTCGCGCCGGCGGGCCGTGCCCTTGAGCGCCTGCACGATGGTCTCGATGCGCGAGACACCCTCGATCGACTCGGTGACGATCTCGTCGATCTCCTCGGCGCTCGGCGGCAGCGGCACGGGCCCCTCGCGCCAATCGGCGATCTCGGCCTTGAGCGAGTGCAGGTTGGACTTGAGGAAGGCGAGCGGGTTGTTGATCTCGTGGGCGACCCCGGCAACGAGCTGCCCGATGGTGGCGAGGCGGTCACGCTGGGTGGCGACCTCCATGGCACGCGCCGCCGACGCCTCGATCACCGCCACGTCGGTCACCGCGCTGATCGCATCGACCAGCCCCTGGAGCAGCCGAATGGCGCCCTCGTTGAGGGTGTCGGCGGGCGCCGAGATGCACACCAGGCCGCGAGGGGTGCGCGCGCCCATCGGCAACACGAGCGCCGCCGTGTCCTCGTCACACGAGAACGGGAGCGTGAGCGTGGTGCGAGAGAGGCGCGGCACGTGCACCTGGCGTTGCTGGGCCCAGGCGAGGTTCACCAGGCAGTCGGCGCGCGCCTCGAGCACCACCGCGCGCTCCTGCTCCTCTGGCAGGAGCCCACCCGACGCCTCGCAGCAGAGCGCCTGCCCCTTCAGCTCGTAACAGGCGACGCGGGCCTCGGGCAGCTGCTCACGCACCACCGCGATCGCCCTCGTGAGGGCCTCACGCTTCGACGACGACGACGCCATCGCGCGGATCACCGAGCGCAGCACCCCCGTCTCGGCCCGGGCCTTCTCGAGGCGACGTCGATCGAGCGAGGCGATGAAGCCGTCACCAGAGCGATCGGGCGACACCGTCACCACCACCCGCTCCGCGCCACCCACCTCGACCGAGGTCTGAACACAGGTGCCCTTCGACCGCGCTTCGTCGAAGGCGCCCTCGAGCGCCGGGCCGATCGCCGGGAGCCGCAGGGTGTCCTCGGCCGCGGCGTTGGCGTCGAGCAGCTCGCCGTCGCGCGAGAGCCACGCCAGGCCGACGGGCAGCGCCTCGGCGAACGCGCGAAACGCGTCCTCGCGCGCTGACGGCGGCGCTGGCCGAATGACGGCGGGAACACCCATGCGTCGCCAGGCCAGTGCAACAACGCGACCTGTCGGCTCCATGGCGCGGGGTGAGTCAGCCCCCGGGGCGCTGGGTCGTTTCGACCCCGACAGGCAAGTGGGCGGAACTTCGTCGCGCGTCCGCCACCACTGAAGCCGGAAGGTCGGCGGTGACTCTCGTCACCCGCATGGCGCGTCACCCAACTGACTCGGAATCGCTGATCTTCTGGCGCTGGCAAGCGGGTTGCTCAGGCCCCTCCCCGAACCGGCGTACCCACGCCACGCCCCAGGGAGGGGACCTCTTGAACCTTGCATTCGCCGCCGCCAGCCCGCTCACCGTTCCCAGCTCGCCTTCGCTCGTTCACGCGCCGGGCTCACCGCTCGAAGAGGTGATCAAGGCGGTCGCGCGCATGGCGCCGACCGACTCGACGGTGCTGCTGACGGGCGAGACGGGCACGGGGAAAGAGGTGGTCGCGCGCTACGTGCACGATCACAGCCCGCGCGCGCGGCGTCACTTCGTGCCGGTCAACTGCGGAGCGATTCCCGAGACACTGCTCGAGAGCGAGCTGTTCGGTCACGTGCGTGGCGCGTTCACCGGCGCGGTGGCCAACCGCAAGGGCCGCGTGGCGATGGCCGAGGGCGGCACGCTGTTCCTGGACGAGATCGGCGAGATGCCGCTGGCGCTCCAGGTGAAGCTGCTGCGCCTGTTGCAGGAGCGCACCTATGAGCCGGTGGGCAGCGCCGAGAGCGTGACGGCGAACTTCCGCCTCATCGCCGCCACCAACCGCAACCTCGCGCAGGAGGTCGAAGCGGGCCGTTTCCGTCGCGACCTCTACTACCGCCTCATGGTGTGCCCGGTGGAGCTGCCGCCGCTGCGCGCCCGCAAGGCCGACGTCCTCGCGCTCTTCTCGCACTTCTGGCGGCAGCGCGGTGAGACGCGGCCGGTCGAGCCCGCGGCCCTGCGCGCCATCGAGCTGCACCCGTGGCCTGGCAACGTTCGTGAGCTCGAGAACCTCGTCGAGCGCGTGTCGGTGTGCACCGAGGGCCCGGTGATTCGTGTCACCGATCTGCCGCAGCCCGTGCGGCAGGCGGCCATGGCTGTCGGCGAGCTCACCGCGCCGTCGCTCAGCCTGGTGCCCCCGCCGCCGCCCTCGGCGCCGCTGCCCTTCGCGTCGACCGAGAGCGCCGCCGTGCCGGCCCCCGCGATGCCGGGCTTCGAGCCGCTCCCCTCGGAGGCGCCGCTGCTGCAGGTGCCGGTGCCCGAGAGGCTGCTCGCCGACGCCACGGCGGCCCGGCTGCCGATCGATCTGCCAGCGCTCCTGCGCACGCTCGAGGACACCTACATCGCCGCGGCGCTCCAGCAGGCGGGTGGCAACCGCAAGGCCGCCGCCGATCTGCTCGGGCTCCAGCGCACCACCCTCGTCGAGAAGCTGCGCCGCCGCGCCAAGGAGTCGCAGGCCGCCTGAGTCGAGCCATTCCCCGGGGAGGGAGCCACACGTGTTCGTCGCCGCCGTCATCGCCGCCATCGTCAGCGCCCCGCCCCCGACGGGCTTCACCACGGCCGTGGAGCGGGTGGCGCTGGAGCGCACCGCGGCGAGCGTCGACGTACAGGTCGACCCGCTCATGCGCACCATCACGCTGCGCGGGGCGCGCCCGCTGGCCCGCCACAAGAGCCAGCTGTGCCCGAAGGTGCAGCAGCGTCGCGTCGAGGTCGCGCTCGAGTGCACCACGCGGCGGCTGTGGGCCGCGGTGGGCGAAGATGCGCAGGGGCTCTACCTCGACGTGCGGACGCTGCGCGGCGTGACGTGGACGTGGGACGCGAACGCCGTTCCGCTCCAGCCCTGGCCGCTCAAGCCGCTCGGCATTCCCGACGCGTGCCCCGGCACCAGCGACGCGGTGAAGGCCGAGTGCCTGCTGGCCGAGGGCCGCCTCTTCGAGGCCGAGGAGCTGTACACGGCTGCGATCCGCGGCGTCGACGCCCACCTCGCGCGGGTGCGCCTGGGCGATCTGGCGATGCTGCGCGGTGACGCCGAGGGCGCGCTGGCCTGGTACGCGAAGGTGACGTCGGCGGGGCCGGCGGCGCGCATGGCCGAGCTGCGCTTGTGCGATCTCACCGGGAGCTGCCTGGGGCTCAAGCCGCCGACGCTCGCCGGCCTGCCGCCCGAGATGGAGCTCGAAGCGCGGCTGCACCTCATCCGCCAGGATCTCGCCATCGACCGCGACCGCCAGGCCATGCAGCAGCTCATCGCGCAGCTCGAGGCGAAGCGGCCGATCTGCCAGCGCACCCGCGCGTTCTGCCAGAAGGCCGTCGCCGCGGCGCTCGCGTCGGACGACGAAGAGACGGTGTCCCTCGCGCTCTCGGCCTTCGCGACCGCGGGGCTCGGCGAGGGGCCGTTCGGGGTCGAGGTCTCCCAGGCGGCGGCGGCTGCTGCTGAGGCAGCAGGGGCTCCCGCCTTCGCGGCCACGGTGCTGTCGGCGCTCTCGGGAAAGCTGCCAGCCGACGAGCTCGACCGCCACCTGCAGCACGTGACGCGCCTCTACCTCGCGGCCGGTGACGTCGTGCGCGCCGGCTACATCGTCGAGTACGCCTCGCAGAAGCTGCCGCCGGCCACCTTCCGGGCTCGCGCGTGGAGCGCCCTGTCGCGGGCGACGACGCCGGGCCGGGTCGTCGCCGTCAACCGCGCGCCCCCTGCCCCCCTGGCCCAGCGGCTGCCCGACCTCGCCGAAGACGTCGAGGTGTCGCGAGAGCTCGCGCGCGCCGCCCAGGCCCGCGCCGCAGCAGCCCAATTCTCGTCGTCCTCGTCCGGAGAGAAGCCATGACCGACTTCGTCGCCCAGAGCCGCTCCATGCAGGAAGCCGTCGCCGCGGCCCTCGACGTCGCCGCGAGCCCGACCACCGTCTTCCTGCGCGGAGAGCACGGCACCGGCAAGCGCCGCTTCGCCCGCTTCATCCACGCGCACTCGAAGGCCGCGGCGAAGCCCTTCGTCGAGGTGAACCCGACGACGTTCGACGTGGTGCAGATCGAGGTGCAGCTCCAGTCGGCCGGCACGATGCTCTTCGACGAGATCGGCGCGCTGTCTCAGGAGCACCAGGCCCACCTGCTCCGCCTGCTCGAGGCGCCGCACGCGGCCCGCATCATCGCGAGCACCAGCGAGGCCGCTGAGAAGCTCGTCGAGGCGGGGCGGCTGCGCAGCGATCTCTTCTACCGGCTCGACGTGTACCCGCTGCGGGTACCGGCCCTGCGGGAGCGGCGCGACGATCTCTCGCGGCTCGCGCAGGTGCTGTCGATCAAGGCCGCCCAGCGCCTCGGCCGGCCGGCGCCGACGCTGAGCGCGGGCGCCCTCATCGCGCTCGAGCAGGCCGACTTCCCCGGCAACGTGCGTGAGCTCGAGAACGTGCTCGAGCGCGCCCTCATCCGCTCGCGGACGCCCACCATCGAAGCCGCCGCGCTCGCCCTCGCGCCGCCGCGCGTCGACGGCGGCCTCTTTCCCGAAGGGCTGCCGCTCGATCTCGCCGAGCTCGAGCGCGTCGCCATCGCCGAGGCCCTGCGTCGGGTGAACGGCAACCGCACCCACGCCGCGCGGCTCCTGGGCATCGGCCTGCGAACGCTCCGCCAGAAGCTGAACGGCCCCTCGTCCCGCGCGCCCTCGGCCCAGCCCGTCACCCAGCCCGAGGCCTTCTCATGAAGCTCTTCGACACGACGCTCGCCCGCCTTCAGTCCTCCCTCGACGTGCGCCTGGCGCGGCAGAACGTGCTCGGCGGGAACCTGGCGAACGTCGACACGCCCGGGTACCAGCCGCGCGAGCTCGACTTCTCGGAAGCCATGAAGGCGCGCACCGAGGAGCTGGCCGGCCAGACGCCCGCGCTCCCCTCGACGGCGCCTCGTGACGGGCACCTCGCGCTCGACGGGGCCGGCCCCGCCGCGGACGGCCCCGCGCGCTTCGTGAAGGTGACCGAAGGTGAAGGGGGGCTCGACGGCAACGGCGTCGATCTCGATCGCACCATGGTCGAGCTCTCGCGCAACGCGCTGCTCTACGGCGCCAGCACCCGGGCCGCAGGGAAGAAGCTCGCCATCCTCCGGTACGTGGCTGGCGACGGCATCGGCTGAGTCACGAAAGGCACCCCATGGACTTCCTCTCGGCCCTCAAGATCGCTGGCTCTGGCCTCTCGGCGCAGCGCACCCGCGTCAACGTCGCGGCCACCAACCTCGCGAACGCCGAGTCGACGCGCGGCCCCGATGGCCAGCCGTACCACCGGCGCGATCCCGTGCTCACGGCGGTGCCCTTCGAGGCGTCGCTGGCCGAAGCCAACGGAGGGCCGCTCGCGCCTGGGGAGCCGGGAGCCGCGTCGACCGCCGCGTCCGTCGAGGTGACGGGCATTCATGAGGATCCGTCGCCGGGGAAGAAGGTGTACCTGCCGGGTCACCCCGACGCCGATCCGAACGGGTTCGTCACCTTCCCGAACGTGAACCCGGTGAACGAGACGGTGAACCTGATCACGGCGCAGCGTGGCTACGACGCCAACGCGACGGCGGTCGAGACGCTCAAGAGCATGGCGCAGCGCGCCCTGGACATCGCGAGGTGATGCATGAAGGCCCTGAGCGTCAACACCATCGAGTCGCCCGCCGGCACTCCGGCGATCGACCGGCCCCAGGGCGCCCGCGACGAAGGCTTCAGCGAGGCGCTCGAGTCAGCGGTGAAGAAGGTGGACGATCTGCAGCTCGCGGCCGACGCCGAGGCGCAGAAGCTGGCGAACGGCGACGGCAACCTGCACGAGACGATGCTGGCGCTGGAGAAAGCCGACGTGGCGATGCGCGTGGCCATGAAGGTCCGCACGAAGCTCGTCGAGGCCTACAACGACGTGATGCGAATGACGGTGTGACGCCATGGAGAGCCTCCTCAAGCAGCTGAAGGACCTCCCGGCCCGCCTCGCGGCGTTGCCCGCGGGCCTGCGCGTCGCCCTCATCGCCGGCGCCGCCGTGGCCGTGCTCGCGGCCGGGTCGGTCGGCGTGATGGCGCGCGCGGGCGGCGATTACCAATACGCCTTCACCAACCTCACCCAGGAAGACGCCACCGAAGCGGCAGGCGTGCTGAAGCAGGCGGGCATTCCGTTTCGCACCGAGGCGAACGGCTCGGCCCTCGCGGTGCCGGGTGACAAGGTCTACGAGGCGCGCATCGTGCTCGCGACCGCTGGCCTCCCGCGCGGCGGCGGCGTGGGCTTCGAGCTGTTCGATCGCGGCGATCTGGGCGTCAGCGAGTTCACCCAGCGCGTCAACCTGCGCCGCGCCATCGAGGGCGAGCTGGCGCGCACCATCGGTCGGCTGGCGGGCGTACGCAGCGCGAGGGTGACCGTCAGCCTCGCCGAGAAGGGGCTGTACCGCGACGAAGACAAGAAGCCCTCGGCCACGGTGGTGGTGATGCTGCAGCCGGGGCGCACCCTGGGCGACCGGGAGCTCGCGGGCATTCGGCACCTGGTGAGCTCGTCGGTGCCGGGGCTGCCGCCAGACGTGGTGACGGTGATCGACGGCCGCGGCGCGGTGCTCTCGTCGGACTCGGCGTGGGACTCTCCCGAGGCCTCGTACCAGCGCAAGCTCGAGCGCGACTTCGAGCAGCGCATCGTGACGCTCCTCGAGCCCGTCGTCGGCCAGGGCGCGGTCATCGCGCGCGTCACCGCCACGATGGACGCGACGCAGGTGAACCAGAACTCAGAGGTGTTCGACCCCGACGCCGTGGCGCTGCGCAGCGAGCGCAAGGTGACGCAGTCGTCGTCGACGCAGCAGACCAACCCCGCGGGCGTCGCGGGCGCGCAGGCCAACGTGCCGCTCCAGCCGCCGCCCCAGGCTCCCAACCCCACCTCGCAGGGGAACCAGAACAACCAGGACGAGGTGAAGAACTTCGAGATCTCGAAGACGACGACGCAGACGCTCGCGAAGCTGCCCAGGCTCCAGCGGCTGTCGGTGGCGATCATCGTCGACGGCGTCGACGGCAAGCCGCGCGACGGCGCCGAGGTGACCCGCCTCGGGGAGCTGGCGCGCAAGGCCGTCGGGCTCGACGAGGCCCGCGGCGATGCGTTCGAGATCACCAGCCAGGCGTTCGGCAAGTCCGACGTCCCAGAGGCGGCGCCCGAGCCAGCGAAGCTCCCGGGCTGGGCGTGGGGAGGCATCGGCGCCGGCGCGGTGGCCCTGCTGGCGCTCGTGGTCTTCCTCGTTCGCCGCCGCAAGAAGCCCCTCGAGGCCGAGCTGGTGCTCAAGCCTGGCGAGAAGGTCGGCGACGCCGAGGCCCGGCAGCAGGTGCTCGACGGCGCGGGACCGAAGCCCGAGCTCTCGCCAGAGCCGGAGCCGCCGGTGCTCATCGACCCGCTCGCCGACATCAAGGACCGCGCCCGCGCCATGGTGCGCGCCGACCGCGACCGCGCGCTGCTCCTCATTCGCGCCTGGTTGAGCGCCGACCTCGAGAAGTCCCCGCCCACTCCACTCCAGGGAGCCGACCGTGCCTGAAGCCACGAAGGACCAAGCCTCCAAGCTGCCGCCCCTGCCGTGGATCGACAAGAGCGGCCCGGGCGCGCGCCGGGTGGCGGCCCTCATGCTCGCGCTCGGCCAGGAGATGGCCGCGGAGCTCTTCAAGAACCTCGGTGAGTTCGAGGTACGCCAGATCGCGCTGGGCGCGCGGGACCTGAAGCGCGCCGGCCCCGAGGCGATCAACGAGTCGCTCCAGTATTTCGTCGACTCGATGAACCAGGCTGGTGTCGACGCGCTCGCGGGCGACGAGGTGCTGCGCAAGGTGGTCAACGCGGTGCTCGGTGCCGATACGGTAAAGCGCACCTTCGACGCGCAGCCGCCCAGCCACGTGCCCGAAGAGCTGCTGGGGCCAGTGGCCGACGCCGACGCCGAGTCCCTGGCGATGGTGCTGGCCCGGGAACAGCCGCAGACGATCGCCCTCGTGCTGAGCTCGCTCACGCCCGAGCGCGCCGCGCTGGTGATGGACCGCCTGCCGATCGCGCTGCGGCCCCAGGTGGTTCGGCGAATGGCCGTCGTCGAGGCCGTGGCCCCCGAGGTGCTCCGGGAAGTCAGGCTCGCGCTCACCAGCGAGCTGCAGTCGCTGGTGGCCGAGGGCATGCGCCGCGTCGACGGTCGCAGCGCCGCGCTCGAGATCCTCCGCCGGAGCCCGGCCGCCCAGCAGACCGAGATCCTCGCGAACATCGAGAAGGACGACCCGCAGCTCTCGAACGACCTGCGCTCGAAGCTCTTCACCTTCGAAGATCTCACGCGCCTGTCCGATCGCGACCTGCAGACGCTCATGAAGGATCTCGACATGAAGCAGGTGACGGTCGCCCTCAAGGGCGGCAGCCCCGAGGTGAAGGACAAGTTCCTGCGCAACATGTCGTCGCGCGCCGCCGAGCTGCTCGAGGACGATCTGTCGGCGATGGGGCCGGTCAAGCTGTCCGAGGTCGAGGCCGCCCAGAGCGAGATCGCCAAGGTCGCCATCGAGGCCGCCGAGAAGGGTCGCATCACGATCGTCCGCCCGACGGACAAGATGTTGTGAGGTCGCCGTGAGCGAAGCGCGCAAGCCCGCCTTCATGCAGCACGTCACCCCGCTCCCTCGCGCGAGCACTCCGGGATTACGCCTCGCGCCGTGGACGGCCGCCCCGCTCGACCCGGGGTTGCCCGCACGGCCCGCGGCGCCCTCGCAGCCCGCCACTCCGCCCCCGTCGCCGATGCCGAGCGCGCCGATGCACGCGTCGTTCGAGCCGCTGCCGCCGGCTCCGTCTCCCCTGCCTCCGCCGCCCCCGGTCGTGATCGATCACACCCCGCGGCTCCAGGCCGGCCTCGACGCGCTCAAGCTCGAGGCGCAGCGGCTCGCGGAGCAGGCCCGGAGCGACGCGCTGGAGATCGGCGTGCTCATCGCGCGTCGAATCCTCGAGCGGGAGCTCGCGACCAGCCTCGACCCGATCTTCGCGCTGATTCGTGGCGCGGTCCGCAAGGTGGGCGACGCGAGAGAGATCGTCGTGAAGGTGAGCGCGGACGATCACCGGCGCCTGCAGGACTCACCGGGCTCCTCCCTCTCGCTCGGCACGGTGACGCTCGCGATCGATGAGACATTGTCGCCGGGAGACGTGGTGGTCGAGTCCGAGTTCCACGGCGTCGACGCGCGGCTCGACACGCGGCTCGACGAGCTGAGGCGCGAGCTGCGCGCGTCGCTGCAACAGGACTGAGGGGCCCATGGCCGGTGTCGATCTCGAGCGCGTTCGGCGGGTCCTCGACGGGAGCCGCGACGTCGTGGTGCAGGGGCGAATCGTGCGCGCGACGGGCCTCTTGCTCGAGGCGTCGCTCCCCCAGGTAGCCCTCGGGACCTCGTGTGAGATCCGCGCGCAGCACGGGCGAATCGTTCACGCCGAGGTGGTGGGCTTCAACGGCCCGACCGCGTTGCTCGTGCCCTTCGGCGAGATGGAGGGCATCTGTGAGGGCTGCGCAGTGGTGCCGCGCGCGAACGCGGGTGAAGTTCCGGTCGGCGAGGCCCTGCTCGGCCGGGTCGTCGACGCGCGGCTGCAGCCCATCGACGCCGGCCCTCCGATGCTGCTGAAGGATCGGGCGCGCCTGCTGGCGAACCCTCCGAACGCGATGACACGACGCCGCATCGCCCAGCCCATGACGACGGGCGTGCGCGCGCTCGACGCCTGCCTCACCCTCGGCGAGGGCCAGCGCCTCGGCATCATGGCCGGCCCCGGTGTGGGGAAGTCGGTGCTGCTCGGCATGGTGGCGCGGCACTCGAAGGCCGACGTGATCGTCGTCGGGCTCATCGGCGAGCGCGGGCGCGAGGTGCGAGAGTTCATCGAGCGCGATCTCGGGCTCGAGGGCCTGCGGCGCTCCGTCGTCGTCGTGGCGACCGGAGACGAGCCTCCGCTGGTCCGCGCGCGCGCGGCGCTCTCGGCCACCGCCGTCGCGGAGTACTTCCGCGCACGCGGCCTCAAGGTGATGCTGTTGATGGACTCGCTCTCGCGCGTCGCCATGGCTCAGCGGGAGATCGGCCTGGCGGCAGGAGAGCCTCCAACGTCGAAGGGCTACCCGCCGTCGGTGTTCGCGATGCTGCCGCGGCTCGTCGAGCGCGCCGGCAACGACTCGGGCCCGGGCAGCATCACGGCGCTGTACACCGTGCTCGCCGAAGGTGACGACCTGACCGACCCCGTCACCGACTGTGCGAAGGCCGCGCTCGACGGGCACGTGGTGCTCTCGCGCAAGCTCGCCAACGCCGGTCATTTTCCCGCCGTCGACATTCTGTCGTCCGTGAGCCGCTGCATGTCGGACGTCACGCCGCTGACGCATCGCGAGGCGGCGATGGCCGTGCGCGAAGTGCTCTCGGCGTACCGCGAAGCCGCCGATCTGATTGAGGTGGGCGCGTACCAGGCGGGCTCGAACCCGCGCGTCGACCGGGCGCTCTCGTGCGTTGGCCAGGTCAATGCATTCCTCAAGCAGGGGCCGGCCGAGCACTTCACGCTCGACCAGACCCTGGCGCAGCTGAACGGCGCCCTGAGGCCGAAGGAGCCATCGGCACAGAAGCCGATGCCTCTGAAGGCCGGGAGATGAGCGGTGCTGACTCTGGTGTTCGCGAGCGTGGTGGCAGCAGGCCCGGTCGAGCCGAAGGCCCCGACTCCGCCGAGCGCCCCTGTCGTCGAGGCCCCGAAGGGTGACCCGAAGCCGGCCGAGCCGCTCACCCCACCGCCTGCACCACCGCCGGAGGCACCCACGAAGGCCGAGGTGGCCGCGGAGCCGCCGCTCCCCCCGTCGATGTCGAAGAAGGCGCTCTGTGGCGAGCTGGTGAAGACGAACAAAGAGCTCGCCGCCGCGCGCAAGCGCCTCGAGGATGAGAAGAAGCAGCTCGATCAAGAGCGTGCGTCGCTGGAGAAGCTCGCGAAGGAGATCGCTGAGTCCAGGGCCCAGCTGCGCACCGAGACCGAGCGCCTCGAGCAGCTGATCGCAAAGCGCCCCACGAACGGCACTGAGGCGGGAGCGACGGCCCCAGCGACGCCGACGGCTCCACCAGCGGCCCCGCTCAAGAACGCCGAGCTCGACGCCCTCGCGAAGACGATGAAGTCGATGAAGCCCGAGGCCGCAGCGTTGTTGCTCCAGAAGTCCGACACGAAGCTGGCCGCGGCGCTCCTCAAACGCATGAAGCCCGCCGAGGCCGGCGCGGTGATGGACCGGCTCAAGCCCGACCTCGCCGCGGAGCTCGTCGCGACCATGGCCACCATGCCCGGGGCGCCCACCAAAGGAGCGCTCAAGTGAAGCTGCGCATCGGAGTGCCAGCGGATGCCCAGGGCGTCGAGCAGGCTGCGACGCCGCTGCGGGGGGTGAGTCTCGTGCGAGGTGGCCGCCCGTCGAGCCCCTTCGCCCAGCTGCTCGCGGCACGTAACCCGCGCCCACCCGCCTCGAAGGCCGAGGCGGAGTCAGCGCTGAAGTCGGCCGGCGAGCCGGCGCTCGACGCCCTCGCCACTTTCGCAGCGCTCCCCAACGCCGAGGCGCCGCAGGCGGTCACCGCCGCCGCAGGAGACCGGCGTCAGGCCGCTGAACGTCGCGCGGCGCAGGGGACCCTGACCGTCCTCGACTCGTCGGCGCTCGAGACTCCGGTCCGTGAACGAATTCAGGTTCCGGCGGACCGTCGAGGTGAACGGGTCAGTGGCCCAGCGCGGGCGGCACTCGCGTCCGAACAACCGTTGTCGCCCCAGCGATCCCTTGTGGCCCTCGCGGTGGCGGAAGCGCAGCCGGGCGTCGCACCCGCGGAGCGGTTCGGCCGTGAAGACGCCCCGCGCCTCGAGGATTCAGAAGGACAGACGGCGCCGAGTCTCGAGTCGCCGGAGGTGCCATCGCTCGCGGCTGCTCCCCGCTTGGTCGTCCGTGACGCCCTCGCAGACGACTTCGCTCCACGAGTGGAGCGAGCGGTCGTGTCGCCAGAGGCTCGTTCGAGCCGGATCGACTTCGCAGCCGAGGCGCTTTCGGAGAACGGCCCGTTCGACGCGGCGCCCAGCACCGGTGCACTGACTGCGACAACGAGCCAGCTCGAGGCTCCAGGCATGGCTCGACCGACCGAGCGCGTGGCAAACCCGCTCGTGATCGTGGAATCGCCGGCGGCCCCTCCTGCGCCACCGTCGAAGAGTCTCGGTCCCACGCAGACAGGACGCTCGAACGCCGACCCCGACGCCGCTCGTGTCGCGCCAGTGACGACCACGAGCTCGCCGGCAGGGCGAATTCAACTCGAGGCTCCGGGCACGCCCGCCCCATTCCGCCAGGACAGGCCGCGGATCATAGAGTCCACCGCGAGCTCGACACGCTCCGAGCGTGCCATTCCTTCACCGGGACACAGCCCCGTGCCGGCGCCCGGTCCCTCAGTCGTTGAACGAGGGGCAGCACGCTCCGAGGCCGCCATTCCTTCAGCAGTGCCTGGCCGCGCATCAGCTCCCACTTTGCCTGCTGCCGCGTCCGGGCCGACACGCTTCGAGCGCACGATCCTGACGCCTCGGCCCAACCTTGAACGCACCGCCGCAGCGTCGCCCCCACAAGCGGGTCGTTCTCTTGAACTCGCGCAGCCGACAGTGACTGGGACCGAACCGGCGAGCCCGCCCTCGCGCGTTCTCCGATCAACTCCTTCCGTGATCGAGTCGACTCCGCTGGGGCGCTCGACCGGAGTCGAACCGAACGATCGACCGTCCTTCGTCGCGGCGACGAGAAATGCGCGGTTCGAGGCCGTGGTTCCGGAAGCGAAGCCCGGCTCGAGCACGCCGACGTCAGACCGGTCACGCCGGGCGATCGATCGCACCGAGCGTCGAGTGGAGCCACCGTCCTTCCAGACACCGCGTCAGGGCGCCCCCGAGATGAGCAGCGGGCCCCGCGATGCGGCGACGCCAGGCGCTCCACCCGTTCCGCCCCTGACCTCGACGACCCTCGCCCCGTTCGACGAGCGTTCAGTCGACGGCGCGCCTCCCCGCGGCCGGCTCATCCCGATGCCGCAACCCCGGCGCGACGACGATGCTCCTCTGCCTGCGTCCGAGCCATCGAGCCCGATCGCCCTGCAGTCCCAGCTCCCCCCCACGATCTCCGTGGTCGCGGCGAAGGCCTCCCCGCCTCCGCCTGCCACGGAGGACTTCGGCACGAAGCGCGATGATCTGAAGGGACGCGACGGAGCTTCCGAGCGTTCAGGCGTGGCTGACGTCTCGGCGACGTCGATGAATCCGAAGGCCCCCGCCGTTCTCGAGCTGGCCGCCCAGCGCGCCGCGCCCCCGGCCGACCCTCGTCGCGCGAAGCCAGAGTCCCCGGCCAGCGATGTCGCCGTGCTCGGGAGCGCCGACGTGAAGCGCGACCCCGAGCGCAAGGAACGCGACGAGCTCGCGGCGCTCGCAAAGCCGGTGACGGGCCCGCTCCCGCTCGAACCGGTACCGCAGAGCCGCGTCGAGGCCGCCAGCGCCGCACCTCCGGTTCCAAACGTGACCCCGGCGATGCTCGAAGATCCATCATTGCGCGTCGTCGTCCTGCCCACGCTCGCGCGCGTGAACGTCGAGACGGCCGATCAGGGCTCGCTGGCCCTGCAGGTGCGCGTCCAGGACGGCGTCACCGACATCCGGGCGACCGGGCCAGCCGCCTCACTCATCGAGTCACGCCAGGGCGAGCTGCGCGTGGCGCTGGCGAACGAGGGCCTCGCGCTGGGGCACTTCGATCTCGGCCAGTCCGACTCCGGCGGGCGGCGTGAACGCTACGAGGCCCCAGAGGAGCGCGACTTCGGGCCTCGTCGCGCCCCGCTCCGCGCCGTGAGCGCTTCGAGCACCCGCAGCGACGGCCGGCTCTCCGTGAAGGCCTAGAGGAACGCACATGCCCACCGCCATCGAAGGACTCTCGTCAGCAGGTGCCCCGCCGTCGTCCCTCACACCTCAGGGCTCGAGCCGCCTCGGCAAGGACGAGTTCCTCAAGCTCCTCGTCACCCAGCTGTCGAACCAGGATCCGCTCTCGCCGGTCGACAACCAGGCGTTCATCGCGCAGCTCGCTCAGTTCGCCACCGTCGAGCAGCAGTCGCAGATGAACTCGACCCTCGAGTCGCTGCTGCTCGCGCAGGCGTCGAGCAACCAGACGAACGTGGCGAACCTCGTCGGCCGGGACATCACGTTCACTTCGGACCAGGTCGTCATCGGCACGTCGGGCGGAGCCGAGCTCAACGCGCGCCTGAGCGGTGACGCGGCCAAGGTGAGCGCCATCATCAAGGACGAGAACGGCAAGGTGGTGCGCTCGATCACGGTCGAGGGAGCGCGCGGCGCCGGCCCGCTGAGCGTTCCGTGGGACGGCCGAGACAGCAACGGCAACCCGATGCGCCCAGGCAGCTACACCGTCACCTTCACCGCGGCGGACACGCAGGGCAAGTCCGTCGACGTCACCACCCAGGGCCGGGGTCGCGCCACGGGCGTGTCCTTCGCCGATGGGGTCCCACAGCTTGTCGTCAATGGCGTCCGGGTTCGGCTCTCGGACGTTCTCGAAGTCAACGAGCCGAAGTCCACCGCCACCACCACCTGAGGAGGGGAAGTCATGTCGCTGCTCACGTCGCTCACCACCGGTACGTCTGGCCTCAACGCCAACAGCCAGGATCTCAACGTCATTGGCGACAACATCGCCAACGCGAACACCATCGGCTTCAAGGCCTCGCGCGCGGCCTTCCAGGATGCCCTGCTGCAGCAGGTCATCGGCGCGCCGGGTGGTGGCCAGATTGGTCTCGGCACGAACCTGCAGGCAATTCAGCGCATCATCAGCCAGGGCGCGCTCGCCAACACCGGCGTCGCGACCGACCTCGCCCTCCAGGGCAACGGCTTCTTCGTGCTGCGCGGGAACTTCAACGGCTCCGGCGGCGGCGTCGGAGGCTCAGGGCAGTACTTCACGCGCGCCGGGCAGTTCACCATCGACAACAACGGCTTTCTGGTGAACCTCGATGGGCTGCGGCTGCAGGGCTACACGGCTGACGAGACGGGCGTCATCCAGGGCTCGCTCGGTGATCTTCAGGTCGGCGCGTCGAACGCATTGGCGGTCGCGACCGGCGAGATCAAGGTGCGCGCGAAGCTGGACCCTCTGGCGCAGATCCGCACCTTCGACCCGGCGGACCCGACGAACACGTCGAACTTCAACAGCTCGGTGACGATCTACGACTCGCTCGGCCAGTCGCACGACGTGACCGTCTATTACAACCGCACCGGCACCGGTGCGTGGGAGTGGCGCGCAATGGTGAAGGACGGCGCCACCCTGTCGGGCGGTACCGCGGGTGCTCCGGCCGAAATCGCCAGTGGCACCATGACGTTCGACACCCAGGGCCGGCTCGACACGGCGACGCAGACCTCGAACTTCAACCCGCTCAACGCCGTCAACCCACAGCCCCTCAGCTTCAACTTCGGTGACGACATCGCCAACGGCGGCACGGGCGTCGAGGGCATCGTGCAGAACATCGGTGGAAACCGGAACGAGACCACCTTCGTGAGCCAGAACGGCAACGCGGCAGGCACGCTCGCGTCGATTCAGATCAACAACAAGGGCGAAGTGGTGGGTGCGTTCACCAACGGCCGCACCCGCGTGCTCGGCCAGGTCGCGGTCGCCGACTTCGAGGCCATCGACAAGCTCAACCGCGTGGGCGGCAACCTGCTGGTCGAGTCCCGCGAGTCCGGCCAGCCCACCATCGGCGCTCCGGCCGAGGGCGGCCGCGCCACCATCACCGCGGGCGCGCTCGAGCAGTCGAACGTCGACCTCGCCAACGAGTTCGTGAAGATGATCGCCGCGCAGCGTGGCTTCCAGGCCAACTCGAAGACGATCACCACCGCCGACCAGCTGCTCGGCGAGCTCATGCAGCTGAAGCGGTAAGCCGCTGAAGCCATCGTGACGTCACCGCGCCGGCCCTTCCCCTGGTGGAACGGCCGGCGCCGGTGCGTCAAACCCCTGACGCGCCTTGAAGAACGCCGCGCCGCGTGTCGAGACGGAAAGAGACGAGGTGCGTGAGGTGATCATCTTGACCCGGCTCGATGGCCAGCGCGTAGCAGTGAACGAGGACCTGCTGGTCTTCGCCGAGCAGACCCCCGACACCGTGTTGACGATGACCTCGGGCCAGCGGCTCATGGTGAAAGAGGGCCTGCCCGACATCGTCGACCGCATCGCGTCGTTCCGACGGCAGAGCACCGTGCCCGTCGTCAGCGGAGACGTGCGCTATGGATAAGACGACGATCCCCGGAATCCTCTTTGGCATCGGCATGATCCTCCTCGGCCAGAAGCTCGAGGGCGGTCACGCCGGCTCGCTGTTGCAGCTCACGGCCTTCCTCATCGTGGTCGGCGGCACCATCGGCGCGGTGATGGTGTCGTACCCGCTCGGCGAGGTGATCGGCGGCGTGAAGGGCCTCAAGCTCGCGCTCCAGGAGAAGCCATCGGACATCGTGCCGCTCATCACCCAGCTCGTCGAGCTCGCGACCATCGCGCGGCGTGACGGCGTGCTGGCGCTCGAAGGCAAGCTGGCCGAGGTGAAGGACCCGTTCATGAAGCGCGCGCTCGGCTTCCTCGTCGACGGCGTCGAGGCGTCGGTGGCGCGCGGCACCCTCGAGACCGAGATCGAGATCGAAGCCGAAGAGGGCAACGTGCAGGCGAAGTTCTGGGGCGACTTCGGCGCGCTGTGCCCCACCGTCGGCGTGCTCGGCGCCGTGCTCGGCCTCATCCACGTGATGGAGAACCTCGACAACCCCGGCGCGCTCGGCCCCGGCATCGCCGTCGCCTTCGTCGCCACGGTGTACGGCGTCGGCGTCGCCAACCTGATGGCCCTGCCGCTCTCGAACAAGATCAAGCGGAAGATCCACATCGAAAAGGAGCGCAAGACGCTCATCGCTGAGGGCGTGCTCGCGATTCAAGAAGGCCTCAACCCGCGCATCCTCGAAGAGAAGCTCAAGAGCTTCGGCGGGCACCACGCCAAGCACATGAAGTCGGCCGAGAAGAAGTGAGGCGCCGCCATGGCGAAGAAGCACAAGCATGAAGAGCACGAGAACCATGAACGGTGGGTGATCTCGTACGCCGACCTGGTGACGCTGCTCTTCGCGCTCTTCGTCGTGCTCTACGCCTCGAGCAAGGTGGACAACAACAAGCTGGCAGAGACGACCGAGTCGATGCGCTGGGCCCTCAACTTCAAGGGTGAGGGCGGCATCACGAAGCTCTCGATCTTCAAGGGCCCACCGACCGAAGGCGGCTGCGTCACCAACATGGGCGCGCAGCCGTTCAACAACCCCGTCGACCGCAAGGTCCTCGAGCAGCAACGCAAGAAGCTCGAGAAGGCCCTCAAGCCCTTCCTCATGGAGCGGCCGAAGAACCCCAACATCACCTTCGAGCTCCAGCACGGGAAGCTGCGCCTGCGCCTGGCCGCGCAGCGCTTCTTCGACCCGGCCTCGGCGTCGCTCCGGCCCGAGTCGATCGCCGTGCTCGACGCCATCGCCGCCGAGGTCGCCGAGTCGAAGATGAACATCCGTGTCGAGGGGCACACCGACGACGAGCCGATCAAGACGACGCGCTTTCGCAGCAACTGGGAGCTCTCGGCCTCGCGCGCCGCGACGGTGGTGTCGTACCTCGAGCAGGCGCACGGCATCGAGGCGGCGCGGCTGATGGCGGCGGGACATGGCTCGCAGCGCCCGCTGGTCCCAAACGACACGACCGATCACCGCGAGATGAACCGTCGCATCGAGATCGTGCTCGAGGTGCCTCCGGCCGACCCCCGCAGCGCCTCGCCAGAGCCGTGACCTTCGCCGCTGGGGTCGTTTCGCGCCCCGGGGTCGCCACGCACCCGGCGGGGTGCTCGAACGGACCCGCTGAATCGCCCAAAGCACCAGTCGATTCATATGGTTGCGCAGCCAGTTCCGTGACGCGTCAGAGGCATGCGCGTTGCGTTGGCCCGGGGGCATGAGCGAGGAGAAGGACGCGAAGAAAGACACGCCGCCCCCACCGCCCGGGGGCAAGTCGGGGAAGCTGCTCCCGATCTTCGTCGGCCTCAACAGCCTGCTGCTCGTCGGCGTGATGGCCGTGCTGGTGATGCAGCTGCGCAAGCAGTCCCACCCGCCCGAGCACGCCGAAGAGGCCGCCGCCGAGAAGCACGACGAAGGGGCGGCTGGCGAAGAGCACGAAGCCGCCGCGCCCGAGAAGAAGGAAGAGAAGAAGCCCGAGAAGAAGGAAGAGAAGGCCGAAGCAAAGGACGAGAAGAAGGACGGCGCGGGCGCCAAGGCGGCGACTGGTGGGCTGGGCCCGCTGGTGAAGATCTCGGACTTCGTCATTCACCTGCGCAACCCCGAGATCGATCGGTACGCCCGCATGTCGTTCGACGTCGAGGTGTTCGCCGACTCGGACAAGGACTCGCTCACCGCGCACATGCCGCGCGTTCGCGACGCCTTCATCAGCTACCTGTCCGATCGCACCCTCGAGGAGCTCCAGGGCGCCGAGGGGCTGGGCCGCACCAAGGACGCGCTGCAGATGAAGCTGCGCGATCTCGTCCCCGAGGCGCGCGTGCGCAGCCTCTACATCTCAGACTTCGTCGTGCAGTGAGCGGAAAGGTGCGTCGATGGCCGGCCCGTTGCTGAATCCAGATGAGATCAATGCGCTGATGACGGCCATTCAGGACGGCCGCGTCGCGCCCGAGCAGCCGAAGAACCGCGGCACCGCGGTCAACTACGATCTCACCAGCCAGGATCGCGTCATCCACCGGCAGATGCCGACGCTGGACGCGATCAACGAGCAGATCGCCACCCAGTTCGGCATGGGCATCGCGGGCCGCACGCGCCTCACCGTGCGCGTCACCTCGGGGCCGGCGTCGCTGCTCCGGTTCGGTGACTTCAACTCGATCCTCGCGCCGCCGGCGACCGTCACCGTGCTCTCGCTCGGCAAGGCGGGCGCGCAGGGGCTCCTGGTGCTCGAGCCGGGCCTCGCTGACGCGATGATCGCCGCGGCGCTCGGAGACAAGCGCGGCCGCACCGACGAGGCCGCTCCCAACGCCGAGGGCGCGACGCGCCGCGACTTCACCATCGTCGAGCGCAACGTGCTGCGCCGCCTCCTCGCCGTCTTCACCGACGCGATGCAGTTCGCCTGGGGGCCGGTGCTGCCGTTCAAGCCCGAGGTGATGCGCTTCGAGACCGACCCGCGGCTCGCCGTCATCTCGCCCGGCAATGAGGCCGCGGTGCTGTGCAGCTTCGAGCTCGAGGGCGCCATTCGCGGCGTCATTCAGCTCGCCCTGCCCTACACCGCGATCGAGCCGGCGAAGAAGGCGCTCATGTCGCCGCCGAAGCTCAACAACACGAGCGACGAGCGCTTCGTGAACGCGCTCCGCGACGAGATCAACCAGGTCGAGGTGCACCTGACCGCGCTGCTCGGCAAGTCCACGCTGACGGTGCGGCAGATCCTCGATCTCGAGCCGGGCGGCGTGGTGATGCTCGGCACCAGCGAGGGCGCCTCGTTGCCGATCTTCGTGCAGGGCAAGGCCAAGTTCACCGGTCAGCCGAAGGTGGTGGGTGGCGCACTGGCCCTCGAGCTCGACTCCGGCCCCGTGGCCGAGCTGCGCCGCCCGTTCGACGTCGAGCCACCCGATTCCCGCAAAGCCGCCTGAAGGAGCTCCCACGCCATGTCAGAAGCCGCCAGCCAGGAGAACGACGTCTCGACCCGCAGGCTCGACCTGCTCCTCGACGTGCCGCTCGACGTCACCGTCGAGCTCGGCCGCTCGCGCATGTCGATTCAAGAGCTGCTCGCGCTCTCGCCGGGCAGCGTGATCGAGCTCGACAAGATCGCCGGTGAGCCGCTCGACATCGTCGTGAACGATCGGCTGATCGCCCGCGGCGAGGCCGTCGTCGTCAACGACAAGTTCGGCATTCGCATCACCGACATCGTGAGCAAGAGCGAGCGCATCGCCCGCCTCCGCTGACGTCGTCGTTTCTTCGTCCGTCCCGGGGAGGGACCACCATGCACTCTGCGCTCTCGTCGCTCATCGTCACCGCGACTCCCTCGGCCGCCGAGGAGGGCTCCGCCGCCAACCCACCGCCGCCTGCCCCTCCGTCGGCGGCCGACACCGTCGTCGCCGCCGCCTTCACGCAGAGCATCGGCACGAACCCGGCGGTGCTTCAGACCGAAGTGCCTGCGTCGACGCTCGCGGCGCCGCTCTTCGCGCTCCTCGCCCTCGGCGCGCTCGCCTTCGCGCTGACCCGCCGCCGCCGCTCACTCGGTCGATCGATCACGCTCGTCGAGTCCGCCCCGTTGGGACCGAAGCGCTCGCTCGTCATCGCCGACGTCATGGGTGAGCGCCTGGTGCTCGGCGTGTCGGAGGCGGGCATCTCAGTGCTGTCGACCCGCCCGTCACCCGAGCCGCAGCCCTTCGTCGTGCCCGCGCCCGTCACGCTGCATGGCGTGCCCGACGCACCCCGCATGTCGTTCTTCGACCGCCTCTTCGGCCGCGTGCCGAAGCCGCCCGCGTCGTTCGACGAGGCCCTGCGCGACACCCTCGAGGATCAGGAGCTGCGCGCCAAGCTCGCGCTCGGGCAGCGGAGCGTCGTGCCATGACGTTCCTGGTGCTGGGCGCTTCCGACGCGCCCCTCCAGCTGTCGCTCGGTGGCGGCTCGTCGGCGGTGAAGCTGTTCCTGCTGCTGACGGCGCTCTCGTTCGCCACCGGGGCGCTCATCGCCATCACCAGCTTCACGCGCATCATCATCGTGATGTCGTTCCTGCGGCAGGCGCTCGGCACGCCGCAGCTCCCGCCGAACCAGGTGGTGATGGCCCTGTCGCTGGCGCTCACCGCGTTCGTGATGGCGCCCACCTTCACGAAGGTGCACGCCGAGGCGATCGGCCCCTACCTCGACGATCAGATCTCGGGAAAAGAAGCCTACGAGCGCGGGAGCGCGCCGGTGCTCCAGTTCCTGCTGAGGCAGACGCGGCCGGACGATCTGCGGCTGTTCTACGAGCTGTCGGGCACCGCGCGCCCCACCCGCGCCGATGACGTGCCGCTCACGATCGCAGTGCCCGCCTTCATGGTGTCGGAGCTCACCACCGCGTTCCGCATGGGGCTGTTCCTCTTCATCCCACTGCTCGTGGTCGACCTCCTCATCTCGGCCATCTTGATGGCGCTCGGGCTCATGATGGTGCCGCCGACGCTCGTGTCACTGCCGCTCAAGGTGGGCATCTTCCTGCTCGCCGATGGCTGGCACCTGCTGGTGCAGTCGCTGGTGCGGAGCTTCGCGTGAGCCCCGACGCCCTGCCCGCGCTGTTCCGCGAGAGCTTGATGCTGCTGGGCATCGTCGCCGGCCCGCTGTTCGGCGTGCTGCTGGTGGTGAGCCTCGTGGTGGGGGTGCTGCAGAGCGTCACCCAGGTGCAGGAGCCCGCCGTCGGCGCCGTGCCGCGCCTGTTGACGGTGGTGCTGGTGGTGATGCTGAGCGGCGGGTGGATGATGGAGCGCCTGTCGGCCTTCCTGCGCTCCGCCATCGAGCGGCTCGCCGACCGGGGGTTCTGACGTCGTGGACCTGCCCCTGCCGGTGGTGCTCGGGTTCGCGTTGGTGCTCACCCGCACGGCGTCGCTGTTGGGCGTCGCCCCCATTCTGGGCTCCCACACGGTGCCGATGCGGGTGCGCGCGGCGCTCATCGGCGTGCTGTCGATGGTGACGTTCCTCGCGGCAGGAGCCCCGCGCGTGCCGGTGCCGGCGGACTTCGTCGGCCTCGGCGCGCTCGTGGCGTCAGAGCTCGCGCTCGGGCTGGCCGCGGGGCTCTCGTCGAAGGTGCTGATCGACGCCGCGCAGGCCGGCGGTCAGGTCGCTGCGAACGCCATGGGCTTCGGCTTCGGGCAGATGCTGAACCCGCACAGCAACTCGGAGTCGTCGACGCTCGGCGAGCTCTTCATGGCGCTGGCGCTCGGCGCGGCGCTCGTCTTCCACCTGCCCGAAGAGTGCATCGCCTGGCTCGTGCGCTCGGTGCGCGAGGTGCCTCCGGGCGGCACCATCGACGTGCCGGGCCTCGCGAGCGCGATGACGCAGCAGCTCATCTTCGGGGTGACGCTGTCGGTGCGGGTGGCCTTCCCGCTCTTCGCCGCCGCCATTCTCGGGTACGCCGCGCTGGGCGCGCTCGGCCGCACCACGCCTCAGCTCTCGCTCCAGAACCTCGGCTTCGCCGTGTCGATCGCCTCGGGCGTGCTGGCCGTCTTCTTCATCGCCCCCGACGCCGCGCGCATGTGCGCCGACGCCGCCACCCGCATCTTCACCCGGAGCTGACGCGCCATGGCCTCCGAGGGCGACGACGATCAGGAGCAGCGCACCGAAGAGCCCAGTGAGCGGCGCCTCGCCCAGGCCTTCGAAGAGGGCGACATCGCGTTGTCCCGCGAGGTCGTCATGCTCGGCGGCTTCATCGTCGGCTCGCTGGTGCTCGTGTCGCTCGCCCCGGCCCTCAAGCGCGCGCTGCAGACGCTCATCGGAGAGGCCCTTCGCCTCGCCCCGACCGCGCCCTTCTCGACGCTCCCGTCGCTGCTCGCGCCCCTCGTGTTGCCGGTCGCGGCCATCGTCACCGTGGTGGCCGTCGCGGGCCTCGTCCTCACCTTCGCGCAGACGCGCGCACACGTCTGGGAAGACAAGGCCGCCCCCGACTTCGAGCGCCTCTTCAGCCCTGAACGCCTCACACACTTCGTGTCGAAGGACTTCCTGCAGGACCTGGCGATCTCCATCGTCAAGCTCGTGGCAGTGGGTGGGGTGCTGTGGACCTCGTTTCACGACGAGTTCCTGACGCTGCCGAAGCTGCTCCAGGCCCAGCCGGCCGCGCAGCTCGATGGCCTCCTCGCGCCGCTCTCGAAGGCCCTCGTCCGGCTGCTGCTTCTGTTCGCGCTCTTCGCTGGTGCCGACTTTGCACTGATGCGTTGGCGCTACCGGAAGAAGCACATGATGACCCGCGACGAACTCAAACGAGAGATGAAGGAGGACGAAGGCGACCCGATGCTGCGCGGCGCGCGGAAGCGCAAGCACCGCGAGCTCGTCAAGCGCAACGCCATCGCCGAGACGAAGCGGGCCGACGCGCTCATCGTCAACCCGACGCACATCGCCATCGCCGTGCGCTACCGCAAGGACGAAGACGCCGCGCCCCGGGTGATCGCCAAGGGCAAGGGCGTGCTGGCCGAGGCGATGCGTGAGGCAGCCCGGAGCGCGGGCATTCCCATCGTGCAGGACATTCCGCTCGCGCGGCTCCTGTACCGGAAGGTGAAGACAGGCGGCCAGGTGCCCCGCGACACGTTCAAGGCCGTGGCGGCGGTGCTCGCGTTCGTCTACCGCATCACCGGCAAGACGGCGGCGAGCAGCCATGAGGTGCGGCTGTGAGCGCCGTCGCCGCGTCGTCGCAGCGGGTTCCGCCCGAGGCCATTCTCGCGCTGTCCGTGCTCGGCGTGCTCGCGATCCTCATCGTGCCACTCCCGGCGCCGGTGCTCGATGGGCTGCTCGCCCTCAACATCGCCCTCTCGGTGATGATGCTGCTCGTCTCGCTCGGGCTGCAGAAGGCCATGGAGTTCTCGGTCTTCCCGTCGCTGCTCCTCATCACCACGCTCTTCCGGCTCTCGCTCAACGTGGCGACGACGCGCCTCATCCTCCTCGAGGGCGGCTCTGGGCCGGGCGCGGCGGGCCACGTCGTCGAGGCCTTCGGGCGCTTCGCCGTCGGCGGCAGCCTCATCGTCGGCGCCGTCATCTTCCTCATCCTCCTGGTGGTGAACTTCACCGTCATCACCAAGGGCTCGGGCCGCGTCTCGGAAGTGGCGGCGCGCTTCACCCTCGACGCCCTGCCCGGCAAGCAGATGTCGATCGACGCCGATCTCGCCGCTGGCGTCATCGACGACAAGCAGGCCCGGGAGCGGCGTCAATCGCTCGCCCGCGAGACCGAGTTCTTCGGCGCGATGGACGGCGCCAGCAAGTTCGTGCGCGGCGACGCCATCGCCGGCCTCATCATCACCGGCATCAACATCGTCGGCGGGCTGATGGCGGGCGTGCTGCGCGATCACCTGGGCTTCGGCCGCGCGATCGAGACCTACACGGTGCTCACCATCGGCGACGGGCTGATCAGCCAGATGCCGGCGCTGCTCGTCTCGACCGCCGCCGGCGTGCTGGTGACGCGCTCGGAAGGCGCAGACCTCGGCACCCAGGTGGGTGGGCAGATCTTCGGCAGCCCGCGCGCGCTCAAGTACTCGGCCATGGTGCTGGGCCTCCTGGCCCTGCTCCCGGGCCTGCCCGCCTTCGCCTTCGCCCCGCTGGCCGTGGGGGCCTGGGTGATGTCGCGCCGCACCGAGAAGCAGCAGGCCGAGGCGAAGCTGGCGCCGAAGAAGGCCGACGACGCGAGCAGGGGCGAGCAGAAGATCCAGGATCTGCTGGCGCTCGACACCCTCGAGCTCGAGGTGGGCTTCTCGCTGCTGCCCTACATCGACGTCGACAAGGGCGGCGAGCTGCCGGGCCGGGTGACGGCGCTGCGCAAGCAGCTGGCGACCGAGCTGGGCCTGGTGCTGCCGTCGGTGCACCTCAAGGACAACCTGCGCCTTGATGGCACCGAGTACCGGGTGAAGCTGCGCGGCATCGAGATCGGCCGTGGCGTGGTGCACCCCGGCCGCCTCATGTGCCTCGAGCCCAACGGCGGCACGCCGACGCTCGAGGGCCTGCCGGGCAAAGATCCCGCCTTCGGGCTGCCCGCCGTG